>JAVBNX010000006.1:0-253214 GCA_031551275.1 Rikenellaceae bacterium
CGTGTTGATCCCCGTAAGCACGATCTCGCGGTGTCCGGCTTCGGCGATCCGTTGCGCCTGCCCGACCAACTCGGCGATGGGGATGTTGCGGCTGCGGCCCCTCGCGTAGGGGATGGCGCAGTAGGAGCAATGGTAGTCGCAGCCGTCCTGGACCTTGAGGAAAGAGCGGGTCCGTTCCACGGTCGAATAGGCGCAAAAAAAAGTGTCTGTCGATATTTCGGCGGGGATCACAACGTCGTAAGGCTCGTCGCCGCGCATCTGGACGAGCAGGGCGGCGAAATCGGCCAGCGAGCCTTTCCGGTCGTTGCCCATGACCAGGCCGACCCCCTCGATCTGCGCGACGTTTCCGGGCCTCAACTGGGCGTAACAGCCTGTGGCGACGATCAATGCGTCGGGGTATTGGCGGGCGAGGCGGCGCAACAAATTGCGGGATTTCTTATCCGAGGCTGCCGTTACGGTGCAGGAATTTACCACGCAGATATCGGGGCTTGCACCCGCGGGCGTGCGGCGGTAGCCCGTCGCTTCGAATTGGCGCATCAAAGCCGAACTCTCGGCGTAGTTGAGTTTGCAACCGAGCGTGTAGATCGAAACGTGGCGGGGCGGGATTTTTGCAGGCATAATGTGGGCACAAAGTTAATAAGAGCGCATACATTTTAGCAAGGTTATAAGGAAATTTGGTAATTTTGCGCAACCTATGGGCATGATCCACGACATACTCCACTACGAGTTTTTGCAGAACGCTTTGGCGGCGTCCGTGCTCTCGGGCATCGCGTGCGGCATTGCGGGGACCTACGTGGTGTGCCGCAGGCAGGTTTTCCTAAGCGGCGGGATTACCCATGCCTCGTTCGGGGGGATCGGCATCGCCCACTTTTTGGGCATCAACCCCACCCTCGGGGCGATGGTCTTCGCGCTGTTTTCCGCCTTGGGGATCGAGGTCGCGGCGGACCGGGGCACCATGCGCGAGGACTCGGCCACGGGGATCGTCTGGTCGGTGGGGATGGCCGTCGGGGTAATCTTCCTCTATTTGACGCCGGGGTACGCGCCCGATATGATGAGTTTCCTGTTCGGCAATATATTAACGGTAACCCGCGCGGGGCTGCTCTCGCTGGCCATACTGGTCGGGGTGCAGCTCCTGATCGCGGCGTTTTTCCTGCGCAGCATCTACTTCGTGGCCTTCGACAGGAATTTCGCCACGGGGAGCGGGTTGGGTGTGAAGCCCATTCTGCTGGGTATGGCGGCGGTGACGGCCGTAACGATCGTGCTCTCGATCAAGGCGGTGGGGATCGTACTGCTGATCTCGCTCTTGACCATCCCGGCCACGATCGTCAACGTGTTCGAAAAATCCTACCGGAAGATCACGCTCTGGGCGCCCCTGGTGGCCGTGGCGGGCAACCTGGTCGGGCTGATGGTCAGCTACCGCTGGAACGTCCCGGCGGGGGCATCGGCGATCATTGTGCTGACCCTTGCCCTGATTGCGGTAAAATTGTTACCCAAAAGAGCCATATCCCGGTCGGCATCAAACCGCTTATGAATTCCAAGGAATTTCATATAACCATCTATTCGATAAGCCGATTTATAATCGCTTTTATTGCGATTTTACTCCCTCTTGGACTGCTTACCGATCGTTTGCCAAAAACCGTCAATGGGGTTATCTTCATTCTTGGGTTTGCAGCCGCTCTGATACTGATATTTTTTGTGGCGTGTTGGATTGCAAGAGCCAAAGCCAAAGTGATCTTTACCGAAGAGGCTTTTTTGCATATCTGGGAGAAAAGATTCTTCCTCAGTTTCGAAAAAGACATAGAAATACCCTGGAGCAAGGTGGATGACTACGTTTTTATGCCGGACAGGTTCTTTGACAGTTTTATCATCAACCTGATACCTGACGGAAGATATAAAATAACCAAAATAAGTATCCTCCCGGAGGATGACTTCGAAAAACTACACGCGGAGTTTCCCCTATGGGCGAATCGCTGCCTCAAACAAAACGCCCCGGAGGGAGAAGCCCGAGAAATAAAAAAGAGCGGCGGCTTTTATGCCACAAAAGAGTTCCGGTGGATCGTTTACATCCTGTCCGCCGGGTTTATTTGCCTTGTCGCCGCCGCCAGCATTTTTTCCGATCGGGGAACGAACTGGGGTGGATTGGGCGTTATTGGATGCGCATTGGTGTTTTACCTTCTAATGATAAGACGAAGATGACACCTCGCATCCCGGCCGATTGCGTTTTTTCAGGATCATTTTGTACCTTTGGGCGGCAAAAGTCAAGGTTTAGATGAAAACCATCCACAAGTTCGTCCTCAAGTCCTACCTCGGGCCGATGATCCTCACGTTCTTTATCGTGATGTTCGTCCTGCTGATGCAGTTCATGTGGCGGTATATCGACGAACTGGTGGGTAAGGGGTTGGGATTCAGCGTGATCCTTGAGTTCATGATCAACGTGTTGCCCACGCTGATCCCCATGGGGCTGCCGCTGGCCACGCTGCTGGCCGCCATTATGACGATGGGCAACATGGGCGAGAATTACGAACTGCTGGCCATGAAGTCGGCGGGGATGTCGCTGCCCAATATCCTTAAACCGTTGGTTTTTGTGGTGATCTTCGTGGCGGTCGCCAGTTTCTTCGTGGCCAACAACCTGGTGCCTTACTCCACGCGCAAGCTCTACACGCTGATCTACGATATACGGCAGCAGAAGCAGGCTTTGGAGTTCAAGGACGGGATCTTTTTCAATGGGGTGCCCAACATGAGCATCCGGGTGGGACACCAGGACCCCAACACCAACCTGCTGACCGACATTTTGATCTACGACACGCGCGAGTACAACGGCAACATGACCGTCACGACGGCCAAGAGCGGGTACATCCGCCTGTCGGACGACCGCAAATACCTGCTCATCACCCTCTACAACGGGGAGAGCTACGAGCAGACGCGCAACTACCAGTGGTACGACAAGAGCACGCTCAACCGCAACGCCTTTTCCGACCAGGATATCGTCACGCCCGTGGCGGGCTTCGCGATGGAGCACTCCGACCAGTCGATGATCTCCAACAGCCAGACCAAGAACATCGTCGAACTCCAGACCGGCATCGACTCGCTGCAACTGATGACCGACAGGGCCTCGGTCGCCTCTTATGAGCCGTTTTTGAAGAATTACCTCTTTTCGAAGGATATTTCGCTGGTCTACGACTCGTTGAAGGTCGAGGGGCTGCACGAGAAAAAGACGATAATCATGGACTCGATCGTCGGGATGGACGTTTACCAGAAAAAGAAGGTGTACGAGGAGGCCCTCAATTTGGCCAACAACTCGCGCAGCGCCATCTCCTTCGACGAGGAGACCTCCAAGGACGCGCTCAACCAGCTTTACCGCTACAAGGCCGAGTGGCACAGGAAGATGTCGCTGCCGGTGTCGATCATGATCTTCTTTCTGATCGGCGCGCCCCTGGGGGCGATCATCCGGCGGGGCGGGCTGGGGATGCCGATCGTGGTGTCGGTGTTGTTCTTCGTGATCTACTACATCATCAGCATGACCGGAGAGAAACTGGCCCGCGAGGGGACCTGGATCTCGTTCTGGGGGATGTGGTTCTCGACCTTTATCCTCGCGCCGATCGCCATCTTTTTGACCTACAAGGCGACCAACGACTCGAACATCCTCAACCCCGAGTGGTACATCAATCAATACAAGAAAGTCAAGGGATTTTTTATCAGGGTATTTGTCCCCAAACAGAAACGAGCAAATGGATAACGAAAAGATACTGAACAGTGTGGAGGAAGCGATCGAGGAGATCCGGCAGGGCCGTATCCTGATCGTGGTGGACGACGAGGACCGGGAGAACGAGGGCGATTTCATCGTGGCGGCGGAGATGATCACGCCCGAGATCGTCAACTTTATGGCCACCCACGGCCGCGGGCTGATCTGCGCGCCGCTGCCCGAGAGCCGTTGCGAGGAGCTGAACCTGCCGCTGATGGTGGGCCACAACACTTCGCTGCACGAAACGCCGTTCACGGTCTCGGTCGATTTGGTGGGCCACGGCTGCACGACGGGGATATCGACCTCCGACCGCAGCAAGACGATCCAGGCGCTGGTCGATCCCAATACCCGTCCCGAGGAGTTGGGGCGGCCGGGGCATATCTTCCCCCTGCGGGCACGCGAGAGGGGCGTTCTCAGGCGGCCGGGGCACACCGAGGCGGTGGTCGACCTGGCGCGGCTGGCGGGGCTCAAACCCGGCGGGGCGCTGGTGGAGATCATGAACGAGGACGGGACGATGGCGCGCCTGCCGCAACTTCGGGAAATCGCGCGCAAATTCGGGCTGAAGATCGTGTCGATCGCCGATTTGATCGCCTACCGTTTGAAGAACGAATCGATCATCACGCGCGGGGAGACCGTCGATATGCCCACCCAGTGGGGCCACTTCAAACTGACCTCTTACATCCAGAAAAGCAACGGGTTGGAGCACCTGGCCTTAACCAAAGGCGAATGGAAACCCGGCGACGAGGTTCTGGTAAGGATGCACTCCTCCTGCGTGACGGGCGACATCTTCGGGTCGTGCCGGTGCGATTGCGGGCCCCAGCTCCATGAGGCCATGCGGCTGATCGAGGCCGAAGGGCGCGGGGCGGTGGTCTACCTCAACCAGGAGGGCCGCGGGATCGGGCTGACCAACAAGCTGAAAGCCTACAAGTTGCAGGAGCAGGGGCAGGATACGGCGCAGGCCAACATCAGCCTCGGGTTCGGGGTCGACGAGCGCGACTACGGCGTCGGGGCGAGCATCCTACACGACATCGGCATCACGCGGATGAAACTGATGACCAACAACCCGTTGAAACGCGCGGGACTGGAAGGTTACGGGCTCTCGATCGCGGGGATCATCCCTTTGGTGATCGCGCCGAATAAGTATAACCTGCGGTATCTCGAAGAGAAGGAATCCATTATGGGACACCAACTTGGGATGTTGCACGTAAAGAATTAGTTTATATGCCTAAGGGGCTGCGGATCGTGTTTATGGGGACTCCCGGGTTTGCCGTGGCTTCGTTGCGGCGGCTGGTCGTGGCCGGCTATGACATTGCGGCGGTCGTTACGGCTCCCGACAAACCGGCCGGGCGCGGGTTGCAGTTGCGCCGGAGCGCGGTCAAGGAGTACGCACTGAGCGTGGGGTTGCCGGTCTTGCAGCCCGAAAAGCTCAAGGATCCGGAGTTTGTGGCGCAATTCAAGGCGCTCGATGCCGATCTGGGCATTGTGATCGCCTTTCGAATGCTGCCCGAGGTAATCTGGAGCGCGCCCAGGCTGGGGACGTTCAACCTGCACGCCTCCCTGCTGCCGCAGTACCGCGGGGCCGCCCCGATCAACTGGGCGCTCATCAACGGCGAAAAAGTTACAGGCGTAACGACCTTTATGCTCAACCACGAGATCGACAAGGGGGATATTTTGATGCGGCGCGAGGTGGCGATTACGGAGCGGGACGACGCCTGCACGCTGCACGATAAGTTGATGGAGGTGGGGAGCGAGCTGGTTGTCGAGAGCGTGAAACGCATAGAGCAGGGCGGATATACGCCTGAAAGTCAGTTGCATTACGACGAGGCGGTGTTAAAGCCCGCCCCGAAGCTCAACAAGGAGAATTGCCGGATCGATTTTTCAAGGTCCTGCGAACAGGTGCGCAACCTGGTCCGGGGCTTGTCACCCTATCCCGGCGCCTGGTGCAGGATGGGGGAGGGGCAGCTTAAAATTTACGAAGTCTCGGCGGGTGCGGAGCGTTCCGGCGGGCCTGGCACGGGTAGTTCCGGGATCAGGGCGGATTCCGGTTCCCGGATCGACTGTATCGCGACGCCTCTTCCGGCGCCCGGGACGCTCATGGCAGATGGAAGGGCCTCCTTGAAAGTAGCCTGTGCGGACGGCTACCTCCGGATCGAGGACCTGCAACCGGAAGGGAAACGCCGGATGAGCGCGCTGGAATTCCTGTGCGGAATGCGCGGGATCGAGGGGATGGTGCTGGAGTGAAAGAGCCGGGCTTTGGTTTGGGCTTGACCGAAGACTGCCCGCCGTAGCGTAGCCGGAGTTACTTCTTCCTTCCGAAAATTTTTCGTACTCCCGTGTGGAGCTTGTCGAGCCAACGGTCCAATGCGTTCGGCTCTTCTTCCTTTATATAGCCCGCCTCGCGCAGTATCTCGTAGGCGCGCAACGCGTCGGACTCCCGCACCTGCAGGCGGATACCGCCCATGGCGTTGGTCCTGAACGGCATCGTGTCGCTCATGTACTCATCGGGGACGAAGCACTCGATGCCCTCGGACTCGAGCAGGCTCCGGGGCATGGTCAGTTCATGGGGAAAATTGAAGGCAATGACGGTGATCAACGAATCTTCCATACACACTTATTTATCTGTTACACACTGATTTCAATCAACTCATTTATTGGACTACGCGAGCTGCTGCGCCTGCAAAAAACGCTCGGCGACCACCACGCGGACGGCGCGGTCGATGATCTCGAATTCGAAAGGCGAGTAGCCCAGGGCTTCCCCGTCGACCTCCACGGCGATCTCGGGCGAGGATTCGATGCGGATCCTGCGGCCCCGATTCAGCGAGGTGGTCTTGAGTTTGTAGATCTTGCCGTTGTAGAGCGAGCGGAAACGCGACATAACGCCCACCTTGCTGATATTCCGGATGATGGTCAGGTCAAGCAGACCGTCGTCGGCCACCGCGTCGGGGACCTGGAGCATACCGCCGCCGTTGTACTTGCCGATGCCGATCGTCGCGCTGTAAACCAGATCGTTGACCACCAGTTGGTCGTCGACCCACATCTTTACGCCGGTGGAGGAGTAGGAGAGGACAGCTTTCAGCGTGCTCCAGATGTACATCCATTTGCCCTTGACACCCTCCTCCTTGAGGTGGTTGTAGCGGCGGTTGACATACGCGTCGAAGCCCACGCCCGCCACGTTGGCCATGTAGCGGGACTGCTTGTAACTTGCTTTGTAGTAGGATATTGTGCCGACGTCTTGCAGGAAGGAGTGGCCTGCCACAATGGCCTTGATCGCTTCGGAATACTTCAGCGGGATGCCGAACATACGGATCCAGTCGTTGCCCGTCCCCACGGCGATCACCGAGAGAAGGACCTCCTGGGTCGGGACCTGTTTCTGGATGAACAGGCCGTTGACCACCTCGTGGATCGTGCCGTCGCCGCCAACCACCAAAATCTTGCGGAAGCCGTTGTTGACCGCCTCCACGGCCAGTTCGATGGCGTGGTACTTGCGCTCGGTAAAGACGTACTCGTGGGGGATGTGGTGGTCGCGTAAAAGCTTGCTGATCAAGGGCCAATCGGTCAACCCCTTGCCGCTCCCGGCCACGGGGTTGACGATGGCGAACCATTTATCCTGCTGCTCCATCGCTTATTGGGGAAGGTTGGCCAGCGTGTGGCAGAGAAAGACCCAGAACTTGTCGACCGAGTCGATCTCGACCTTTTCGTCGGGGGAGTGGGGGTACTTGATGGTCGGGCCCATCGAGACCATGTCCAGACCGGGATAGACCCCGGCGATGATGCCGCACTCCAACCCGGCGTGGATTCCCTGTACTTCAGGCAGTTCGCCGTAGAGCGTCTCGTAGCTTTTGCTGGCGATCTTCAGGATTTCGGAGTCCATGTCGGGCACCCATCCGTCATACGCGCCGGAGAGCTCGATCTTGCCGCCCGCCAGGGTCACGGCGCTCGAGACGGCTTCGCCCAAGTCGAATTTCTCAGAGCGGGCCGAGCTGCGCAGCAGGCATTGCATTTTGACCTGCTTGCCGTCGCTGACCACGCGGGCCAGGTTGGTCGAGGTCTGGACCAGCCCGGGGATCGGGCTCATGCGGATCACGCCGTTGGGGATCGCGTAGATCAGGTCGATGAGTTTTTGCGCCGATTCGGGGGCGAATACCGCGGCGGGCAGGTCGGCGTCGTGCAACGAGATGGAGATAGTGTCCTCGATGTCTTTGTATTCGGCCTCGATCTCATGGACGAATTGCCTGAGGGCCGCGCGCAGGTGGTCGCCGTCTTTGGGCAGGGTGATGACGGCGGTCGCCTCCCTCGGGATGGCGTTCCTCAGCCCGCCGCCGTCGATGGAGGCCAAACTGATGTTGTGCTCCTTGACGGCGCGTTTTAAAAAGCGCGCCATCAGTTTGTTGGCGTTGGCCCTTTGTAGGATGATCTCCAGGCCCGAGTGGCCGCCCTTCAGCCCCTTGATATCCAGCCTCATGGCTTTGGAGCCGGGGGCGATGGGGGCGGTTTGGTAGTCGAGCGTGATGTTGGCGTCCAGGCCGCCCGCGCAGCCCACGATCAACTCGCCCATGGTCTCGGAATCGAGGTTGATCAGGATCTTACCCTTCAAATGGCCGGGTTCCAAACCGAAAGCGCCGTACATGCCGGTCTCCTCGCTGAGCGTCAAAAGCGCCTCCAAGGGGCCGTGCACCAGGCTGTCGGCCTCGAAAAGCGTCAGAATAGCCGCCAATCCGATGCCGTTGTCCGCGCCCAGGGTCGTGCCGTCGGCCTTGACCCACTCGCCGTCGATGTAGGGGACGATGGAGTCCTTCTCGAAGTCGAACTCCTTGTCGCTGTTCTTCTGGGGGACCATGTCCAGGTGGGCCTGCAGGATCACGCCCTTGCAATGCTCCATGCCGGGCGAGGCCTTCTTGCGAAGGATGATATTACCCGCTTTATCGATCAAATATTCAAGGTTTTGCTCTTTGGCGAACGCGACGATATAGTCCCGCAACGCCTCCTCGTGGTGGGAGGGGTGGGGAATGGCGCAAATCGCGGCAAAATGCTTCCACAGGCCGTGGGGGGAGAGTTTTTCGATATTCTTGTCCATAATGATCATTTTTAATAGGTGAGGGGCGTTCATACCAATGAGTTAAGTTTTATCCGAGCCGGGCCAGCAGGTTTTTAATGTTGGCTTCCATCGCGGCGAGCAGCTCCTCGCCCTGGGCGTGCTTGATGAATTTCTCGCCCGTGACGGCTTCGTACAGCTCGATGTAGCGGTCGCTGACCGTTTGGACGAACTCGTCGGTCATGGTCGGGACCTGCTCGCCGGTGCGGCCCTGGAAACCGCCACTCATCAGCCACTCGCGGACGAACTCCTTGGAGAGCTGGCGTTGGGGCTCGCCCTTGGCGAAACGTTCGGCGTAGCCCTCGGCGTGGAAATAGCGGGAGCTGTCGGGGGTGTGGATCTCGTCGATCAGGGTGATCACTCCGTCGCGCTTGCCGAACTCGTATTTCGTGTCGACCAGGATCAGGCCCCTTGCGGCGGCCATTTCGCTGCCCCGGTTGAACAATCCGAGGGCGTATTTTTCCAGTTGGTCGTAATCCTCCTTGCTGACCAAACCCTGCGCGATGATCTCTTCGCGGGAGATGTTCTGGTCGTGGGAGCCCAGCTCGGCCTTGGTGGTCGGGGTGACGATCGGGGCGGGGAATTTCTGGTTCTCCCGCATCCCGTCGGGGAGTTTTACCCCGCAGATCTCCCTCGCGCCATCGCGGTAGTCGCGCCATGCGCTGCCGGTCAGGTAGGCCCGTACGATCATCTCCACCGGGAAGGGCTCGCAGCGGTAGCCCACGGTAACCATCGGGTCGGGCGAGGCGATCTTCCAGTTGGGGCAGATGTCGGAGGTGGCGTCCAGAAAGCGCGAGGCGATCTGGTTCAACACCTGACCTTTATAAGGTATGGCGCGGGGAAGCACCACGTCGAAGGCGGAGATCCTGTCGGAGGCCACCATGACGAGGTATTTGCCGTCGATGTCGTACACGTCCCTGACCTTGCCCACGTAGAGGCTTTTCAGGTTTTCGAATTTGAAGTCGGTCTTTAAAATTGCCTGGTCCATATCATTATGAGTTATCCTTTTCGTCTTTGTTGAAGGCGTCCACGATGGCTTTTACCAGCTTGTGGCGCATGATGTCGCGCTGGTCGAAGTCCACGAAGGCGATCCCTTCGATGCCCTCCAACAGCTTGATGGCGCGCACAAGGCCCGAGTCCGCGTGGCGGGGCAGGTCAATTTGGGTCACGTCGCCCGTGACGATGAACTTGGCGTTGCGGCCCATGCGGGTCAGAAACATCTTGATCTGCGGGAAGGTGGTGTTCTGGGCCTCGTCCAGGATCACGAAGGCGTTGTCCAGCGTGCGGCCCCGCATATAGGCCAGCGGCGCGATCTGCACCACGCCCTCCTCCATGAGCTTGATCAGCTTGACCTGGGGGATCATATCGTGCAGCGCGTCGTACAGCGGTTGCAGGTAGGGGTCTAACTTCTCTTTCATGTCGCCGGGCAGAAAACCCAGCTTCTCGCCCGCTTCGACGGCCGGGCGGGTGAGGACGATCTTTTTGACCTCCTTGTTCTTTAGCGCGCGCACCGCCAGGGCGATGGCCGTGTAGGTCTTGCCCGATCCTGCCGGGCCAACGGCGAAGAGTAAATCGTTGTGGTCGTACATCTTGACCAGCTTTTGCTGGTTGACCGTGCGCGCGCGCACGATGTTGCCGCCGTTGCCGTAAACGATCACGTCCTCCTGGGTGGGGGTGTCGGTCAGCGACAGGGAACCGTCCAGCAGTTGGGCCACCGTCTGTTGCGACAAATGGCCGTACTTCTGGAAATAGGCGGTCAGGGCGCTGAATTTTTTCTCGAACTCCCCGATCCCGGCCTCGGGGCCCGATACCCGGATGGTATCGCCCCGGGCGACGATCTTGAGCTGGGGGAAACGTTTGGCGATCTCCTCGAGGTTCCTGTTGGCCATGCCGTAGAACTCCGAGGGGTCGATGTCCTCTAATCTCAGTTGGATTTCCGTCATATCAGAATAATAACCCCAGGCTGATCGAAAAGGCCGAAAGGGAGCTTTTGAACTGCTTGGCCGGGCCGTCGGCTCCGACCCAGACCATCTGGTCGGCCTTGCCGAAGTAACCCGTGTAGCGTGCATCGATGTTTAGTTTGCCCAGGTCGATGCCGATGTTGCCGATATAGCCCGTTTCGGGAACAACGATCGATGAGCCGATGTTGTCACCCTGGGCGCTGCCCGTGCAGGAGAGCCGGAAAGTGGGGCCCACGCCGACCCTGACGATCGAGAGGAACTTGGTTCCCACGATGACCGGAACGTCCCAGGTGTTGATCTTCATGGTCGAGGAGATGTTGTTGTTGGGATCCTGTGTGACGGCTTTCAGGTCGAAACGGTTGGCCGTGAAGATGATCTCGGGCTGGAAAAAGACGACCGGGATGTTGATCCGGGCAACGAAACCGCCCGTGAAACTGACCTTGCGGTCGGCCTGGATCGAGGTGGTCGCGTCAAAAGAGGGATTCTTGATGTCCAGGGTGGGGTAGGCCAGACCGGCGCGCACGCCCATCTGGATCAATTTGATGCCGCCGATGGCCGAGGCGTTCAGGGCCAGCATGCAGAGCAGGGTAGAGGTCAGGAGAAACTTTTTCATGCGTTATCCAATTGGTTGAGTGCAAAGGCGCAGGCGCCCAGGGCGATGGCCTGGCTGGCCCCGATGGGGGAGGTCATTATACCGATGCGCTTTTGAGGGTCGTAAACGATTTCGCGGTCCGAGCCGTAGACTTTGATCCTGCGCTCGCTGCCCTGTGCGAATTCGGCGAACTCGGCCTCGTCGTCCAGGTCGTAGACCTTCATCTGGACGCGGTTCAACTCCTCGCCCGTGATGGTTTTGATCTTGCTGCGCAACACCTTCAACAGCGAGGGCATAAAGTATTTGCGGGCTGCCGCCAGCCCCCCGCCGATCACGATGATCCCGTCGATCAGGGTAACGGTCGTGGCCATCGCGTCGCCCGCCACCTCGCCCAGCTCGTCAAAGGCGGCCAGGGCGGCCTTCCGGTCGCCGGGACGCGTGCCCTCGGCGATCTCGAAGATCTCCTTCGGCTCGAGGCCGTGGTCGGGGCTGCCGCTCTTCTCGCCGTAGACCCGCTTGACCGCGCGGATGCTTACGCCGTCCTCGACCATCACGCCGGGGTAGTTTTTGTGGATCAAACAGAAGGTCTCCACGCAGGAGTTGTCGCCGATATGGAGCCTGCCGTCCGAGACGAAGCCGAAACCGAAGCCCGTCCCGAAAGTGTATCCCAGCAAGTTATGAAATTGCTTGCTGCCGCCCAGTTTTTTGATCTTTTCATTCACGATCGGAAGTGCGCCCGCCAGGGCCTCGCCGTAGGCGTACAGGTCGGCGTCGTTGTTGATAAAGACCGGAACGCCGAATTTCTCCGCCAGAAAGGGGCCCAAAGCCACTCCGTCCCTGAAAGAGGGGAAATTGGGCAGGTAGCCCCCGATGATCCCGTTGGGGTAGTCGGCGGGGCCGGGAAAGGCGAAACTGATCGCCACAGGTTTTTCGCCGGCCGCTTGGAGTTCCCGGAAAATTTGGGAAAAACCCTTTTCGAGTTGGGCCATACAGGTGTCCAGGTCGGCGGACATCGAGGGCAGGGTAACGGGTGCCACCACGTCGCGGTCGCCCCGGATCGCCCCGAAGACGAAATTGGTCCCTCCCGCGTCGAGGGTCACTACCGTGCGTTTATCGTTGCTGTACATGCTATTTCTTTTGGTAAACGTAGACCGATGCGAAGAGCACGTAGAGCATACAGGCCAGAATAACGAACATACCGCCGATTACCCCGCTTGCCAGTTGGTTGGCGTGGCCCATCAGGTAGGGGATGATCCCGCCGCCGGCCACCCCGGTAATCATCAACCCGGAGATCTCGTTGCCCTTTTCGGGCAGGTGGTTCAAAGCCAGTGAGAAGGCGATCGGGAAGACATTGGCGCAGAAGAAGCCCACCAACGCGACCGTCGCGTAGATCGTATAGGCGCCGTGGCCGAAAGCCATGACGACCGCGTAGGCGGCTATGGCGGCGGCCATGCTCCAGACAAAGACCTTTTTAGGATTCAGGCGCATCAAAGCCATCGCCCCCAGGAAAGCCCCGGCGGTGCGCGCGAAGAAGTAGACGCTGATCGAGTATTTGGCGTCGTCCAGGCTGAAACCCGCGCGCTCCATCATCACCTTGGGCGAGGAGACGTTCATCCCCACATCGATCCCCACGATGCACAGGATGACCAGAAAAAGCATCAGGATATAGGGGTCCTTCAAAAGGCCGAACGCCTTGCCGAAAGTGGTGTTCGCGTCGGGCTGCTCCTCTTTGATCGGCGTAAGGCCGAGCCAAAGGGCCGAAAGCACCGTGATCACACCGTAGATCGGGAAGATCAGTTTCCAGTCGCCCAGCGTCTTGGCGGCGAACCCTGCGATAAAGGGGGCCAAAAACGACGAGATCGCCTTGACGAACTGACCCAGGGTCAAACTGCTGGCCAGCCGCTTGCCCGAGACCACGTTGGCGACCAGCGGGTTGAGCGATACCTGCAAAATGGTGTTGCCGATGCCCAACAGCGAGAAAGTGATCAGGCAGGTCGTCAGATTGAAGCTCATCAGCGGGACCACAAAGGCGGCCACCGAGATTACCATACTCAGGATTACCGTGTTCCTGCGGCCGATGCGGCCCATCAGAAGGCTGGTCGGGATCGAACAGATGGCGAACCACACGAACAGCGACATGGGCAGAAGCCCGGCCACCGATTCGGTAAGGTTCAAACTCTCCTGTGAATAGTTGGTTCCGATGCCGATCACGTCGCAAAAGCCCATGACAAAGAATCCGAACATAACCGGCAACAACTTGCCGATGCCTGAGTTGGCGGCCACAGCGCCCCCGGGATTGTTCTCCATATCGTTTCAGTTAGGTTTAATCAGACCACAATATTACAGATTCCATGCCGGATAAACAACCTGAAAGGATACTTTTTTCCATCATGTTACCAACATAATTTTTATTTCGTACTTTTGCTTTCATGGCAAAAAAACTACTCCTTACCCTTCTTTTCGCCCTGTGCGCGGTCGCGACGCCCGCGCAAACCGACTCGGTGCGCATCCAGGGCTGCCTCCCCGTGGCCCACGCCGATCCAGCCGGGTGGATAACCCGCTACCAGAAGGAGATCGACGCCTTTAAAGAGGCAAACGCCGCGATGGGCGACCGTTCGTGCGACGCCCTGCTGATGGGTTCCTCGTCGATGCGCAGGTGGACCACGGCGCATGAGGACCTGGCCCCGATGAAGATCATCAACCGCGCCTACGGCGGGGCCTCGATCCGCGATATGATCTACAATTACGACGTGGTCGCCCGGGGATATAACCCCAAAGCCATCGTGCTCTACGTGGGCAACGACATAGGCGACGGCAAGAACAACATCGGTGTGGGACTGACCTACGACCTTTTCCGCGTCTTCGCAGGCATGATCCGCCGCGACTATCCCGACGTGCCGTTCTTTATTATGTCGGTCCAACATTCGATCAGGCGCGCCCCCTTCGTCCCGCAGGTCAACGCGCTCAACGCCCTGCTGAAGGAGTACGCCGCCCGTACGCCCTACGTCCATTTTATCGACGTTACCCCCGGGATGTACGACCCGGCAGGCAACCTGCGCACCGATATCTTCGCAAAGGACAACCTGCACCTGAACGCCGAGGGCTACAAGATATGGACCGCCGCGGTCAGACCCCTCCTGCTGGAGGTTACCCGGGGAAATTAGCCCCCGTTTTTGGATTGCTTGCGACTTTTCGTATCTTTGCTGCTCAAAATTCAAGAAATGGGTATCGTAGCCATTGTGGGAAGGCCTAATGTCGGGAAGAGCACGCTCTTCAACCGCCTGGTGGGTATGAGGAAGGCTATCGTCGACGACGTGGCCGGGACCACGCGCGACAGGCATTACGGCAAGAGCGATTGGTGCGGGAGGGAATTCTCGGTAATCGATACCGGCGGTTACATTACCGGCAGCGACGACGTGTTCGAGGAGGAGATCCGCAAACAGGTCGTGCTGGCCATCGAGGAGGCCGACGTGATCCTTTTCATGACCGAAGTCGGCACCGGGATCACGGGTCCCGACGCCACCATGGCCGATATCCTGCGCAGGACGAGCAAGAAGGTGATCGTGGTGGTCAACAAGGTCGACAACAACAGCCAGATCTACGGATCGCACGAATTCCACGCCTTCGGGCTGGGGGAGCCCGTGTGCATCAGCGCGGTAAGCGGAAGCGGCACGGGCGAGCTGCTCGACATGGTAATCGAAGCCCTGCCCCAAAGGGAGGCCGTCGAGGAGGAGGACCTGCCCAAAATCGCCATTGTCGGCAGGCCCAATGTGGGCAAATCGTCGCTTACCAACGCGCTTTTAGGCGAGGAGCGCAACATCGTTACCCCGGTGGCGGGTACGACCCGGGATTCGATCGGGACGCGCTACAACAAGTTCGGGATGGACTTCATGCTGGTCGACACGGCCGGGCTGAGGAAAAAATCGAAAGTTACCGAAGACCTCGAATTCTACTCGGTCATGCGCTCCATCCGGGCCATCGAGAGCGCGGACGTCTGCGTTTTGATGTTGGACGCCTCGCAGGGGATCGAGTCGCAGGATCTGAATATCTTTTCGCTGATCATGCGCAACAAAAAAGGGTGCGTGGTCGTGGTCAACAAGTGGGACCTGATCGAAAAGGACAACAACACGATGAAGGCTTACCGCGAGGCGCTGCTTTACAGGCTCGCCCCGATGAGCGATTTGCCGGTCATCTTTACCTCCGTAATAACGAAACAACGCATCTTCGAAGTGCTTGAAACCGCGCTCAAGGTATTCCAGGCGCGCAAACGCAAAGTCAGGACCTCGGAGCTGAACGAGTACATACTGCCCATCATAGAGGCGACGCCGCCCCCTTCGGTCAAAGGCAAATACATCCGGATCAAGTATTCGCAGCAATTGCCTTCGCCGACACCGTCGTTCGCCTTTTTCGTAAACCTCCCCCAGTACATCCGCGAACCGTACAAACGGTTCCTTGAGAACAAGATCAGGGAGAGGTGGGATTTCAGCGGGGTTCCGCTGCAAATCTTCTTCAGGGCAAAATAAACATTTTGGGGCGGCGAAGTAAAGCTTTCAGACTAAATAATTGTTAAATCGAAAGAGGGTCCTGACTCAACGGGGCATTTTTTTCTATATTTGTAACCTAGCTTAGATTTTAACGCAATGACAGTGAGAATGAAATCATTTCAACTTTTCAAAGGGGTTGAAAATGCGGCGGTGGAGAAAATTGTGTCTATGGCCGTCGAAAAAGAAAAGGAATTCGCCCCGGGAGATCTGATCGCCCAAAAAGGGAGCAAACTCAACGAACTTTACCTGCTTACCAGCGGGTATGTCGGAGCCGAGGTGGAGGACTCGGCCGGGAACAAGATCGTCGCCGAGCGGATCGCCGCCCCGGCCGTTCTTGCCCCTGCGTTCCTCTACGCCGACGATAACGTATTGACTCTGAACCTAAGAGCCTATTCCACGGCGAAGGTGGGGGCCATCGGCAGGAAGAATTTTACCGCCATCATGTCGCAGTACCCTGCCGTGATGACCAACTTTTTGGAAATACTATCCAATCCCAAGAAACTGCTCTCACAGAGGGTCACCTACCTGACCTACCGGACCATCCGCGAAAAACTGGCCAACTACCTGTTGGAGATCATCGAGAGGGACGGCACGCTCAGGTTTCGCAACAGATTGACCCAGAATCAGATGTCGGAAATGTTCGGCGTCACGCGGCCCGCTTTGGCCAAAACGATCGGGGAACTCTGCGCCGAAGGCACGATTCATGTGAAAGGCAAGCAGGTGGAGGTCCTACTCCCCGACAAACTAAAGCAATACCTCAAAAAATGAGTGCCGCCGGGCACTCCGAATTATTGACCTTGCTCGGAAAAATATGGTAAAAACGCTTTGGGCCGGCATTGTCGCGCTCAGGGAGCAATCCCCCCTCGTGTTGAACATTACCAACTATGTGGTAATGAACAACACGGCCAACGCTTTATTGGCCGCGGGCGCGTCGCCCATCATGGCCCACAGTTCGGACGAGATCGAAGAGATGGTGGCCCTGTGCAACGCCACGGTCATCAACATCGGCACGCTGGACAAGGAGTTCGTGCGCAGCATGAAACTGGCCCTGAAAAAGGCCGACGAGCTGGGCAAACCCACGGTAATCGACCCGGTGGGCGCGGGAGCCACCAGCTACCGCAACCGGGTGGTCGACGAGTTGCTGGGGATCGCCTCGCCAAGTTTTATCCGGGGTAACGCGGGCGAGATCCTCTCGGTGGCCGGGACCTCCATCGTTTCGCGCGGCGTGGACAGCGCGGCCGGGTCGATGGATGCGCAAAAGGCGGGGATCGAGCTGGCTAAAACCTACAATACTGTGGTGAGCATCAGCGGGGAAACGGATATTATCACCGACGGGGTAAGGGTCGGATACGTGGAGAACGGCAGCCATTTGATGCCCCGGGTGACCGGGCTGGGCTGCACGGCCTCCTCCCTTCTGGGCGCCATGGCGGCGGTCGAGCCCAACCGCTTTACGGCGGCGATGGCGGCGGCGGCCTTTCTGGCCGTGTGCGGCGAGATGGCGGCCGAGGAGTCGACCGGGCCGGGTACCTTGCAGGTCGCGCTGTACGATATCCTGCACACGCTTACCGAGAAGCAATTCATGAGCCGGGTCCGGATCCGGGAAGAGAAATAGGCGTGCTGGACTGCCGGTTATACCTGGTAACTGCCGAAGGCATGGAGACCGACCGTTTGGCGCACGTGGTGCGCGAGGCGGTCAGGGGCGGCGTATCGGCCGTGCAACTGCGCGAGAAGGATATTCCCACGCGGGAGTTCGTGGCCCGCGCCCGGATGCTGATGGAAATACTAAAACCCCTGAAAATCCCCCTGATCATCAACGACAGGGTGGATGTGGCGCTGGCGGCGGATGCCGACGGCGTCCACGTGGGCCAGAGCGACATGGATCCCCGGGACGCCAGGCGGCTTATGCCGGGCAGGATCGTGGGGCTTTCGGTGGAGAGCCATCAGCAGGCGTTGGACGCGGAAGAGCTCGATGTGGACTACATCGGGGTCAGTCCGGTATTCGCGACATTGACCAAAACCGATACGATCATGGAGTGGGGGTTGGACGGGGTGGCCTGGCTCAAAGCCAATTGCCGCCATCCGCTGGTGGCTATCGGGGGGATCACGTTGAACAATACGGCGGCGATCGTCCAGGCGGGCGCCGATTCGATCGCCGTGGTCTCGGGGATTTGCAGCGCGTCCGATCCTTTTTCGGCGGCGGAGAGCTACTCCCGGATCATTCGAAATACGGAGCGAACAAGGCCCTGAACGCCTCCGGGGCGCGGGTCGGACGGCGGGTCTGCTGGTTCATAAAGGCCAGCACGACCGTTCCCGTGTTCAACAGGTCGCCCTTTTCGTTGAATACCTCGTGGTAGAAGGTCATCCTCGCGGCGGGGACCTCGCTGACCGTGATCCTTACCGTCAGCAGGTCGTCGTACAAGGCGGGGGCGATGAATTTCATCTGCACCTCGCGGATGGGCATCATCACGCCGCCCTGCTCCATCTCTTTATAGGTCGTGCCGAAGCCGCGCAACAACTCGGTGCGCGCCACCTCGTAGTAATTCACGTAGTTGGAGTGGTGGACCACCCCCATGGCGTCGGTCTCTTTATAACGTACCCTTATTTTATACTCCTGGACTATCATTCTGAATGAAGTTTGGCGGTAAATGTAGGCATTTTTCGGTGTCGGCGGGCCTGTCGGGATTATTTTTTGAATATTATTTTGTTTTGCTTGAATATTATTCAATAATATTTTATATTTGTGAAAAATATTTTCTACCATGCTACCCTGTAAATGCCCGGCTTGCGACTCGGCGCTGAGAGTCAAAAGCCTGAAATGCGAAGATTGCGGAACCGAGGTTTCCGGCCTGTACGAACTGCCGCCGCTGGCACGGCTCAGCCCCCGGGAGAGCGACTTTATCCTGCAATTCGTGCGGTGCAGCGGCAGCCTCAAGGAGATGGCCTCGCGGCTGAAACTCAGCTATCCCACGGTGCGCAACCTTTTGGACGACATCATTTCAAAACTTAACGATTAACGGTTATGATCGCAAAATTACTCTACAATCCTTTTGAGAGAATCGCGGGATGGAAGGCGCTGGCTATCGGTTTGGCGGCGATGGCGTTGACCGCAATGGGGGGCCAGATGAACAACGTGATCTTCGACGGGGCGATCGATATACACGCTCCGGTGGTCCACTCCCGGGCCGAGGCGTTCATGGCGCAGGGGGTGGCGTGGCTGTCGCTCTGGGTTTGCTTCTGTTTGATGGGATGGATGTTTGTCGGAAAACGCTTCCGGGTAATCGATATCGCCGGGACGATGGCCTTGTCGCGCTTTCCCTTGCTGTTTCTGGCTTCGGCGGCAGCCCTGCCCATCGTTCCTGCGGGCCTGTGGGACATACCGAAGTTGATCTATTTCGGGATCGTCAGCATAGCTTGCGGAATATGGATGGTCGTCTTGATGTACAACGGATTTACCGTGTCGTGCAACCTGAAGGGGCATAAGGCGGCGATCCCGTTTATCGGCGGGTTGATCTCGGCCGAGGTGGTCTCTCAACTATTGCTCTATTTCCTGTTCGGCCTTTACTCGCCGCAGGCCAAAGCGGACGGGCCTTTCGTCATTCCCGAAGGGCAAACCATCGAGCAGACGGCCGCGATCGTTATAGATTGCTTCCAGAAAGGGGAGTTCAAGCAGGCGGCGCTCTACTTCGACGATACGATGAAAAAGCAGTTTACCCCGTTGCAGGCACGGGTGTTCTGGGGGCAGATCGAGATGAAGCTCGGACAGTTCTTGGGACAGCAACCCGCCGTCGAAGCGGGGGAAATGGAGGGCTATCGCCTGCTACACGTGCCCTGCGAATTCTCCAAGGAGAAGATCAAATTGCAGTTGGCTTTCGATGCGAAGGGCTACATAGCAGGGCTTTACGCCCTGCCCGGCGAATAGGGTCAGGGAAACTTCGGCAGGATTTCGCCCCGGAATTTCTCCCGAAATGCAAGGTATTTCTCTTCGGAAACGGCTTGCGGCCAGGTCATGATCCACAGGTCCACCCAGCCCGTGCCGTCGTGGTAAGAGGGGTGTCCGTGGCTGAAAGGGTTGCGCACAAAGCCCAGGCGTTGATAAAAAACTTCCCGGCGGCGGCTGGTCTCATCCGTTGCGGGTTCGATCTCCAACAAAACGGGCAGACGGCCGTCCGCGATCCATTCGGTCAGGAATTTGCTGCCGCAGCCCCCGCCGCGCCGGGCGGGATCGATGGCGTAATGCTCGATGTAGCGCACCCCGGGGCAATCCCACCACGCCAGAAAGCCGAGCAGGCCGTCCCCCTCCATCCACGCCTCCACATGGTAATCCGCGCGGGAAAGGATGCGCTTGATCTCATCCGGGCGGCGCTGCTCGTCGAGCGGAAACGAAGCCGTGTAGAGCCGCAGAAAGGCGGGAAAAGCCGGATGGGCCGGACTGTCGATCAAAATGCGCTGCATGGCGTCGCGGTTATTTGCCGGACCCGATCCAGGTCAGCTTATGCCAAAGCGACTCCAGGGGCCCCTGGCGATGGGTTTTCAACCACCACTTGCAGAAGGCGATCTGAAGCAGCATAACCCCCAGACCGACCACGAAACTCCACGCGATGCCCAGGTGCGGGGCCAGCCCCAAAGCGTAGGGGAAGAAGATCAGGCTGCCGATCACTGACTGGCTGACGTAGTTGGTCAAACTCATGCGGCCGTAGAAACGCAAGCCGCCAGTCATGCGCTGGAACAGTTCGCTGCGGTAAAGCATCACGAACACCGAGACCAGTACCGCGGTGAAGGCCAGGTTGTACCACATGGTAAAGATCGTCAGCGCGGAGCCCGTAGCCGCACTCCTGGCGATCCAGAGGACAAAGCTGCCGACAAACCCGGCGATGAATGTCTTTACCCAGAAACCGTCATTGCGCGAGAAATAGTCGCCCCGGGCGAGGATCATCCCCAGAATAAAGAGTCCGGGGGCCTGCAAAAGCCGTCCCGCGTCGACCGCCCAGAAAAGGCTTGCCAGTTGGCCCGTCGTGGCGTTGGCGGCGATCATTTTCCAGAAATCGCCCGAGTCGGTGATGGTTTTCAGGGTGGGGTAGTACGCCTCGCCGAGCAGCGTGGGCATGAAATCCACGCCGAAACACTCCAACAGCTCGATGGGCTGGACCAGAAATACCAGTGCGACAAGCAGCAACGTCCTTTGCGAGAGTCTGCGCAGGGGGATCATCGCAAAACCCATGATGGCGAAGAGCAGCAACACGTCGCCGCCGGGGAAAAACGCGGCGTTCAGCGTGGCGAACCCCATCAAAACTACCAACCGCCAGGCGAAACGGGCACCGAAGTCCGCACCCCGAAGTTCCCGGTTGCGCTGCTGGATAATGAAGGTAAAACCGAACAAAAGGGCGAAGATCGCATAACTCTTGCCCGCAAAGACAAAGAACAGCGCATCCCAGACCCCCTGGTTGATCGCCCGCGCCGTTTCGCAGGGCGCCTCGGGGTAGACGCCGTAAATAAAGTGCTCGATAAAATGCAGCAACATGATCGCCACGACGGCGAAACCGCGCAGCGCATCGACGACCTCGATGCGGGGAGTTTTAACGGAAGGTGTTTCCAGTGCAGCTGTGTCCAGGGGCGCGTTGTGCATAACGCAACTACTCCCCCCGGCTGTAATTGGGCGCTTCACGGGTAATAGCCACGTCGTGGGGGTGGCTCTCGAGCATCCCGGACGAGGTAATGCGGATGAATTTCGCCTCCTTCAAAGCGGCCATATCCTTCGCCCCGCAGTAACCCATCCCGGCGCGCAGACCGCCCACCAACTGGTAGACCACCTCCTTGAGCGTGCCTTTGTAGGGGACGCGGGCGGCGATGCCCTCGGGGACCAGCTTTTTGATGTCGTCCTCCATATCCTGGAAGTAGCGGTCCTTGGAGCCCTGCTGCATGGCTTCCAACGAGCCCATGCCGCGGTAGGACTTGAATTTGCGGCCGTTGAAGATGATCGTCTCGCCGGGGGACTCCTCCACGCCCGCGAAGAGCGAACCGGCCATTACCGAGTCCGCACCGGCGGCCAGGGCCTTGACCACGTCGCCCGAGTAGCGCAAACCGCCGTCGGCGATCACGGGGATGCCGCTGCCTTTCAGCTCCTTGGCCACGTCGTAGATCGCCGAGAGCTGGGGCACACCGATCCCGGCCACCACACGGGTCGTGCAGATCGAACCGGGGCCGATGCCCACCTTGACGCCGTCCGCACCCGCGTCGGCCAGGAAGCGCGCTGCGGCGGCGGTGGCGATGTTGCCGACCACGACTTGCAGGTCGGGGTACTGGGTTTTGATCTTGCGCAGCATATTGACCACGTTCTCGGTGTGGCCGTGGGCGGTGTCCAGCACTACGGCGTCGACCGAAGCTTCGTGCAAGGCGGCCACGCGCTCCATCGTGTCGTAGGTAATGCCCACCCCTGCGGCTACCCGCAGGCGGCCTTTGGAGTCTTTGCAGGCGTTGGGATTGTCCTGCAACTTGGTGATATCCTTGTAGGTCAAAAGACCCACCAATTTGCCCTGGTCGTCCACGACGGGCAATTTTTCGATCTTGTTCTGAAGCAATATCTCGGCGGCGGTCTGCAAGTCGGGGTTCTTGGTGGTGACCAGGTTCTTGTGGGTCATCACGTCGGCGATCTTGCGGCCCATCTCCCTTTGGAAGCGCAGGTCGCGGTTGGTAACTATGCCGATCAGCTTGCGGTCGTCGTCGATCACGGGGATGCCGCCGATCTTGTTGTCCCGCATCAACATCAGCGCGTCGCCCACGGTGTACTCCTTGCCGATGGTAATCGGGTCGGTGATCATGCCGTTCTCGGCGCGTTTGACCTTGCGGACCTGCGCGGCCTGGTCGGCGATCGACATGTTCTTGTGGATCACACCGATACCGCCCTCGCGGGCCAGTGCGATCGCCAGATCGGCCTCGGTTACCGTATCCATGGCGGCCGAAAGGACCGGCGTGTTGAGCTTGATCCCGCGGGAGAACATCGAGGAGATGTCGACCGTGCGCGGCAGGACGTTGGAGTAAGCGGGGATAAGCAGGACGTCGTCAAAGGTTAGTCCTTCGGTCTGGATTTTGTCGTCGATCAATGACATGGCTGTACGGATTAAAATTTGGCAAAGATAGCGGTTTTTTCCGGATTTTTAAACAAAAAAGCACCTGTTACGGTGCTTTTTTATCGGCTGTCGCGGCGGCAGGGTTTTCATCGCGGGTCAGGGGTTGAAGATCAGCAGGTTGTCGTAGCAACCCGACAGGGGCGCGGTGGCGGGGTCGAACTCCGTGACCGGGACGATTACCTCGGCGGGCGAGGGCGGGGGAGTGAGCGTGATGCCGCCCTCGCGCACCTCCAGGCGGCGGTATTCCAACGGCGCATCCCCGGCTTCGGTGCGGAAGATAACGATATAGACCCCGTCTGGGGGCATCAGTTTGTCGGGGTCGGCCAATGTAAAGCCGCCTTTTTGGTCCTCCATCAGCAAAGCGAAGTAGTTGTAGCCAAGGAATCCGGCGGCCTCGGCAAGTTTGCCCTCGGCGATCAAATTGCGGATCATGGTCGAACTGATCTTGTGGCCGCCCACCTCCTGGCGCCGGACCTCGACCACCTCGAAGCCGGGGTTCTGCCCGGCGTCCTTCAGGAAGCCGTAGTTGCCCTGCTTGTTGTGGCCGAAATTGTGGTTGTAGCCGATCACGAAGGCTTGGATCCCGATCTTGCCCACCAGGTAATCGCGCACGAAAGCGTCGGGCGCGACGCGACTGAAATCGGGGGTAAAGTCGGCGACGATCAGATTGTCGATCCCCGCGGCGGACAGAAGCATGATCTTCTCGTCCAGCGTGTTGAGCAGCTCCATGGGCGCACCCTGCAACACGGCGCGGGGGTGGGGCTCGAAGGTAACCACCACGCTCTCGCCTTTCAAACGGCGGGCGGTATCTTTCAATGTGGCGAGCAGTTGGCGATGCCCGTAGTGGACCCCGTCGTATGAGCCCATGCTCAGGGCCGGATTCTTGAATTCGGGCAGGTTGTCGAAGCCTCGGAAGACTTTCATATGGGATGAATTAATAAGCGCAGGAATAACTCCCCAAAAATAATAAATATTTTCGGCAAAACCTGCAAGTAGCCCCTATTCGCTCTCCTTGACGAAGTAGGCCACTTTTTCCAACACCGTGGTAATGTCGTAGTTCTCCACCACGATACCCTGGGGGAAGTTCAGCGGCATGGAGGTGAAGTTCAATACCCCCTTGATCCCGGCGTTGATGATCGGCACAACCAAATCGCCCGCCACACGGGTGGGGGAACTGACCACCACGATATTGATATCCAGCTCCTCGACCCTCTCCTCGAACTGCTCCATCGAGTAGCAATCCACGCCCTCGATCTGGTTGCCGATCTTTTTCGGGTCGATATCGAACGAGGCCACGATCTTCAATTTGAGGTTGCGGCCGTTGAAGTAGCGCGTCAGGGCCTGCCCCAGGTGGCCCATGCCGATCACGGCTATGTTCATCGGCGAGGGGCTGTCCAGGATGGTCCCGATAAAGTCGATCAGCACCTGCACATCGTAGCCCTTCTTGGTGTCGGTGGAAAAGCCGATCAGCATCAAATCCCTGCGCACCTGCACGGGGGTAATGCCGTGCATACCGGCCAGTACATGGGAAAAGATATGGGTAATGCCCTGCTTGCGGCATTTGAGCAACGTGCGTCGGTACTCGCTCAATCGCTCGATCGTCTTGCCGGGGATGGGATTCAGTTCGTTGCTCATACTAAGTAGTGTATGCGCAAAGGTAACCTTTCCCCGGGAAAAAGAGTATCTTTGCGGCAAAATTTTGAAAATGGGTATGATCAAGGGGGTTATTTTCGATATGGACGGCGTTCTGGCCGACAACCGCGACGCGCACATCGAGGCGTTCCGCATCTTTTGCAACAACCACGGCGTGGAGCTGGACAACGAAAAATTCCTGCGCGTATTCGGGCAGAGCAACCACGAGATCATCCCGGAGATCCTGCCGCAGGAGATTCTGGACAAGTGCGATATGCACGACCTGAGCGAGGAGAAAGAGGCGATCTACCGCGACGTGTACGCCAAGACGATTCAGCCCCACACCGGGTTGGTCGACTTCCTTGAGCAACTCAAGGCGGCGGGGATCAAGTGCGCGGTCGGCTCGTCGGGCGATACGAAGAACGTCGATTTCGTGCTGGGGAATTGCAGGATCGGCGACTATTTCGACGCGATCGCCAACGGGGACATGGTTACCAAATGCAAACCCGACCCGGAGGTCTTCCTGCTGGCCGTCAAGAAGTTGGGGCTCGACCCCAAAGAGTGCGTAGTAATCGAGGATTCCAATCCGGGGATCGCGGCGGGAAAGGCCGCCGGGTGCAAGGTGGTGGCCATGGCGACCACCCAGACACGCGAGGCGTTGGAGGCCCTGGGCAACAAAACCGTCGTTTCGGACTTTACCGAGCTATCCCCGGAAATGCTGATGAGCCTTCCCTAACGGATCAGCATCCACAATTTCGGCAGAAAGATCAGCAAACCCACGGCCAGCGCGGCCAAAGCGGCGACCAGGACGGCGGCGGCGGCCATATCCTTGACCTTTTTGATGGTGTCGTGACGCTCGAGGGTCACATGGTCGGCCAGGCACTCGATCGCGCTGTTCAACAGCTCTGCACCGAACACCAGCCCGACGGACAACGCCACCGCGATCCACTCTCCGACGCTGATCCGCAGCCACATACCCAAAACGACGGCCGCGAGCGTGATCCCCAAATGGACCCAGCCGTTGTGCTGCGTGCGGAGAAAGGTTTTGAATCCCTCGCCTGCGTAGCCGAAGCTCCGCGCCCGCGCCTTGATCGAAAATTTTTCCGTAGCCATATCTAAATTCCGGGGTTATCTTTTAAAAAATTCCTAACGTTCTCGACCACACCCGCGAACAGCCGGGCGGATGACTCCTCGGTCGCCCAGGCGGAGTGGGGTGCGAGCACCAGTTTATAGGGGTCCTCGACGCCCAGCAAGGGGTTGTCGGGGGTGATCGGCTCGGCGGAAAAAACGTCCGAGGCGGCCCCGGCGATCCGGTTTTCATTCAGCGCCCGGGCCAGTGCGGCCTCGTTGACGATCCGGCCGCGCGCCATGTTGCAGAGGATCGCGCCGGGCTTCATCATGCAGATCTGTTTGTAGTCCAGCATGTTGTCCGTCCTGTCGGTCAACGGGGCGTGGATCGAGACCACGTCGGACTCCCTGAGCAGCGTTTCGAGGTCCGTTTGGCGGTAGGGCGTATCGTGTGCACGGCCGGAGGGGGAGAAGTGGACGACCCGCGCGCCGAACGCCGTGGCGATCTCGGCCACACGCGTCCCGATGCTGCCCAGACCGATGATCCCCCAGGTTTTGCCCCGCAGTTCGTGGCTGCCCCGGGCCAGGCAGAAAATACGCCCCGAGGAGGCGTAATCGCCGCTTTTGACGTAATTGTCGTAGAAAACCGTGTTGCGCATCAAGGCCAGCACGGCGGCGAAGGTCGCCTCGGCCACCGCGTCGGCTGCGTAACCGGTTACATTGGTAACTTTTACGCCCTGTTTTTCGGCGGCGTCCATATCCACGTTGTTGGTCCCGGTCGCGGCCACGGCGATCATTTTCAGGCGGGGAAGCTGCTGCAAAACGGCGGCGCTGAAGCGCGTTTTGTTGGCGATCACGATCTCCGCGTCCCTGCAATGATCAACCGTTTGGGAGGGCTCGGTAAAGTCGTAACAGGTAAGGTTACCGAGGGTTTCCAACGCGGAAAGGTCAACTCCGCATGCCGTGTAACAATCTGTAAATACAATGTTTGCCATGGTTTATATCGGGTATTTATTCCATCTCGCCGATTAAAGTGCGGATCGCCACCGAGGCGCAGGCGCAGCCGAACACGGCGGGCATGTAGGAGATCGTGCCGACGTTCGATTTTTTGTTCCTCTCCTCGCTTAGGATCATCGAGCCTTCCCGCACCTCTTCGGGGGAAAAAACGGCCCAGAACCCCTTGCGGATACCCACCTTATGGAGCCTCTTGCGCAACATATGGGCCAAAGGGCAGTGGTGGGTCTTGGAAATGTCCTTGATCCCGACCTGCGTGGGGTCGGTCTTGGCCCCCGCGCCCATCGAGCTGACCAGCGGGATGCCCCGGTCGAGGCAACCTTTTATCAGGGCGACCTTGGGGGAAAGGGTGTCGATGGCGTCGACCACAAAGTCGTAAGGGCGGGCGTCCAGAAGCTCGTCCGTCGCCTCGTATGCTATGTATTTTTCACTGATATACAATTCGATATCAGGGTTTATATCGCGCAACCGTTGAGCTACGGCCTGCGCCTTGCTGCTGCCGACGGTGGAGTGCAAGGCCGGGAGTTGGCGGTTGATGTTGGAGGGGCTGACCGCGTCGGGATCTACGATCGTCATCCGGCCCACGCCGCCGCGGCAGATCATCTCGGCCGCCACCGCGCCAACGCCGCCCAGGCCGACGACCAGCACGGAGCTTCCGCAAAGTTTCCGCAATTTCTCTTTGCCCAGCAAAAGCCCGGTGCGCTCCATCCACTCTTTCATACGAAAACCTTTTGGTAATTGGCCAGTATGCGGGTTTTCAGCGTTTCGAGGTTCGTGCCGAGCAACCCGCAGGCGTATTGGTAGATCTCCTCGATGGGGCATTGCGAATCGTCGGTCTCGAAAAATATCCGGTCGGGATTGACCGAAAGCAGGGCGTCGCAGGTCTTGGGGGAGTGCATCATCGACTCGCCGAAGGAGAGGCAATACCCTTTGGCGGCAAGCCGGGCGGCCGCCTGGGGAGAGTTGGTAAAGCCGTGGAACACGACGGCAGGAAGCCTGTAACGGCTTAGTATGGCGATCGTTTGGTCCAGCGACTTGACGCAATGGAGCACGACGGGCAGTTGGCGGTGCATGGCGATCTCGAGTTGCTGCCTGAAAAGCTGGATCTGGCGGATGGGGTCGTTGTTGCGGTAAAAGTCGAGCCCGATCTCGCCAATGGCCGACAGGTCAGCCGTTTGCAAATACTGGATTGCGCGGTTGACATCCGCGTCGGACAGGGTTGGTGCGTCCCAGGGATGGATGCCTGCGGAAAGGCGGCAGGAAGGTAAAGCAGCCAGATAGTCCATGCCGGACAACGTCTTGTCATTAAGGGAAATAGACCGCATGGAAACAACCCCGTCCGGGATTTCCTCCGGATCGCGGTGGGTATGTATGTCGATGTATGGAGTCATTTACCTATCTTTGCCTGGAACAAAAGTACATTTTTTTAAGTGAATTTCAAGGCGGACGAAATAACGGACAGGCTCCGTATGCGGGGTAGGGAAGCGGACGCCCTGCGTGCGCAGGCCCGTGAGCTTGCCGACCTGACCGTGGGGAGGCCGGTCTACCCCCGGGGATTGATCGAACTCTCCAACATCTGCCGCAAGGATTGCCTCTATTGCGGACTGAGGGTGGGAAACACCTCCGTCGAGCGGTATATGCTTACCGACAGCGAGGTCCTGCAAGCGGCGGAGCAAGCCCGCAAGCAGGGTTTCGGATCGGTGGTAATCCAATCCGGGGAGATCCAAAGCGAAGGCTATTCATCACGCATAGAGAACCTTGTAAAAGAGATTAAGCGCTCCGGCATGGCGGTGACGCTCTCGCTCGGCGAACAGAGTGCGGATACCTACCGGCGCTGGAAGCAGGCCGGGGCCGACCGCTACCTGCTGAGGATCGAGACTTCCGACCGGGATCTTTACAAACGTATCCACCCCGACACGCCGGCACACAGCTACGAAAAACGCCTGCAAGCCCTGCAGGAGCTGCGCGCGGCTGGTTTCCAGGTCGGGACCGGTGTAATGATCGGACTGCCCGGGCAGAGTGTGGAGAGCCTTGCGGCGGACCTGTTGTTCATGCGGGCGATCGACGTGGACATGTGCGGCATGGGACCTTATATAGAATGTGCGGAGACGCCGTTGGCCGACGCGCCCGAATCATTCCCCGTAAGCGAACGGATCGAACTGACCCTCAATATGATCGCCACCCTGCGACTGATGATGCCTGACATCAACATCGCCGCGACCACCGCCCTGGACACGCTCCGGCCCGGAGCGCGCGACCGTGCGATCGGATGCGGCGCCAACGTGATCATGCCCAACGTAACGCCGGACGTGTACCGGGACAAATACGCGCTTTACAAACGTAATTCGCCCCTTGAGACCGCCCTTTGCGGCTATGAGCTGGCCTGCGGGCAGCCGGGGGACCCCCTGCATTGGATCAGGCGCAAGGGATAATCCCTGATGCGCCGCTAAAATCATCTGTTAATCAGATATTTACAAACCATAATGTTTTATTGTGATTTTTTTCACAAAAAAGCGGCTGGAATTGTTAATATTTCCAAAATAATCCCTTACATTTGCACCGCAAAGGCGTTTTTAATTTTTTTTATAAATGACAAAGACCATCAGACTCAGGCGCGGACTCGACATACAGCTCGAGGGAGAGGCCCAGCCGCAGATCGTCGATCTTCCTGTAGGGCAGCGTTATGCACTCATTCCCGACGACATGGTCGGTGTGATTCCCAAGCCGCTGGTAAAAGCCGGGGACGACGTGAAGGCCGGGACACCGCTCTTTTTCGACAAAAACAATCCGGAGCTGCTCTTCACCTCGCCCGTGAGCGGGGTGGTGGAGTCGATCACGCGCGGAGACAAGCGCAAGATCCTGGATTTCACCGTCAAAGCCGACAAAGAAATCCGGTATGAGGCCTTCTCCGCACCCGACCTGAAAAAAGCGTCGCACGAAGAGGTGGTCAAGCTGCTGCTCGCCTCGGGACTCTGGCCCATGCTGATCCGGAGGCCTTACGGCGTGATCGCCAAGCCCGATGAGACCCCCAAGGCGATCTTCGTCTCGGGCTTCGATTCGGCGCCGCTGGCTCCCGACATGGCCTTTGCGCTGCAAGGCGAGCGGGAAAACCTCCAGGCAGGCTTCGACGCGTTAAAAAAACTGACCGACGGGGCGGTACACCTTAGCCTGCGCGCAGGCAACGGCAAATGCCGTTGCTGCTGCAAAAGCAAGGAGGCCGACAAACCCTCCAGCGTACTGGAAGGCCTGCAAGGCATTGAATACCACTACTTCAACGGTCCGCACCCCGCAGGCAACGTGGGCGTGCAGATCCACCACATCGACCCCGTCAACAAAGGCGAGGCGGTCTGGACCGTCAACATCCAGGACGTGGCGATCATCGGCCGTTTGATGCTGGCCGGCAAAGTCGATATGCGCAAAGTGATCGCATTGGCCGGATCGGAAGTCATCGACCCCAAATATTACAGGGTGCTGCCCGGCGCACAGATCCGGACCATCGCCCCGGAGAACCGGATCAAGACCCAAGCCGAGGACGGGACCGTGCGGATCATCAGCGGCAACGTGCTCACGGGCCGCAAAGCCGAAAAGGACGGTTACCTGGGCTTCTACGCCAACATGGTGACCGTAATCCCCGAGGGCGACCACTTCGAGCTGCTGGGCTGGGCCATGCCGAGGTTCCACCGATTCTCGGTAAGCGGGGGCTACTTATCGTGGCTGACCCCGAAGCGCAAATACGCACTCGACACCAACCTGAACGGCGGCGAGAGGGCCTACGTGGTAACGGGCTTGTACGACAAGTACGTGCCGATGGACATCTACCCCATGTACCTGATCAAGGCGGCCCTGGCCGGCGACATCGACAAGATGGAGAACCTGGGCATCTACGAGGTAATCGAAGAGGACTTCGCGCTGTGCGAGTTCGTCGATCCGTCGAAGACCGACATCCAGGAGATCATCCGCGGCGGATTGGACCTGATGCAAAAAGAGTTAGGATAAAAAAGCACGATATAAAATGAACCAACTGAAAAAAATGGCCGAAGACCTGATGCCCGACCTAAGCAGGGTGGGGGTGTTCAGGATGAAGGGCATCCGCCGGATGGTCGACAACATCAAGCCAACCTTTGCCAAGGGCAAACCCATGGGCTGGCTGCACTCGACGTTCGACGCCTTCGAGACCTTCCTGTTCGTCCCCGATACCGTGACCAAAAAGGGCGCGCACATCCGGGACGCCAACGACATGAAGCGCACGATGATCCTCGTGGTGCTGGCCCTGGCCCCGGCCCTGCTGTTCGGGATGTACAACACCGGGCTGCAACACTTCCGTATGCTGGGCCTGGCCGCCGAGACAGGATTTTTCTCCATGTTTTGGTACGGACTGCTCAAGGTGCTGCCCCTGATCCTGGTCTCCTACATCGTGGGGCTGGGCATCGAGTTCGCCTTCGCGCAGTTCCGCGGACACGAGGTCAACGAGGGCTACCTGGTCACCGGGATGCTGATCCCGCTGATCGTCCCGGCCGACATTCCGCTCTGGATGCTGACCTTGGGCGTGGCCTTCTCGGTAATCATCGTCAAGGAGTTCTTCGGGGGGACGGGCATGAACGTCTTTAACCCCGCGCTGATGACCCGCGCGTTCCTCTTCTTCGCCTACACGCCCTACATCTCGGGCGACAAGGTCTGGGTAAGCGGCATGAGCAAGGCGGGCACGGCCATCGCGGACGGTTTTTCGGGCGCGACCCCGCTGACCGACATCGGCAGCGCGCTGACCGAAGGGGCGAAGAATGTGGTCTACGGCAACGGCTCGACCCCGCTCGATTGGTTTATCGGCACGATACCCGGCTGCGTGGGCGAGACCTCCAAGATCGCCATCCTTTTGGGCGCCATTCTGCTGCTGGTCACAGGCGTGGCGAGCTGGCGGATCATGGTGAGCGTCTTTGCGGGCGGGTTGGCCATGGGCGCGATCTTCAACGCGATCGGTTTGAACGCCGCGATGGACGTACCGGCTTACTACCACCTGCTTTTGGGCGGATTTGCCTTCGGGGCCGTCTTTATGGCCACCGACCCGGTCACCGCCTCGCAGACCAACACGGGTAAACTGATCGTGGGCTTCTTAATCGGTGTGATCGCGGTCCTGGTCCGGGTGGTCAACCCCGGCTACCCCGAGGGGATGATGCTCTCGATCCTGTTCATGAACGCCATGGCTCCTTTGGTCGACCACTACGTGGTGCAGGCCAACATCAACCGGCGCCAGAAGCGCGCGCTGAAGGCCGCCAAAGTCAAAACCGTTAACGCCTGAGTCGATGAACAAGAACAGCAATACCTATATTATCCTCTACTCGACCGTGATGGTGGTCGTGGTGGCCACGTTGCTGGCCGTCGCCTCGCTCTCCCTGAAGGACAGGCAGGACGCCAACGTGAGGGTCGAAAAAATGGGCGACATCCTGCGCTCGGTAGGCAAGGCAGCCGACGCAGACAAGGCCAAGGACAAGATCGCCTACATCCAGGAGCAGTACGAAAAGTACATTACCGAGAGCCTGGCCGTCAACAGCAAAGGCGAGGTGGTGGAGGGCGCCGACGCCTTTACCCTGCTGACCAACCTGAAAGCCGAGTACGACAAACCCTCCGAGGAGCGCGTGCTGCCCATCTTCGCCAGCAAGGACGACGACGGGACCGTGCGCTACATCATCCCGGTATGGGGTACGGGCCTCTGGGGTCCCATCTGGGGCTACATCGCCCTGGACGGCGACTGGAACACGATCTCGGGCGTGGTCTTCGACCACAAGGGGGAGACCCCCGGCCTGGGTGCGGAGATCGCTATGCCGCAGTTTACCGAGCAGTTCAAGAACAAGGAGATCTTCGAGAAAGACAACCTGGTGGGCGTCAAAGTGGTCAAAGGCGGTGCTCCGGCAGGCGACCTTCACGCCGTGGACGCCGTTTCGGGCGGTACGATTACCAGCCGGGGCGTCGAAAACATGCTCAAAGGCTGCCTGGCCGACTACAAGGCCTACATCGACATCCAAAGGGCCGCGCTGATCGCCGCACCGGCGCAGGAAGAGGCTATTGACCCCGTAATAGAGTAAGGTTATGAGCGATACCAAAGAAAAAGAGCCGTTATTTTCGACTAAGGTCCTGGGGTACTTAACCTCCCCGTTTAATCAGAGCAACCCCATCACGGTACAGATCCTGGGGATTTGCTCGGCCCTGGCCGTGACGGCCAAACTCAAACCCGCCTTTGTGATGGCGTTGTCGGTGATCGCTGTGACAGGGATGGCGAACTTCATCCTCTCGCTGCTGCGCAACACCATCCCCTCGCGCATCCGCATCATCGTGCAGCTGACCGTGGTGGCCGCGCTGGTGATCCTGGTCAACGAGGTGCTCAAGGCCTATGTCTACGACGTGTCCAAGCAACTCTCCGTCTTCGTGGGGCTGATCATTACCAACTGCATCATCATGGGCCGCATCGAGGCCTTCGCCCTGGGCAACAAGCCCTGGCCCTCGTTGATCGACGGGATCGGCAACGGCATCGGCTACGGGATCATCCTGATGACCCTGGGGGTTGTGCGCGAGATATTCGGTTCGGGCACCCTGTGGGGCTACCGGATCATTCCCGAGGCGTGGTATGTGGCCAACGGCGGCTTCTACGAGAACAACAGCTTTATCATCCTGCCGCCCATGGCGCTGATCCTGGTGGGCCTAATCATCTATTTCCACCGCAGCCGCAACCGCTCGCTGATCGAAAAATAGCCTAAGCATGGAGACAATTCTTAATATATTCGTCAAGTCGATCTTTATCGACAACATGATCTTCTCGTTCTTCCTCGGGATGTGTTCCTACATCGCCGTGAGCAAGAGCGTCAAGACGGCCATGGGCCTGGGCATCGCGGTCATCTTCGTTATGGTCGCCACCGTGCCTTTGAACTGGCTGCTGAACGAGTACATGCTCAAACCCGGCGCGCTGGCCTGGCTGAGCCCCAAACTGGCGGACCTGAGCCTCGAATTTTTGAGCTTCCTGGTCTTTATCGCCGTGGTGGCCTCCTTTACCCAGTTGGTGGAAATGTTCGTCGAGAAGTTCGCACCCACCCTCTACAACCAACTGGGTATTTTCCTGCCGCTGATCGCCGTGAACTGCGCCATCCTGGGGGGCTCGCTCTTTATGCAGGAACGGGACTACGCCAACATCGGCGAGGCGACCGCCTTCGGGTTGGGCTCCGGGATCGGTTGGTGGCTGGCTATCATCATGCTGGCGGCTATCCGCGAGAGGATCAGCTATTCGCAGATCCCCGCCCCGCTGAAGGGCGCAGGCATCACCTTTATATTAACCGGTCTGATGGGCATCGCCTTTATGACCTTCTTAGGCATCCAACTCTAATATGGGACTGACTATATTTGTGGCCATCGCGGCCTTTCTGGTGGTAACGCTGGCCCTTGTGGTCGCGTTGCTCTACGCCAAAGCCAAACTGACCGCCTCGGGACAGGTCGAGATCGACATCAACGGCGGCGAGAAAATTCTCACGGTCGACACGGGCTCCACGCTGCTCTCCACGCTGGGCGAGAACGGCATCTTTTTGCCCTCGGCCTGCGGCGGCGGCGGATCGTGCGGCATGTGCAAATGCCAGGTCCTGGAGGGCGGCGGGGACATCCTGCCCACCGAAACAGGCTTCTTTACCCGCAAACAACAGCAGGAGAAGTGGCGCCTGGGTTGCCAGGTCAAGGTGCGCGAGAGCATGAAGATCCACGTCGAGGAAGCCGTGTTGGGCGTCAAGAAGTGGGAGTGCGAGGTGGTCTCCAACCACAACGTGGCCACCTTCATCAAGGAGTTCGTGGTCAAACTGCCCGTCGGCGAGACGCTCAAATTCAAATCCGGCGGCTACATCCAGATCGACGTGCCCAAGTACAGCGGCATCAAATTCAGCGACTTCGACATCGAGGAGCAATACCGCTCCGACTGGGATAAGTTCAAGCTGTGGGGCCTGGTGGCCAACAACCCCGAACCCACCTTCAGGGCCTATTCGATGGCCAACCACCCGGCCGAAGGGAATATCATCATGCTGAACATCCGCATCGCAACCCCGCCCTGGGACCGCGCCGCGAACGACTGGATGAAGGTCAACCCGGGCATCTGCTCCTCCTACATCTACTCGTTGAAACCCGGCGATAAGATTACCATCTCGGGCCCCTACGGCGAATTCTTCGTCAGGGAGACCCCCAACGAGAAGATGTTCATCGGCGGCGGCGCGGGCATGGCCCCCATGAGGTCGCACATCTTCAACCTGTTCCATACCGAGAAAACCGACAAGAAGGTTACCTTCTGGTACGGTGCGCGCTCCAAGAAGGAGATCTTCTACCAGGACCAGTTCGAAAAGATCGAGAAGGAGTTCCCCAACTTCAAATTCCATATCGGGTTGTCGGAACCCTCGCCCGAGGACCATTGGACGGGCTATGTGGGCTTTATCCACCAGGTCATTTACGACAACTACCTCAAGAACCACGAGGCGCCCGAGGACATCGAGTACTACCTGTGCGGTCCCCCGATGATGAACGCCGCGGTGACCAAGATGTTGGACGATCTGGGCGTTCCGCCCGAGAACATCATGTACGACGACTTCGGATCGTAGACAATAAAGAAGGGCTGCTGTAAAGCGGCCCTTCTTTTTTGCAGGATTTTTGCTACCTTTACGGAACAATGAAACGGATCATCCCCAAAAACGACACAGGCATCTGCCTGAGCGGGGGCGGAGCACTGGGATTCGCCCACATCGGGGCCTTGCAGGCCCTTTACGAACACGGCATCGAGCCGTACCACATCTCCGGCGCGAGCATGGGGGCCATTATCGGGCTTTTGTATGCGAGCGGATACAGGCCCGAGGAGATCCTGGGCTTTGTCGAGAAATACAAATTATTCACGCTGCGGCATATCCTGAGCATCAGCGACAACGTCTTCTACTCGGCGGGACTTTCGGGCCACCAGAGGATCGAAAAACTGCTGCGCGAACTGGTTACGGCTAAAAATTTCGACGAGCTGCCCCGGCGCTTCTCGCTCTCGGTGGTCGATATCCGCAACGCGGAGTGCAAGATCGTCTCCTCGGGCAGCGACCTGGTGGAGTACGTGCTGGCCTCGATGTCCACCCCAATGGCTTTCGAGCCGGTGGAGATCGGCGGAAAACTCTACGTGGACGGCTGCATCATGAACAACCTGCCGGTCGAGCCCCTTGTCGGGCCCTGCAAACGGGTAATCGGGATCGACGTGCAGACCGCGCACCCGACCACCGAGAAGATCACCCGGGGCAACATCCTCTCGCTCTCGTACCGGATCATGCTCAAGCAGATCAACCTGCAACGCGCCATGAGCTGCCACGACTACATCTCCTTCCCCGAACTGGACCACCTCGGCCCGGAGGCCTTCGGGGAGTACAAGAAAATACTCGATATCGGTTACAAAGGGATGAAGAAGTACATTTCGACCCATCCCGGGATCATGGAGCAGGATTGATGAAAAAGATATTCCGATACGCGGGGGTCGCGCTTGTTTCGGCGGCTGTTTTAGCCTTGGCGGGCTGTGGATCGCCCCGGGGGCAGGCGCAGGAGGGCTTTGTGGTAAGCATTTTGCCGCTCAAATACCTGGTCGAGCGGATCACGGGCGGGGATTTCCCCGTCGAGGTGCTGGTCCCGCCGGGCTCCGGGCCGGAGAGCTACGAGCCCACGCCCGCCCAGATGATGGCGGTCGGCAGCTCGAAAGCCGTGATGCTGACGGGGTTGATCGACTTCGAGCGCACGCTGACAGAAAAGCTGTCCGGCAACGGGAAAGTCGCGGTTTGCGACCTCTCGCAGGGGATTCAAATCATCGCGGGGAGTTGCAGCCACACCCACGGGGTGGGGCAGGGTAGCGCACGGCACGCCCATGGCCACGGGGTCGACCCGCACACCTGGACCTCGCCGCGTTGTTTGGCGACGATGGCGGGGAATGTTTTGAAATGCGTGCAGGAGCTCTATCCCGACTCGGCGCGCTACCGGGAGAACTACGACGCGTTGGTCGCCGACCTCCAACGGCTCGACGCGCAGGTGGCCGCGCAACTGGCGGCGAGCGGGGTCAAACGCTTCTACATCTACCATCCCGCCCTGACCTATTACGCAAGGGATTATGGACTTGAGCAAGTCTCCATCGAGCACGAGGGCAAGGAGCCTTCCGCGTCCCATCTATCGCAACTGATAGTCTCGGCCCGGCACGACGGGGCCAGGGCCATACTCTACCAACGCCAGTTCAGCAAATCGACCGTCGACGCCATCGCGGCGGACATCGGCGCATTGGCGGTGGAGATCGACCCGTTGAGGGAGGACGTTTCAATGAACACACTCGAAATGACCGCGGCGATCTGCTTCGGGCACAACCAAACGGCGCCATGAACTACATCTCGATCCAAGGACTGACCGTATCCTACGGCGCGGGCCCGGTACTGGAAGACGTGAACCTGGATATCGCCGCGGGCGATTTCCTGGGGGTAATCGGACCCAACGGGGGCGGCAAGAGCACGCTGGTCAAGGCCATTACCGGAACCCTGCCGCAAAACGCTCACGTAAAAGGCGATATAATCTACTCCGATGAGCTGAAACACAACAAAAAACGCATTATCGGCTATTTGCCGCAACAGAACGATTTCGACAAGTCGTTCCCCATTACCGTAGGCGAGGTCGCGCTTTCGGGCCTGCAAACCGAGGTGGGTTTGTGGGGCCGCTACGGCAAGGAGCACAAGAGACGCGCCCAGGCGGCGATGGAGATGACCGGGGTTAACGACCTGCACCATTGCGCGATAGGCGAAATATCCGGCGGCCAGTTGCAGCGCACCCTGCTGGCGCGCGCCCTGGTCTCCCAGCCCCGCGTGCTGATCCTCGACGAGCCCGCCAACTTCGTGGACAACCGCTTCGAGGGGGAGCTCTACCGCCTGTTGCAGCAACTGAACGAAAAAATGGCCATCGTGATGGTCTCGCACGACGTGGGCACGATCAGCAGCGTGGTCAAAAACATCGTCTGCGTCAATCGACAGGTCCACAGGCACTTTTCCAACAAGATTACCATCGAGCAACTCGAAAACTACCGCTGCCCGATCCAGTTGGTCTCCCACGGCCACATCCCCCACACGGTGCTGGAGAAGCACTGACCCATATTATATCTCTCACAATGCAACAAAGGTGTCAAATTACAGGGCGCCTGGGATCGTAATTTTGTCGTACGGAAAAACATCCACGACTAAATAAACGATTATGAGTATGTTTTGTTTTCAATGCCAGGAGGCTGCGGGCGGCCACGGCTGTACGATCAAGGGGGTTTGCGGCAAACAACCGCAGACGGCCGGTTTGATGGACCTTTTACTTTACGCCGTGCGGGGCGAAGCTATCGTCAACCGTGCCTTGCGCGAAAAAGGCGCTGCCGACCTGGCGACCAGCCGGGCGATCCTCGACGCCCTTTTCTGCACCATTACCAACGCCAATTTCGACGACGGGGCGATCTGTGGGCGCATCTCCGCCGCATGGGCCAACCGCGACCGGCTGGTTATCAAGGCCGGAAAACTCGGCATTACCCTGCCCCCGCAAAGGGAAGTAACCTTCTCCGCCCCCGTCGAATCCTACGCAGAGGCCGCCGCCGAAGTAGGTGTGCTCTCCGAGCCCAACGAAGACCTGCGCTCGCTCAAACAGCTCGTAATCTACGGCGTGAAGGGCGCTGCGGCCTATGCCGAACACGCCCTGAACCTCGGTTATGAAGACGTTGCGATCTACGAGTGCATCGAAAACGCCCTGGCCGAGGTAAGCCGCACGGACATCGACGCCGACCAGCTCGTCAACCTGACCCTCGGGGTGGGCGAGTGCGGCGTCAAGGCGATGGCCCTGCTCGACAAAGCCAACACCTCGGCCTACGGCAACCCCGAGATTACCAAGGTCAACATCGGCGTGGGCGACCGCCCGGGCATCTTGGTAAGCGGCCACGATCTGAAAGACTTCGAGGAGCTGCTGGAGCAGACCCAGGGCACCGGCGTCGATATCTACACACACAGCGAGATGCTCCCGGCCAATTACTACCCCGCCTTCAAGAAATTCAGCCACTTCGTGGGCAACTACGGCAACGCCTGGTGGAAGCAGCGCGAGGAGTTCGAAAGCTTCAACGGCCCGATCCTTTTTACCACCAACTGCATCGTCCCGCCGCTGGACAACGCCGGATACAAAGACCGCATCTACACCACCGGCTCGGCGGGCCTGCCGGGCGCGACCCACATCGCCGCGCGCACAGAGGGCGGTAGGAAGGACTTTTCCGCCCTGATCGCACACGCCAAAAAGTGCGCCCCGCCGACCGAGATCGAAAAGGGCGAGATCGTGGGCGGCTTCGCGCACGCCCAGACCCTGGCGCTGGCCGACAAGGTGGTCGACGCCGTCAAGTCGGGCGCGATCAGGAAGTTCGTGGTCATGGCGGGTTGCGACGGCCGCATGCGCTCGCGCAGCTACTACACCGACTTCGCGCAGGCCCTACCCGACGATTGCGTGATCCTCACGGCCGGATGCGCCAAGTACCGGTACAACAAGCTGCAACTGGGCGATATAGGCGGTATCCCCCGCGTGCTGGACGCCGGGCAGTGCAACGACTCCTACTCGCTGGTGGTGATCGCCCTGGCCCTGAAAGAGGCTTTCGGTTTGAAGGACGTGAACGAACTGCCGATCGTCTACAACATCGCCTGGTACGAGCAAAAAGCGGTAATCGTGCTTCTGGCCCTGCTCAGCCTGGGCGTGAAGAACATCCACCTCGGTCCCACGCTTCCGGCCTTCCTCTCACCCAACGTAACCAAAGTATTGGTCGAAAACTTCGGCATCGGGGGCGTCTCGACCGTCGATGAGGATATCAAGGCGTGGGTGTAACGCCGAAAGAAACAAGAAAACGCTGCAATCGTCAGATTTGCAGCGTTTTTTTATGCCCGGAGCCGAGCTCGTTCGCCCGCGGCGGGGTAATTTTATCCTGTGACATTCAACGTCGAGTCGATAAGGCTCAAGTTTAAGCCTGTATTATACTTTCATTAAGTTAACCCTTACGGACGATTGTAAGGGCGCATAACTGATTTTCAATCACTATTTTTATAAAAACGACGATGCCGGGCGGGATCTGCCGACGGGATCAAATTCAACTATTAACCCAATATAATGCGAAGAAAAAGCAGTTCACTACTCAGTGTGGTGAATGATCGGCTGGCTAAAGCCGGTTTTACGCGGCGATTCTTTATTTTTACCCTTTTTGCAACCCTCCTGGGATGCGGCGTTTCCATAGCGCAACCTAATTGGGGCGTGGGGGTTAATGCGGGGATCCCTTTTTTGGTGGGCGATATGACTTCCTTCTCAAGTGAGAAGACCTATGTGGGCTTTACGACCGGAATGCAGCTCGACCGCCGCTTTACCCCGTGGTGGAATGTGAGCCTTACCGCCGACTACGGGCAGGCCAGGATCGGCTCGGCAGAGTATTCTGACAAGTTTTTTCTCGACCGGCAGGGTGTGGGGTGGTATGAGCCCCCCAGGCTGGACAACGTCGACCTTTACCGCGACCTCTACGGAGAGGTGCGATACGCAAGCCTTGGAGCGCACCTCAATCTTAATGTGTGCCACCTGTTTACACGCGACCAGGCGTGGAACAATTGGACGATCCTTGCCTCCCCGGCAATTTATGGACAATATTTCTGGCCGCGCATCTACTCGAAACGGGATGACAGGCGCTTCAGGGACTCCTCCGGGGGAGGCCTGAGCCTCGGATTGGGCGGCAGCCTCTCGGTGCGCTACGCACTCAGTAAGGGCGTGGCGCTGCAACTGCGCAGTTCGGCCAGTTGGATATCCAATAAGCAATTCGACGGCATCGACGCCTGCGACAAGCAACGCGCCAACCTTTTGTGGAGCAACACGATCGGCATAATATTCAACCTGAATTAGACCCATCATGGCAGATTTTTCGCATTCCATAGGCTGGCACGCCGGCCTTTTAATAATAGGTACATTGCTTTTGGCGTCCTGCGACCGTGACCTGAAAGAGGGCAGCGATTCCGGACCGAATAAAATATTGGTTCTCGACCTGAATTACACCCTCGACGAGTACGTCGGGTCAAATACCCACGCGGGCAGGATCCCCGACAACGACCAATACCAGATCCGTTTCACGGTCGATTTGTTCCCCGATAACGGAAACGGACCGAATCCGGGCGACCGCATCAGCCGCACCGTGCAAACGACGAGCAACTTCCATACGGGGACGAACACCCATCGTATCAACATGGTCATCCCGAAGATGAATCTCAAAATACTCGTCTGGGCCGATTTCGTCCGCGTGGGCGGCCAGGCCGACCTGCATTACAATACCGCCGACCTGACCCGGGTCAAGGTCATCGACCCCACGGCGTGGGGCGATGTGCAGAAGCTGGCGTTCGACGGAGTGCTCCCGTTCGAGTCGCGCTCCACCGCCGACGCCACCCTGACGCGGACGGTCGATCTCGAACTGGCCGTCGCCTATTACATGATCAAGGCCACCGACACCGACATCTATGCCGCGCAGCCCAACTCCACGCCCATCGCACAGCTTACCACACGCATCGACTACGACCTCTGGGTGCCCACGGAGTATAACGTGAATGAGCGCAGGGTAAGCGACTCACAGGGCGATATCTCGTTTACCTCGCCCGCGAGCGACATGGCGCCCGGTTCGGCGGTATTGGCTTCCGACATCATCCTGGTCTCCAGGTCCGCCGTGTCAGGCTTTATGATGGGGGCGAACTACGATTCGAGTCTGAGCATCGGCCAATTCCAGATCCATGGTAACAACAATAAACTGATCAGCACGGTCAGCAACGTGACCGTAGAGCTTAACCGGGGTGGACTGACCATACTCGAAGGCCCTGTGCTGACCCGTCCCGCCGACTCGGGCATAGGCGTGGATCCAACGTTCGAGGGCGAAATACCTTATGAATTCGAAGACTAACCTCATCCAACACCCATAACCCCAACTTACCATTCACAACCAACCCAAATTTTTTAAAAATGAAAAAAACTTTATGGATTTTGGCTGTCTCGGGTGCGATTTTCGCATCCTGCCAAAAGGACAGCGTGGATCTTGCCACTGCAGAAGGTGAGGTACTTGTAAGTTTTAACACGACTCTTCCGGGTGGTCTGACCACGCGCGCCGGCGACACCGGCAAAGGCGGCGTTGCCGAAAACGTGGACTTCGCCAGCTACGACCTGCGTTTCATCATGGAGGTTTACCAGCCCGACGGAACATTCGTCAAAAGGGTGGTCAACGCCGTCGACGCTCCATCTGCCGCCAACCTCGAAACGCGCCTCGCTCCGGGCGATTACCGTTTTGTGTTCTGGGCCGACATCGTTCCCCAGAGTGCAAACACCGACGACTACCACTACAACACGGCCTCGCTGAAAGCCGTTTCGCTGAACACCGCCTCGGATTTTGTAGCCAACGACGATACCCGCGACGCGTACACCGAGTATGCCGACGTGAACCTGGCCGGCAACTTCCAGCAGAGCGTGACCCTCTACCGTCCGTTCGGCAAGGTTCGCATCGTGGCCAAGGACCTCGACCTCGCTCCCGCGGGCGCGACGGGCCGGATCGTGTACAGCGCCTCTACCGCGTTGCCCAACGGTTTCAACGCCTTTGAGAAGCAGACCATCTCCTCGGCCGCGCTGCCCGCTTACGCCGCCGCCGCCTTCAACGACCAGGCCGACCCGTCGGCAACCACCACAACCCTGGCCTGGGACTATATCTTCGCCGCGGACAACGCGGCCTACGACTTCTCGTTCGTAGCGCTCGACGGCGCGACCCCGATCAAGACGAGTGTATTTACCGCCGTGCCCGTCCAGAAAAACAAACTCACAACCATCAGCGGCAATTTTTTTAGCTATTCCGCGAAGTTCAATGTTGTAGTGGAAGAGGACTTCGGGGATAATATCGACGTGGATGGCGAAACCATTACCGTAGCACAACTGCAAGCCCAACTCGACGCCATCGCCGCCAGTGCGACGTGGACCGGCCCGGTAATTCTGAACATCAGCGACGCTGTGGCTTCGGCAATCGGCGAGATCGTCATTCCCGACTATGACCCCGCCAGGATTCCCAGCGTTATGCTGGTATTCGAGAGCGGTATCACGGCGGCCGGATCGATCGACTTTATCCAGGGCACTTATCCGGGCATTGTGCGCTTCGTGCTGCCCAGCAACGCCGGTTCGCTGGGTGTAGACCTGCCCATCGCGCAGACCATCATCGAAGGCCCGCTGAGCACTTTCAGGCCTAACCTGAACATCAGCGACGATTCGTCCGTCACATGGGCAGTAGGTACGTTCGCCGACCTGCGCACCGCGCTGCACGACAACTACGACCAATACGTTAACGTGCCTTACAACAAGGGCGTTCTGCTGACCGCCGACATTACCAACGCAAACCAGGACGGAACGTACTGGGAGCAATCTGTTCCGGTCGGTAAATACATGCTGCCCCTCGACGCCGCCCAGTTGGCCGGTTTCGTATTCGACGGCGGCGGCCACGTTCTCTCGGGCGCCTGCAGCAAAAACCTGCTTCATGTCTATGCTGACGGCGTGACCGTTAAGAACCTGCGCCTGAGCAACTCCCTGGGCAACGGCATCTCGTTCTGGGACGCCGACGGCGTGAACATTGACAACGTTACGGTTAGCAACTGCCCCAAGGGCGGGATAATGCTCAACAGCAGCACCGCGACCATCGCCAACAGCACCACCGTCGGCAACACCTGGGGCGGTGTGAACGTAAGCATCAAGAGCGGTATGCCCACCCCGCACCTTACCCTGGGCGCAGGCAATAATTTCCAAGCATTCCGACCTGTTTGGGCGGACGGTGTGCCCAACACGTTTACCCCGGCTCCCATTACCGATGTTGACAATCACGCCGCCGAATCGTGGGTTACTACGGCCGCCGGTGTTCCGGAGTGGAAGATCACAGGCATCGAGTTCCGCCCGACCATTCCCGCAGGCAATGCGCAGGTCGTGTGGAGCGGTCACTACCAGTATATCTGGGGGCAGGATCCCGCAGCGTTCATAACTGCCGACCAACTCTATTGGAGGGAAGACAGAACGACCCCCAAGACCTGGTTCGTGGGTGCCGACTACGTGACGCTGACCGCACGTGCCAACGACGCCGCATGGCAGACCGGCTACGACCCCAATGATCCTTATTTCCGTATGTCCGGCCTCAACTTCCGCACCCTGGGCAAATACACCCTTGAAACAAGCGACTTGAAGGCCAACTGGACTGCAAAATCGAAACTCGTCGTCGACAACACCGTAAGCACGAAGAGCATGATGCTTTACGTCGTCGACGAGGCGACCAAGGCCGGTGCTTTTGTCAACCCGCTGGCTTACGTGACCATCGCCTTTGCAAACACCGGCACCGATAAATACTGGCAGACCAACGGCGCCATCAGGCTGACCGCTGCCGATCATCTGACCGATCCCGGCGAGTACAATGTGGAATTCGTCTGCAACGGCACGACTATCGACCTGAAGATCAACGGCATCACGGCGTACACCAAGACCATTGCACCGAGCACGGGCGTATCCTTCCCCGTTATGGTCGCGTTCTACGCAAGCATGACCTCTCAGGAGTATGTTTCGAAATGGAGCTTCCCCGTTGTTCAGTAACAAAATCCCGCACAAAGAAAAAGCCCCGGAATTTTCGGGGCTTTTTCTTTGTATGCCAGGCCGTTATTTCTTTTTGCAGCCTTCGCTGATCCGGGCGAACATATCGTCCACGCCCGTCATCAGGTCCTTGCGGAGCTGGGCGTAGTGCTTGCGCACCAGCGAGGGATTGTTCTTCTCGGCGGGGTTGTTGGCCCTCAGGATCAACCCGCGGTGGAGTATGATGGCCTTGTCGACGATGTCTGAGAAATCCTTGGCCTTCTCGGGATGGAAATAGGCCGCCAGGTAGCAGTCCGAGATCACCTCTTCGAAGAGGAAGTCAATATCTTTTTTCAGGTTCCTTACGCTTGCCATAACGCTTACATTTTAGATTTTAACAAAGATAGGGGTTTTATCTGGATTTCAAAGCCCGCACAGGGCGATTTTTCGCATGTTATTTCTTCTTTCCTTTCGCAACTTTCCCTTTCGCAGGGGCAGCTTCGCTCCCGTTCTGGACGGAGACGACCTTCCCGGCAAGGGAGTTGAGGTAGACTTCCAGGTTGGAGTAGGGTGGGGTAAGCGTCGACAGATTGCCGTCGGCAGGATCGTTGGGATCCAGGCCGTTTGCTACCTCCCACCCGTCGGGCATACCGTCCCCGTCGCTGTCCTCCGGCGCGGGCAGGGAGTTGTACACGGGCCATCCCCCGGCAGCCTCGGGCGTATCGATCAAACCGTTCACGCTGCCCCGGCCGCCCTGTTTGACAGTCGCCGTCCCATTGAACGCGTCGGCGCAGATCCGGTTGTCCACATCGTCGCGCTCCAGCGAAGCACCCGCGTAACGTAGCACCAAATCGAAGGCCTGTCGGGCCGTATGGGTCGTGGTATGCCCCTCGGCCAACCCGTTGATCAGCAGGGGCGAGTCGAGGTTCTTGCCGGGCAGTCCCCCGTTCGAGGCGTAGGTTATCCCTTTGGTATTGTCGGCGGTAATCGCCGGATTGCCCTCCATCGCATTGCCTTTCATGTAGAGGTAGGGGTAGTGGAAATCGGTCCATTCATCCTCCGAGACGTGCACGTCGCGCCCCTTGCCGTAGCCCTGGATAAAGTAGCCTGTCTTGCTCGCGGGGGTAGCCGGGCCGGGCTTGTAGTAGTTCCCCACCATGTTGAACTCACCGTCCTCGCCGCCGTAGGTCGAATTGGAACCCCAGTTGTAGATCACGTTGTTGCGCATATCGACCGGACCCCGGAACTCGGCGAGGGTCTCCGGCGTATAGATGAACGGATGGTCGAACCGGGGATTGCGGCTGTCGTGGCAAGCGAGCAGGTTGTGGTGGAACGAGGCGTTCTTGCCGCCCCAGATGCCGCCGTAGCCATGCTTGCCCTTTTCGTGTTGCGAGATGCGCAGGCTTTCGGCAATAACGCACCATTGCAGCGTGAAGTCCAGACAGCCGTAAAACGATGCGCATTCGTCGGTGGACCACGACATCGAGCAATGATCCACCATCACGTTGCGCACGAACTTGGCGCCCATAGCGTCCTCGTCCTTGGCTTTAAGCCCCATGCGGTCGCCCATACGCAAGCGGATAAAGCGGATGACCACATTGTCGGCCTTGATCTGGAGCCCGAAATTGCTTATGCAGATCCCGTCGCCCGGCGCGCTCTGGCCCGCGATGGTCACATCGGGCGAGGAGATCGTCAGCCGCTTTTGCAGGGCGATCTCGCCGGACACTTTAAATAAGATGGTGCGGGGGTATTTCTGCGCAACGGCCCAGCGCAACGATCCGGGCTTGTCGTCGTCCTCCAAACGGGTAACGTACAACACCTTACCGCCGCGCCCACCGGTAGCGTACATTCCGCCCCCCTCGGCGCCGGGAAAGGCGATCGGGCGTGTGTTTTCCTGCGCCGGGGCCAAAAAAGGCAGCAGGACAAGCAGCATAGACAGGACTTTTTTCATGGCGGGCATTCCTTTTCGGGGCAAAAATAACAATAATTATCCGGAGCCCGAATTCATGCGTTAACGTTAACGGGAAAGATAAGGGACCTTATAACGATGTAAATCCATGAAGAATAAAATATTAATGTATCAACCGGGTCCATTCGAAAGAAAAATTGGTTTAAAAATTAATGTGAATTTAGTCAAAAATGACACAAAAACAGCCGTTTGAATTTCATCCTTCCGTGTATTTAACGTACCTTTGCAGACACAATAAATCCGAGCCATGCTGAAGGAAAAGCCTAAAGCGACAATGGAAGATGTGGCGGCGGCGGCCGGCGTCTCCATAGGGACCGTAGACCGCGTAGTCCACGACCGCGCCGAGGTCTCCGAGAAGACGCGCAAAAAGGTCCTCACGGTCATCGACGAGATCGGCTACAAGCCTAACATATACGCCTCGATCCTCTCCCAGAAGCGTCAAAATACGATCATCGTGATCATTCCCTACTTCCAGAAAGGGGAGTTCTGGGAATTGGTCCAAACCGGCGTCGACCGGGCCACGGAAGAGGGCAAAGGAATGAACGTGATGGTCAAAACATTCTACTACAACCAGTTCGAACACGCTTCCTTCCGCGCCGCCTGCCGCAACGCGATCGACGCGGAGCCCAACGGCATCTTGATCGCCCCTATTTACCAGGAGGCGGCCAGGGAGTTGGTCGACCGTTGCGCGACGCTCTCAATCCCGGTCGCCTACATCGACACGTGCATCGACCAGAGCGAATACCTGGCCTACTTCGGCCCCCCGCTCTTCGAGAGCGGTTACCTGGCGGCCGACTTGCTGCTCGGCGGCAACGGGCATATCCGCGAGGTGGCCTGTTTCAACATCGATAGGGGAGAGGTGCCCGCCAACAACTCCATTTCACTCAGGCACAAGGGATTCGAAGCCTACCTGCAGGAGCACAACCCGGAGTGCAAGATCTACGATTGCTGGATGTCGCCCTTCGATTTCATGTCCAACATCAACCTGTTCGACTCGTTTTTCGAAGAACATCCTGCAGTAAACCACATTCTTACGCTCAGTTCGCGCGTCCACTTGATCTCCGACTGGATGGATATCCGGGGCGTGTCGGGCAAGAAGCTGCTGGGATTCGACATGATGTCGCGCAACATCGACGCCCTGCGCCGGGGCCGCGTGAGCACCCTGATCGCCAACCGGACCGACCTGGAAGCCTACCGGGCCATGCGCGCCCTGATCGATTTTTTGGTACTGAGGCGCTCCCCTGCTAAAAAAGACAACTATTCATCGCTGGACATCCTGAGTCGTTATAGCGTTGATTTCTACCTTCTTGACGATTAAGTAACTCATCCCGCAAACCCTTTCCGGTAATTTTTTCAAAAATAATTGGGCCTAACGGCCTAATTTTTTTGCATTTTCAGCATTTTCACAGTAGATTTGCCGTTAACGATAACGGAAATTTTCCCGGATTGAAAAAACCTAAACTACCATAAAATGAAAATCAAAGGACTAAGATGGGTCATACTGAGCCTGATCATGCTCGTATCGATCGTCAACTACCTCGACCGGGGCACGCTGACCTACATGTGGGTAGCCAACCAAAAGTTCGTCTACCAGGCCGAACAGGTGGTGCAGGACCCCTCGACGGGCCGGATGCTGCTTACCGAAAAGGACGGCCAGTTGGTCGACGCACCCGCCGACCGGGTCAAACTCCAGGAGGACGGGACCTACGTCTACACCAAAGTAGGCGGTATCGCCGCCGACCTGGGGATCATCGACCCGGATATGCCCGAGGCCGAGTTCAAGAGCGCGACCAAAAAGATGCTGGCCAACATTACCATCTTCTTTATGATCGCCTACGGCATCAGCCAGTTCTTCTCGGGCCGGTTGTACGACAAGATCGGAACCCGCAAGGGCTTTACCCTCTCGGCCCTGGTGTGGGGTGCGGCCGACGCGCTGGCCAGCCTCTCCACCGGCCTTAAATCCCTGACATTCTTCCGCTTCATGCTCGGATTGGGCGAGGCCGGACCCTGGCCGGGCTGTACCAAATCCAACGCCGAGTGGCTCCCGACCAAGGAGCGGGCGCTGGGGCAGGGGCTTTTCAACGCCTCGACCTCCGTGGGCGCGATCCTGGCCCCGATCGTGATCGGCGCCCTGTACCTTACCCTGGGCTGGCGCATGACCTTCGTGGTGGTGGGCTGTATGGCTGTTTTGTGGATCATCCCCTGGCTGCTCATCAACAAAAAAGGGCCGAAAGACCACCCCTGGATTACCGACAAGGAGCGCGACTACATCCTCTCGGGCCAACCCGAAAGCCAGTCAGCCAAGCCCATCGAGGCCAAGTCGGTCAAAGAGCTGCTCTCCAAGCGCAAAAACTACGGTTTGCTGGTCGGCCGCTTCTTCATGGACCCCATCTGGTGGATCTTCGTGACCTTTATCCCGATGTACCTGATCGAGAGCTTCAACCTGGATATCAAAGAGGTAGCCATGTCGGCCTGGGTACCCTACGTGGGCTCGGCGATCGGCGCGTTCGCCGGAGGATGGGTCTCGGGCCTGATCCAGAAGAGCGGCAAATCGCTCAACTTCGCCCGCAAATGCTGCATGATCATCGGCGCCTGCATCGCCGTGCCGGGCGTTATCGGCGCCACGATGGCCTCCACGCCCATTATGGCGGTATCGATGATGGCCCTGATCCTGGGCGGCTACCAATTCGTACAAGCCAACCTGATGACCCTGGCCGCCGACTTCCACTACGGCAAAACGGTGGGCACACTGGCGGGCCTGGGCGGCGCGTCGGCCGTCTTCGGGACCATCCTGGCCATGTTCCTTGTCCCCTTGATTACCAACGCGGGCTGGGTCCCCTTCTTCGTGTTCGGCGGAATGCTGTTCCCGATCGCCTTGCTGAGCGTCTTTTTGCTCTCCGGCAAGATCCAGAACATCGAACTCGACGAGAAATAAACCACAATCCCCGCCAACGAAAAACGCCTCCGGAGCAAATCCGGAGGCGTTTTTAGGTTAAGCCCTGCCTAATTGCTTTTCGAAGCGGAGTGCACCGGCAAGACCACCCTGAAAGTCGTCCCCTGGCCCGGTTCGCTGGTAAACCCGATCGTCCCGCCGAGGTAGCGCTCGGTAAGCAGCTTCATGCTGTGGGTCCCTAAGCCCCGGCTTTCGCCCTTGGTCGAGAAGGAGCGCTCGAAGATCTGCAACGCGATTTTCGGGGGGATCACGCTGGGGTTGTGCACCCAGAACATTACCTTATCCTCTCCTTCGCGCCTTACCCCGGCGGCAATATCCGTCTCGGGGGGCTCGGCTTCGATGGCGTTCTTGAGCATATTGCCCAACACGCGGGAGAGCAGCGGCCAGTCGGTCATTATGCCCGTATTTTCCGACGAGGGGTCTATCCTGACGTTTTTCGACTCCAGCAGGGCGGCCTGGTTGTATTTCATGACCTCGGCCCTGAGCATATCCAGGGTCTGTATCTCGGCGCTCTCCGGCTCATAATTCCCCTTTTCGGCCAACGTGAGCAGGCGGTGGGAATGGATCTCCTCGCCCAGGGCGTTGACCATCCCGTCGAGCTGGGCCAGCATGAAGCCCATCCCCCCGTCGGGGTCCTCGCTGCGCACCATAAGCTGCGACAGGCATCCTATGTTGTTGACCGAGTTGAGTATATCGTGGAAGAAGATGCGCTCCATCACGGCGCGCCGTTTCTCGTCGCCGATATCAAAGATCGAGCAGACGATAAAGGTCTCGCCCTCGATCCGGGCGGGGGAGGAGCACACCCGCAGGTCGAGTGTGGTCTGGTCGTTGATCAGGCAGCACTCCTCGATAAAGCGGTCGGCCCTGGGCGCCGCCAGCGCACTGACCATGGTTTTGACCGCCCCGCAGGCGGCGCACTTCTTCGATGTCCCGCAGCCGTTTACCTCGAAGGCGTGGACGCAGCCGAACAGCTCGCCCACACGCTTGCCGATTACCGCCGAAGAGTCGGCCGCCCCCACCGCGTCCAGCATATGGCGGTTGGCGTAGACGATCTGGCGGTTGGAATTCAACACGGCGACCATCGTGGCTATCTGGTCCAGGAACAGGGTCTGCGAGGCGTGCCGCATCAGCAGTTCGTGCTGGCGCAAGATCTCTTCCCGGGGGGAGCGCTGCGCGGATGCGTAATATGTGCAAAGGGTGTCTTGCATGGGGTTGCAGTTTTTGCTTCTACAAAGATAGTCTTTTCACGCACAAAACAACACCTCAGGCCCGCTAAACGATTATTACGCCTGAAAATTAAACCGGCCCGGAGAGATCCGGGCAAATTCCCCTATCTTTACATTCCAAACCGACCCGGATGAAAAAGTTCTTTTGTATTGCACTCCTTCTTGCCCTGTGCGCCCCCGCCGCCAACGCCCAATCCGCCCTGGACGGGGATATCCGCGGAATGCTGCAACCCTACATCGACAACGGCGATCTGCCGGGCGTGGTGACCGTGGTTGCCGACCGGGACGAGGTCCTCAGCCTGGTCAGCGTGGGCTGGCGGGACGTCGAAAACAAGGGCAAGATGGACGCCGACGCCCTCTTCTGGATCGCATCCCAGAGCAAACCCATCGCGGGATGCGCGGTCATGATGCTGGTCGACGAAGGAAAGCTCGACCTCGATGCCCCCGTAACGGATTACCTGCCAGAACTCTCTGCGCTGATGGTGCAAACCGTGGAACGCAAGGAGTGGAAACTGCTCGAAAAACCCGCAACGCCCGTCACCCTGCGCCGCCTGCTCTCCCACACGGCGGGTATGGCCTGGGTCGGAGGAGTGCAGCAGCAGATGGGCAGGATCGACGTACTTTCTTTAAACAAAAGCCTTTACGTGTCGTCGATGACCCCTTTGCTATACCAGCCGGGCGAGCGTTACAGCTACTCCAACCAGGGGATCAACATCGCCGCCACGGTAATCGAACGCGTCACAGGCATACGCTACGAGGAGTTCCTGCAACAGCGCCTCTTCGATCCGCTGGGCATGAAAAGCGCGACGTTCTGGCCCGAATCCGGCAAGCTGGCGATCCCTTATCGAAAGGATGAGGATGGAAGACTTAAACCTGTCGAAGTCAATCAATTGCAATATCCGTTATCCGACCGCGCCAACCGCTATGCCGAAGCGGGCGGCGGACTGTTCTGCTCGCCCAACGACCTGGTAAAATTCTACCGCATGATCGCCAACAAAGGCGTTTACAACGGTAAACGATACCTGAGCGAGAGGGCGATAGAGGAGATGGGCAGCAAACAAACGGGCGAGGACGCAAACTGGTACGGGCTGGGGTGGGGTGGTACCGACGCCTTTATGGGCCACGGAGGCGCCTATGGGACCGACTCGCGGGTCTACAAACAAAGCGGCATCGTGACCATGTATTTCATTCAGGGACAAGGTCTTCCCAAACACCAGCAAGCCATCGACGCCTTTCTGACCATCGCAGGCCAACACCTGGAACTCAAATAGTCGCCTTACGCGAGGGGAGCAAAAACAGCAGGGACTGCGCCAACAAAAAGAAGCTCAATAGGAACGAGTAAGCGAACGTACAGGCCGGGAAAGCCTGCGGGAAACTCATGCCCACCCAGAATTTCAGCCCGGTCAGAACGACAAACGCGGGTAAAACGGCGATCCATCCGACCGACAACCCCGCATCCCGGAGCCTGCAAACCGCATATTTCACATAGAACACCACCGGGACCAGACCCGCAACCCCGAGAACGACCTGAACCGCCAGATCCTCCAACAGCAACAGCAGCAGGGGAATAAACGCGACGAGCGCCCCGACGGCGGCAGACACCGCAGCCGTTATGGCCATTACAAGCCCGGTCTTCAGGGTAAACTGCATGGGGTTGAGGCGCCCCGAATCCTTCGGCACATCGCTGCGCGGACCCCGCCCCAGAAATAGTATGTTAATTATCCCCAGCACCAGCAAGGCCACCAAAACGGTCAGGGCCATGGGGGAGAGCCCCTCGCCGTACGCGCCCGGATAGGCGTTCGAGAGCCACGGGTACTTTACCAGGGCCAGCAGCGAGGCGTAGAAGGCGAAGTTCAACACCCCGCAGAAAATCCCGGCCGACCGGTCTGCCTCCAGGCTTCGTATGCGTTTGAGCGCCAGGACAAAAGAGGTGTATGAGATGATAAACCAGGCGGGGACCAGCGACGGCACAAAACCCGCCCAATACTGGTAATTGATGGAATATGCAGTGAACCGCTCTATCCCGCTACGCACCATAAGCGCCATATTGGCCGCATTATCAAGATATTGCACCACACAATACCCCAAAGCGGCAAATACGATTACCGTCCCGGCCAGAAACTCGCGCCCCGAGATCCGTCCCCGGTAATCGAACAACAACCTGAGCATATTGAGATCCATAGGCTATTTTTTTGCAAAGATAATATTTTTGTCCTTAACCGTCCGGTAACCGGATATGATTATCTTTGCAGCGCTTTCCCGCCGCAAAATGCAATTTACCGAACTCAACAAACACACAGTCAAGCAAGTACGCCTCGCCGTGCAGGCCTATTTCTTTATGGCCGGCCTGTGCTTCACCTCCTGGGCAAGCCGCATTCCCGACATCAAGACCAGCCTGGGGATGGACGACGCAGGGTGGGGGAGCATGCTGTTCATGGTTCCCCTGGGCCAGATCATCGGTATGCTCTTCTCTGGACGGGTCGTGACCCGTTTCGGCAGCCGCAACATCATGCGCCTGGCTTTCGTCGCGTACAGCCTGGCGTTGGTGGCCATCGGGTTGTCCCAAAGCGTTATCTCCCTGGGTGTAAGCCTTGTCGTGTTCGGGTTTTTCGGTAATTTCTGCAACATCTCGGAGAACACCCAGGCAGTTACCGTGGAGAATTATTGCGGCAAACCGATCATGGCCACTTTCCATGGAGGCTGGAGCCTGGCCGGACTGGCGGGCGGCGCATTCGGCCTTCTGATGACCTCGATAGGGATTCCGCCCGCCCTCCATTTCGCATTTATACTACTTATTATCATAGTTTTATCCATTACCTGCTTCCGTTTTCTCCAACCCGACCTGCTCACGGACGCCAACGGCGAAAAGGTAGCCAAAACCGGCCGCAAACCCGAAAAATTCCTCTACCTGCTGGGTATAGTCTGCTTTTTCGGCATGGCCGCTGAAGGCTCCATGTCGGACTGGAACGGTCTGTATCTTAAAGACATAGTAGGCGTAAAAGAGTCCCTGGCCCCGCTCGGTTTGACGGTCTATATGCTTACCATGGCTTCCGGACGCTTTCTGATGGACTCGGTCACGCAGCGCTGGGGTCGCCGCCGCGTCCTTCAGGGCAGCGGCCTGGCCATCTTCATCGGCCTGGCGCTCGCCGTGGCCCTTCCGGGCTTATATACCTCATTGATAGGCTTTATGATCGTCGGGGTAGGGACCTGCGGCGTAGTCCCGACCGTTTACAGCACCGCCGGCGAAAAGAGCGCGATCCCGACCGGCCGCGCCCTGGTGATCGTCTCGAGCATCAGCTTCTTGGGCTTCCTGTTAGGCCCGCCCGTGATCGGCTACATCTCCGAACTGACCAACCTGCGCGTATCATACGCCCTGATCGCCCTGTTCGGGTTGTGCATCGCCATTTTCGGCTCGCAGTTGAGAGTCCTCAAAAAGTAAAGTAAGGATGCCGAGAGTAACGCGCCACGAAGTAGGGACGAACTTCAAACTCTTACCTGATGTTAATTTAACATAATGACCATACTGTGAAAAATTCCACCAATGTGGAAACTACTTGTATTTATCCGGAATATCCTTCGCCCAACTCTTGGTAAATGGCTCAATTTTACCCTCTTCGAGCAACTTCACATACCGATCGTAATTCGAAGGCAGAAGCCAAAGGGTTACCTTCCAAGGCTCGGCCAATTCGCCGCTTTCGACCCGCTCATAGAAATTCCAGAATTGCGGATCCGTGTACGGATAGCGGTCGAACTGATCGCCGTCGCCAGTCATGCGCGGATCACCCTGCGTGTAAAGCTCTGCGATCAACTGGTCGCGCATCTCCTTGCGCCGCGCCTGGTGCTCAAACCTGCAGGCCAGGTTCTCCACACAATCCGCATCGTTTGAAAGGTCATACAACTCCTCAGAGGGCCTAAAACCCATGCAAAGTTCAAAATACGTGCTATTAACGCCATTCCGGTACAACTCCAAAACCTGCGTCTTCGAGGGCGACCCGTCCGTCTCCGCATACCCCGATTCCGGGCCGCAAACGGGCCACAAATGCGATTTCAGGTTGTAAAGGTACAGCCAGCCCTCCTTGACGATCCCCCGGATCGGATACCCCTGATTGCCGGGCCGCCCGATATCGTGCCGTTCGCGCCCAACCAGCACATGGTCGCGCGAGGCCACTACCCTTCCGGCATTCTTGCTCTCCAAAACCGGTCTCAGGCTGCACCCTGCAGCAGGTTGCATGCCCGAACTCTCCCACTCCACCCCCGCAAGGTCAAGGATCGTGGGAGCTAAATCCGTGAAACTCACGTAGTCGCTTACCCTGCGCCCCGGCTTTTTAATCCCTTTGGACCACATAACGGCCAGCGGCATATGGTGCGAATATTCATACTGGCACGTCTTGGCGCGCGGAAAGGGCATCCCGTTGTCGGAGGTCACAATTACCACCGTATTGTCCAACTCGCCCCGCCGCTCCAACTCACCCAGCAACAGCCCCACCGTCTTGTCGAAATACTCCACCTCGAACGCATAGTCCAGCAAGTCGTTGCGAACGATCTCATTGTCAGGCAAAAATCCGGGCACATGATTGATCTGCCCGGTCGAATGGCCGCCCACATCCACCCCCGAATGGAACACATAGGGCCTGTGGGGTTCACGCGACCCGCACCAGAAAAACCACGGTCTATCATCCGCAACATTCAGAAAATCAACAAAATTACCACAATAATCCGTATTCGAAATATTCCGCGTGGGCGGCTTGAGTGTTTTCGTCTGGTAGGGCGTCCCGGTCAGCTGCCGCTCCTGCCCGTCTATTTTCCCCGGATCGCCCGGCCCCCATCCTTTCCCGGTAAAGCCGGTGCGGTAGCCGTTGGCGAGCAATGCCTCGGGAAAGACGGTAAACTCCCCCGGAAAATAGTTGTAATGGTTGGCCCCTTCGCCCAATTGCCACGAATTGCGCCCCGTAAGCATTATCGAGCGCGAGGGCGCCGACTTGGCGTTGGGCGTATAGCAATTCTCAAAATAAACCCCCTGCGAGGCCACGCGATCGAAAGCGGGCGTATCGACCCACGCGCACCCGGCCGCCGAGAAATGCGCCCAGGAAGCGTCGTCCGCCACACAGATCAGAATATTAGGCCTCTTTCGTGCCTCTCCTCCCTTCGACTTCTGCGCCGCCGTGGCCGGGATTGCCGTCCCCGCAACCGCCAATGCCAACAAACCGATCTCCATATTTTTCATAATGTAAAGGTATAAATTCCTTTTCAAAATTTTCCCCGAATACATCCCCCTTGTGTGTTTTCATAAAAAAACAAACCGGACCTGATACAGGTCCGGTTTATGCTCAATAACCGTTCAGTCGCCGCCACAACACCTTCCGGCGTTAAAAAGGGCTTCTACTTACGCCTCTTCCTGCGAGCCTTCGGATTCCTTGTTCCAGGCCGAAGGAACCTCGGGCCGCTCCTCCTCTTCTTCGTCTTTTTTGCCAGGAATGATCCCCCAAATAATCAGTAACGCCAGGGCGCCCCAAATGATTTTGCCCCCGATCCGGTCCCAGAAGGGTATCTGGGGCGCTTTTTCGGTATCGATCCCGTACGCCTCTTGCAGATAGGTAAGTTCTTCCTCATCCAAACCGTACACCGTGTCATCCGAGGCCACCGCGTAGTTCAACTCGCCGTAGTTCCACATCGGGATCCACATGATCGAAAACTGATCGAACGATACGCCGAAATCAACGTGCTGGCCGTTTACCTCCACGCTATCGGGCAACTCATGCAATGTCTTGAATTTCATTCCATTGCTGTAAAAAATAGGAATAGCCGAAACGGAATTGGCTACAAAAAGACACACTGCGAGCAGCGCCAGGGAGAGTAGTGTTTTTTTCATGCAAAGAAAAAAGTTATATTTACGACAAAGGTAAATTCAATTGTCATTTATACAACACCTTCGCGTGAATATTTTTTAATAAAAATCCATTAATCAGGCGATTTCTTTACCGAAAGTTTCCAGCATGGCCCCGCCTATGCATTCAATGATATCGGCGCTGTTCATCGCCTCTGCGCCATAACGCCGCGCTGCGATCTCGCCGGCCAATCCTTGAATATATACACCTGTAACCGACGCTTCAAAAGCCGGATACCCGCGTGCCACAAGCCCTGTGATCAATCCTGCCAATACATCCCCGCTGCCGCCCTTCGCCATTCCAGGTGTTCCGGTCGAGTTGAATATTTTGCGTCCGTCAGGCGATACGATCATCGTGTGAGCGCCCTTCAGTACAACTATCAGGCTGTATTCGCGCGCCAACTCATCCACTTTTTGTAACTTCTCCTCCTCGCTTTTCCAGTCGCCCACCAACCGCTTCAACTCGCCGACATGGGGTGTTACAATACTCAACGGGGGTAATTTTTTCAAGTATTCACGTTTCGCCGCCACTATATTCAATGCGTCCGCATCCAATAATATACAGGGCGTGGTTACATTTGTATTCACATTTGTAACTTCACGAACGATATCGCTGGATGCCGTAGTCGCCACTTTCTCCAACAATGCACCCAAAGCCGTGACGCTCTGCAGATCCTGTCCCAGCCCGCAACCTATCCCGACCGCCCTGTACTTATCCAACCCACCGGGAACCAAACTAAAGCAATCCGCCCGGTCCAGCTCCTGGATCGCCGAGGGCCAGCCCACCGCCATAGCCGTAGAGAGGCACTCCGGGATATGCGCCGTTACCAACCCGCATCCCGACCTCAACGCTCCACCGGCAGCCAAAAGCGCGGCGCCCGGCATACTGCGCGACCCGCAGATCAATAAGGCATGCCCAAAGTCGCCTTTGTGCCCGAATTCCGTCCGGGAAGGCCGGTATGCGGCCAAAGAGCGCACAAAATCCCTGTCCGCATACTCATAAACACTCTCCGCTTCTGCCATGTACAGCGCGTCCAAACCGATATCCAATACCTCCATCCGGCCGCCTTCACGCCCGCTTTCAGGCAAAAGAAGCGACAACTTTGGGAATTGCAGCGTAAGTGTGCGATCCGCCCTAACACTTACTCCTGCAGGGGTGTTTACAAATGCAAACACATTTGTAAACTCACTCGGTATCCCGGAAGGAAGGTCGATAGCTACCACCTCCAGCGGCCTTACCGCCTCCAAAGCCCGGGCCAACGAAGCCAAGGGCTCCCGCAGCCCGCCTTCACACCCCGTCCCGAGCAACGCATCGACCACCACGGTCTGCGCGCCTGTGTATTGTGTCAATATATCCGTATAAAAGCCTGTGTGCATCCCGCCGGAGCAGCCTGCCGCCTCGGTTGCACTACCCGCCCCGATTGCACGGTCGTTGCCTGCCGCCTCGGATATACGGCTTCTGCCTGACATCCCGCCAGCATGGCTGTAATCTGCCGGAATCCCCTCGATCCGCACCACTTCACGGGGCAAGCGCCCGAGGTTGGCCCTGCATTCCGCGGTCATCTCTTTTGCGTTGCAGGTCAGCAGCACATTACACCTACGTCCTGCAACGCTCAGCAACCTGGCCGCAGCCAATCCGTCGCCCCCGTTATTTCCCTTACCGATCAAAAAAAGAAAGTCCTGCGTACCAGGATAAAGGGCACACAAGCGCCTTGCGATAGCCTCGGACGCCCGCTCCATCAAGTCGAGACCCGATATCGGCTCCCGGGCGATTGTTATCGCATCCGCTTCTTTTATATGCCTGCCTGTAAGTATCTTCATTTTGGCTACATTTGTAAACAAGCGGAAAAAACGCCGTTATTCCGGCTCGTACAACACAAATTTACGGTTTTTGAACAAAACGACAATGCTCTCTATCGCGTTCTCCGCACTTTTGACCGGAAGTGTATGCGCCGGTTCAAAACCCGGGGTGGCGGCAGTAATGGAACCATCTCCGTCGACTTGAGCATTACCAGTAACACCGATCCCGGCCTTTTCTGCATCGCCGCTGGCAGTGGCAGTGACACTGCCACCAACGCCGTCTATCTTCGTGCCGGCGCTATTCGCATTTGCCACAGCCTCCATCTCCGGCCCCGGTACCGGAACCGGCTTCACTCCAAGATAAACATCGCTCCCGGCTTCCGTTTCCTGGTCGTAATCTTTCCCTCCCCAGAGATCCAACTCCGCCTCCGGCTTTATAGGCGCCTGTGCCCGCAAATCTTCCACCTGCGAACCGTCTGCCTGCCAACTATTTGGCTGCGAACCATGCATGGCCCTGTTCTGCCGGTACATCTGTCCCTGTCCGGTAATCAACCAATCGGGATCCACGGCCGGGAAAGAGGTCATGATCGCTTTGATCAGTTCGTACCCTGGTTTGTTGCGCCCGGCCAGAATATGCGAGATCGCTGAGGGCTGAAAACCTACTTTCTCAGCGAATTTCCTTGAACTCAATCCTTCCGCCTGGAGTATCTGGGCCACTCTGTCTTTCATATTCACAAATGTTTTGCGATCACTTTACAAAAATAAAAACAATCCCGATGATTACAAAACAAATGTTTCACTTACTCCAAATTCCAGAGGGAAAAATACCCAATGAAAAATACATGAAAATAGGGGAGAGGAAGCCTATTTTGACATAACTTAAAGTAGTTAATTACATGGCACCAATAAACTCCATGGTTATCAGTCAATTAGAAGCATTTATTTCACAATTTCATGTGTATTACAAAAATCCAATCGCAACTAATTCATTTGCAATTAAACTATTGATAAAACTACATAGCAGCAACAGACTGGTAATACATAACTTACAATCTAAAAATACAATAATTCAACCCAAATTATTAACGCGAAAAACAGATAAAAAAGCCCATTTTACACCTATTTTTCGCCAAATTATCCCGGAAAAGAAAGGAGCTCCCTACCCCACTCCACCAGCAATATAAAATCAATACTCCCTGCGAGGAGAATAAAATAAAACCCCTCGATCCCACCTCGCAACCTGAATCCGGTATCTGCCGCCAAAAGCCCCGAGCACACCTTCAATGTAACCGTTCCCGTCTGGAACTTGGACGCCGGCAAAAATCGCCCCGGGCAAAACGACCATATCGAGCGTATCCCGATCTGCATCGACCAGATGCCTGACGGCCAAAGTCCCAGCCGATGCGTTACCCACGGCCAACGAAAGCTCCTCGTCGATAAACTGCATTCCCTCGAATGCCACCCACGTGGAAAGATAGCGCGCACTCAACTCTCCCACCGTCAGCAAAACGGGCCGAAACTCCGCAACGGCCGCCTCCGTATCAACCCGGATATGCCCTGCGAGCTGTTCTGCCGAGAGCCGACCGACCTGGTAGCGGTAGTCCCCCGAGGCTGCACCCAACTGAAGGTCATCCCCGTATCGCCCGATTACCAAGGAGTTGCAACTCACAACTACCGTTGACCCGACGGGGTATATCTGGAATATCTCCTCTACGTCGGCCAGTATCTCGATCCCGCCCGACTCATCCTGGACCACAAAACTGCGTGAAAAATTCCCGTACGCATCTGTACTGACGACCTTGCCCCGGATCTCAAAATCCCCCTGAATCGTTACCGCCGCATTGTTGTAGAGCGACCTCAAATAAGCGATCGACTTATCGGGCTGCGCATCATCCCCATCGTTCGTGTCGATATAATGCCCCCGCGTGCAACTGCAAAACAACAAGCAAGTTAGCAAAAATAATGAAGTCTTATTGAGCCATTCAAATACCATATTCGGGTATATTTATAAGCTATTTCGCTATAAATATAATGCTATTCAACCTGATTATAAGCCCCTAGCCCGATCAATCTTGTAACACAAGTCACAAAAAAGCCGTCCTGCAAAAGCAGAACGGCACTATTTTCAATACAGTTGTAATTTCTATGCCTGCGAGATCATCGTGCAAACCTCCACGAACTCCTCTTTCGAAAGTTGCAGCTTATGGGCGAAGTTCACATCCCCCTCACTATTGATCGGGATCAGGTGGATATGCGCGTGCGGGACTTCCATTCCGAGCACCACGACCGCCACCCTCTTGCAGCCAGTTGCCTTCTTGATTCTGGCCGCACATTTTTTCGCGAACACCATCAACGACGACAGTTGTTCGTCATCGAGGTCGAACAGGTAATCGATCTCCATTTTAGGGATTACCAGGGTGTGCCCCTTCTGAACCGGATTGATATCGAGGAACGCCAGGTGCTCCGCATCCTCTGCGATTTTGTAACACGGTATTTCCCCGTTAACGATACGTGTGAAAATTGACGCCATATTTATCTGAATTACACTATTTTACCATCAAAAACAATGTGGATTTGACCATCCGAGAATCCGGTAAAAGAAATTTACCGTCCCCACCCCGGCAAATATCCGCTCCAGCGAGGCTCAAAATCCAATCAATACGCCTCTTCGAACCTGGGCTTCAGAATTTCGGAATAGACCACCGCCTTGTCCAGATCAAAGTCGCTGATCATCTTTACCAATGCCTCATGCTCCGCGCTGTTGGCCGCTTCTTCCAGAAGGATCTCCCCGTCCTGTGTGCCCCCGGAGATACCACCCTCTGTTTGCGCCTGCCCCATGGCCGTCTTGCCGTCCGCAGCCCAGGCCGCCGCTTTTCCCCGTCCGTCCGCCCCGAAAATATATTCATCCTCCCGGGCCGCCTGTGCAAATCTCCCCGAGCTGGTCGAAGGGGGGTCAGCAACCGTGGCATCCACCGGCCGCGGCGAAACGGGAGGGGGCGCCGGGATGTGTGTCATCGGCTGGGCGGGATGCGTCATCGGCCTCGGGTTCCCAATCGGTCGTGCAGCCGGCTCTCCCGACGACGGCATACCCTGCCCCGAAGCCGGAGCGCCCGGTCTGGGAAAAACAGGCGGATTCTCCCGACCATCCTGCCGCGCGGTAGAGGGCATGGCCGGTCCTCCCGGCACAACGGGCCTGGCCGCAGGCCGTTGCACGGGCGGTGGCGGCGGTGCTGCCCCACGCTCGCGCTTCTGTTTCGCGTTTTTGTTGACCGTCGTTATCACGCTGATAACCATGATGGCGACCCAAATCAATACTCCAGTCCAGCCTTCCATAGCATCCTTTTTTATTCTTTCAAACTGCTGCTGCGGTTGATCTTCTCGATCCCCTTAATCTTCCCCACCCTGTCGATCAGGTTGTTCAACTCGGCGATATTCCTCACATAGAGGGTTATAACCCCCTCGAATATCCCGTCGTGGCTGTGCATATTCAGCTCCCGCATGTTGGTATTCAACTCGCCTGCAATAACTTGCAAAATATCGAGCAGTATCCCCATCCTGTCGATCCCGCGGATCTCGATTACCGACAGGTAGGTCATTACTTTCTCGCTCGACCACTTGACCGAAGTAAGCCGTTCGCCGTGTTGCGAGGCGAGGCGCATCAATTCGGGACACATACTCTTGTGTACCACGATCTTACCTAATACAGGATCCTTGTATCCTACCACCTCGTCGCCCGGGATGGGCTTGCAGCATTCGGCCGTCACGAACTGCACGTCGGCCTGCTCCGCTTCGTTCCCGGCATGCTCTTTTTGATCGCCCGACCCCAGGAACTTAAAGGGGTTGACCAACTGGAAAGACCAGAGTTTAAGCACCTTATTGCTCGAATTCTGCCTCAGCACCTTGCCCAGTCCGTCGAGTTTGAGTATCCCGGTCCCCAGCTTGATGTAAAATTCATCCTTGTTGGTGCACCCATACGCGGGCAACACCTTGCGGAAGACCCTCGCACTGGGTTTGATCCCGAACTCGCGCAACGCCTTCTCGAAGATCTCGATGCCCGACTCGATGTTGTTCTGCGTATCGCGCTTGAGGTAGTTCTTGATCGCCTGCTTGGCCTTGGCCGTGGTCACGTGGTCCAGCCAGTCGGGCTTGGGGGTCACGCTGTCCGAGGTGATGATCTCGATCTGGTCCCCGCCGTATATGGGGGTAAAGATCGATTCGATCTTGTGGTTGATCTTCGCGCCGATGGCCTTGTTGCCGATCTTGGTGTGGATGTCGTAGGCGAAATCCAGCGCCGTCGACCCCTGGGGCATCCTTCTGGAATCCCCTTTGGGCGTGAACACCACGATCTCGGAGGTGTACAACGTCATTTTGAAGTTGTCCAGGAAGTCGACCGCGTTCTCCACCGGGCTGTTCAACGCCTCGCGTATCTTCTTCAACCACTTGTCGAACTCGTCCTCGTCGGACGATATGACCGCCTGTTTGTACTTCCAATGCGCCGCAAAGCCCTTCTCTGCGATCTCCTCCATCCTCTGGGAGCGGATCTGCACCTCGGCCCAAACCCCCTCCGGCCCCATCACAGTCGCATGCAACGCCTCGTAGCCGTTAGCCTTGGGCACAGTTACCCAGTCGCGCAACCGGTCCTGCTTGGGTTGGTAAATATCGGTGATCAACGAATAGATGTGCCAGCACTGCGACTTTTCAGGGATCAAATCGGTCGGTTTGAAGATGATCCGGATCGCCACGATGTCGTAGATCTCCTCGAACGGGACCCCTTTGCGCTGCATTTTGGACCAGATCGAGTAGACGCTCTTCGTGCGGCCGGAGATCTCGAATTCGATCTCGTTCTCCCTTAATTTCTCGATGATCGGCGCGTTGAATTTCTCGATGAACTGCGCCCGGTTGGCCTCGGTCTCCTCAAGTTTGCGGGTAATGTCCGCGTAATCGTCGGGAAACCTGTATTTTAGACTAAGGTCCTCCAACTCGGTCTTGATCGCGTACAGCCCCAGCCGGTAAGCCAGCGGGGCGAACAGGTAGATCGTCTCCGAGGTAATCTTGATCTGCTTGGCCAGGGGCATCGATCCCAGCGTGCGCATGTTGTGCAGCCTGTCGGCGATCTTGATCAGGATTACCCGCACGTCGTCCGAGAGGGTGAGCAGCACCTTGCGGAAGTACTCGGCCTGCTCCGAGGTGTCGGCGTTGAACACCCCGGCCATCTTGGTCAGCCCGTCCACCATGACGGCGATCTTGGGCCCGAACATCTGCTCGATCTCCTCGACCGTGTAGGCGGTATCCTCCACCACGTCGTGCAGCAGCGAGGCCGCCACCGATTTGACGCCCAGCCCGATCTCGTCGACCACGATCCGGGCCACCTCGATCGGGTGGATGATGTAGGGCTCGCCCGAGCGCCTGCGCACACCGGTATGGGCCTCCTTTGCCAGGAAGAAAGCCTTCTTGACCAGGTTCCAGTCCTCCTCGGTCCTGCAAATCTCCTTGCACGACTCGAGCAGGCCCTGGTAAGCCTGATCGATCAGTTGCTCATCCTTCTCGGTGTAGGCCATTTGTTGCGCGTCCTATTTTTTCAGCGTTTCGCGGACTTTGGCTTCGATTTCCTTAGCCAGGGCCTCGTCGGTGGTCAGCAGCTCCTTGACCGCATCGCGGCCCTGGGCCAGTTTGCGCTCCCCGTAGGAGAACCACGAACCGCTCTTCTTGATCACGCCGTTGTCCACGCCTATGTCGATGATCTCGCCGATCCTGGATATCCCTTCGCCGAACATGATATCGAATTCGGCTCGGCGGAAGGGGGGAGCCACCTTATTCTTGACTACCTTGACCTTGGTGCGGAAGCCGAACTGCTCGTCGCCGTCCTTGATGGCGGTCGATTTGCGGATCTCGATCCTCACGCTGGCGTAGAATTTCAGCGCGTTGCCGCCCGTGGTCACCTCGGGGTTGCCGTAGGCCACGCCGATCTTCTCCCGCAACTGGTTGATGAACATACACACGGTCTTGGTCTTGCTGATCGTCCCGGTCAACTTCCTCAGCGCCTGCGACATGAGCCGCGCCTGCAAGCCCACCTTCGCGTCGCCCATCAGCCCCTCGATCTCGGCCTTGGGGGTAAGCGCGGCCACCGAGTCGATCACCACCAGGTCGATCGCGCTCGAACGGATCAGGCTGTCGGCGATCTCCAAAGCCTGCTCGCCGTTGTCGGGCTGCGAGATCAGCAGGTCGTCCACGTTGACTCCCAGCGCCTGCGCGTAAAAGCTGTCGAAAGCGTGCTCCGCATCGATAAAGGCGGCGATCCCGCCCGCTTTCTGCGCCTCGGCGATGGCGTGCAGCGCCAGGGTGGTCTTACCCGAGGACTCCTGCCCGTAGATCTCCACGATACGCCCTTTGGGATAGCCCCCCACCCCCAGCGCGCCGTCCAGCGTGATGGAACCGGTGGGTATCACGGCCACGTCCTCGACGAAGTCGCTGCTCATGCGCATAATGGAACCCTTGCCGAAATCCTTTTCGATCTTGTCCATTACGGCGTTCAACACTTTGAGTTTGTCGGCGTTGGCCGGGGCTTTTTCCTGGGTCTTGTCACTCATGGTTATAGTAGTTTAATTATTTGTACGATTCAACGATCTGCTCGAAATGGTCTTTGGTATTGACCTTGTCGAAGATCTTCTCGATCACTCCTTCCGGGCTGATGATAAAGGTGGTGCGCAGGATTCCCATGTAGCTCCGTCCCGCCATCTTTTTCATCGCCCAAACCCCGTAGGCCGAAGCCACGGCATGGTCCGTATCGGACAACAGGGTAAAGTTCAACCCGTGATCTGCGATGAATTTCTGGTGCGATTTTTCGGAGTCCGGACTCACGCCGACCACTTCGAAGCCCATATCCTGAAGCTCCTGCCTGCCGTCCCTCAAACTGCAGGCCTCAGCCGTGCACCCTGGCGTGTTGTCCTTGGGGTAGAAATAGAGTATCAGGCGTTTGCCCTTGTAATCGGAAAGTTTACGCACCTTCCCGTCCTGGTCCGCCGCCGAGAATTCCGGCGCCTTGTCCCCCGCTTTCAGTTCTACGATCTGCTCCATAACATCCCCATCTTTATCATCCTGTAAAGATACAAAATTCCATGCACGAACCGCCGGGCTCAGCTGGAATATTAGCGCTAAAGATATAAAAAACTTGGCTTTCATAAACAAAAATGCCCCCGCTCAGGAGGCAACAAGATTACATTCAACCGCTTTCTACCTTGCCAACACCTTTTTTTCAATCTCTTCAACCTGCTGGCGAAAGGCCTTGTCCGTCTCGAGCAGGTTGGTGATCGCCCGGCAGGCGTGCAGCACGGTCGCGTGGTTCTTGCCCCCGATCGCCGCCCCGATGGTGGTCAGGGGTGCTTTGGTGTGCTGCTTAGAGAGGTACATGGCGATCTGCCGCGCCTGCGCGATCTCGCGGGTCCGTTTGGGCGACGCGAATTTCTCGGGGTCGAGGTTCAGCATCTCGCACACCACCTTCTGGATGTGGTCGATGGTGATCTCCTTCTGGTGGAACTGAACGTAGACTTTGAGTATCTCCTTGGCCAGGGCCACGGTGATCTTCTTGCCCATGAACTTGGCGTTGGCCGTCAGCGAGGACAAGGCCCCCTCGATCTCCCGCACGTTGGCGTTGATGTTCTCGGCCAGGTACTCGATCACATCCTCGGGCACCTCGGCGTTGAGCTTGGCGGCCTTGTTGCGGATGATCTTGACTTTGGTCTCGAAATCGGGCAGCTGCACCTGGGCCGACAACCCCCACTTGAAGCGGGTAATCAGCCTCTGCTCGATGTCCTTCAACTCCACGGGCGACTTGTCCGAGGTGAGGATCAACTGCTTGCCGGAAAGCTGCAGGTGGTTGAATATGTTGAAAAACGCGTTCTGCGTCCCGGGCTTGCCCGCCAGCTCCTGGATATCGTCCACGATCAGCAGGTCGATGGTCTGGTAGAAGTGCAGAAAGTCGTTCAGTTCGCCCTTCAGCACGGCCGTCTGGTACTGGGCCTGGAACCTTTGCATGGAGATATACAACACCTGCAAATGGGGATGCCGTTGACGCACCTCCATGCCTATCGCGTGGATGATGTGGGTCTTTCCCAGCCCCGAATCACCATATATATATAAGGGATTGAAGGGCGTCTTCCCCGGATCGACCGCCACGGCCAGCCCGGCCGAGCGCGCCAGCCTGTTGCACTCCCCCTCGACGAAGCTGTCGAACGTGTAGGAGGGATTCAACTGCGGATCGATTACGATGCGGCGGATGCCCGGAATTACGAAAGGATTTTTTATATTTGTGGTATCGGTCTGGGTCACGAACTTGCTGATGGCCGTCGTATCGGCTTGCTGCACGATCGATTGACTCGCCGCCGTGTTATCGCTCTTTGGAATGGAATACCTGAGCGTGATCTTGGTCCCGAACATCTGGTGGATGATCGGACGCAGGAAGGGGACGCAATTGCGCTCGATGTGGTAGACGTAACTCTCGTTGGGCACCCTGAGCTGCAACACCTTTCCATCGAACTCCAACGGGACGATGGGCTTGAACCACTTGATGAATTCCTCTTCCGAGGTCACTTCACGGATGCGGGACAAGCAGGTCTGCCATATATCACTATATGATTGGTTATTAGGTGCCATGTATAGGGTAAGATTTCAGGGACAAAAGTGTGAATAAAATTGTTGAAAAAAAAGTATTTTCCTTTGCAATTTAAGTTTTAATTTATATAGAAAAATAAGGGTTTACAGACGCCCGGTTTTAATGGGTTGATTGTGAGTTATCGTATTTTTTTCCGTACCTTTGCGTATAGATATTTCCAACCGAACAGCACCCTCTCATAAACAAAACCAATAGATTATGAAAACGACCCTCGATCCGCAAATACTTGAAAGAGCGAACAAATGGCTCGGCGAAAGTTTCGACGCAGAGACCCGCAAACAAGTCAAATACCTGATAGACAACGACCCCAAGGAGCTAATCGAGAGCTTCTACCGCGACCTGGAGTTCGGCACGGGTGGTCTGAGGGGCATTATGGGCGTGGGCACCAACCGCATGAACGTCTACACGGTGGGCATGGCCACCCAGGGTTTGGCCAACTACCTCAAGCAGAATTTCGCCGGTCAGAAGATCAGGGTCGCGGTGGGCCATGACAGCCGCAACAACAGCCGCCTATTCGCCGAGCGGACGGCCGAAATCTTCGCCGCCAACGGCTTCCACGTCTACCTCTTCGACTCGCTGCGCCCCACCCCGGAATTGAGCTTCGCGATCCGGCAACTGGGCTGCCAGAGCGGGGTGGTCGTCACGGCCTCCCACAACCCCAAGGAGTACAACGGATACAAGGCCTACTGGAGCGACGGCAGCCAGGTAACCACCCCCCACGACAAGAACATCATCAAGGAGGTGGAGAAGATCACGTCGGTCGATATGATCCAATTGGGCAAAGGCAAAGAGAACATCGATATCCTGGACGAGAAATTCGACCGTTTGTACCTCGACCGGGTCAAGTCGATCTCCCTCTCGCCCGACTCGGTGCGCCGCCACCACGACATGAAGATCGTCTACACGCCCATCCACGGATCGGGCGTGGTGCTGGTCCCTGCCTCGCTGCGCAACTACGGCTTTACCAACATCATCCCGGTCAAGGAGCAGTGCATCGTCGACGGCAATTTCCCCACCGTGGCCTCCCCCAACCCCGAGGAGCGCAGCACGATGAAGATGGCCATCGATTTGGCCGCCCAACAGCAGGCCGAGCTCGTCCTGGCCACCGACCCCGACTCCGACAGGATCGGCATCGCCGTGAGGGACCAGCAGGGCGAATACATCCTTCTGAACGGCAACCAGACCTGCGTACTGCTTACCTATTATATGCTGCGCCGCTGGAAGGAGCTGGGCAAGATCGACGGCCACCAATACATTATAAAGACCATCGTTACCTCCGAAATGGTCGCCAAAGTGGCCGAATCCTTCGGTGTGAGGTATTACGACTGTTTGACCGGCTTCAAATACATCGCCGAGATCATCCGCGACAACGAAGGCACAAAGGAGCAATACATCTGCGGCGGCGAGGAGAGCTTCGGCTTTCTGGCCGGCGACTTCGTCCGCGACAAGGACGCCGTGAGCGCCTGCTCGATCGCCGCCGAGGCCGCTGCCTGGGCCAAAGACCAGGGCCTGACCCTGTTCGAGCTTTTAAAGCAGCTCTACCTTGAGTTCGGCCTCTACCAGGAGGGCCTGGTTTCGGTCGTGCGCAAGGGCATCGAGGGCGCCGCCGAGATCAAAGCCATGATGGACGGTTTGAGGGCCAATCCCCCGAAAAAAATCTGCGGCTCGGACATTACCACCGTCCGCGATTACCTCAAAAGTGAAGTCCTGGACCTCCACACCGGCAAAACCACCCCGCTGGAGATCGAAAAGTCGAATGTCCTGCAATTCCTGACCGCCGACGGCACGATCGTCTCGGTCCGCCCCTCCGGCACCGAGCCCAAGATCAAGTTCTACTTCGGCGTCTGCGCCCCCCTGCCCTCGGCGGAAAAATTCGACGAAGTGGATAAAGCGCTCAACGCCAAGATCGCCCAGATGAAAAAAGAACTCAACCTGGAATAGATGACCAAACCGGGAGCGATCAGAACGGTATGGAGAGTCCTTGGACTGGTCATGTTATTGACCCTTTGCGGGCTATGCGCCAAAAAGAAACTTTACGACCCGAAGCACCGGTCGGAGCAAGCCAGAAAACAGGCGGATAACCTCACAACCGGCGACCGCATCCGGGAGGGGGACCTGATCTTCCACACATCGCTATCCAACCAGAGTCGCGCCATCCAACTGGCAACCGGATCGAAGTACTCCCACTGCGGGATCATCATCAAAGATCAGGAGGGCTATTGCGTTTTCGAAGCCGTCCAGCCCGTCAAATCCACCCCGTTGGAGCGGTGGATCGCCCGGGGCAAGAATGGCCGATACGTTATCAAACGGCTGAAAAACGCCGATGCGGTGTTGACTCCGGAAGTCCTTGAAAAGATGAAACTGGTGGGCAAAAGTTTCCGGGGCAAGGACTACGACCTGACCTTCGAATGGAGCGACGAAAAGATCTACTGCTCCGAGTTGATCTGGAAGATCTACCAGCGCGGGGCTGGCGTAGAGATCGGCGCATTGGAAAAATTGGGCGATTTCGATTTGACCAGCCAGGCCGTCAAAGACAAAATGAAAGAACGCTACGGCGACAACATCCCCTTGGATGAACCCGTGATCTCCCCTGCGGCTATCTTCGACAGCGATCTTTTGGTAACAATACAAACCGATTAACAAGAGACCTGTTCACAATGGCAGCATCCAATTTCGTAGATTACGTCAAAATATTCGCCCGCTCCGGCAACGGCGGGGCGGGTTCGTCCCACTTCCGCCGCGAGAAATTCGTGGCCTTCGGGGGTCCCGACGGGGGCGACGGGGGCGCGGGCGGCAGCATCATACTCAGGGGCGAGAGCCAGTACTGGACCCTGATCCACCTCAAATTCCAGCGCCACATCTTCGCCGAGAACGGCGAGTCGGGCTCCGGCGCGCGCAGCAGCGGCAAGAGCGGCAAGGACATCATCGTCCCCGTCCCGTTGGGCACGGTGGCCAAGGACGCCGAGACGGGCGAGCAGGTCTGCGAGGTCGTCTCCCAGGGCCAGGAGGTCGTCCTGTTGCAAGGCGGGAGGGGCGGCTTGGGCAACTGGCACTTCCGGACCGCCACCAACCAGGCCCCGAGGTACCACCAACCCGGCGAGGAGGGCATGGAAGGCTCGTTCATCCTCGAACTCAAACTGCTGGCCGACGTGGGGCTGGTGGGCTTCCCCAACGCGGGCAAATCGACCCTGCTGTCGGTCGTCTCGGCCGCCAAGCCCAAGATCGCCGACTACCCCTTCACCACATTGGAGCCCAACCTGGGCATCGTCGAGGCGCGCGACCTGCACTCCTTCGTGATGGCCGACATTCCCGGCATCATCGAGGGCGCGCACCTGGGCAAAGGGATCGGCACACGCTTTTTGCGCCACATCGAGCGCAACTCGGCCCTGCTGTTCATGATCGCGGCCGACGCCGACGACATCGCCGAAAGCTACCGCGTGCTGCTCAGCGAGTTGGAGCTCTACAACCCCGAACTGCTGGACAAACCGCGCCTGCTGGCCATTACCAAGGCCGATATGCTGGACGAGACCCTGATCCGCGAAATGAAGCAGGAGGTCGAAAAAAACCTCCCCGGCCTGCCCGCGCTATTCATCTCCTCGGTCACGGGCTACAACATCCGGACCCTCAAGGATATGCTGTGGGATATGCTGCAAGGTCAGCCTCCTGCCGAAGTTTAAGCATAAATTTTTCGCTTCCCGACCCGTTCTGCTTACCGTACAACAAAATCCCCGTAACGGAAACCTTCCCGGCGGGGATTTCATGCGAGGCGAACGAGGCGTACCCGCTGGTAACCACCGTGATCTGGCCGCCGTTGCCGTTACCGAACACCCTGTAACCCATGCGCGGGGCGACTTTCCCCTGGGCCGGATAAGCCCAGGTCATATCCCCGCTCACACCCGGATCGAACGTCAACCCCTCGACCTTTACCAGCCTCCCGCACAGGGCGACGTCCAACTCCCCAATCCCCAACACCCTGGGACTCAACTCCTGCACGCCGCCGCCCGTCTGCACCCGTTCCTTTAAAGCCCCCTCCCAACCGAAATACCTGCTCGAGGGATCGTCGGCCGAAAGGGGCGGCAAACCCACCTGCACCACCCCATCCGCCATGGTCAGTTTCAGCCCGTGGGCCCTGACGGCGACCTGCAGCCCCAAAGGATAGGCATTGTGCAGATGCCACGTCCCGGCCTTGACCTCGACCGCCCCGGTAAGGTCCTCGATGATAAAAGTCCGGTAAAAATTACTTGTAATGTCGTTGGCTACCACCCGCCCGCTGAAAACCATATCCGCGGGCAGCACCGACCTGTCGGGCGCATTGCAAAGCTCGCGCAGATACCCGATATCAACATTCTTTTCCCATGTAATACCGGCATTTTCAGGCAAAGGCCCGAAATCGTCATACCCGCACCCGGTCAAAAGCGCAGCCCAAAGAACCGGTATGATCCAACCCCGCCTCATCTAAAAAAGGAAACTTACGGATAAGTAAAACGTCCGCCCGTAGCCGTTCAGGTACTTCGAATCGAACACCCCGTAGGTCGTCGTCAACCCGCTCCCCGACTTTTTGAGCCGCATCTGTTCATAGCCGTAATACCGGAACGCACTGTCCAGCAGGTTGGATACCGACCCGAAGACCGTCAACCGCCTGCTACCGCCCAACGAAAAGAAGCGCGCCGCCGAGAGGTTGATCGTCGTCGCTGTCGGCATCCGCTCCTGTCGCGTGAACTCCGCAACGCTCTCCGACGAGGAGGCCAGGTAGTTGATCGTCCGCCCCATCCGCCGGACCGGATTGAGGAACACATAGTTGTCCGCCATGCAGTTGACCGCCGCTGTCAAAGCCCACGCGCCCCGTCCGGGCCGCCAGTTCAAGGCCGCTCCCGCCACGGTCTGGGGCGTACCGCCCACCGCGAAATCCTTCAGCCGCACGCTCTCGCCCGCCGCAGTTACCGCCCCATCCACGTCGGCCCGGATGACCGACACCGGATCGGAGTTGTAGATGTGCTTCCCGGCCGCAAAAGCCGCCTCCACATCCAACCCGCGCCCCAACCTGGCTCTCAGGCCCACTTCCACGCCGTAATGGAGCTTCGATATCCCGCTCAAAGCAAGGTCCGAATAGAGGGAAGATATATCGTCATAGTAGCGGTAAACCTCCGAGGCATTCTCCATCGCCGTCCTGTACCCTGCCACACTCAACTCCCACTCCCCGAACTCGATAAGCACGCACGCCTCCACACTGAAGACCCCGACCGCCTTGTACCCCTCCATCCTATCGTTCGAGTAATCGGGATTCAGGAACACATCCCTGAAAAGGGGCGCCGCCTGCGATTTGAGGGCAGACAGGCTTACCAGGCACCCCGGCCAGGGTTCATACCCCGCCGCCGCCCGCAGCGCATAGGTCGAAAATTCCGCCCGGGGAGAGCGCCCCAGCGACCTTTCGCCGGGAAAAGTCTGCTTTTCATACCGCCCGACGCGCTCAAACCCCGACCGTCCGACGGCCAGCCCCGCGTCGAGCGTAAACCTTCCGGCGGCATACCCGAGCGTCGAATAAGCCTCCCAGGAATCTCCCTCGATCCGGTAATCATACCCGTAGCGTTCGTCCTCATGCACTATCCTGCCCGGCTGCGTCATATCGTTCTCGACCCGCTCCCCGTAATAGGTATCGTCGATCAGGTACTGGTCGACGTTGTAAACATACCCGCCCTCCAGATCGTCTTTCAGCCGCCGGAAGTAATCGGTCCCGTCCGACCTCAACCGCACCCCCAGGTCGAGCACCACCCGGTTCCCGATCCGGTTGCTGAGCGAGAGCACCCCCTGCCAACTGTCGATATCGACCACCCTCTCGTCGACGGCATAGACCGCCCCCGATTGCGAATTCCGGTTCTGTTCCACCATCCCAGCCCAATCGATCTGCGTATATTCCGCGTTGCGCCCCTTCCAGGCCGCCCCAACCTCCTGCCCCAGGTAGGAGGGCAGCGAGCGGTAATAATCGGGATAGGGACTCTCCGCCGAGAACCAACTAAGCGAACTGACCGCCGACTCCCCGAAACGATACCCCGCCACAGCCCTGAGCAACATCCTGTCGGTCAACTGATGCCTGTACTCGGCCATCAAAAAGGGCTGCATCGAGCGCCTGACCCGCGAGCTCCGCTCCTTCCCGTCCCACCAGCCCCACGCCGGATTGTAGAGGTCGTCCCCCACCAGGTCATAGCACTCCTGCGTGGCGGCCTGCCTGACCCCTTGCTCGACTGGGGCCGCCAAAGCGAACAATGTCAGGGAGGCCTTCCGCCCGATCCGCTTCTCAGCCGAAGCGCTCACGACCGTCTCGTCGGTAAACACCCCGTGCACATACAGATCCCGGCCCCACCTGCGCGAAGCCGACACATTATAATAGAACCCCGGATCGTCCCGTTGCCCGATCCACCCCGTATAGGAAGCCCGCGCCCCGAATCCATAACTCCGTCCGGTAGCCCCCACCGCCACCCGTGACCCGGGCCTGAGCAAAGAGGGCCTGACACCCGCTGCTTCGCTCCCCGCCCCCGGAAGGGAGAAACTCCCCATCCCCTCCAAACGCCCCCCGCGCAGGGGAACGCGCCTGAGCGCCGCCGCCAAAGCATAAGAGGGAATCCCTTCCAAAACGTCGGAAAGTTCCAACCCGTCGAGCCAAACGCAGCCCAACCGCCTGTCATACCCCCGCGGCGAATACCTCACCGCCGAAAACCCGTAATCCTGATAAGCCGAAAAAAGATTGCCCCCACCCGGCCTGCGCACCCCGCCCGCGAAAGCCCGGTCAAAAAGCGTGGTATCCACCCTCAACCCGCCGCTTCTCACTCCCGCCGCCCCGGTCCGTCCTGCCATTCCCGCCGCGGCTTGCCCCGTCGTCCCCGCCGAAGTTTGCTCCGCTGTCCCGTCCGACCGTCCGCCACCGAAAAGCCGCGCAATCTCCGCCTCCAAATCCCGGTCATCCCCATACCCGACATCCCGCGGCAAATCCCCATAATCGGACACAGTAACCTGGGCAAAGGTGCCAACCCAAGCCAATAAAAAACTAAGAATGAAAAGACAACGCCTCAAAGCCGCAAAATGAGGGAGTCAAAGGTTAGTAGCAAAACAATTCTAAACAAACAGCGCGCCCCCGAAAGGCCGCGCCATATTTCCAATATCGTGTTCCAACCACCTGCCAGGACCGTCCCTTTCCAGGACCGCGCTGTGCGCAGCGTGGGTCAGGTTTTTCTTATCGTCCAGTCCGAAACACCGCAGCATACTAAAGGTATGTGAGGATTTTCGGGGTGGACGATAAGGAAAAGATGCCCCGCGATCCGCGCAGCCACCTCCCCAAAGAAAACCCCGTCTACTCCTCTACCGGCAAGGTAGGGTTACTGGGAAGCATATTCTCGGTGGGTTCGGCGCTTTGTTCTATGGCTTTCTCCAGGCCGGTGTTGCTGCTGCTGATCTTACCCTTATCGATGGTCATGGTAGCCAAGAGGCTCAGAATCACGATCGAAATGGCCATGGTCCAGGTAAATTTCTCCAGGAAATCCGAAGTTTGCCTTACCCCCATTACCTGGTTCGACGCGCCGAAGTTGGCCGCCATTCCGCTTTTGGGGTTTTGAGCCAATACGGCCAGGATAATCAATAAACTGGCTATCAGGATAAGGACAATGAAGAGAATGTAAAGCATATCGATTTGTTTTTATTATTCGTTTTCGTGGTCGATTTTCTCAATAAGATCGGCAAAATAAGCACTTTTTTCCGGATATAACAAACTTAATTTACCGTAAACTTCCTTTGCACGGTCAAAAAGACGCTGGTCGAGATAGATCTGCGCCAGGTTCTCGGAGACGATCTCCCCGTCCAACTGAACGTCCCCTTGCGACATATCCACCGGGGTATCAGCCCCTTGAGCCTCTGCCACGATCTTGTGCTCTCCCTTTTCGAGGAACTTGTTGATGATCTCGGCCTCGCTTTTGACAGCGAATTCCCCGGGTGTGAATTTATGCAGCAGGATCGCCGGTGCGGGCCTGTTGACCAGGTGCAGGGCCAGGTAGGGGTCGATCTTCCCCGTGCGCGCGGCCTGCACCACCCGACCGGTCGAGAACCAGGGGTAGAGGGCCATCATTTCGGTCAATTCGGTCAAGGTCAATGACTCGATATCCGCCTTCCCGTTGATGTAATTCCTGAAATTTTCCATAACTCGATCGTTTTACCAGTTCGACACCGCCGCGTTGAATATATCCTCCACCAGCATATCCACGATCTCAGGGATCAGCGTCGACTCGACCTCGGTCAAAAGCCTGCTGCTGTTGTAATCCTGGTATGCGGAGAAGGTTTTTTGGTAGTTGAATTCGGGCTGTATGCGGTTTGTGAACCTTACCCTGACCGATATGGTCAGCCTGTTCATCACAGCCACCTCGTCCGCCGAGATCGAGGCCGCTGCAGAGGTGTAGTTGGTAATCTCCCCCTCGAAGTTCATGTCCCCGTTCTCGCGGACCTGGATCAGGCGCGTCTGCCGCATGAATCGGTCGGTCAACGCGTCGGTCAGCGTGGTGCTCAGAATGGGCGCGACCATGGCCGCGTTGTTGGGGAAGTAGGCGATCGAGACCGTCTTGACATCCGGCGCGATGGACGCCCCGGTAAACGAGTACTTGATCTTGCAACCCGTAGCCAATCCCACGCCGAGGATCGCCAGACCCATCAGCAACTTAGAGTATATCCTGCCTGTTCTCATCAATACGAATCTATGTTCAACTCCTTCATTTTACGGTACAGCGTCCGCTCCGACATAAACAGCTCCTTGGCCACCTCTTTGCGTTTGCCGTTATGCTTTTTCAGCGCTTTTTGGATCGACTCGCGCATGGCCTGCTCTTTGGTCCTTTCGGGCTCGTCGAGCACCTCCTCGCTGTCGGCGAACTGGGGCTCCTCGCCGACGGGGGCAACCGCCGGCCTGGGCAGAAAGGCCTCATTACTCCTCAGCACGGCGATCTCGCCGCCCCGCTCCTGCACCGGATCGCCTGTCCTGGCGTAACCCATCAGCTCGCCCAGCATACGCTTCAGGTCGAAGATATCGCCGCGCATATCGAACAGCACCTTATACAATAGCTCGCGCTCATCCGACCACGCGCCCCCGCCCTGCCCGGTAAGCATCACCCCCGGGGCGGTAAATTCGGGCAAATATCTCCTCAAGGTATTTTCGCCGATCACGCGCGACTCCTCGACGGCGGAGATCTGCTCGGCCACGTTCTTCAACTGCCTCACGTTGCCCGGCCAGGAGTAGCTCTCCAGCAAACTCCTCGCCCCCTCGTCCAGCGAGATGGGCGGCATCCGGTACTGCGATGCCACGTCGGCCGCGAAACGTCTGAACAGCAAATAAATGTCTTCGCGCCGCTCCCTCAGGGGCGGCACATGGATCGGCACGGTGTTCAACCGGTAATAGAGGTCCTCGCGGAATTTCCCCGAGGCGGTCGCCCTTTGCAGGTCGGTGTTGGTCGCGGCGATTACCCTCACGTTGGTCTTCTTGACCGTCGACGACCCCACCCGGATGTACTCCCCGGTCTGGAGCACCCTGAGCAGCCTGACCTGCGTGGAATGGGGCAGCTCGGCCACCTCGTCCAGGAAGAGCGTCCCCCCGTTGGCCTCCTCGAAATAGCCTTTGCGGGACTCCGACGCCCCGGTAAACGACCCTTTTTCGTGCCCGAACAGCTCCGAATCGATGGTCCCCTCGGGGATCGCCCCGCAGTTGACGGCTATGTATTTGCTGTGCTTGCGCGGACTGTACTGGTGGATCACCTGGGGGAAGAACTCCTTGCCCACCCCGCTCTCGCCGGTAACCAGCACCGAAAGGTCGGTCGGGGCGACCCGGATAGCCACTTCGAGTGCATTCTCGATGGCCAGGCTCGTCCCGATAATTCCAAAACGCTGTTTTACAGAGAGTATATCCATTCTTCACGCCCGAAGACGCCTTTGCGCCTTTCGAGCCCGTAAAGATAAACATTTATCCGGAGATTTGTCCTCCCCGGCATGACAAAATGTCACGTTGTTTTTCAAAACCCGAGCATCGGGTCGTTCATCGCGCTGTAAACGATTACCGCCAGCGCCACCACAATAGCGATGACCGCAATGGTAATTACCAACTTCATCCCCCCTCCGCGCCCGTACCGGATCACGTTCTTCTTGGGGTCCTTGCTTTTTTTGTACTTGTCGGTCTGCACGAAGATCCCGTTCTGGTTGCGGTAGTCAGGCTCCTGCTTCGCCTTGCCCGTACCCGCCTTACCCGGCTTTGCCGGACCTTGTTTACCTTGTCCAATCCGTTGCATGTAGGCATCTTGCGCAGCCCGCGAAGAGTCGAGCTTGAATTGCCCCTTTTCGTCGAGGGTCATCACACCGACCCGGTCGATCAAAACCCCGCCCTCCAGGGCCGCCCCTTGCTTCAGGTCGGTGATAAAAGCCTCCAGCATCGCCGTCGCCTCAGCCTGCGAGCACCCTCTGGCGCCCTGGATCAGGGAGAGCAGAATCCCGTCGTCGGCCCTGAGCAGTTCGGTAAAGAGCACCGGTCCGTCGTCCTTGCGGATGAAGGCCCCGACGCCCGGCACCACAAGCCGCCTGCTATCAAGCATATAGTTACTGATAATCTCTCCTATCATAGCCGTCTGGACTGGTTTCGGTACAAAAATACGAAATTATTTCGGCCTTCGGGCAACTATTCCCGCCCCGGCTATTGAAAAATCGAAAAATATATCCGACCTTTCGCCCGGTTTTCTCCAAATTTTTCAAAGTAGCCGAGCTACATTGCCCAAAAACTCCCAAAGTAATCCACCCGGATTGAACTTAACGGCCCAAAGTAAAAAATGAAGAACAAGTACATCGACCTGATCGAGCAAACCTTCGAGTTCCCGCAGGACGAGTTCAGCGTGATCGACAACGACCTTTCCTTCCACGACGTACCGTTGATGGACATCATCAAGCAGTACGGCACCCCGTTGAAGATCACCTATCTTCCCAAGATATCCTCCCAGATCAACCGGGCCAAGCGCCTGTTCAACGTCGCCATGGCCAAGGTCGACTACAAGGGGAGCTACAACTACTGCTACTGCACCAAAAGCTCCCACTTCAGCTTCGTGCTGGAGGAGGCCCTCAAGAACGACATCCACCTGGAGACGTCGTCCGCCTACGACATCCACATCATCAACGCCTTGTACGACGCGGGTTTGATCAACAAGGACCGCTTTATCATCTGCAACGGCTTCAAGCGCCCCCAGTACGTCGAGAACATCGCCGCGCTGATCAACAACGGCTTTTCCAACACCATCCCCGTGCTGGACAACAAGCAGGAGTTGGACCTGTTCGACGGCGTGCTCGAAAAGCCCTGCCAGATCGGCATCCGTATCGCCTCCGAGGAGGAGCCCAAATTCGACTTCTACACCTCCAGGCTGGGCATCCGCTACAACGACATCATCGACTACTACAAGGAGAAGATCAAGGGCAACAAGCGCTTCAAGCTCAAGATGCTGCACTTCTTCATCAACACCGGCATCAAGGACACCGCCTACTACTGGAACGAGTTGAACAAGTGTTTGAACGTCTTTGTTGAGCTGAAGAAGATCTGCCCCGACCTGGACACGCTCAACATCGGCGGCGGCTTCCCGATCAAGAACCGCCTCGACTTCAACTACGAGTACGAGTACATCACCGAGGAGATCATCGCCCAGATCAAGAACGCCTGCACGCAGGCCGAGGTCCCCGATCCCGACATATTCACCGAATTCGGATCATTCACCGTGGGTGAAAGCGGCGCGACCCTTTTCTCGATTATCAACCAAAAGCAGCAGAACGACCGCGAGAACTGGTACATGATCGACTCCAGTTTCATGACCACCCTGCCCGACACCTGGGGCATCAACCAGAGGTACATCCTGCTCCCGGTCAACAACTGGGACAAGGAGTACCAGAGGGTCTTCCTGGGCGGTTTGACCTGCGACAGCGAGGACTATTACAGCGGCGAGAGCCACACCAACGCCATCTTCCTGCCCAAACTCAACGGCGACCCCCAGTACATCGGCTTTTTCCACACCGGCGCCTACCAGGAGTCCCTCGGCGGTTTCGGCGGCATCCAGCACTGCCTGACCCCCGCCCCCAAGCACATCATCATCGACCGCGACAAGGGCGACCCCGAATACTATACGAGGTTATTCGCCAAAGAACAGAGCTACCGCTCCATGATGCGGATCTTAGGCTATTAACCCGCCGAGGCGCTTTACAATCTGATTTTATATCTTAATTTATTGATAATATAATAACAACTACCCCGGGAATGCATAATTTTGCCCTATCCAAACCTTACAAGTCATGGCAAACCGCATCATTCTCAACGAAACCTCCTACCACGGCGCAGGCGCGCGCAAAGAACTCGTTACCGAAATCAAACGCCGCCGGTTCCACAAGGCCTTGCTGGTCACCGACAAAGACCTGATCAAGTTCGGCATCGCCGCGCAGATCGAAGAGCAGATCAAAGCCTCGGGCATCCCCTACGAGATCTTCTCCGAGCTGAAAGCCAACCCCACGGTCGCCAACGTCCAGCAGGGCGTCGAGGCCTTCAAGCGTTCCGGCGCGGACTTTATCGTCGCCCTGGGCGGCGGTTCGGCCATCGACACGGCCAAAGCCATCGGCATCATCGTGGCCAACCCCGAATTCTCCGATGTGGTCTCGCTGGAGGGCGTGGCCGACACCAAAAACCGCTCGATCCCCGTGATCGCCCTGCCCACCACCGCGGGCACGGCCGCCGAGGTAACGATCAACTACGTCATTACCGACGAAAAATCGAAAAAGAAGATGGTCTGCGTCGATGTGAACGACATCCCTGCCGTGGCCATCATCGACCCCGAGCTGATGTACTCCATGCCCAAGGGCCTGACCGCCGCCACGGGCATGGACGCGCTGACCCACGCCATCGAGTCCTTCATCACCCCCGGCGCCTGGGAGATGTCCGACATGTTCGGCTACAAGACCATGGAGCTGGTCCACCGCCACCTCAAGAACGCCGTCGACAACCCCACCAGCCAACCCGACCGCGAAGGCATGGCCCTCGCCCAATACGTGACCGGCATGGGCTTCTCCAACGTCGGCCTGGGCATCGTCCACTCGATGGCCCACCCCCTGGGCGCCTTCTACGACACCCCCCACGGCGTGGCCAACGCCCTGCTGTTGCCCTACGTAATGGAGTATAACGCCGAATCGCCCGCCGCCCCCAAATACAAAGAGATCGCCCGCGCCTTCGGCATCGACACCACCGGCATGACCGATGAGCAGGGCGTTAAAGCCGCCATCCAGGCCGTCAAAGCCCTCTCCCTGAGCGTCAATATCCCGCAAAAGCTCCACGAGATCGGCGTGAAGGAAGAAGACCTCCCCGCCCTGGCCGTCGCCGCCTTCAACGACGTGTGCACCGGCGGCAACCCACGCCCCACCTCGATCGCCGAGATCGAAGCCCTCTACCGCAAAGCCTACTAAGGTCCCGCATACACAAACACGAGTCCCGCCAGGAAAAGCCTGGCGGGACTCGTGTTTTAAGGGCGATCAATTCAGCCTGAAAATCTCAATGATCTGGCGATCATCCTCATCCTCGAAGACGGTAACCGCACCCGTGGCATAATCGGTCTGAATCCTAACCGGAGTCCCGTCGGCGGTTTTAATCCCGAATTCGACATAGCAGGACTCGAGGAATTGCTCCCCTTTGCGGATAAACGCCGGGACATTGCTCCTGTCACAGGTTATCGTCGTTTTGGAAAGATCCGTTATCCGGTACTTCGTGATCGTCAAACGGTCGTCCGAGATGCCCCACGCATAACCGTCCTTATCATAAGTTTGCAGGGCAAAATCCTCCGGCACAGCATCCACAACGGATAACGTTTTTGTCTCAGGGTCATACCCTAATGTGGTTGAAAAGGAATTGCCCGGCCCCGACCTGCTGACAACATCAATTATATACTTACCGTTAATCAGAAAATACTGTAAAAAACGGCTTTGGGCGGACTCTTGATATGCAGAGAACAGTAAACCGGCATTATAAACGCCCGACAGAGAGATACGCGCCACCTCATTGACGACAGTTTGAGGGAAAGCCGATTGCAATTCACTCACGACAACCGCTCCTTCTTCTACAACCATAATATATATTTCCCCGGAATGTATGAAATATGAAGCACTGAACTCGGGGGCTGTGGCTACCCTTCCATCTGCCAGATAATATTCTCCTGCCAAATAATTTCCTCTGTCGAAAACAAGGACATTCCCTCCATTATCGGCAAGAAATAGCCTATAATCTTGATATAGCGACGTTATCTGCTTTGCAACAGACATTTCTTCGCCCAGGGACAGCTCGTATATATGGCCGGCAATACTCACGAAGAGCCTTCCGTCAGCAATCTCCTGAGGCAGATCAAAGTGATAATAATAATTCCCGGCAAATATCCCCACCCTCGGATCCAAAGCAAACAACTTCCCGTCCGACTTACGCATAATAACCTCGCTAAACGGGTAAAAAACATCCCCCTCATACAATCCGCCTAAATAGACGCTTTCATCTCCGGAGAAAGAGAATGAGCGAACACGAAGCCGGAAATAATTTTCGCTCAAATCAACCATTTCGTGTAAATCCAAAACAACCTTCGCCTCGCCGGGCACGCCATCAATCGTTGCGTAAAAGTCAACACCAGTCAAAGTGCCGTCTGCATCGACTTTATACAATAAGTTTCTGCCTTCGCCCGACTTGGTTACTCCGCTTTTAGTCCCCGTCGGATTGGCCATCGCAAGGGAATGAGCCCCAGCAAGATCGGCCCGTTTCAATTTCATCGAGCGTAGATGGTTATCGCCTGGCACGCCTTCCTTGCCGCACGCCGCCAATACCGTCAAAAGTATTGAAAAATACAACAACTTTTTCATAATGAACGATTTAACCCACTCAAAGTAAAATAAAAAAGCCGCAGGAAACACCCTGCGGCCATGAACTTAACTCAAATTTAACACACAAGCCCTAATAGTTCTTCTTCATCGGCTCGAAGTAAGCCTGCGGGTGGGTGCACGACGGGCAAAGATCCGGAGCCTCGGTCCCGGTATGCACATACCCGCAGTTGCGGCACTGCCACTCGATCTCCTCCTCACGCTTGAACACCTTCCCGGCCTTGACCCTGTCGGCCAGCACGCGGTAGCGGCGCTCATGCTCGGCCTCCACCTTGGCGATGTTGCGGAAAGTATTGGCGATCTCGGGGAATCCCTCCTCATCGGCCACCTTGGCAAATTCGGGGTAGAGCACGCCCCACTCCTCGTTCTCGCCGTCGGCAGCTTCGAGCAAATTCTCCAGCGTATTGGAGATCTTCCCGGCCGGATACGACGCTGTAATCTCCACCATACCCCCCTCGAGGTATTTAAAGAACTTCTTGGCGTGCTCTTTCTCCTGCTCGGCGGTCTCGGTAAACACCCCCGAGATCTGCTCGTACCCCTCTTTCTTGGCCACGCTGGCAAAGAAAGTATAGCGGTTGCGCGCCTGCGACTCGCCCGCAAACGCCTTCAATAGATTCTGTTCGGTTTTGGTTCCTTTTACGCTCTTTTTCATATTCTGAATTATTTAGTGAGTTTTCTCTTTTCACAAAGTTAGGAATTCTCTAACATAAACCGCGCCGCAATCCGATCATTTGTTTTTATGGTAACATAAGCGGAATTTATAGTACCTTTTTGATTACCTTTGCACTCCCGACGCATCAAAAAAACTTACTTCAATGATAAAGAAAAAACTGATCCTCGCCGCCGGTTTACTGGCCACCGTCCTGGGCGCGAACTGCGCAAACCCCAAATCCGGCGCCCTGCTGTGGGAGATCTCCGGCAAGGGCCTCAAAAGCCCCTCCTACCTGCTGGGCACTTTGCACCTCAAGCCGGGCGAGTACCTCGACAGCATCCCCGGCGCGCGCGAGGCCTTTACCAAGAGCAAACAGGTAATCGGCGAGGTTACCATGGCCGACGCTGAAGCCATGGCCCCGCAACTGCAGGCCGCCTCGATGATGAGCCCCGACACGACCTATAAAATGCTCTACTCCCCCGCCGACTACGACTACGTGAACAATTTCTTTACCAAGACCCTGGGCGCGGGCCTCGACCAGCTGGGTATGCTCAAGCCAGCCGCTTTGGACCTAACAGTCATGGTAATCAGCATGGCCCAACAGCTCCCCGGCTTCAACCCCAACAACGTACTCGATTCCTACATCCAGGCCGAGGCGGTCAAACAAGGCAAAGCCGTAGCCTCCCTGGAGAGCGTCGACCACCAGATCTACGTCCTGCTGGGCTCCAAGAGCCTGCAACGCCAGGCCCAGACGCTGCTGTGCAGCCTGCAAAACCTCGACGACGTGATGGCCGAGTTCCCCGAAATGGTGGCCGCCTACGAAACGGGCGACCTGGACAAGCTCTACTCCGAATTCGCCGACAAGAACGAACCCTGCCCCTCGACCCCCTACGAAAAGGACCTGCTCTACAAAGACCGCAACCACGACTGGATGACCAAGCTCCCGGCCCTGATGAAGGCGAACCCCTCATTCATCGCCGTCGGGGCGCTGCACCTGGCCGGTCCCGAGGGCCTGCTGGTGCTGCTGGACAAGGCGGGCTACAAGGTCCACCCCGTACACTAAAATAAAACCCCATGGAAGAGCTGACCCTTGTTACCCCGTCGATCCTCTTTTCGGCGGTCTCGCTGATCATGCTGGCCTACACCAACCGTTTTCTGGCCTACGCCCAGGTAATACGCAACATCTCGGCGGAGTACGAAAAATCCGGTTCGCCTTCCATCCCGCCCCAGATCGCCAACCTGAGAAAGCGCCTGCGGCTGATGCGCACCATGCAGATCCTGGGCATTTTGAGCCTGCTTTTGTGCGTGGTAAGCACCTTTTTCATCTACATCGGCTGGCAGCAGGCGGGAATATGGACCTTTGCCGCGGCCCTGCTCTCGCTGATCGTATCGCTCGCGGTCTCGATCCGCGAGATCGTCATCTCGGTCCACGCCCTGGATATTCACTTGGACAAAGTCGTGAAAAAGGGCGAAAAATGTTAATTTTGCAGACTATTTAAAACAAATCATGGCAGACGAAAAGATCATTTTTTCCATGGTCGGTGTGAGCAAAGTCTTTACCAACCAGAAGAAAGTACTCAACGATATCTACTTATCCTTTTTCTACGGGGCCAAGATCGGCATCATCGGCTTGAACGGCTCGGGTAAATCGACCCTGATGAAGATCATCGCCGGACTGGACAAGAACTTCCAGGGCGAAGTGGTCTTCTCGCCGGGCTACACGGTGGGCTACCTCGAGCAGGACCCCCAACTGGACGACACCAAAACCGTGCGCCAGATCGTCGAGGAGGGCTGCGCCGCCACGGTGGCCCTTTTGAAAGAATACGAGGAAGTGAACGCCAAGTTCATGGAGCCGATGGACGACGAGATGATGAACAAGCTGATCGAACGCCAGGGCGAGCTGACCGAGATGATCGACCAGGTAAACGGCTGGGAGTTGGATTCGGTCCTGGAGCGCGCCATGGACGCCCTGCGCTGCCCCGACCCCGACGCGTCGGTCAAGCATCTCTCGGGCGGCGAGCGCCGCCGCGTGGCCCTGTGCCGCCTGCTTTTGCAAGAGCCCGACGTGCTGCTTCTGGACGAGCCGACCAACCACCTCGACGCCGAGAGCATCGACTGGCTCGAGCAACACCTGCAACAATACAAGGGCACGGTAATCGCCGTTACCCACGACCGCTACTTCCTGGACAACGTGGCCGGCTGGATCCTCGAGCTCGACCGCGGCGAGGGCATCCCCTGGAAGGGCAACTACACGAGCTGGCTGGAGCAGAAGACCAAGCGCCTCGAAATGGAGGAGAAGCAGGAGTCCAAACGCCGCAAGACCCTCGAGCGCGAGCTGGAATGGGTGCGCATGAGCCCCAAAGCCCGCCACGCCAAGAGCAAGGCCCGCCTCTCGGCCTACGATAAGATGTTGAACGAGGACAGCAAACAAAAGGAGGAAAAACTCGAAATCTTCATCCCCAACGGCCCCCGCCTGGGCGACGTGGTCATCGAGGCCCAGGGCGTGAGCAAGGGCTACAACGACCGCCTGCTGTACGAAAACCTGAACTTCACGCTCCCCCCCGCGGGCATCGTGGGCGTGATCGGCCCCAACGGCACGGGCAAAACCACCCTGTTCCGCATGATCATGGGCCTCGAAACCCCCGACAAGGGCGACTTCCGCGTGGGCGAGACGGTCAAACTGGCCTACGTCGACCAGCAGCACCAATCGATCGACCCCGACAAGAGCGTCTACGAGGTAATCTCCCAAAACAGCGATATCATCATGCTGGGCAACCGGGGCGTCAACTCGCGCGCCTATGTGGCGAGGTTCAACTTTACCGGCGCCGACCAGGAGAAGAAATGCGGCATTTTGTCCGGCGGCGAGCGCAACCGCCTCCACCTGGCCCTGGCCCTGAAAGAGGAGGGTAACGTACTGCTTCTGGACGAGCCGACCAACGACATCGACGTCAACACGTTGCGCGCGTTGGAGGAAGGTTTGGAAAACTTCGCCGGATGCGCCGTGGTCATCTCCCACGACCGCTGGTTTTTGGACCGCATCGCCACCCACATTCTCTCCTTCGAGGGCGACTCCGAGGTGGTCTACTTCGAGGGCGGATACAGCGATTACGAGGAGCACAAAAAGCGGATGGGCGGCGATCTGACCCCCAAACGCGTGAAATACAAAAAATTAGTCGAATAACCGATGGCCATCCAAAAACCCTCGATCCCCAAAGGCACGCGCGATTTCTCCCCGCTGGAAACCTCGCGCCGCAACCATATTTTCGAGACGATCCGGGGCGTGTTCGGCCTCTACGGTTTCGCCCCGATCGAAACCCCCGCCATGGAGAACCTCTCCACGCTGATGGGCAAGTACGGCGAGGAGGGCGACAAGCTGCTGTTCAAGGTCCTGAACTCGGGCGACTTTACCTCCGGGGTCGACTTCAACGGCCCCCAGGGGCTGGACAACCCGCCGGCTTTGGCCGCGAAGATCTGCGAAAAGGGCCTGCGCTACGATTTGACCGTCCCCTTCGCGCGCTACGTGGTCCAGCACCAGAACGAGATCGTCTTCCCTTTCAAACGTTGCCAGATCCAACCCGTCTGGCGCGCCGACCGCCCGCAAAAGGGCCGTTACCGGGAGTTCTTCCAGTGCGACGCCGACGTGATCGGCTCGTCGAGCCTGGTCTGCGAGGCCGAACTGGCCGCCATGGTCGGCGAGGTCTTCCATCGCCTCGGCATTAAAGTATTGCTTAAGATCAACAACCGTAAGGTCCTCTACGGCATAGCCCAAACCATGGGCTGCGAGGACAAAATGGTCGAGATCACCGTCGCCATCGACAAGATCGACAAGGTGGGCATGGAATCGGTCTGCGAAGAGCTCGCCGGACGCGGCATCGGCCAAAAGTCGATCGATATCCTTAAACCGATCCTCGAACTGAAAGGCGGCAACACCGAAAAAATCAACAAATTACGCACCATACTGAAAAACGCCCCGACCGGACTTCAGGGCGTGGACGAGATCGAATCCATCCTCTCCTACTCCACCGCCCTGGGCGTGAAAACGGCCATGGAGATCGACCTGAGCCTGGCACGGGGTTTGAATTACTACACCGGAGCGATCTTCGAAGTCAAAGCCCTGGACTTCCAGATCGGAAGCATCTGCGGCGGAGGCCGTTACGACGACCTTACTGGCATTTTCGGTATGCCGGGCATGTCGGGCGTCGGGATCAGTTTCGGCGCCGACCGGATCTACGACGTGATGACGGGCCTGGGCCTGTTCAACGACCGCGACCTGGCATCGACCCGGGCGATGATCGTCAACCTGGGCGGAGCGGAAGAGCGTAAATCACTGGAAATCATGGCATCTCTCCGGCGTCGGGGCATAGCTTGCGAGATCTATCCCGAGGCTGCCAAGATGAAAAAGCAAATGGAGTACGCCAACCGCCGCGGCATCCAGAAAGTGATTATCATCGGCAGCGAGGAGATGCAGCAGGGCTGCGCCACGGTCAAGAACATGGAGACCGGAGAACAACAAAAAGTCGCCTTCGGGGAGTTGACCGGAGCCATATAAAATTAAAGAATGACCACGACGAAAAAATACCTGGCCGCAGCCGCCGCGCTGCTATGCCTCCTTGCGGTTTCGCTCCCCAATGCCAACGGCCAAACCCTCCCCTGGAGCCGCCAAACGCAGCAACCCAAGGTCGACCCCGCCGATCCGGTGGTGCAGCTCCAGAAGTTCAACCAGTTCTACCGCCTGGTCTCGGCCGGCTACGTCGACACGGTCAACTACGTCAAACTGGTCGAAGACGCGATCCAGGGCAGCCTGGATGGCCTCGACCCCCACTCCGCCTACATCAGCGCGGAGGACATGAAGGAGGTGAGCATTTCGATGGAGGGCTCGTTCAGCGGCATCGGCATCGAGTTCAATGTACTGAAGGACACCATCATCATCGTCAACACCATCCCCGGCGGCCCCTCCGAGCGGCTGGGCGTGATGCCCAACGACAGGATCGTCGAGATCGACGGGGTCTCCGCCATCGGGATGAAACAAAACCAGGTCCCCGAAAAGCTCCGCGGCAAACGCGGCACCATCGTGGAGATCAAGGTCCTGCGCCACGGCGAGAGCGAACCGTTGAGCTTCCGGATTACCCGCGACAACATCCCCGTCAACACGGTGGACGCCGCCTACGTGATCGCCCCGAAAACAGGCTACATCAAGATCAACCGCTTCGCCCACAACACGATGAGCGAGTTCGAAAAGACCTTCGCCGGCCTGGGCAAGATCGACGGGCTGATCCTCGATTTGCGGGGCAACGGCGGCGGTCTGCTCGACCAGGCCGTCCTGCTCTCGGGCTTTTTCCTGCCCGAGGGCTGCGTGGTCGTCTCAACCGAGGGTCTGCGGGTCCCGCCCGAGCGCTACACGGTCAAAAAGAACGGCAAGTTCCTGAAAGGCAAAGTGATCGTATTGATTGACGAATCGTCCGCATCGGCAAGCGAGATCGTCGCCGGAGCCATCCAGGACTGGGACCGCGGCGTGGTCATCGGCCGCCGCAGCTTCGGCAAGGGCCTGGTCCAGAGGCAATTTCCCTTCGCCGACGGCTCGGCTTTGCGCCTGACGGTCGCCCACTACCACACCCCGACCGGCCGCGACATCCAGCGCCCCTACAAGCTCGGCCAGACCAAAGCCTATTACGAGGAGCTGATCGAGCGCATCGGCTCCCCTTCCGACTCGATCGCGGGCGGCGACTCCCTGAAATACAAAACCTTAAAGCTGCAAAAAGACGTCTACGGCGGCGGCGGCATCTACCCCGACATCTACACCCAAGCCGACACGACCGACTACTCCCCCTACTGGGCCAAGCTGGTCCGCCGGGGCGCGATGAACGAATGGGTCATTACCTACCTGGACCAGAACCGCAGCGCGCTGACGGCCCGGTACCCCGATTTTAACTCCTTTATGGCGGGCTTCGAAATGGACAGCACCATGGTCAACGGCCTGGTCGCCCTGGGCGAGACCCACGGCGTCCCATACGACGAAAAAGGGATGGAAACCTCCGGCCAAGCGATCCGTTTGCAGGTCAAGGCCTCGATCGCCCAAAGGCTCTACGACCGCGGCGACTACTACCGAGTGATCAACGCCGCCAATCCCGACCCGACCCTGCGCCGCGCCCTGAAACTGCTCGACGACTGGGCCGCCGAGTCCCCGAAATTCGTAGCGAAAGGCTACTAACAGAAACGGCGAGGCAGAACCTCGCCGTTTCTATTGCCGGATGAAATCTATTTTCTGGACTTACCGCCCACATCCTTGTAGGCCAGCCCCTTTTCATAGGTCGTCATCGCCTTGAGGCTCATACCCATCGACGAGAATCCGCCGTCGTTGAAGAGGTTCTGCATGGTTACCTTGCGGGTCAGATCGGAGAACAGCGTGAGCACATAATCCGCGCAATCCAACGCCGAGGCGTTGCCCAGCGGGGCCATCCGCTCGGCAAAGTCCATCAAGTCGCCCAGGCCCATTACCCCGCTACCCGCCGTGGTCGGCGTGGGGGATTGCGAGACGGTATTGATCCGGATCTTGCGCTCGCGGCCGTAAATATACCCGAAGCTTCTGGCGATCGACTCCAGCAACGCCTTCGCGTCGGCCATGTCGTTGTAGCCGTAGAGGGTCCTCTGCGCGGCGATATAGGTCAGGGCCACGATCGAGCCCCAGTCGTTGAGGGCGTCCTTCTTGCGGGCCACCTGGATTACCTTGTGAAAGGAGATCGCCGAAATATCGAGTGTCTTGGAGAGGAAATCGTAATCCAAATCGTCATACGTCCGGCCCTTGCGCACGTTGGGCGACATACCGATCGAGTGGAGGATAAAGTCGAACCTCCCCCCGAAGTGCTCCATGGCCTTGTCCACCAGGTTTTCGAGGTCCTCCACCGAGGTCGCGTCGGCAGGCACGACAATCGAGTTGCACTTCTTGGCCAATTCATCGATCGTCCCCATCCGGATCGAAACGGGTGTATTGGTCAGCACGATCTCGGCCCCCTCCTCGACGGCCCTCTCGGCCACTTTCCATGCGATCGACTGATCGTTCAACGCCCCGAAGATCAGGCCGCGCTTTCCTTTCAATAAATTATACGACATACTTTTCTTCTGCTTTAGTCGCCGCAAAGGTAGCAAAAGCTGAGCGCAATCGTGCAAGCTTGCTTGCGAAAGATTGCCGAGGCGCAAAAACTTTCGGCGAAGCCAAAGGTAGGTAAAATATGGGAATATGCCTTATCGCCCCCACTAAATGGCCGCAGTCGCCATACGGATCGAGTAACCGCTGTTGGGAAGGGATAAAAACGAGACGTAGGAGAAAACGTTGCTGCTGTTGAACAACAGGCTGTAAACCAAACCGTCTGAGGCCCAGAAATATGCGTTATCCGTTGTAAAGCACGCCGTAGGTCGTAAAGTTGATATCGGAACCGGTCTTGGCAGCCCCCGCATCGGGATTGCCGTAGACGCAGCAGGCCCCGGAGGTGGTCGAGGTCCAGGCCGTGGTGGCCAGGTTGGTAGGAATGGTCGTCCCCCCCGCGTAGGTAAGGGCGCGCAGGTTCGATCCCGTCCAGTAGGTAAGCCCCACCTTTACGATGTTGTAAACCGTGCCCTCCCAATCGGTAAAGGTAACCGCCGCATTCGTTGTATTTTTCAGCGTACCGTTGGGCAACTCCACCGGGGAGATCTCGCCCGTAGAGGGCTTGTAATACAGGACGGTATAACTCTGCGACGAGACAGGAGCCGTATAGGTGCAAAAACCGGCAGCATTGGCCGCCTGGGCGGGATCCCAAACCACCTGCCCGCAGTTATCGGCCAGAAAGCCCGTGTTGGCACGCACACCCGCGGGAGCGCCGTAAAGCACCACGGCAGGCTGCGTTTCGGAGTAGCCCTTGATATACTCCTTGCATACCTCGGCGACTTTTTGCTCCCCGTCATAGACATTGAATGCCCGGGTGGAGCTAAAGGCAGGGATTTCGACCCGGTAAAGCACCGCGCCGTACTGGGTCAGCGAGATATAATACTTCTCGCCGGAGGGGATCCGCAGCGTGACCACGCTGTCGCGCTGCTCCATGTAGTTTTCCAATGCGGTCACAGCGATCACGGCCGATCCCGTGGTGCCCTGAGCCGGAGAGGGTTGCTGGCACCAGGAGGGCCAACTGACCACTTCCCAGGCCGTATTGGCCGTAACGGTAAATTCTTTGGTCTCCCCCTGCGCCGCGTAAACGGCCAGGGAGGCGCAATGCTCAGGGAGGATATGGGTGTACACTCGCCGCTGTCGTCAAAGCAAGAGGCGAGCGATAAAAGCGGTAGGAGAGCCAAAAGAACGATTTGTGTTTTCATGGCGGGCGAGGTAGTAGGTTTGTTTTTTATATTACATGCAAAAACGAACCGTCCCGACTGCTATTGCGTTAGGGCGATAAATAACCGGGACGGCATCCGCTCCCCGGCCGCGCAAAGGTTCTTCACAAAGTCATGAAATTTCGCCCGATCCTTTGCACGGTAATAAAATTCATCTATCTTTGCGTGGCAATTCGGGCAGAGGCTTTCCACGGCCGTCCGAAAAGCGGAAAGGTGAGGTGGGTGAGTGGCTGAAACCACCAGTTTGCTAAACTGACGTACGGGCAACTGTACCGAGGGTTCGAATCCCTCCCTCACCGCCAGACAAAAACGGCGAGATGCCCCCGAAAGGGGGCATCTCCAATTAAGAGGGGAAAGGCCGCGAGTTCACTCGCAAGGCCCTTCCCCTCTTAATTGGAAAAACCGCCAAGCGGTTTTCGCCGTTTTCGTCTGAAGCAAGCCCGCGCAGCGCAAGGGATCGCCAAGCTTTCCTCCGGAAAGCGCCGGCAATTCCTCATATCCTCTCTGTTTTCGTCTCGTCCGCTCTCTCTCCGCTCTGCCCCCCCAATATACGACAATGTCAACTTTTCGGTTGCATCCCACCCGCCAGATACCTACCTTTGCCCCAGCAACCCCTCCGAACCCCATGACAACCACCTTCCCATACGGCGAAAAAGAGATTACCCACCTCAAGCAAGCGGACAAACGCCTCGCCGGGGTCATCGACCAAATCGGCAAGATCGAAAGAACGACCATCCCCGACCTCTTCGCCGCCCTGACCCACTCCATCGTAGGCCAGCAAATCTCCACCAAAGCCCACCAAACCATCTGGGATCGTCTGCAATCCGAGCTGGGCGAAATTACCCCCGCCGCCATCGCCGCCCTTCCCCTTGAAAAACTCCAAAAGTCCGGCATTACCTTCAAAAAAGCGGAATACATCCAATCCGCCGCCCGCAAGATCCTCTCCGGCGAGCTCGACCTGGACGCGCTCCGCTCGATGCCCGACCAAGCGGTCTGCACCGCCCTGAGCAGCCTGGACGGCGTGGGGACCTGGACCGCCGAGATGCTGATGATCTTCTCCATGCAGCGCCCCGACGTGCTGAGTTACGGCGACCTGGCGATCCAAAGGGGCCTGCGCATGGTCTACCGCCACCGCAAGATCGACAAAGCCCTGTTCGCCAAATACCAAAAACGCTACTCGCCCTACGCTTCGGTGGCCGGTTTGTACCTGTGGGCCGTGGCCGGCGGAGCCGTAGAGGGCATGAAGGACCACGCCCCAAAACCCAAAAAACCTTAAACCATGGATACCCAAAAGGATATATTCTACCGCGCGATGATGGAGAGGGACGCCTCCTTCGAAGGCGTATTCGTCGCGGGGGTCAAAACCACCGGCATCTTCTGCCGCCCCACCTGCCCCGCGAGGCCCAAGCCGGAGAACGTCGAGTTCTTCCCCACCCCCGCCGAGGCGATGCAAAACGGCTACCGCCCCTGCAAGGTGTGCAAACCGCTCGAGACGATGGCCAATCCCCCCTCGGGCATCGCCCGCCTTTTAAAACACATGGAGGAGAACCCCACCCTGAAGATCAAGGACGCCGATTTGACGGCCATGGGCCTCGAACCCAACCAGGTAAGGCGGTGGTTTTTAAAGAACCACGACCTCACCTTCCACGCCTGGCAGCGTATGCACCGCATCAACAACGCTTTCCAGAGGGTCCAGTCCGGGGCGAGCGTTACCGACGCGGCCTACGATTCAGGCTATGACTCGCTGAGCGGCTTCAACACCACCTTCAAAAACATCATCGGGGCCTCCCCGTCAAACAGCAAAGCCATGCGCATCGTCAACATGACCCGTATCGAGACCCAACTGGGCACCATGATCGCCGGAGCGACCGACCAAGGGATCTGTATGTTCGAATTCGCCGACTATAAACACCTCGACCTGGAACTCCGCCAACTGGCCCAAATCCTGAAAGCCCCCCTCGTGCAGGGCGAGAACCCCCACTTCGACACGCTCCGCCGCCAGCTCGACGAGTACTTCCAGGGCAGCCGCAAGGAGTTCGACATCCCGCTCGACCCCGTCGGCACGGAGTTCCAGAAGAAGGTCTGGTTGGGCCTGCGGGAGATCCCCTACGGCACCACCACGACCTACGCCCGCCAGGCCGAACGCCTGGGCATGCGCTCGGCCGTGCGCGCGGTGGCCAACGCGAACGGCAAGAACAAGATATCGATCATCCTGCCCTGCCACCGCGTGATCGGCGCCGACGGCACATTGACAGGCTACGGCGGCGGGATCTGGCGCAAGAAAAAGCTCCTGGAACTGGAACGGGAAAACTGTTAGCGTTATCTACCCGGGGCGGCAAACCCCAGCACGACCTTGACCGGATAGTGGTCCGAGGGCAACCGCTCCACCATAGGCTGTTCGTCGTGCGAGGACCAGTAGGCATCGGTCAAAACCCCGTAACGCTCCGCGGTAAAGTGCCGCGTGATGAAAATATGGTCGATCCTCTGGTCGGAATAGCGCGTGGGGTCGAAACCGTTGAACGTCCCGTTGGGTGCGTAAACAAGGCCTGCCACGGCATAAGCGTCCGCCAACAGCCCCGTGCGGGAGAGTTGCGCGTAACTCGCGTCGCTCTGGTCGAAGTTGAAATCGCCCGTCAAAACGGCAGGCTCGCCGTTGCACATCCAGTCGATCTTCTCCAGTACCAGCTTGGCGCTCTGCCGCCGCGCCTCCACGCCCTTGTGGTCGAGGTGCAGGTTAAAAAACCAGAACACCAATCCGCTCTCCCGCTCCCTGAACCGCGCCCACGTGCAGATACGGGGCAACGCCGCGTCCCACCCCTTGCCGGGCCTGTCGGTCTGCGGCGCGAGCCAGAATGTCCCCGAATCGAGCGCCTCGAAACGCCCCCGCAAATAGAATATCGGGGCGTACTCCCCGCGCGTCTTGCCGTCGTTGCGCCCCACGCCCAGGTAATCGTACCCCGGCAAACCGGCAAGCATATCGCCGAGCTGCGCGTGCAAAACCTCCTGCGCCCCGAACACCTCCAGGCCGTGGAAGCGGACCAACCCGCACACCGCCGGGCAACGCAGCACCCAGCCGTTACCCGCGAGCGAATCGCCCCGGTTGTCGTTGCGGACGTTGTACGAGCCCACGGTCAGGGTCTGCGCCCTGAGCGCCGCACATCCCAGCACGGCCGCCAGGAAGAAAAAAGATTTCAATTTCATAGTCTGCCTCTTTGGCCGGTAAAGATAAATAAAAAAAACCATGCAGTGCGGAAGCCGGAATATCCGGGACTTCGCAAGCCTGCATGGCTTACCAGATTGGAGGGGGATTGTAAGAACTAAAGCCGCTCGAACTCGGCGTCGATCGTGTTGGCTGCATGACTCCCGGTCGAGCTGAAAAACTCGGGTTTGTGCTCCTTCACGTACTCGATTACCTCCTTCAGGCCCTCAGAGAACTTTTCGAAGTCCTCTTTATAGAGATAAACCTTGCTTTTTTCATAAAACGGCATGCCGTCTTTCCCCTGTTTCTTTCGGCTTTCGGTGATGGTCAGAAAATAATCATCCCCGCGTGTCGCCTTCACGTCGAAGAAGTAGGTCCTCCTTCCGGCACGCACCGGCTTGGAGTAAACCTCTTCCCCACCTTCGGGATCGGAATCCCTTCTCGTGTCAAAATCCACCATAAGGCTCAGATTTTTGTTGTCCTTAATTTATTTGATAGCAAATATAAAATTAAATCCCTAATTTACAAACACAAAACCGCTTTTTTTTGCCGCATTGAGCACTAAACAGGCTCACAGCGGGTTGTAGTAACGATTTCGTTTTACCAAATAAATGCAATATTAAACAACTGTTATTGTAATGTTACCGGCAGGGGGCCTTACCTGATCAATTTTGTCTTGTAGGAGGCCGAATATTTCCCCTTGGTCATGGCCGAGAGTTTCGATTTGAGCAACGTTTTCCGGATCGGGGCCAGCCGTTCGGTAAAGACGATCCCCTCCAGATGGTCGTACTCATGCTGTATGACCCGGGCCGGATAGCCCGTCCACTCCTCATCGTGCTCGTTCCACTCCGCGTCGAGGTAGCGTATGCGGACGGTGGTCGGCCTGGAGACGTTCTCATGGATGCCCGGAACGCTCAAACAGCCCTCTTCGGAGGAGCACGTCTCCTCACTGTGCCAGTAGATCTCGGGATTGACGAACACTTTTTTGAAGTCCGCCAGTTCGGGATGTTCGTCCGCGTAGTGGGTCAGATCGACCACGAACAGCCGCATATCCTTGCCGATCTGGGGCGCGGCAAGGCCCACTCCTTCCGAAGCGTACAACGTCTCGAACATATCCTGGACAAACGCGGGGGTTACCTCTTCCCGGTCGGCTTCTCCCGCCGGGCTGCGCAACACCTCTGCGCCGTATATGACAATCGGGTATATCATGCTTTTCTGTATTGCAAATAGTCCTGTAAAATGATCGTCGCGCTTACCCTGTCCACCAACCCTTTCTCCCTGCGTGCCATTTTTTTAACCCCCGAATCGATCAGCGCCCTTTGGGCCAGCACGGAGGTAAACCTTTCGTCGTAGAACTCCACCCCCACCCCGGGCAACTCTTTTTTGAGCCTGGCGGCCAGTTGCTGCACGGCCGCGTAGGTATCGGAGGGCGTGCCGTCCATCCGCCTGGGCAGTCCCAGCACGATGGTGTCAACCGCATTAGCGCCGGTGTAGTGTTTCAAGAAGGCCACGATCTGGTTCGCGGGGACTGTATCCAACGCTCCGGCAATCAGCCCCAAAGGGTCGCTTACGGCCACTCCGACCCGTTTTGTTCCGTAATCCAACGCTAAAATTCGTCCCATTATTGCTTTTCAAGGGACAAAGTTAGCAATAAAAAACTAACTTTGCGTCTTGAAATCTATAACCTTAAGATACGATGACCCAGGAGGAACTCTTTAAAAAACTGATCGCACACAGCAAGGAATACGGTTTTATTTTCCCGTCGAGCGAGATATACGACGGTCTGAGTGCCGTTTACGACTACGGCCAACTGGGCGTCGAGTTGAAAAACAACATCAAAAAATATTGGTGGGACTCGATGGTCAAGCTCCACGACAACATCGTGGGCATCGACGCCGCGATCTTCATGCACCCCAAAACCTGGGAGGCCTCGGGCCACGTGGGCGCCTTCAACGACCCGTTGATCGACAACAAAGATTCGAAGAAGCGCTACCGCGCCGACGTGCTGATCGAGGAGTGGATGGCCGCCCAGGACAACAAGATCGACAAAGAGGTCGAGAAAGCCCGCAAGCGCTTCGCCGACAGCTTCAACGAGGAGCAATTCCGCACCACCTCGCCCCGCGTTTTGGAGATCGCCGAGAAGCGCGACACGGTCCACAAACGCTTCGTGGCCGCATTGACCGCCAGTGATCTGGAGGAGCTGCGCCAGATCATCCTCGACTGCGAGATCGTCTGCCCCATCTCCGGCACCCGCAACTGGACCGAGGTGCGCCAGTTCAATTTGATGTTCGAGACCAAGATGGGCGCGGCAGCCGACGCGACCAACACGATCTACCTGCGCCCGGAGACGGCCCAGGGCATCTTCGTCAACTTTTTGAACGTACAAAAGACCGGCCGCATGAAGATCCCCTTCGGGATCGCCCAGATCGGCAAAGCCTTCCGCAATGAGATCGTCGCCCGCCAGTTCATCTTCCGTATGCGCGAGTTCGAGCAGATGGAGATGCAGTTCTTCGTGCGTCCCGGCGAGGAGATGCAATGGTACGAGAAGTGGAAAGCCACCCGCATGAGCTGGCACAGGGCCCTGGGCTTCGGCGACGGGAACTACCGCTTCCACGACCACGACAAGCTGGCCCACTACGCCAACGCCGCGGCCGACGTGGAGTACAACTTCCCCTTCGGCTTCAAGGAGGTGGAGGGCATCCACTCGCGGACCGACTTCGATTTGGGCAACCACCAGAAGTTCTCCGGCAAAAAGATCCAGTACTTCGACCCCGAAACGGGCGAGAGCTACGTCCCCTACGTGGTTGAGACCTCCATCGGCGTCGACCGTACCGTTCTGCAGGTCCTCTCCGCCTCCTACGCCGAAGAGCAGCTCGAAGGCGGCGACACCCGCGTGGTAATGCGCTTCCCCGCCCCCATCGCCCCGGTCAAGGCCGCGGTCCTGCCGCTGGTCAAGAAGGACGGCCTGCCCGAGGTGGCCAAAGAGATCATCGATATGCTCAAATTCGAGCACGTTACCCAGTACGACGAGAAGGACAGCATCGGCAAGCGCTACCGCCGCCAGGACGCGATCGGAACCCCGATCTGCATTACCGTCGACCACCAGACCGTCGAGGACAAGACCGTTACCATCCGCCACCGCGACAGCATGGCCCAGGAGCGTGTCGCCATCAGCGAACTGCCCGCCATCCTCGACAAGCTGGTCTCCATGAAACAACTCTTCGCCAAATTGGTGTAACCAGGATAAACCCCACAAAAAAACCGGAAAATTACTTTCCGGTTTTTTTATCGAATCTATTCTGCTACCAGGCGAACAAAGGCCTGTCAGCCATCATCTTGTGCACCTCGGCCGAAACCGCGTCGATCACGCTCTGGTTGTCCGGATCTTCCAAAACCCGGTCGATCAAAGCCACGATAGCATCCATATCGCCCTCTTTGAAACCACGCGTGGTAATCGCGGGCGTACCCACCCGGATACCCGAAGTGAGGAACGGCGAACGGCTGTCGAAGGGAACCATGTTCTTGTTAGTAGTAATATCGGCGGCGACCAGCACGGCTTCCGCCTTCTTGCCGGTCAGCTCGGGGAATTTACTCCTCAGGTCGATCAGCATCAGGTGGTTGTCCGTACCGCCCGAGACGATTGAATAGCCGCGCTTGGTAAAGGCCGCGGCCATCGCCTGCGCGTTTTTGACCACCTGCTTCTGGTACTCCTTGAACGAGGGATCCAACGCCTCGCCGAAAGCCACGGCTTTCGAAGCGATCACGTGCTCCAACGGACCTCCCTGGATCCCGGGGAAGACGGCCGAATTGATCATCGCCGACATCTTCTTTACCTCGCCCTTGGGGGTCAACACACCCCACGGGTTGTCGAAGTCCTTGCCGATGAGGATTACCCCGCCGCGGGGCCCGCGCAGGGTCTTGTGGGTGGTCGTGGTCACGATATGCGCGTGGGGAACGGGGTTGTCCAGCACCCCCGCCGCGATCAAACCGGCCGTGTGGGCCATATCGATCAGCAGCAGCGCGCCCACCTTGTCGGCGATCTTGCGCATCCTCGCGTAGTCCCACTCGCGGCTGTACGCCGACGCCCCGCCGATGATCAGCTTGGGTTTGGTCTCGAGCGCGATCTGCTCCATTTCATCGTAGTCGACCGTAGCGGTATCCTGCTTGACCTTGTAAGCCACCGCTTTGTAATTCATCCCCGACATATTGACAGGCGAGCCGTGCGACAAGTGGCCTCCGTGCGCCAGATCCAGGCCCATAAAGGTATCGCCGGGCTTGAGGCAGGCGAAGAAGACGGCCATGTTGGCCTGCGCGCCCGAGTGGGGCTGCACATTGGCGAACTCCGCGCCGTAGAGCTTGCACAAACGGTCGATGGCCAGTTGCTCGACCTGGTCCACCACCTGGCAACCGCCGTAGTAGCGCGCTCCGGGATAGCCCTCGGCGTATTTGTTGGTCAACACGCTGCCCATGGCCTGCATGACCTGGTCGCTGACAAAGTTCTCCGATGCAATCAACTCGATGCCATGCAGTTGACGTTGGCGTTCGGCCTCGATCAACTCAAAAATCTTCGTATCTTTCATTGTGTGGGATTATTTCGATGCGCAAAGGTAAGAGTTTTCAGCCGATTTGTCACGGTATTCCGCAATTTTAGATTGCAAAAAATCGATCCTTTCCGCGGTATCTTCCGTATCCATTAAATAGCGGACCATCGCCAGGTTGCGCGCACCCGCCTGCAACACTTCGTGCACGTTCTCAGGAAATATCCCCCCGATCGCCACGACCGGCACACCCGGCACACCCTTACCCGATCCTTCCGCCAACCCGACCACCTCGCGCAGCAATTCCGTTCCCACCGCCGGATCGGGCTTCGCCTTGGCCGGAGTGGGCCAAACCGGACCGAACCCGATGTAGGCCGGATTCAGCGCCAAGGCCGCCCGCGCCTGCTCCAGAGAGTGGGTCGACAGCCCGATGGGCATATCCGCCCCCACGATCCTGCGCGCCCGGGCAAAGGGAATATCGTCCTGCCCCAGGTGCAAAGCGTCCGCCCCCGAGAGCAGAGCGATATCCGGCCGGTCGTTGACCACCAGCATCGTCCCGGTCCCCGCCGTTACCGCCCGCATCCGGCAGGCCGCGTCCAAAAGCTCCCGGTCCGAAAGATGCTTCTCCCGGAGCTGGAGCATCTTCACGCCCCGCTCCACGCAAATCCCGGCTATCCGCTCATAGGATAGCCGGGGCCGCGTAACGATCACATACAATCCGAAATCATCCATTCGCAGGGGTCGATTCGATGCTCTTTATCATCAGCTCCGCCGCCTTCTTCCCCGAAAGCAACATCCCGCCGAAGATAGGCCCCATCCGAAAACTGCCGCTTACCCCGTTGGCCGCCATGCCCGAGACGAAAAGCCCGGGATAGACCTCCTTGGTGTTCTCCACGGTCGTCTTTTCGCCCCGCAGCACATCCAACGAGCGCTCGCCGATTACCTGCCCGGTCGGCGTGTCGAGCCTGACCCCGTTCTTGGATGCGACCAACCGCGCCACCATGCAATCGTGTCCGGTCCCCTCGAGCACCGTCCTGGCCATCACCATCAACGGGTCGACGTGCAGTCCTTCCCGCATCACAGGCGCCCAGTTGACCACCAGCCCCGAAACCCGCTCATCCTTAAACACCACATCCTCGACCGAAAAGCAGTTGAAGATCGTCGCCCCCACCCGGGTAGCCGCGCAGATCAAAGCCGAGGTGGCATGGACCGAATCGAGCAAATAAGTCCCGTCCTTGTAGGGCCTGTACACCACCCCCAACTCATCCAAAACAGGCAACGCCTCTTCTTGCACGACGATATCGTTGAACATCATCGCCCCGCCCCACATCCCGCCGCCGGGAGCCAGTTTGCGTTCATAAAGGGCAACCTTCTTCCCCGCCCTGGCGAGGTAATAAGCGGCCACCAGGCCCGAGGGCCCGCCGCCCACGATGGCGGCATCGACATTGAGGTTGTCACGGAGTTTGCCGAAATACGATTCGACAATCCCGGAGGATACAAGTGTTTCCATTTTTTTGAAAACTTGATTTGTGCAGGCAATCCGGGAAAATCCCTTGAGGCGCATAGAGGCGTCGCCAAGCCTGCGGTTTAACTTGGAACAGTTAACCGGTTCTCCCTTCGGCGGCATTATCCGCATCAGGTTCAACGGGTATGATCTCAGCGACGGCCCCAGGCCGAAGCACCCCTATCAAGACGAGCACAAAGATATAGAAAAATAACAAAATCCCGCGGGCACGGGCGGCAGCACCATAAAAAAACTCCCCTCCCTACGGTTAGGGAGGGGTCGGGGGTGGGTGATCGTCAAGCAAAAGGGTCTCGCGAAGGGAAAACGTCAAACACCGGATAATGCCCGAAAACACTTGGAATTTCTCGAAAAACCAGCTACATTTGTACACCATAAAAAACCATCACACTATGAAATTACTTGAAGGAAAAGTTGCACTGATCACCGGCGCGGCCCGTGGAATCGGCAAGGCCATCGCCGTCAAATTCGCGCAGGAAGGTGCCAATGTCGCCTTTACGGATATCAACGAGGACGACAACTTCAAAGCGACCGAAAGGGAGCTCAACGCCCTGGGCGTGAAAGCTAAAGGCTACGCCTCGAACGCCTCGATCTACGACGACGTGATGACCACCGTCGAGAAGATCATCGCCGATTTCGGCCGGATCGACATCCTGGTCAACAACGCCGGCATTACCCGCGACAGCCTTTTGATGCGCATGTCGGAGATGCAGTGGGACGTTGTGATCAACGTCAACCTCAAATCGGCCTTCAACCTGACCAAAGCCGTCCAACCCCAGATGCTCAAGCAAAAATCGGGTTCGATCATCAACATGAGCTCGGTGGTCGGCGTCTCGGGCAACGCGGGCCAGAGCAACTACTCGGCCTCGAAGGCGGGCATGATCGGCTTTACCAAATCGATCGCCCAGGAGGTCGGTTCGCGCAACATCCGTTGCAACGCCATCGCCCCCGGCTTTATCATTACCGAGATGACCGCCCAACTCCCCCCCGAGGTGGTGGAAGGCTGGAACAAGCGGATCCCCCTGCGCAGGGGCGGCACCCCCGAGGACGTGGCCAACACAGCCCTATTCCTCGCATCCGACCTTTCGAGTTACGTCAGCGGCCAGGTCATCAACGTCTGCGGCGCGATGAACACCTAACAGCCTGAAACGCTTCAAACACATAAAAAATAAAAAGATAGCGGTCATCTCGGTGGCCGTTATCCTTTTATGCCTGTTTGCCGCCACAGGGCCACGCCGCCCCTTCCGCAACCCGACCTCGACCGTGGTCATGGATCGCAACGGCGAACTTTTGGGCGCCCGCATCGCCAAAGACGGCCAATGGAGGTTCCCGCAGCCCGACTCGCTGCCCGGGCGCTACGTCAAATGCCTGATCGAGTTCGAGGACAAGTGGTACCGCTGGCATTTGGGTGTCAACCCGGCCTCGGTAATCCGGGCCATGGTCCAGAACGTCCGCGCCGGTCACGTGGTAAGCGGCGGCAGCACGATTACCATGCAGACCGTCCGCCTGTGGCGCAACAAAAGGCGGACCTGGGCGGAAAAGTGCATCGAATCCGTGCTGGCCTTTCGCCTGGAGCTGACCCACAGCAAAAAATCGATCCTGAAAATGTACGCCGCCAACGCCCCTTTCGGCGGCAACGTGGTGGGCATCGAGGCGGCCTGCTGGCGCTACTTCGGCCACTCGCCCCAATACCTGACCTGGGCCGAGGCCGCCACACTGGCCGTACTGCCCAACGCCCCCTCCTCGCTGCACATCTCGCGCAACCGGGAGTCGCTCATGGAGAAGCGCAACCGCCTGTTGAAACGCCTGGCCGACAAGGGCGAGATGGACGAGATCTCCCTGATGAGCGCCCTGGACGAGCCCCTGCCCGGCCAACCGCTGCCCCTGCCCTCCACCGCGCCCCACCTGGTCGAATGGTTCGCCAAACGCAAGCCCGGCCAACGGGTAACCTCCACCGTCGACATCGCCCTGCAACGCCAAATCGAAAACATCGTCCGCCGCATGGGCGACGGGTACGCCGAGCGCGGCATCCGCAACATGGCCGCATTGGTCGTCGACGTAACGACCAACGAGGTAATCGCCTACTGCGGAAACCGTGACTTCAACGACCTGGGCTCCGGCGGCCGCGTGGATATCATCCGGGCACCCCGCAGCACCGGCAGCATCCTAAAACCGCTTTTGTATTGCGCCATGCTCCAGTCGGGCCAAACCCTCCCCGGCACGCTCTGGGAGGACACCCCGCTCAACATCAACGGCTTTACCCCCCAGAACTTCAACCAGAACTTCGAGGGAGCCGCCCCCGCCCGCGAGGTGGTGGCCCGTTCGTTGAACGTCCCCTCGGTCAATATGCTGCGGGAGTACACCGTCCCCCGCTTCCACGACTTTTTGAAGCGTACCGGCATGACCACCCTTACCCGCCCCCCGTCCCACTACGGCCTCTCGCTGATCCTGGGCGGCGCCGAAGGCCGCCTCTGGGACCTGGCCGGGGCGTACAGCGCCATGACCCGCACCCTGGTCAACCTGCCCCACTGCTCGCTCTCTTTGGTCGAGGGCGAGGGCGAGCGCGTGGGTCCCAACCCCTTCGAGGCGGGCAGCGCCTGGCTGACCTGTGAGGCGATCAAAGAGGTCAACCGCCCCGGCGAGATCGACTGGCGCAACATCCCCTCGATCCAGAACGTGGCCTGGAAGACCGGCACAAGCTACGGTTTCCGCGACGCCTGGGCCATCGGCGCCACCCGCCGCTACGTGGTCGGCGTATGGGTCGGCAACGCGAGCGGCGAGGGCCGTCCCATGCTCACGGGAGCCTCCACGGCCGGCCCCGTGATGTTCGAACTCTTCAATATCCTACCCCGCTCGCGGTGGTTCGCCCGCCCCGGAGGGGGCCTGGAACGCGCCGTGGTGTGCCGCAAATCGGGCTACCTGGCCGGGCGCCTGTGCGAGGAACGCGACACAATCTTTATCCCCCCCGCCGGGGAGGCCTCCCCGGTCTGCCCCTACCACCGCAGCGTCACGCTTACCCCCGACGGTAAATACCAAACCTACGAGGACGCCCCGGGGGGCTGCGTTACCGCCAGCCGTTTCGTGCTTCCGCCCCGCATCGGCTGGTACTACCGCCGCGCCCACCCCGACTACCAACCCCTGCCGCCCTACCGGGGCGCGGGCTCGGGTACGCCCATGCAGTTCATCTACCCTACCCCCGGTGTCGTGATCGCCCCGACGCGGCAATTGGACGGCACGCCGGGCGAGGTCAACTTCCGCCTGGCCCACGACGACGTGGGCGCCACCGTCTACTGGCACCTGGACGAGGAGTACATCGGCTCCACCCAGGACTACCACCAACTCCCCATCCTGCCCGCCCCGGGCCGCCACCGCATGACCGTGGTCGACGAAATGGGCAACACCGTATCAGTATCCTTTACCGTGCGCGGGGAATAAAACACCAAACCCATGAAAGCATTTCTATTGGTAGGACTCGGGGGCGCGTTGGGCAGCATGCTGCGCTACGCCGCCTCACGGCTGGCCGCCAACCACATCGAACGCTACGCCGCCCTGTGGGGCACCTTCGCCGTCAACCTGCTGGGCAGTTTGTTGATCGGCATCGTTTTCGGCCTTTCCGAGCGCTACCAATGGCTTACCCCGCAACTCCGCCTGCTGTTGGCAGGAGGCTTCTGCGGCGGATTTACCACCTTCTCCGCCTTCGCCTTCGAAAACGTAACCCTATGGCAATCCGGACAGTACGGCCTGAGCCTGCTTTATATGCTCGCCAGCGTCACGGTCTGCACCGGCGCCGCCTTCCTGGGCTTTGTGCTGGTCAAATAAAAAAGGTCCGGCGCAAACCGGACCTTATACATTAAACCGCAAAAACCTTAATCGAGCTCCTCGCCCTCCTTGGCCGGATTGAAAGGTTTGAGGATACCCCTTTTGGAACTCCTCACGAACCCCACGATCAGATCCCGCTCCGGGGATTGGGGCACCTGCGCCTCGATCATGTCGCAGGCCCGACCGAAAGCGTACCCGCTCTGGAACAGGAGCTTGAAAATCTCATGGATCTCGGCGATCTTCTCCGGCGAGAATCCCCTGCGGCGCAACCCGATAAAGTTGCTGCCCACAAAGGAGAGCGGATAGTGCGCCGCCTTGACGAAGGGAGGCACGTCCTTGCCGACCAGTGATCCGCCGCTCAACATGGCGTGCTCGCCGATGCGGCAGAACTGGTGCACGGCCGTGTGGCCACCCAGAATGGCCCAGTCGCCGATCTCGACCTCGCCCGCCAGCGACACGCGGTTGACCAGTACGCAGCAGTTGCCCACCACGCAATCGTGCCCCACGTGCACGTAGGCCATGATCAGGTTGTTGTTCCCGATCGTGGTAATTCCCCTGGCCGCCGTGCCCCGGTTGATGGTCACGCACTCGCGGATGGTGTTGCCGTCGCCGATCTCCACGGTGGAGTACTCGCCTTTGAACTTCAAATCCTGGGGCACGCCCGCGATTACCGCCGAGGGGTGCACCTTGTTGTTTTTCCCCATCCGGGTCCCGTCCCACAGCACGGCGCCCTGTCCGATCCAGCAGTTGTCGCCGACCACCACGTCGCCGCTTATGTACGCGAAGGGCTCTACTACTACGCCTTCGCCCAGTTTGGCGTCCTTATGGACAAATGCTAACGGACTGATCATGATCTTATCGTTTTTAAGTAATTACGCTTTGTTGCGCACCACCTGCGCCATCAAAAAGGCCTCGGTAGCCAACTGCCCGGCCACGAACGCTTTGGCGTCCATCATCACGATCCCGCGGCGGATGGGCTCGGTAAGCCTCAACTCGAACTGGAGCGTGTCGCCGGGAATGACCTTGCGTTTGAACCTCACGTTGTCGATCTTCATAAAGTAGGTCGACCAGTCGGCGGGGTTCTCCACGTTGTGCAGCGCCAGAATCCCGCCGCACTGGGCCATCGCCTCGACGATCAATACGCCCGGCATGACGGGTTCCTCGGGGAAGTGCCCCACGAAGAATGGCTCGTTCATGGTCACGTTCTTGATCCCGGCCACCGACTCCTCGTCGATGTGGAAAATCTTGTCCACCAACAGGAACGGCGGACGGTGGGGCAGGATACCCCGGATCTGGTTGATATCGTAAACGGGCGTCTGCTCCGCATCGTAGCAGAATTGGGGCTTGGATGCGGCCTGCTTGAGCATCTTGCGCATCATCTTGACCGTTTCGGTGTTGGCCTTGTGGCCGGGGCGCGTGGCCACGATCCGGCCCTTGATCCGCTGGCCTAACAGGGCGATATCGCCGAGGATATCCAACAGCTTATGGCGCGCGGGCTCGTTGTCGAACCTCAGCTCGAGGTTGTTCAGATAGCCGCTCGGGTTGACCTTGATGTCTTTTTTATGGAATATCCCCGCCAAACGGTCGATCTCCGCCTGGGGCAGGGGTTTCTCTACGATCACGATCGCGTTGTCCAGGTCGCCGCCCTTGATCAGGTTGAGTTGGAACAGAGGCTCCAACTCATGCGCAAAGACGAAAGTCCTGCACGGAGCCACCTGCGCGGCAAAATCGTCGCCCGCTTTAAATGTGGCGTACTGGTGCCCCAACACGTTGGAGTTGTAGTCGATCATTACCGACACCGAGAACTCCTCGTCGGGATAGATCGCCACCTCGACCCCGTATTCGGGTATGGTGTAGGTAATGGTCTCCTGTACGGTAAAATATTTGATCTCGGCCTCCTGCTCGACCAGCCCGGTCTGCACGATCTCGCGCGCATACTCCTTGGCCGACCCGTCCATGATGGGCACCTCGGGCGCGTTGATCCGCACTTCCGCGTTATCGACCCCCGTATTCCACAGGGCGGCCATGATGTGCTCGATGGTGCAGACCTTGACCCCGCCGCGCTCGACGGTCGTACCCCTCGACGTGTCGGTCACGTAGTCGCCCAGGGCCTCGATCCGCGGTTGCCCTTCGAGGTCGGTCCTTACGAACACGATCCCGGTATCTTGTGCCGCCGGATGGATTTCCATGGTAACCTGGAGCCCCGAGTGGAGTCCTTTTCCGGAAAATACGACCGGTGCGGCGAGTGTTTTTTGCTTCATCATGACTAAATTTGCCCACAAAGGTAAAGAATCCGCCCAAATTTTCAAAAGTTAACGTATTTTTGCAGAATTAACACGTGAAGATGGAGCAGAAGCCCTTGAAATTACCCTTTATGCACCGCCGCCGTGACGCGGGCGAGTGGGCCTACGACCACAGGGTGGGTATGTGTGTGACCATCATCGTCTACCTGCTGGCGGGCATCGCCATGGTCAGCGCGAAGATCGTGGTCAACTCCACGCCCCCTCCCGTGCAGGGTATGCTGATCGAGTTCCCGCCCGACCAGGCTAAGCCCGACCAACGCCTTATCGAGCTCCACGACCAATACGACGATTTGAGCGACGTGCGCAATTTGGCCTCCAACGAGAATGCCCCTGGCTCTGCCGCCCCGGTCTCCGGCTCCTTGAACGACCGTTTGCGCGACGCCAAGGGCACCGACGCGGGCGAGATCTACAGTGAGGCCGACGCCGTCCAGAACCGTCTGCGCGAGGGCCGCGCCGCCTACGAAAAAGGTCTGCGCGACAACGAAGCGCTGGCCAACGGCCGCACGACGTCGGGCGACAACACCCGGAGCCAGGACGTGAAGATCAAAGGCCGCGTAACGGTCAGCTTCTCCTTCTCCGACCCCGTGCGCAACTCCGTGCGCCTGACCGTCCCCGCCTACCAATGCGAGGGTGGCGGCGAGGTGATCATCTCGGTGATCCTCAACCGCAAGGGCGAGGTCAGCTCGGCCTCGGTCGCCGGAGCCTCCTCCTCGGCCGACAACTGCATGAAGGATTGCGCCCTCTCGGCGGCGCGCACCTCGCGGTTCAACATCGACACATCCGCCCCCGAACGCCACCAGGGCACGATCAGCTACATTTTCATCCCCCAATGAGCGAGGTAACGTTCCGGCAGGCCGCCCTTTCGGAGTTGTCCCGCATCGTTGAGATCATCGACCAGGCCAAGGAGCGTATGCGCCTGCGCGGCAGCGTGCAATGGCTGGGCCCCTACCCCGGTCGGGAGGATATCGCCCGCGACCTGGCCCGCGGCTACGGCTACGTGCTCTGCTGCGATAACCAGATCGCCGCCTACGGGGCCGTGGTCTTCGACGGCGAACCCGCCTACGAGCACCTGCAAGGCACCTGGCCCGACGACGCCCCTTACGTCGTGGTCCACCGCCTGGCCGTCGCCGACGGGTGGACCCGCCAGGGTCTGGCCACAGAATTCATGCGCCGCACCGGAGAACTGGCCCTGCAACGCGGCGTGCACAGCTTTCGCGTCGACACCAACTTCGACAACCTCTACATGCAACGGATCATGACCGCCCTGGGCTTCGCCTACTGCGGCGAGGTGGAGTACCGCGGCGATCCCCGCATGGCCTACCACAAGGCATTGAAGTAACCAAAAACAGGGGCCGGATAGCGCACTTCAGACGATACCCGGCCCCTGATCTTTTACCGCAATTATTCGAAATACCTGCGCCCGTAACCGACCCCCAGCCGGTCCCAATCGCGCCTGATCGGCTCCAGGGCTTTCAAAAAGCGCGGATAGTCCTTGTTCTCTTTTTTCGTCCAACCCGTCTCGGCGAAGGCCGCGATGCGCGGGTAGGTCAGATCCTCGATGTCGGCCCAGGTCGGCGACCACTCGCCCCACATCTGGCACCCCGGACCCAAAACACGTTTGGCCTGCTCGGGCGTGACCCCGTCAGGCACGGGATAGAAAGCATAGCATTTCTCCAGGGTCACATCTTTGTAGTCGAGGTAAGCGACCGTGAAGTCGGTATTGATCACGTCATACCCCCTGCTGAGGCCTTCGCGCAGCAGGTCCGCCTCACCCTGCCAGTAGTGGATTACCGTCCCGGGAGCGACTTCCTGGGTGTTGGTCTCCTTCTTCTGGTAATCATGGAAAGCCACGCCCAGGAGCTCGTTCCAACCCATAATGCGCCTCCCGTTCTTCTCTGCAAAAGCGGCCAGCTTGTTGGTAAACCAGATCTGCGCATCCATGTAACTGGTAAACCCTTTCTCCTTGATCAGCGCCTGGATGGCGGGGCTGCGGTCCCACACGTCATGCCCCAGCTCGTCGCCGCCGATATGGATTACCTTCCCGGGGAAGAGCTCCATCATCTCGACCAGCACGTCCTTGTAAAACTGCTCCACCTTGGGGTCTGCGATGTTGACCGAGGCCACGGTACGTCCCATGGTGCACCTCACGCGGAATTTCTCGTCCGTCGCGCTCATCCAGGGATAGGCGGCCAGGATAGCCTGCGTGTGGGCGGGAACCTCGATCTCGGGCACGATCGTAATGTGCCTTTGGGCGGCATAGGCCACGATATCCCTGACCTGGGCCTTGGTGTAGAAACCGCCGTGGGGGTGGGGATCGAAATTGTTGTTGTACCACGTCTTGCCCGAAACCGGGTCGACGACCTCCGTGCTGTCCCTCCACGCGCCGATACTGGTCAGCTCGGGGTACTTGTCGATCTGGATCCGCCAGCCGTTGTCGTCGATCACGTGCCAGTGGAAGACGTTCATTTTCAGCCTGGCCATCTCGTCGAGGGTCTTTTTGACGGCTTCGATGCCCCGGAAATGGCGCGAATCGTCCAACATATACTGCCGCCACCCGAAAGCGGGCGCGTCTTCGATCGAGAGCGCCGGAACGGTATAATAGCCGTCGCCGTGCAGCTCCATCAACTGGAACAGCGTCTGGAAGGCGTAGAACACCCCCGCCCCGGCACTGGCCTGAATGGCTACGCCCTTGGGATCGACCGCCAACCGGTAGCCCTCGGGCGGGAGGTCGGAGACGGCGGTCACCTTGATCTGCCCGCCCGCGCCCTGTTTGCAGTCGAGGCTGAAACGCTCGCGGAAAGTCCCCGCAACCACATCCAACTCGGACGCGAAGGCCTTGGGTAGGTCGATTATAACGCCGGATACGATTTTCAGCGTCCCATCCCCGGGCACGATCCGGTTGGGATAGGGAATTACCTTGTAAGGGACGGCAAAGGCCGCCGCGCACAGCGAGAGCACGGCCAGGGTCAATAGTAATTTCTTCATGGTCGGGATTATTTTACAGTTACATTATGCAAGGGAATCCATCCGTTGGCCAGGGGCGACTCTTTGACCGAGACATTGATCCCGGGTTTGTCGTCCAGCGAGGTGTCCACAATGGCCAGCGCCCACCGGTAGTTGCCCGCGGGAACGGAAGGGGTCACATCCAACGCATAGTCATACCATTGCCCGTAGAGCCACTTGGAAGGCTCGGCATCGTCTGAAATAAATAGTTCCGCCACCTCGCCTGCCGAATCAAGCAACGCAATGGCAGTCTTGTACTTGTAGTTCCAGTTGGGCAGGTTGTTGGGGCAATACCCGGTCGCCTTGTTGCCCCAGGAAAATTCCACGGTGTAGGCCTGGCCTTTCTGTACCTCTTTGGGCACATCCACGTAGCGGGGATAGAAACGGTAACCGCCCTGGGCGATGAATTTCTCGATCAAATCGGTCGCGTCGTGCACCCAGCCCGCCGTCTCGGTCGGGGTTCTCAAATCGAGGGTATTGAAGTGCCCCGCCAAAGCCTGCTGGCACATCAGCACGTACACATCCCTCCATGTATTAAGGTTATAGGCAATATCGTCTTTAAAGGGCATATAACTGGTATTTAAGTAATTACCACCCCACCAGCACCCTTCGCCCAGCAAGGGCGTCTTGCCGAACCTCTCGTCGGCGATGTTCTGCTCGGCCTGCGTGTACCACTGGCTGGCCAGCCCGTTGCGCCGTATGGCGTAGCCCTTTTGCTCTACCGCGACGCTCTTCTCCATCGACCAGCCGAATTCGCTGCCGAAAGGATGGACCAGGATTACCTTTTTGAAGGCGTCGGAAAAGGCGGTGGTCAGCCAGTCGAATACCGCACGGGCCTGCGAGGGGTCCTTGTAAACGATGTGGTGGTTCTCGCCCCACCAGCCCAGGTTGGTCCCGTCCACGAAATCCACCACCTCGGGATCGTCGTACTCGGCGGCGAAAGCAGCCAGGAAATCCTCTAATTTTGCCTGGAAAACGGGATCGTCCGGATAGGGCGACCAGTATTCCGCACCGCCCTGGCCGGTGGTGTTGTAGCCCTGGGCCCCCGCGTCACGCACATACTGGGGCGTGAATTGCTCATAGCAATCCTGGCTGTTGTAGTAGAAACAGAACCCGAGTTTCAGCCCCAGGTCCTTGGCCCCCTGGATGAGTTTCTTGTAGTTATTGTCGTATATCCAGGCGTACTTGCCCTGCTCGGGCTCCAGCTCGGCCCACCCGCAACGGAGGTAGAAAAACGAGGCGTACTTCTTGCCCGCGCCCTTCTGCTTCATCCAGTATTGGTCGGCGTCGACCCTCAGGTGGGGATCCTGGTAGAGCCCCCACCCCATCAGGGGATTTCTGACGAGGGCTGTCTTTTCCTCGGTCAACACGACCCGGTTCTTGGTGGGATCGACCTCGGGTCCGCCCCCGCCGGATTTACTGCAATTCGTTGCGAGACCCACCATCAGCAGGCCCGCAAATAAAGTGGTGTTCATTGCGCTCATATTCTCTTAATTATTTTACGGTTACGTTATTCAAGGGGATCCAGCCGTTGGCCAACGGCGATTCTTTGACGGAGATCAAAATGCCGGGTTTGTCATCCAGCGAGGTATCCACAATGGCCAGCGCCCACCGGTAGCTGCCCGCGGGAACGGAAGGGGTTACCTCCAACCGATAGTCATACCATTGCCCGTAGAGCCATTTGGAGGGCTCGGCCTCCTCGGAGATAAATATCTCTGCCACCTCGCCTGCCGAATCCAGCAACGCGAAGGCGGTCTTGTACTTGTAATTCCAGTTGGGTAAATTGTTGGGGCAGTACCCGGTCGCCTTGTTGCCCCAGGAGAAATCCACCGTGTAGCTTTGCCCCCGCAGCACCTCCTTGGGCACATCCACATAACGCGGATAGAAACGGTAACCGCCCTGTGCGATGAATTTCTCGATCAGATCGGTCGCATCGTGCACCCAGCCCGCCGTCTCGGTCGGGTTGCGCAGATCGAGCGTATTGAAGTGGCCTTCCAACGCCTGCTTACACATCAATTCGTAAACGTCCCTCCACGTATCGAGGTCGTAAGTGACATCTTCCTGGAAAGGCATATAGTTAGGATAGAGGTAATTGCCTCCCCACCAGCACCCCTCGCCGAACAACGGCGTTTTGCCGAACACACTCTCCACGATGTTCTGCTCGGTCTGGTTGTACCATTGGCTGGCCAACCCGTTGCGCCGCATGGCGTAGCCCTTGCCCTCTACGGCGATGGATTTCTCCATCGGCCAGCCGAACTCGCTGCCGAAAGGATGGGCGAGGATCACCTTCTTGAAAGCATCCGAATAAGCCGTTGTCAGCCAATCGAACACACTCCTCAGCTTGGTCGGGTCCTTCAGTTCGATGTGGTGGCACTCGCCCCACCATCCCACGTTGGTCCCGTCGATAAAGTCGACCACCCCGGGATCGTCGTACTCCTCGGCGAAGGCCGCCAAAAAGGCTTCGAACTTCTGCTGGAAGACCGGGTCGTCCGGATAGGCCGTCCAGTACTTCTCACCCTGCTGGCCGTCGGTCAGGTAGCCCTCAGCCCCCGCGTCGCGCACATACTGCGGCGTATTCTGCAACCAGCAATCCTGGCTGTTGTGGAAGATGCAGAAACAGAGCTTCAGCCCCAGGTCCCGCGCCCCTTTGATCAGGTTCTTGTATTTGGTATTGTGCTCCCAGGCGTAGACGCCCTGTTCGGGTTCGAGGTCGGCCCAGCCCCAGCGGACATACAAAAAGGAGGCGTACTTCTTGGCCGCGCCTTTCTGTTTCATCCAATAGGTGGCCGGATCGAGGTGCTTCAGGCCGATCTCTTCATAGATCCCCCACCCCATGGCGGGATTTCTCAAGAGGGCCGTTTTCTCTTCGGTAAGGATTACCCTGTTTTTGGTCGGGTCGCCCCCGGGCCCGTCTCCGCCCGTTTTGGTGCAACCAACCGCCGTACCCGCCAGCACGAGGCCGACGAGCACGATGGCATTCATCACGCTCATACTGATCGTTTTTCCGTTTTACCCGCTACTTTTCGAAATTCAGCGGGATAAAGAACTTTTCCAGGTGAAAATTAGGCTCCGGCCACTCGATGGGGGCCAGAGAGAGGAAGTGCGGATTGGGCATCTTGTCGCCGCATTTGTAAAAATTGGCGCGTGCCTGCAACCCACTGAGGTTCTTGATCGTATGGCGGAATAGAGCGGACGCGGGGACGACCGCGTCTAAGCTCCAGAGGGTAGGCCCCGGCAGCAGTCCGACAGGTTTGCTGCCCAGGCTCGGGAAGGTCTTTATCGTTTGCATGATTTCGGGTCCGGCGTGGGTGAATTCAGTCCTTGTTTTCCTGAAACTCAACAACTTGGTCCCGATGCAATTGAACTCGAAATTGTAGTAACCCGTACCGTCCAGCGAGAGGAAGAATTCCACGCAGCTATCCTCCCAAACCGGACCGTTGTTCTCAGTGACAGTACCCAACGTATTATCCTCCTCCACCCGGAACCGGAGCAGTATCTCGCTATCCGTATGGGCGATACCGAAGCTAACCTTCGGCGCATAGGGGAACGATCCGGGCCAGTTGACGCAAGCTATCGCCAAACTCTCGGGCGATAAAGTCTTCAAGCCTTCCTCAACGTTTTTTATGCGGGCAACATCCATGGCAACAAACAGTTTTAAGAAAACATCTCAGGTCGGGCGGCAGCACCTTAGACTACTCCCCTCCCTACGGTTAGGGAGGGGCCGGGGGTGGGTGTTCGTCGACTAAACACGGCCTCAGAACAACCTGACAAACACCTCAATGGCCTCATACTCCGCCATCCCCAACTTATCGTACAGGTTGGCCGTGTTCTGCGTGCGCTCCTCGGCCCTCTGCCAGAACTCCCGTTTGTCCTCTCCCGGGAAGGGGACGATGTCTTTCTGGGAGAGGTGGCGGTAGATGGCGTGGCGTTTTTTGATCACCTCGCCGGGCGAAAGGGGCACGGCCATATCGACCATATCGAGGCTCCACTCCTGCCACGCGCCCCGGTACAACCACATCCTACAACCCTTGAACCAGTCGTCGTTTTTGACCACCTCGATGGCCTGCAGGATCGCCTCGATGCTCACGCGGTGGGTACCGTGCGGGTCGGAGAGGTCGCCCGCCGCGAAGATGCGGTGGGGTTTGAGCTTGCGCAACAGGCTGGCGATGATCTCGATGTCGTCGCCGCTCAGGCGGCCTTTCTTGATCCCGCCGGTCTCGTAGAAGGGCAGGTTCAAGAAGTGGGCGTTCGTGTCGGGGTTCAACCCGAACTCGCGGCAGGCGGCGCGGGCCTCGCCCCGGCGGATCGCGCCTTTGATCCGGCGCAGCTCCTCGGGTTCGGGCTCGCCCTTGCGTTTGCTGCCGATGACCTGGACATAATGCTTATACTGGTCGGCGAAACCGCACTCGCGCGCGGTGTCGATCGTTTGCAATACCACGTCGTCGTGGACAGCTATGTTGCCCGAGGTTTGGTAGGCCACGTGGACGTCGTGGCCCTGGTCGACCAGGCGCAGGAAAGTCCCCCCCATCGAGATCACGTCGTCGTCGGGGTGCGGGCTGAAGATGATCACTTTCTTGGGGAAGGGCTGCGCCTGTTCGGGGCGGGTGGTATCGTCCGCACCGGGTTTGCCTCCGGGCCATCCGGTGATGGTATGCTGCAAGTCGTTGAATACCTCTATGTTGATCTTGTCGTAGGGTCCCGCCTGGTCCAGCAGTTGGCCCAGGTTGTGGTCCAGGTAGTCCTGGTAAGTGAGCTTGAGGATCGGCTTTTGCACCCGTCCGCAGAGCCAGAGCACGGCCTTGCGGATAAAGCGCTCGGGCCACTCGCAAGTCCCTACCAACCAGGGCGTTTTAACCCGGGTCAGTTGGTCGGCAGCCCCCTGGTCGATGACCATCGAGAAGGCGGGGTGCATCTGCAGGCAGCTTGCGGGTATCGCCGCCGAGGCGTCGCCCTCGGCCACGCGGGCCACGATCTGCGCCTTGTCCTCGCCCCAGGCCATCAAAATAATGCGCCTCGCGTCGAAGATCGTGCCCAGGCCCATGGTAATGCTCTTGTCGGGCGTGTTTTCGATGCCGTAGAAGATCGGGGCCAGCGACTTGCGCGTCGCATTGCCCAAGGCGACCATGCGGGTACGCGAATTGGGGAATGACCCCGGCTCGTTGAAACCCACCTGCCCCTCGACGCCCGTGCCCAGTAGCATCAGATCGATGCCCCCGGCCTTGGCGATCGCCTCCTCGTAGCGGCTGCAAAAGGCGGCCACCTCCGAGGCGGGAAGCGTCCCGTCAGGGAAGTGCACGTTCAGGGGAAGAATGTCGGTGTGGTCGATCAGTTCCTCGTGGATGCGGTAGTTGCGGCTCTGCTGGTAGGCCGGGTCGGAGGGATACAGCTCGTCGAGGCTGAACACGGCCACGTTCTTAAAGCTCAACTCTCCCTTGCGGTGCATCTCCAGCAACCTGCGGTAGACCCCCACGGGCGATTTTCCGGTGGTCAGGCCCAGCACGAAGGGACGCTCTTCCTTGTGCACGTTGATCGCGTCGCGGACCGCCGCGGCGATGTGGAGCGCACCCTCGCCCTCGGTGTGGAAGATGCTGACCGGGACCCTCTCGAAGCGTGTGATGATCTCGTTGGGCTCGGCCCCGGGGATCAGGCCCCCGGGCGTGCCCAGCGTGTAGTCGGTATTCATTTGGTTCTGATTTTATATCCCGCCAAAGCGTAATAGAGGATGAACAGGAAACAGGGAACGGTAATCCAGAACGCATTCTGCATACCGAATTCGTCCTTCAGCCAACCCAGCAAGGGGAGGATAATGACCGGTCCGAACATCGCCATGGTCAAAAGCGAGGAGCCCGCCTTGGTAAACTTGCCCAGGTCGGCCATGGCCAACGGCCACAAAGCGGGCCACATCAGCGAGCAACCCAGGGCCAGCAGGGCGATCGCCCAGATGGAATCCCTTTCGGGCAGCAAGACTACCATGAGCGAACCCGCGATGGCGATGATCGAGCAGATCAGCAGCGCGCGGGATTGCGAAAGGTATTTGGGGATGAAGATGATCCCGCAAACATAACCGATTACCATGCCGATGGGCCCGATCCAACCGTACATCTGGGGATTCTCCAGGCCGTAGAACGAAGCGTAATCGACCAGCGTCTGCAACGAGATGGTCTCCGCGCCCACGTAGAGGAACAAGGCGACGCAACCCAGCAGCAGGTGCGGGAATTGCATAATGGAGGTTTTCGAGTTGCCGTAGGTCGACGCGGCGCTCTGGTCCGACTCGTCCTCCCCGGCGGCTTTTACCTCGGGAAGCGGGGCCAGCAGGGCCATAATGCCCAGGAGCACGAAGACCGAGATAATGATCATAAAGGGCACCGGAAGGTCCGCTACCGTGATCTGGTTCGTGCTTTTGCCCAGCACCAGGCTCAAAAAAATCGCCGGGATGGGCCAGGCCAACTTGTTGCAAATGCCCATGATGCTGATCCGCTTGGCCGCGCTTTCGATCGGCCCGAGGATCGTGATGTAGGGATTGACAGAAGCCTGCAAAAAGGCGTTCGCCGTCCCCGAGATGAACGAGGCGAGCAAAAACAGCGGGAAACTCTCCATCCGGGCTGCCGGGATAAACAGGGCGAAAGCCGCTGCGAACATGGCGAACGAGAGGGCCATGGTCCGCTTGTAGCCGATCTTACCGATCGTCTTGGTGGCCGGAATGCCGAAGATCAGAAAGGGCAGAAAGGTGGCCGCGGTAATCGTATAGGCCAGAAAACCAGAGACATCGAGCGATCCCCCGAGCACCGGAACCAAAGCCCCGTTGATCCCCAGGGCGAACCCGATGGCAAAAAACATGACCCCAATGAAAGCCAGGGCGACTGCGAAATTGGCGTTTTTCTGCATGGTCTTATTTTAAGAGGTTTTCGATGTGCTTCTTCATCTCGGGCAAACACTTCTCGGCGCTGGTCAGCAGTTTGAACTGGGCGCGGGTGCGTACCAGGTTGTGCATCGGGTAGTGCGTCTTGTAGTAGGTGTCCCCGTTGAGGTAGTCGGCCAGGAAGCGGACGGTCTGCATGTAGGGGAACAGGGTCGCCGCGTAGGGCAGGTTCTCGATCTCGACGGGGGTCAGAAAGGCCCGGGCCGTTTTGAGGTACCCTTCAGAAAACGCCTTGAAAATCTCCATGTTGAACTCCACGCGGTCGGGATCGGGATCGTCCTCCAGGCCCGTGTTGGCCCCGGTGCGCAAAAAATCGCCGAAATCGGAGAAGATGTAAGAGGGCATCACCGTATCGAGGTCGATCACGCACAAAAACTCCCCGTCCAAATCGAACAGCATGTTATTGACCTTCGTGTCGCAATGGCAGACCCGCTTGGGCAGCTTGCCCTCGCGGTGGAGCCTCTCGGCCAGGCACATCCCCTCGGCGCGGCGCTCGATCTGGGTAACCAGGTCACGCACCTCGTTCAAACGACCCGCCGCGTCGTTGCGCACGGCCTCGTCGAGTTGCCGGAGCCTGAACTCCATGTTGTGGAAATCGGGGATGATCTCGCCCAGCGTGACGGGCAGATCGGAGAGCATGCTCTCGAAATCGCCGAAAGCCTCCCCCGCGTAACGCGAATACTCGGGCGTGATGGCCTCGAAGGATTGCGAACGCGGGATAAAGACCATCACACGCCAGTAGTTCTGGCCGTCGAAGTAATACTCCTTGCCCTCCCTGGTGGTAATAAAGTCGAGGACCTTGCGCTCGATGTCCCTCTCGCCCCGGGCCAGCAGCTTGGCGCGCAGGTGCGCCGTGACGGCACGGATGTTCGCCTGGAGCATATCCACATCCTTGAATATCTGGTGGTTGATGCGCTGTAGCACGTAGTCCGGCGCATCGCCCGCCGTGGTCAGCTTGTAGGAGTCGTTGATATGCCCGTTGCCGAAGGGGACAGCCTCGATGATCTCACCCTTGACGGCGAACCTGGCGGCGATCTCTTTGATGTTCTGAGTTTGCATGGTCGATGACCTTTAGTATAAATACGAAACAGAAAGGGATAACACGTAACCGGCAGCAAAATTTACCGTTTAGGATGTAACAAATCAACCGACTGTTTACCCAACCGGCAAATTTACTATTTTTTACCGGCAGTCAACCTCTCCAAAACCTCTTTTTTGAATTCGTTAACGCTGACCGGCTCCGTACACTGCTCTGCGGGACCGTAATAGACCTTTCCAAGGAGCTCGACCGCCGCTTCGCGCCCTTGCTGCTGTTCGAGCAGTTTGAGCAGTTCGTAGTCCTCGGCACCGTCTTTCCAGCACTCCAGGCGCGCGGAGACCAGCAACGAATCGCCCGAACCGAACTCCTTGCCCGGGTAGACCAGGATCCCGTCGCCGTAGGGCAACGACTCACGCGCGGTGAGGGGGTCGACCGAGGTGTAGGAGTTGACCACCCAGTACAAAAAGCCTGTCGGTTGCTCTTTGTAGCTGCGCCACAGGGTCGCGCGGGTGCGGATGCGGTTCGTGTTGTTCTTGATCGAGAGTCCGGGGCTGTCGCTCATGCAGACGTAGCTCCACCACTCCTCGCCGTCTTGCGACGCCTTGCGGCACGAGTCGGCGCGTTGTTCGCTCAGGCCCAACGACCAGACCCCCGTGCAGAAGATCGAGGTGTAGCCCCGCAGGATATCCCAGACGGCCAGCAAGTCGCCCTTGCGGGGTCCGTCCTGGGGACCGCAGAAGTACGTGGTAATGATCTTCGCGTCGGGCGCTCCCGCATGGATCCTCTCCGCCTCGCTCTTCACGTATGCGTACTCGGCCATGTTCTTCGGCTCGTCCCAGACGTAGTAGTAGGCCTTATCCAACAAACCCCTCCGCCTGAGGGTGTCGTTGAAAGCCTTCAACTCGTCGTCGTCGAGCGAATAGCATGGCGCGGCAAAACGTGTAAAGCGGGGATCGGAGAGATAATCCAGCGTCCTGGGGTCGTCCCACGCCCAGGGTGAAGAGGAGTTCTCGACCTTCATCGTTCCGTCGATCCAGGTTGAAAAATAGGGTGCTATGCGGTAGTTCAAAAGCAGGTCGGACCAGCGTTTCTTCTCGGCCGAGACCTCCTCATAGGAAGCGTCCTCTTTGAGGCCCAGGTGGGTGGGGTCGATGCCGAAGACCGAGGGGATGGTGGAGATCTCGGGCACGGCGCAGTCGTAGACGTGGACACGGACCTGCACGTAGCGCGAATGGGCCGGACCGGCCAGCTCGATCACCTCGTTGTAGAGTCCCGGGGCTGCGTTCTGCGGGGTGGTATAGGTAAACCACAGCCTCAAATCGCCCTGGCCCCCGACCGAGTCGCCGGCCAGGGCCAACACGTCGTCGGCGCCGTTCCAGCGCTTCACTTCACGGATGGTCATACCGAGGTTGGAGCGTTTTTCCTCCACCCGGCGCACTTTGAATTTGCTGGAGGTGGAGACCGTCGCCTGGAAGTGCTCCGACTCGCCCTTGGCCATATAGAGCTCCACCGTGTCGCAGAGCTTCATGTTCGAGGCGTTGGCGATCGAGTCCAGGCCCGACATTACCCACAGATCATACTGGTTATGAGTGACCTTCCCGGCCATTTTGCGGTATTCGCTCCCGCAACTCCAGAGCAGGGATGCCCCCGCCGTCGCCAGCAAAGCGACGGACAACGTTCGTTTCAGACTTGTCATGGTTGTATCTCCTCTAAAAGTTTGCGGTGGAAAACCTCCACGTGGGATTGGTTGGACGTGACGTTGGCGGCGGCAGGACCCGTGTAGACGTTGTTGAGCAGGGTGACCACCTCGCCCCTCGATTTGCGTTTCTCCATCAGTTTCATCAGTTCGTAGTCCTCGGCCCCGTCGCGCCACCTTTCAAGCCGCATCGAGACGGCCAGCCCGTCGTAGCCGAAGGGCGTGCCCGGGTAGAGCATCAGGCCGTCCCCGGCGGGAAGCTCGTTCCTCGGGTTCAAAGGCGAAAGGGATGAGAAGCCGTTGACCACCCAGTAGAGGAAGCCCCCGGTCTGCTCCTTGTAGGCCCTCCACATCACGGCGCGGTTCTCGATCGTCGTCGAGCTGTGGGCCAGGCCCGGGCGGTCGCCCATGCAGACGTACTGCCACCACTCCTGCCCCGGCCCGCACTTATTGCGCGCCTGGGACGACTTGTTCTCGCTCTGCCCCAGCGACCATACGCCGGTACAGAAGATCGAGGTGCCGGTCAGGTGGTCCCATACGGAGAGCACGTCGGCGAAGCTCTCGTTGTTGGAATAATTCGGGCCGCGGAAGAAGGTGGTCAGCACCTTGGCGCCCGCGTCGACGGCGTGGATGGCGCTGGACATGGTGTTGATCTGGGTGTACTCCGTGGTCAGGGTCGGCTCGTCCCAGATGTAGAGCAACCGGCCCTTGTCGGGGTACTGGGTCTTCACGCCGTTCATCAAAGTCGAGAAGTCGCCCGCCGAAAGGTTGTGGTAGGGCAGCACCACGTCCTTCATCCTGGTGTCGCCCAGGTAGGAGAGCGTGCGCGCGTCGGTCACCGGATAGGGCGAGGAGACGCACTCCACCTTCATCGTACCGGCCAGCCAGGTGCAGAAATAGGGGGTAATCCTGCGTTTGAGCAGCGCGTCGGAGAACTCCTTGCGCTTGGCGATCAAATCCTCGCCCGTCACGCTGCTCGCGGCGATCATGCCCGGGTTGATCCCGAACAGCGAAGTGATCGACTGGGTAACGGGCAGGGTAACGTCGTAAACGTTGATTTCCAGCCCGATCACGGTCGGCGTATCCCCCGCGGAAGTCCCCTTGAAGGTAATTACCTCGTTGAACTTGCCCGCGGGCGCGGTGCGCGAACTCTCCACGGTGATCCAGAGCTTGACCTCTTTGGTGGTCGTGGTGGTCCCGTTAGGGATGGGCACGAGCACGTCTTCGACCCCCTTGAAGGCCATGATCTCTTTCACTTCCAACGTGATGCCCTCGTTGGAGGTGTTGCGCTCCCAGGTAAACGTGCCCACCACGGGCGTCTTGACCACCAGTTGCAGGTGCTCGGCCTCGTTGCGGGCCATGTGGAGGACCATCGTGTTGGAGGGCGACTGCGACGTGTAGGACGCCACGGAGGCCGTGGAGGTCATCATCCAGGTGTTGGTGGCCGTTTCGGGCACGCCGGGGATCTGGGTTCCTCCCTGCTCGGCAGGCTCTTTGTCCTTGCCGCAGGCTGAGAGTAAAAGCGCCGCAAACGCGATGGAAATCAGTTTGTTTTTCATTTTGTCAGTTTGAATACCACCGCGCCGTGGGGACGGACGGAGGCGGTCAGCGAGTTCTTATCCACCCCGGATTCCGCTCCGCTCCACAATTCGGTGGCCGTTTGGTAATCGCCCCTCTGCAAGCCGCCCAGATCGACCGGGTAGTTCTCCACAGGAGCGTCTGTGGTGTTGAACAAAGCCACGTAATCGGCCTTGCCGTCCTTGTCGGCCGCGAACCAGCCGTAAACCCCCTCCTTTTCGAACCATTGGCGGTTGAGGGTGGAGTTTTGGTCGATCGCGATGATCTCCTTGTTGGTCAGCAGCGAGAGCGTGAAGGGGTCGAGCTCGGGCAAATTGCAGCCGATCATCAGCGGCGAGCGCGCCATGGCCCAGAGGGTCAGCAGGGTGTATTGCTCGTCGACGGTAAAGTTCGTGTTGCGGGGCTGGCCCCGCATAGCCCGTTGGGCCATCGGGCCTATGGGCAGCATATCGGCGTCGGGGTAACCCCCGTCCGTAACGTAGGGCGCCCACTTGGCGCAAAGGGCGAACTGGGCCTTGAGCGACTCCCAGTTGTCCCAGAAATCCTCGCTCACGCGCCACAATGTGGCCGACTCGCGCAGGTGTTTGATGTTCTGCAACGGCGCGGGGCCGGGCGAGAGGCTCAGGACCACGGGCTTGTCGAGCCTCGCGTTGGCTTTGGCGATGGCCTCGATCTCGTCGCAGGCGTAGACCACCGGTCCGGTCAGGTCGTCGGCCTTGACGTAGTCCACACCCCAGCTTTGGTACAGCTCGAAGATCGAATTGTAGTACTCCTGCGCCCCGGGCCTGGACATATCCACGCCGTAGAGGCCGAAATACCAGTCGCAGGAGGCGTCTTTCATGCAGATATCCTGCGCCTTGCACTCCGATCCCAGAATGGGCGTGTTTTGTTCGACGGCCTGGATGGGAATACCGCGCATGATGTGGATGCCGAACTTCAGCCCCAGCGAGTGGATGTAATCGGCCAGCGGCTTGAATCCGTTGGGGAATTTTTCGGGGTCGGGGATCAACCGGCCGTACTCGTCGATGAGTTGGTGGGGATGCGGGTCTTCGTATTGCCCGACCGTGACCATACCGGGCGCGTACCACCCCCCGTCGACCACGATGTACTCCCAGCCGTACTCCTTCAGGTTGGCGGCCATGTAATCGGCGTTGGCCTTGACCTCGTCCTCGGTTACCGAGGCCCCGAAGCAGATCCAACTGTTCCATCCCATGGGCGGGGCGGGCGCGGCCGTTTGCTCCGCCGCCCCACCCTGCCGGGAGGAATCGCATCCCGGGCACAGCGCGATCAGCGCCATGCCCAGGAGGATCGGTATAAAAGTTCTGCGCATCGGTTATTCGTCAAGTACGCAACGTACCGCCATACCTTTCGCGTCGCCGGTCGTGTAGGGGTAAGGCCATTGCTCGATTTCGTGATCTGTAGACCTCGGGGCATAGCTATGAGCCGTATTCGCAGCAGTTCCCGGCGTGCCGGACCAGAAGAAGGCATAGGAATCTTCGCTGTAGATTCCCGAGAAGGGCATCCAGGCGTGGCCGCTCGGAACCAGGTTGAACTTCGTGAAGTTGGTTATGGCGGCTTTACCATCCACGGCGGGCCAGTAGGCCGGGTCTTTGAGTGATGCGGTAGGCTGCGTGTTGTCAGGCTGGGTGTTGATCAAAAATTCCCAATCGGTCTTGGTGGCCACGTGCCAACCTGCGGGGCAAATACCCTGGACAGGGCCTTCAGCGGCAGCAGTCATATCCCTGACCACAGCGGGCCATGCGTAGATGCAACCACGCAATGTGTTGAGCGTATTTTCAGCAGCGGTCCCGCCGGTGGTGGGGAACTTGTAGTAGTCGGTAACATCGACCAGAGCCGTCCCGTCGCTGTACTTGGTGGCGCGCATATTATCGGCCATCCAGACAGCGTAGTCACCACTTAACTCATCCGTGGTGCGGCAAACGCGGTAAACCTCGTTGTCGCGCGCATCGGTCAGCGGGCCGTAGAAGCGGAACAGCAGCATCGAGCGGGTCGAACTGTAAGCCGTACCGGCTGCCGAGACGCCTTTGACCGCCCAGTAGACTTCGCCCTGGCGGTAGGGTTTCACGCCCAGGTCGCCCAATATCTCATCGAGTTGGGCGTGGGTCAGGTTCTTGGTGCCCGAGGTGCCGAGCGCCACTTCTTCGGGGTTGGTCAGGTTTTGCGCGAGGCTCATTACCAGGGTGTACTCCGTCTCGGCGGAGGTCTGCCATTCGAACGCGAGGTTCTTGCTCTGGTTGCTGTAATTCAGCTCGATGTCTTCCAGGTCGTCGGGTGCGTAGAGTGCGATGGCCGCGGGACCCGCGGGCTCGCCTTCATCGTCTCCACCGCCGCAAGCCATTGCCAGCAGACCCAGGGAGGGCAACAAAGCCCATTTCAGAAGATTCTTTTTCATAACTGTAGTTTTTGGTTTGGTTGATGTGTGATTTTTGTTCGGTTATGTTCGGTTGAAGGTTAATCCCATCCGTCGTTTTGCCTCAGGTTCGGATTCTCGTAGCGGGCCGACTGCGGGATGCAGTAGAGGATGTGTTTCTCCTCGGCCATCACTTTGCCGCGCGCCTGGGCGTTGGTAATCAACGAGCCGTTGCGGATCAGATCGGGGCGGCGTTTGCCCTCCCAATAGAACTCCCAAAGGTTCTCGTTTAGTATCTGGGCGCGCATGGCCTCCTTGGTGGTAATGTTCTGGATCAGGTTGTAATTCGCGCTGCCGTCGTAGTTGGCGAAGGCCCTGCGGCGGACCTGGTGGACCAGGTCCTTGCACGCCTGCGAGGGGGTGGCGCCGAGTTCGTTCAGGGCTTCTGCGCGGCTCAGCAACACCTCGGCGTAGCGGATGTGGACGTAGTCGCTGCCGTCCCAGTTGCCCGTCGTGTTGGGGTTTTCCGGGTATTTCATCGGGAAGGCGCCCGGCTTGCCGGAGATCGCATCGGTGCGGCGGTTGACCATCTTGATCCCGTTCCAGTACTCGGCTTTCAACCCGTCGCGGCGTTTGTCGCCCGTGGCGAAGCTGTCGTAGACGGCCCACGGGGTCAAAAATCCGCCCCAGCAGGTCAAAGCCACTCCGTCCTGCGACTTGTAATCCGCAGGCAGGGCCTCGGCCAGGAAGATGTTGCCCCAGCCGCCGATCGGGGAGCAGGGAATGGCGAAGATGATCTCCTTGTTGCCCTTGTTCTCGGGTTTCCAGATCGACATGTAGTCGTTCATCAAAGCGTAAGGAGTGCCCGCACCGGTCATTACCTGGGTCAGCGAGTCGACCTTGGTCCACCACTTGTTGGCATTGGATGTACCTGTCCTCCAGTGTGCTTCCTGTCCCGCCTCGTGCATAAAGAGCCGGAGCAGGTAGGCCTGGGCGATGCCGACGGTCATCTGGCCCCACTCGGCGGAGCTGAGTTCGTCCTGCTGCTTGAGGTTCTCCTGGACGGCGTGCAGTTCACTCTCCACGAAACGCACGTACGCATCCGCCGTAGGGCGCGAAGGCTGGTAGGTCTGCATGGGGTTGAGGGCCACTTCGGGGTCGGTTATGATGGGCAGCGGACCGAACAAATCGTAGAGGTCGTAGGCCCACATGGCGCGCAGGGTCCTGATCTGGGCGTTGCAGCTTCTTTTGACGGGCGCGGAGACCGCCACGGGCTTCATGCGCTCCAGAAGGGCGGTCGCACGGGTAATGGCCGGCGTAAAGTAGTTGTAGAAGGTGTACATCTCGCCCATCGAGGTGGAGGGATCCCACTGGAAGTCCGTCTGGTCTTCCCACAGGAAGTTGCAGTCGGCCTCGTCGGTGCAGCCCACCTGCATGGTCATCAAAGAGCCCCAACCGCAGTTGTAGGCGGCCCAGCCGCCACTCCGGAATTCGTAGTAGAGGCCCGTAACGGCGGCTTTCAAATCGCTCTCGGTGTTCAGGGCGTTGTCGGGACCGAGTTGGCTGTAATTCTCGATCTCCAGGTCGCAGCTCACGGCCGTCAATGCACAAAGGATCAGGACTGCGCCGGTAATTTTATGGAATGTGTTTTTCATGGTTCTTAGTCTTTTCCGGTTTTAGAATACCAGGTTTATACCCATCATAAAGGTCCTTTGGTTGGGGTAGCCCGCTTTAAAATCGGTCTCGGGGTCGTTGCCGGTGTAGGGGGTAATCACGAACGGATTGCCCACCTCGGCGTAGATCCTCGCTTTGGAGAGGTACTTGCCCACCCATTTGTGGGGGACGGTGTAGCCCAGGGTAATGTTCCGGCAGCGGATGAACCACCCCTTTTCCCAAAGGAAGGTGCCCGGCTGGGGATAGGAGGTAACAAAGCCCGAGGGGAGGTCCGAGTCGGTGTTCTTGCTCGACCAACTGTCCAACACCTCGTGGATGAAGTTCTTGCCCTGGAGCACGCGGCGCAGTTCGTAGACCGAATAGGCGTCGCGGGTGGCGTTGTAGACCAAACGGTCGAACATTCCGTAGAAGAAGATGTTCAGATCGAAGCCCTTGTACTGGAAGGAGTTGCCAAAGCCCAGGGAGAAGCCCGGATCGGTGGTCCCGATCATCACGATATCGGCCTGGTCGAGCGTGCCGTCGGGTGCACCGGTGTATTGGTATTTGCCGTTGGCGTCAACGATCGGATTGCCGAAATCGTCCCTCAAGTAGCCGTTCACGTCCTTGACCTTGAACTGGCCGGGGAGCAAATCGGGCATATAGGAGGGAGCCTCTTCCCCTACCCTGAGGATGCCGTCGGCCACGTAGCCATAATAGGCGTTGATCGGGTCGTCGTTCTTTTGCCAGGGCGAGAGGAAGGATTGCGGGTCGCGCTCTTTCCAGCGGTCGACGTAGCGGGTGTAGTTGAAGTCGGTGGTCCAGCGGAATTTACCCTGGAAGTTGACGCTGTGCAGGCTCAACTCAGTACCCCGGCTCTTTCGTTTGCCCACGTTGGCCTGTACGCCCGTTACCTCCATAAAGGACTGGAGGTTGCGCCATCCGAGAAGGTCCTTGATCTCCTTGTCGAAGTAGTCGAAGCTACCCGTGATCCGGTGGTTCAAAAAGCCGAAATCGAGGCCGATGTTGTACTCGGTGGTGGTCTCCCATTTCAGGTCGGGGTTGCCGAGTTGGGATTTGTAGGTCCCGGTGGACATGTTCTTGCCGAACACATACTGCCGCCAGTCGGCCGAATAGTACTCGTACGCGCTCAGGCCGATCATCGCGTTACCGGTCTGGCCGCCCCCTACCCGGAGTTTAAGGTCGGAGAGCCAGTTGACGTCCTTGAGGAAATCCTCCTGCTTGATACGCCAGGCCAGCGCCGCCGAGGGGAAGTAGCCGTAACGGTTGTTCTCCCCGAAACGGTCTGAACCGTCAGCGCGGAAGTTGACCGTGAGCAGGTATTTCTCCTTGAGGTTGTAGTTGATCCGCCCGAAGAAGGATTGGTATTTGGTTACCGTTTTGCCCGACGATACGGTGGGGCGGTCCACCGCTCCGGCACCGAGGTTGTTGTAGAGGAAGGCGTCGGTAAAGAACTGCGAGCTGGTGGCGGCGAGGTTCTCGTAGGTAAGGTCCTCGGCCGACCAACCGGCCAGCACGGAGAACTTGTGGTGCTCGCCCACCTTGAAGTTGTAGGTAAGCGTCCCCTCGATCATGCGCGAGAGGGCCTGGGCGTTGGAGCGGTCGGCGCTTCCTCCCGCCTGCTTACCGTACATGGTGGTCTTGGGCAGGTAGGAGTAGCGGTTGCCGGTGTTGTCGTCGATCCCTAAGTTGACCTTGGCGATCAGGCCCGGAATGATCTCGGCCTGCGCGAAGGCATTGACCAAAAAGCGCCTCGTCTTGGTGTAGTCGGTAATCTCGAGCATCGAGACGGGGTTGGGTACCATCGCCATAAGCGGGCTGATCTCGTACTCGCCCTTGCTGTTGTAGACTGGGATGGAGGGGTCGTAGGTCAACGCGGAGTTGATCAGGCCCGAGTTCTCGAAATCCTCCGTTCCCAGGGGGATGTTGGTGTTTTTGATGTAGCTCATGGTCGAGTTCATCCCGAAAGTGAAGATCTTGCCGATCTTCTGCTCGACGTTGAAACGGCCCGTGATGCGTTCGAAGTCGGAATTCCGGACCACACCCTCCTGGTCGTAGTAGTTGAAAGAGGTCATGTAGGTCAGCCCGTCCTTGCCGCCGGTCAGCGACACGTTGTGCTGCTGTACCGAGCCGCCCCGGGTAATCAAATCGTACCAGTCTGTCCCTTTGCCGGCGTTGGCGATCTGCGCTTCGGAGTAGATGGTCGTCGTGGAGGGAGGCGTTCCCGGCTGGGTGGCCCCGTAGGGGTAGTAACGGTTGTCGAACAGCCACTTCTCGTAGGAGAAATCGTTGGCCTTGTTCATGAATTCGGTGGCAGAGAGCACCTCGATGCGGTTGGCGATGCTCTGCACGCCGTAGCTTCCGTCGTAGGAGACCACCGCGCGGCCCTCCCTACCCTTCTTGGTAGTGATCAGCACCACACCGTTGGCCGCACGCGCACCGTAGATGGCCGACGAGGAGGCGTCCTTGAGGACCTCGATCGACTCGATGTCGTTCGGGTTGATCGAGTTCAGGGCGTTGTGGCTGCCGAAGTTGGAGTAGCGGTTGTTGCTGCCCGGCTCCACCGAGGTGGAGTTGACCGGGAATCCGTCGATCACGTACAACGGGTCGTGGGTCGTACCGGCCGCGCCGCGGACCATGATCTCGACCCCGCCGCCCGGCTGGGCGCTAGTCTGCTGGACGGTCACACCGGCGGCCATACCCGAAAGCATGGTGGCGATCGAGGCGTTCGAGCCGGTGGGCAGGTCATCGGTATTGATCGAACTGACCGCACCGGTCAGATCGCTCTTCTTGGAAGTGCCGTAACCGACCACGACCACCCGGTCGAGTTGGTTGAGCTTCTCGGTTAGAATGACCTCCACGTTGCGCCCGGAGGCTTTGACCTGCTGGTTCTCCATACCCAGGTAGTAGAAATCGAGCGGGGTACCCTGGGGGGCTTCGATCCGGAATTTCCCGTCGCGGTCCGTGGTAGTTCCTTTCTGGGTACCGCTCACCACGACCGAAACGCCGGTCAACGGGTTACCAGCCTCGTTCTTGACGATACCTGTAATAAAATCTTTGCTGGCCTCCGTGCCGTTTTGTTGCTCCTGGGCCTTGGACGAGAGCACGATGATCTTATCCCCGGTAATCCGGTAAGTGATCTGCGTACCCTCCAGAAGGGTCTTCATGGCAGTCTCGATGCTTACGTCGACCACCGAGATGGAGACCTTGCGGTCGAGGTCCTTGAGTCCCTCGCTGTAAAAGAATCGGTAACCGCTGGCCTGCTCGATCGACTTGAGGGCCTCTTTGACGGTTTTGTTCTGTTCGATCACGGTTACCTGGCCGTAAGCGGGCAGCGCGAACAACACGCAAACCGCAAACAGCACTCCAACCAACGAACGTCCGGGGTTAAAAGTTTTCTCCATATTGAGTAATTAAGGTTTAGTAGAACGGTCCTTCATATTGGTTATACAGTTCACAAACAAAAATCCACTACCCGGAATGAAAAAAATATTCCGGTTGCATGGAAAACGGAAACGGGCACTGGTAAAGTGCCCGTTACGTCAGATTATGTTATTTGGATTACTGGTAGAACTGCCTGCGGCGGGTGTCCTCGGAGAGGTAGATCGTGCTGTCGGTGACCGTGTAGACGATGGGTGACGAGATGGAGATCACCTCCAGGATCGACTCCAGGCTCGTGTTGGGCAACGTTCCGGAGAAGCGCCGCGACTTGATTCCCTCGGTGGCGAATTCGACATCCACGTTGTACATCCGCTCGACCGTGAGAACGATCTGCTCCAGGGGCTGGTCCACAAAGCGCAGCGTGTTGTTGATCCACCCGGTAAAGTCGGTGGCCTCAACGCTGCGGGGCAGCAAGGTTTTGCCGCCGGCCACGTCGTAATCGATTTGCTGGTTGGGCGAAAGGGTGTAGTGCCCGTCGGGGGTGGAGACCTCCACGCGGCCGTCGACAAGGGTCGAGGTCAGCATCCCGTCCTCGGGGTAGGCCCTGACGTTAAAGCTCGTACCCAGCACCTTGACCTCCATGGCCCCCGCGCCGACCGTAAAGGGACGGGACTTGTCGGGCCGCACTTCGAAATAGGCCTCGCCGGTCAATGAGACGTTGCGTTCGCGGCCCCTGAAATCGGGGGTGTAGGTCAGCACCGACTGGGAGTTGAGCCAGACCTTCGATCCGTCGGGCAGAACGACGGAGGCCTTTTGGCCGCGCTCCACGCTGACCGTCACAGGCTCCTGCACCTCGTCGACGCGCATAATCCGCCACGTGGCCAACACGGCCACGACGGGCAGCAGGATAACGGCGGCCACGCGCGAGGCTTTCAGCAACAAACTGCGGCGGCGCAAAGCCCCGAGCTGCCTCTTTTCAAGGTCGATCGCCTTGTGGATCTCGGCCAGCATACGGCGGCTGGCCTCGGGGTCTATCGTCTCCTGCTCTTTTTCGATCTGTGTTTCAAACCAGACGTTCAGGCCCGGGTCGTGCCGGATGAAATCCAGCAGCAATTTGCGGTCCCCTTCGCAGATGGTGCCGTCGAGGTAGGCCTGGAACAGGGACTCCAATTTATGTCGTTCTATTTTCATCGTTCAATACAGGGGTGTATCCAAAAAAACACAACTTACTCCACCTTTATACAGTTCACAAAGGCGTTTCCCCTACCCGCGACGGAAAATTAATTCCGAAACAGCCGCACACAACGCCACAATGAAGGTGTAATGTTTGGCCAACTCCATCCGTATATATTTGACCGCTTTACCCAGTTGGGTCTCGATCGTGCTCTCGGTGATATTGAGGATCCGGGAGATCTCTTTGTTGCTCTTCCCCTCCCGGCGGCTCATGATAAAGATCTTCTTGCGCCCCACGGGCAGCTTCTCGGTCAGCTCGTCGATCAACTGGTCCAAAAGGCTGCGGTCGACCTCCATCTCGGTCGAGAAATCGGTGATCTCGGAGCTTTTGAGCACATACTCCTGGTGGACGTATCGGACCAAACGGTGGGAACAGTCGTTCAAAAACCGGTTCTTGGCGATGGTGCACAGGAAGGTCATCAGGTTCTTCTCCTCGTCGACGCTCTCCCGCACCTCCCAAAGGCGGATAAAAACGCCCTGGGTAAGCTCCTCGGCCTGGTGGCGGTCGCCCCCGGAGATCTTCAGCGCGAAGTTGTACAACCGGGGATGATAGCGGCGGTAGAGGTCGTCGAAGGCCTCTACCGACCCCGCTTTGAGGTCGCTGATCGTATTTTGCTCGTTGCGGATCATATCACGCTGTAAAAGCAAATGTATGTATTTTTCAGATAACTTCGAAAAATTTATCGCTTCGGGGCTTTACCCTACCGATTACCGCGCTGCAGGGGTAGGCCTCCCGCAGGTCGGCGAGCATGGCCTGGGCCCCGGCTTCGGGGACGCAGATCAGAAGGCCGCCCGAGGTCTGGGGGTCGCACAGGGCCATTTTCCGGACCAGGGGGAGCGAGGGGGAGAAAAAGGTGTCCGGGGAGATGAAATCCAAATTGCGCAGGGCGGCGCCGGGGATGCAGCCCTCGTCGATCAACTCCTCCACGCCGGGCAGCAAAGGGACGCTCGCGGCATCCAGCTCGATGGCCACGCCGCTCCCCTGGGCCATTTTCAGCAGGTGTCCGCCCAAACCGAATCCGGTAATGTCGGTGGCGGCCTTCACGCCGTATTTCTGCATCACTTCCGCACCCCGTGCGTTGAGTTGCTTCATCCCGCCGATCGCGGCGGCGTAGCCCTCGGGGGTGTCCATACCCAGCCTGTGGGCGGCGATGGTCACGCCCGTGCCGATGGCTTTGGTTAGGATCAGCACATCGCCTTCCTTTGCGGCGGAGTTGGTAATAACCTTATCGGGATGGACCAACCCCACCACGGCCAGGCCGTACTTGGGCGGGGTATCCTCGATGGTGTGGCCCCCGACGGTCAGCGCGCCCGCCTCGTCGATCTTTTGCTGCCCCCCCGCCAGGATATCGCGCAGGACCTCCAAAGGGATCGACTTGGAGGGGAACATACTTAAATTCAAGACCATCAACGGCTTGCCGCCCATAGCGTAGACGTCGCTCAGCGAGTTGGCGGCGGCGATCATGCCGAAATCCGCCGGATCGGAGCAGACGGGCGGAAAAAAGTCGGTGGTAAAGATCAGGGCCGTATCCTCATTGATCTTGTACACCCCCGCGTCGTCATGGGTGTCGGTCCCGACCAGCAAATTGGGGTCGACCTTCATGGGAATCGAAGCCAGCAGGCGCGACAGCTCCCCGGCGGGGATCTTGGCCGAGCAGCCGCCCTGCTCTACGGTGGTCAACAGATCGTAACTACCGGATGGTTTTGACATGGATCGAGTTTTTTTGCATCAATTCGGTAAAGGCGGCCTCATCTTCCACCCGCAGGGCCATGCCGCACTCGGCGGAGTACTCCCGCGGGACGGGCACGACGGCCACCCCGATCCCCGCCTCCCGGCAGAGCTTCTCGGCGCGGACGGCCGACCTCGCGTTTTCAAACATCGCCGTCATAGGGTTTCGATCGCCGAGGCCAAAAGGTCGAGGTCTTGGGGGGTATGGTAATCCGAAAGGGCGATCCTGACCGTCCCTTCCGGGAACGTGCCGAGGGTCCTGTGGGCCAACGGTGCGCAATGGAGGCCCGGCCGGGTCTGGATGCCGTATCCGGCAAAGAGTTTTTCGGAGAGTTCCGACGGCGAGAATCGGCTGTGCGTAATGGAGAGGGTCTCGCCCTGCTCCCCGGAATCGATGGCGCAATGGATCGTGATCCCTGCGATTGCCTTCAACCGACCGAGCAAATCCAGAAAATCCGCACGCGTATGCTGCGGCGCCGGGGCATGGCACAATGCAGCCAGAAGGCCCGCGATCCCCGCCAGGTTGTGCGTTCCCGCCTCAAAGCGGTCGGGACAGGAGGCAGGCATCTGAAAACTGTCGGAATTGCTGCCCGTGCCGCCATGGATCAAAGGGGCGACCAGCTCGGGGCGGGCAATATAGGCTCCCCCGGTACCCGTGGGGCCATAAAGCCCCTTGTGCCCTGTGAAAGCGATAAAGTCGGGGCGTTTGTCGCCCGATGCGAAGCCCGGCAAACCCGCGGGCGAGAGCGACTGGGCTGCGTCGACCATCACAGGGACATCGCCCGCCCACTCCATGATCTGTTTCAGGGGTTGGACCACCCCGTTCACATTGCTCTGGTGGTTGACCACGACCAAAGCCGCGTCGCCGGGGGAGAACTCCCCTACCCGGCCGTCCGCCCCGCAGGGCAGGATTTCGACGAGGGTCCCCTGGGAGGCCTGTAAATACTCCAAAGCCCGCATTACCGCGTTGTGCTCCATACCGGAGACCAGGACGCGGCGGTTTTTCAGGGGCAGGCCCTTGAGTATTAAATTGATCGCCGTGGTGGCGTTCGGGGCGAAGACCACCTTGCCCGGATCGACGCCCAGCAACGCACCCAACGCGTCGCGGCACTCCTCGACCATCGCGGTAGCCTCCACGGCGCGGGGATAGAAACCCCGTCCGTAGCCGCCTCCGCACTCGTCGAGGTAGCGCGCCATGGCAAGGCCCACCTCTTTGGGCTTGGGGAAGGCGGTGGTCGCGTTATCGAAGTAGAGGTTCGGCATCAGGGATAGAGGATACGACTGGCACGGATCAATGTGTTGTTGATCGCGAGCATATTGGTAACCGTACCCACGGCCAGGCGGGGACGGACTTCGTAAAAGTCGATACAGGTTCCGCAGACGATGATCTCGACCCCTTTCAAGGAAAGGGCGATCAGCGATTTGGCGGTATCGGTCCCCTCCAGCGCGAGCATCACGCCCGAGTTATACAACACTACGATAGAAGGTAAAGCGTCCAGCTCTTCGAGCGAGTTGATGCAGGAGCGCATCAAAAGTCGGCCCAATTCGTCGTCGCCCGTACCCATGACCTGGCTACGGATTACCACAGCGTAACCGGCGGTTGCAACCTCCGGGGCGGGACACACAGGCTCAGCCTCGGGCAGGGAGGCGTTGCCGGGGGAGAATACAATATGGGACACCCCGTTCTGCTCGGTGCAGGCGGGGGATATGCCCATGGCCTTGAGGTAGCTTACCACATTGTCCCGTGAGGTCGGGTTGTCGCTCAAAACTTCGAGCACGTCGTGGGGCCCGACTCCGGCGATCGCTTTTTTGGTCAGGATCAATGGCTCGGGGCAGGCCCGGCCGCGTGTATCTATGGTTTTCATAATTTCAACAATTTTTCGGCGCAGCCCCGCATATCGGCATTGTCCAGATCGACGACCGTCCCGCCGCCCGTGGAGTAGGCCTTATCGTAATAGCCCAGGGCAAGGGCCGCCGCCGTGCGCATATCCCCCGCTTCGAGTGCTTTTTGTGCCTCGGCGAGCTTGTCCCAGCCCAGGCGCTTGCCGATCCGGGTAAAGGCGGCGGCAAGCTCCTCCTGCGAAAAACAGCCGTACTCCCCGACCAAACGGTCGAGGCGCTGCTCCACGGGCATGACCACCTCGATCAAACGGCCCGTGGTGTGGATCAGATCGAACAGCTCCTTGGGGATAAAGACGTGCCCCACCAACATGCTTTCGTTCTCGCACCAGATCCGGCGCCCGGGATCAAAACCCCGGAAAGCATTGTGCAACAAATTGATAAAATGCTCGGTGGTGGGTTGCCCGCCCCTACCCAGCCCCCCGAAGGCAGAACCTTTGTGGTTGGCCAGTCCCTCCAGGTCGAGGACCTGCTCGCCCATACCGGCGAGGTGTTCCAGCAGTTCAGTCTTGCCGCTGCCCGTTTTGCCGCCTAAAATAATGAATTGCCATTTGTGGCGCTCGAGCAATTCATTGAAACTATGGCGGTAGGCTTTGTACCCGCCTTGCAGCAGGCTGACCTTCAGCCCCGCCGTCTCGAGCAACCAGGCCACGCTGCCGCTGCGCATCCCGCCGCGCCAGCAATGCAGGAAGATCTCCCTGCCCTGCGAAATCTCTTTGGCGCGGGTAACGATCTCGACCAGCCTCGACCCCACGAACTCCAAACCCCGCAACACGGCCTGGTCGCGGCCCACGCGGGTGTAGATCGTGCCCACCTCGGCCCTCTGTTCGTTGGAGAACAACGGCAGGTTTACCGCGCCGGGAATGTGCCCGGAGGCGAATTCGGCGGGGGTGCGCACGTCGACGACCACGCCCTGCGGGCTGAGTTGCAAAAAGGTATCTGGGTCGAGCATTCGGGCCATGGTGGAGCAAAGGTAGTGAAAACCGGACGGAATCTCAAGCCTACCGGAAATCGCAGGGGCGCGCTTAGGCTCATCGGCGGCCGTTGGCTATTTTTCAGCGTTCAGCCATCAGGCGTTCGAAAAGGTCGGCCCACCGGGTCGCTATGCTTTCGATCCTGAATTTTTGGGCGTCCTCGCGGGCCTGGCGCCCCATGGTCTTGCGCACGCTGTCGTGCTCGATCAGGTAGTTGATCCCGTCTTGGAAGGCTTTCACGTCGCCTTGGGGGACCAGAATGCCGTCCACACCGTCCTCGATGATCGCTTTGGGACCGCAGCACGCGAAGGCTACCGGGGGAACCCCGCAGGCCATGGCCTCGATTACCACCAGCCCGTAGCCCTCCGAGCGGGAGCTGAGCACGAAGATCGAGCTCTCCATAAATTTGGCGGCGATATCGGTCACGGGCGGCTCAAGGAACACCGAGCCCTGCAAACCCAACTGGAAGATCAGCTCCTTGTGGCGTTCGAGCTGCGATTCCAACCCCCCGCCGTAGATCTTCAGCACCCAGTCGGGATGGGCTTTGTGGATCCCCTCCCACGCCTCGATCAGCAGGTCGAAACCCTTGATGTAGTCGTGCCTTCCGGCGGCGATTACCTGCTTGGCCTGGCAGGTCGAGGCCTGTTCGGGGAAGAAAGAGAGCGGATTGCCGATTACCTCCACATTGTCCAGCTCGGGCCAGGCGGCGCGGTCCTCCTCGGTAAGGATCACGAAGCGCTTCAATTTCTTGATGTCGGCGATCATCTTGCGGGTCCAGTACCGGGTCATCAGCTTCTTGACGGGGTTGCTGCCCCCCTCGAAGTTGAAATCCCGGAGCGCGTCGCGGCTGAAGTGGACCTCGCCGACCTTGATGCTGCCGTCCTTGAGTTTGTTCAAAAAGTTGATCTCGCGCCTGAGCATCGAGACCGTGATATCGGGTTTGATCTTCTTCAAGGTCTTCTCCAGCAGGGGACGGAACCGGAGCAGCTTTTGGGCGTACATGGCCATGCGCACGGGGAGCGGATGGCCGTACATATCGCTGAAGTCCAGCCCTAAGTTGACCACGCGCACATTGCGCGAAAGGGGAAAGAAGGGCGGGTACTCCCTGTCGTCGGTCAATACGATCCAGACGTCGTAACCCAGCACATCGGCGAAGTAGTTGGCCTTGGTGGTCAACACCCTCTCCATCCCGCCCTGGTGGCGGAGGGTCGGCAGCAGGTAGACGATCTTCACTGTCCGGCGAGTTTATCGATGGCGGCGCACAAGCGGGCGAAGATGTCCCCGATCTCGCCCATGCCGTTGACCTTGGTCAGTTTGCCTTGCTTGTGGTAGTATCCGGCCACCTCGGCGGTCTGGCGGTTGTAGACCTCGATGCGGTTGCGCACCACGCTCTCGTCGCCGTCGTCGGCCCGGCCGCTCACCTCGCTGCGGAGCTTGATGCGCTGGACGATCTGCTCGTCGTCGACGTCCAGCATCAGCATCGCGTCGATCTTCAGGCCATCCTTTTCGAGCATCCTGTCCAGCTCCTCGGCCTGGGGCATGGTCCGGGGAAAGCCGTCGAAGATGTTGCCTACCGGGTTGGCGTGGTGGCGCAGGTAGCTCTCGATGATGTCGACGACCAGGTGGTCGGGGGCCAGTTCGCCCTTCGATATGACGGCCTCGAACTGCTTGCCCAACTCCGACCCCGAGGCGATCTCGGCGCGGATGGCGTCGCCGGTGGAGATGTGGTTGAAGCCGTAGCGCTCCCTGAGCAGCGCGGCCTGGGTCCCTTTACCGGCTCCCGGAGGGCCGAACAGCAGAATATTGATCATATCCCATACAAGTTAGATGCGCAAATTTAGAATTAATTCCGCAAAAAACGTACCTTTGTTCCTCTATTAAAACTCTACGCGATGGCCGAGAAGCTCTCCAAAAAAACTATGATCCAGAAACTTATCGACATGACGGGGCCGTGGCCGGAAAATTTCACCGTCCCCCCGGGCGACGACGCGGCGGCGCTCACTCCGCGCGAGGGCACGCTCACGCTGCTTTCGACCGACCTGCTTCTGGAGGGGATCCATTTCGATCTGACCTACTTCCCCCTCAAGCATTTGGGCTACAAAGCCGTGGTGCGGGGCATCGAAGACATCTGCGCCATGAACGGAAAACCCGTCAGCGTGATGCTCTCTTTGGGCGTATCGTCCAAACTCGGCGCCGAGCATTTGCAGGAGATCTACGCGGGCGTGAACGCGGCGTGCCAGGCCTACGGCGTTTCGGTGGCCGGGGGCGATTTGAGCGCCTCGATGACGGGCCTGACCATCGCCGTGACCGCCTCGGGCGAGGTGGAGCCCGCCAAACTGGTGCGGCGCGGCGGGGCCAACCCGGGCGACCTGGTCTGCATCACGGGCGAGTGCGGCTCGGCCTACCTGGGCCTCCACCTTCTGGAGCGCGAAAAACGGGCCTTCGAGGGCCATCCCTCGCCCCAACCCAAATTCGAGGGCTACGAGTACCTTTTAGGCCGGCAATTGAAACCCGAGGCGCGGGTCGACATCATCGAAGCGCTCGACGCGGAGCAGATCGTCCCCACCTCGATGATCGACCTGACCAACGGGATCGCCAACGACCTGGGCGCCATTTGCAGCGCCTCGGGGTGCGGGGCGCGGATCTACCTCGACCGCCTGCCCATCGCGGCCGAGGCAAGCGCGCTGGCCGACGAATTGAACATCGACCCCGTTGTGGCGGCCCTGCAGGGCGGCGACGACCACGAACTGCTGTTTACCGTCCCGGTCACGATGGGAAAGGAGATCCGCCGCCTGGGCGGCATCGAGATCATCGGCCACACCACCGCCCCGGGCAGCGGCCTGGGCCTGGTTACCCCCGACGGGAATACGATCGACATCGGGATGGTTCAATAAATAAAATTGAGAAACGATGAGATCATTGATGAGCCGCCTGTTCCGGATTTCAACATTTTTACTCCTCTTGCTTGGTGCCTCTTCATTCAAAATCGGGAAACAGGACAAGGGTTCGGTTGTTGCCATTTCCGCCCAATCGTCAGGCATACTGTCCAAGGGTTTCGGAATTACAATAACCTTTGAAAACATCGACACTGAAGAAAGATTCAAATCAAAACCCTTATCTCACGGCTCCCGGCACAGCATCATCCAGAATATCCCTCCCGGCAAATACTTCGTACAGAAAATAGAAGTGCCCGTCGGCAATCTCATTTACGGATCTTATTCCCCTAATGTCCGAATGTTTTTTGGGCAAATAACCATCGAGCCTGACTCGAAATATTACCTGGGTGATTTCACAGGAACAAGGCAGAAAGGTAAAATGCATAGCTTGATATTAAGTATAGATAATGAGTGTGAAATTCCGGAGAAAATAAAAGAAAAAATCGAGCGCGAAGATACCGGATGGATTGAAGGGGACTTTAAAAAGCTATATCCCTACCAAACCGATCTCCTTCTCGTATATTGACATACCGATTAATTTGTTATATTTGCATCCGTGAAGTTGCTTCGAAGCATATTGGCAGCCCTGAGCGTCGCGGTTTGTATCCCGGCGGTGTTGGCCATGTCCATGCCCCATCACCACCACGACGGGGAGGAGGTCCTGTGCTTCAGCCTTTCGGATTGCTGCTCCCATGAGCATACGGGGTGCTCCCACGGCGAAAGCCACGCTTGCGGCCACGATGCCAGCGAGCCCCGACAGGACGATTGCGATTTGACCCATATCGTGGTCAGCCAGCCCCGGCATTATACCCCGGTGGACGTGGCTCCGGTTTTGCTGGCGGTTTTTACCATGCCGGACGCCGAGCCTGTGCACACGTTGCGGCAGGTTTCGATCCGTCCCGCCGAAGGGCCGCCTTTGCCCCTGCGCATCACGCGATTCATCACCCGGGCGCATCCGCTCCGGGCCCCCTCCCTTTCATAGACCGGCGGCCTGCACAGGGCCGATGGCGCAAATTTTGCGCACGATTTGTCGTACCTGAAAAACCGATCCATGAAAAAATTCCTGTATTTTATTATAGTGTGCGCCGCCATCGGCGCGGGGTGTGCCTCCAAAAACGGGCACAACCACGAAGGACATGACCACGAGGCGCATGACAGCCATGCGGGGCACGAAGGCCACGATCACGCCGCCCATAACCATGCGACCCATGAACACACCAATTGCAGCCACGACCACGGCCAGGCGGCCAAGCCCGCACCGGTGGCCGAAACAACCCACGACGAAGAGATTACCGACGAGATCATCTTCCCGCACGCCCAGGCCGAGAGGGCCGGGGTGGTCGTGAAGACGATCGAGCCGGGTGCTTTCCGCGCCGTGATCCACTGCTCGGGCGAGATCGAGCCCGCACAGGGCGACCGGATCACGCTGAGCGCACCCGTAGCGGGGATCGTCGCCTTCGGCGGCGTGAAACTGGGCGACGGCAGCGCGGTAAACAAAGGCTCGACCCTGATGACGATCTCTTCCAAGGGAATCGCCCAGGGGGATATCGTGGCCCGCACCGAGGCTGCCTACCACAAGGCGGAAGCCGACCTGCAACGGGCCGAATCGCTGTTGAAGGACAAGATCATTTCGCAGCGCGACTACGACGAGGCGAAGCTGCTCTATATCGACGCAAAGGCCTCCTACGACGCCCTGGGCGGTGCTTCCGCCGGAGCGGTCGGGGTCAGGTCCCCGATCTCGGGCTATGTGACCTCATTGCTGGTCTCCCCCGGCGAGTACGCCGACGTCGGCCAGCAGTTGGCCGTGATCTCGCAGAACCGCAGGCTGGTGCTCCACGCCGACCTTTCGCAGCGCTACCTCTCCCAGTTGCGCGGGATAACGGCGGCGCGCTTCTCGCTCTCGGGCAGCGACATGGTCTACTCGACCGAGGAGCTGGGCGGCAGGCTGTTGGCCGTGGGTACACCCGTGCAATCGAACGGCTACCTGGTCCCGGTTACCTTCGAGTTCAACTCCAAAGAGGGGATCGTGCCGGGGACCGTGGCCGAGGTGTGGCTGCTGGGTAAGGCCCGGGAAGGCGTTCTGAGCGTCCCGGTCGAGGCGGTCAGCGAACAGCAGGGGTATTTCTATATCTACATCCGCGTCGACGAGGAGGGCTACGTCAAGCGCCAGATCACGCGCGGGCAGAGCGACGGCAGCCGGATCGAGGTCCTTTCGGGGCTCTCGGCGGGCGAAAACGTCGTGGTCCGGGGCGCGGCGCTGGTTAAGATGGCCGCCTCCTCGGGCGAAATCCCCCACGGACACGCACACTAAGCAGCCATGTTAAGCCGGATAATTCAATATTCGCTGCAAAACAGGTTGTTTGTAGTGATCGCCGCCGTCCTGCTTACCGTAACGGGAGTTTGGACGGCCACGCGCATGGAGGTCGACGTATTTCCCGACCTGAACGCCCCCACGGTCGTGGTAATGACCGAAGCGCAGGGCATGGCCTCGGAAGAGGTCGAAAAACTGGTAACCTTCCCCGTGGAGAGCTCCCTGAACGGGGCCACCGGGGTAAGGCGCGTACGCTCCACCTCCACGCCGGGATTCAGCGTGGTGTGGGTCGAGTTCGACTGGGGGACCGATATCTACATCGCGCGCCAGATCGTCTCTGAAAAGTTGACCGCCCTGGCCGAGGTCTTCCCGGAAGGGGTAAGCGCACCTGTCCTGGGGCCACAATCCTCAATCCTGGGGGAGATCCTGATCGTGGGGCTGACCTCGGAAAACCACTCGCCGGAGGAGCTCCGCACCCTGGCCGACGTGGGTATGCGGCCCCGTTTGCTCTCCGTCTCGGGCGTGGCCCAGGTGGCCGTGATCGGGGGCGAGATCCGCGAGTACCAGATCCTTTTGGACCAGGCTAAAATGAGGCTCTACGGCATCTCGCACGACGAGGTGATCGCGGCGGCCCAAGAGATGAACCGCAACTCGCCGGGCGGTGTGCTCTACGAGTACGGCAACGAGTACATCATCCGGGGCATGCTGGCCACCACCGACGTGGAACGCATGGGCAAGGGCCTGGTCGCCATAAAGAACGGCGCACCCGTGCTGCTGGAGGATATCGCCGAAGTGAAGGTCGGGCACCACACCCCGCAACTGGGCCTGGCCTCGGTCCGGGGCGAGCCCGCCGTGCTCCTGACCGTGACCAAGCAGCCCCACACAGGGACGATCGAGCTGACCGAACGCCTCGACGCGGAGTTGGCGCAGATCGCCTCGACGCTCCCCTCCGGGGTTGAGATGTCGACCGATATCTTCCGCCAGTCGCGCTTTATCGACGCCTCGATCGGGAATATCCGGCAGGCCTTGCTCGAGGGCGCCCTGTTCGTCGTGATCATTCTGTTCCTGTTTTTGATGAACGGGCGGGTAACGGTCATTTCACTGGTCGCCCTGCCGCTCTCGCTTTTGATGTCCGTCCTGGTGCTCAAAGTGCTGGGCATCACGCTCAACACCATGACCCTGGGCGGTATGGCCATCGCGGTCGGCTCACTGGTTGACGACGCGATCATCGACGTGGAGAACGTGTTCAAACGTCTCAAACAAAACCGCGTTTTGCCCCCCGGGGAGAAAAAACCCGCTTTGGAAGTGATCTTCCACGCCTCGACCGAGATACGCAGTTCGATCGTACAGGCGACCCTGATCACCATCGTGGCTTTCCTGCCGTTGTTCTTCCTGGACGGGATGGAGGGCCGGATGCTCAGGCCGCTGGGTCTGGCGTTCATTGTCTCGCTGTTCTGCTCGCTGATCGTGGCGGTCACCCTGACCCCCGTGATGTGCAGCTACCTGATCACGACCGACAAGGTCCTGGCGCGGGGCGAAAAACCCTCGCCGGTGGCCTCGTGGCTGGGAAAATGGTACCATGCAGCATTGGTGTGGGTTTTGAAGCACAAACGTATCCTGGTCTGCTCGGTGGCGGGATTGTTCCTTGTCGCGGCGGGCATGTTCCTTACCCTGGGCAGCAGCTTTTTACCCCCCTTCAACGAGGGGTCGCTGACCATCAACGTCAACTCCATGCCGGGGATATCACTCGAGGAGTCGGACCGGATCGGGCGCACGGTGGAACAAATCCTACTGGAAGTGCCCGAGATACAAACCGTGGCCCGCAAGACGGGGCGCGCGGAGCTGGACGAACACGCCCTGGGTGTGAACGCCTCGGAGATCGAGGCCCCCTTCGAACTGGATAAGCGCAAGCGGGCGGAATTCCTGGCCGACGTGCGCGAACGGCTGGGCGCGCTCAAGGGCGTAAGCATCGAGATCGGGCAGCCCATCTCCCACCGCATCGACGCGATGCTTTCGGGGACCAAGGCCAACATCGCGATCAAGCTTTTCGGGACGGACCTGAATAAAATGTACTCGCTGGGCAAGCAGATCCAAACGGCCGTCGCCGACGTGCCGGGGCTGGCCGACGTGAACGTCGAACAGCAGGTCGAGACGCCCCAGATCCAGATCAAGCCCCGGCGCGAAATGCTGGCCAGGTACGGGATCACGCTGCCCGAGTTCTCCGAATTCATCGCCGTGGAGCTCTCCGGCCTGGTCGTCTCGCAGGTCTACGACGGCGGGGCGGTGTTCGACCTGGTGGTCAAGGCGGGCGACAAGGACCGCAACTCGATCGGGCGGATCAACGACCTGTTGATCGACACCGGGCAGGGCTACAAAGTCCCGCTGAGCTACGTGGCGGATATCGTCTCCTCGTCGGGCCCCAACACCATCAACAGGGAGAACGTGTGGCGCAAGATCGTCGTCTCGGCCAACGTGACGGGGGGCGATCTGACCGGCGCGGTGCACGAAATCCAGTCGCGGATCAAGGAGAAGATCGTCTTGCCCGAGGGCTACCGCATCGAGTACGGGGGACAGTTCGAGAGCCAGCAGAAGGCCTCGCGCACATTGCTAATGGTCTCGCTAATCGCCCTTCTGGTGATCTTTATGCTGCTGTTCCAGGAGTTCAGGACGGTAAAACTATCCTCGATGGTGCTGCTGAACCTGCCCCTTGCCATGATCGGCGGTGTGGTCATCCTTTTCTTCGGGAGCGGTGTGGTCTCCATTCCGGCCATCATCGGGTTTATCTCGCTTCTGGGGATCGCGGTGCGCAACGGCATCCTGCTCGTCTCGCGCTACGAGGCCCTCGGACAGCAGGGCATGGCGCTCAGGGAGCGGGTCGTGAAAGGCTCGATGGACAGGCTCAACCCGATTTTGATGACCACCTTTACCTCGGCGCTGGCATTGGTCCCGTTGGCCCTGGGCAGCGACGTACCCGGCAACGAGATCCAAAGCCCGATGGCCAAGGTAATCCTGGGCGGGCTTTTGAGCTCGATGGTCCTCAACGGGTTTTTGCTGCCTGTGATGTATATTTACCTTAACCGGAAAAAGGCATGAAAAAGATAGCGTTATTCCTGCTCCTGGCGGCCGTTTTGCCGGTCCGGGGGCAGATCCAGGCGGTTTTAAGGGTCGTGGAGGCCCACAATGCGGGGCTCAGCGCGGCACGGCACTCGGCCGAGGCGGGAAAGATGGAGGCCAAAACGGCCAACAACCTCTCCGACCCCGAGATTACCTACGACTACCTGTGGGGCTCGCCCTCGGGCAATATGCAGGAGGTCAACGCCACGCAGAGTTTCGACTTCCCCTCTATGTACGCGCGGCGCGGGCAGTTGAGCGACACCCTGGCGCGGCAATACGACGCCGAGTGGAACGCCCTGCGGACAAGCACGCTATTGGAAGCCCAGACAACCTGCATCGAGATCGTCGCGCTAAGGATGGAGCAGCAGGTGTTGGAGCGCACAGCGCGCAACGACAGCTTGCTGGCCGCCGCCTACTCCAAAAAACTGGATGCGGGCGACGGCACGATGCCGGAGCTGAACCGGGCGCGGATCGCCGCGGCGCGCTCATCCCGCGAGGCGCGCCTGGGGCTGAGCCGGATCGCGGCGCAGTACGCCGTTTTAAGCCGCCTGGCTTCGGGCGCCCCCGTCTCATTCGCCGACCGGGAGTTCACTCCCGCCGCCCCCCTACCCCCCATCGAAGGGATGCTTGCACGGTACAACCGGGCCGACCCCTCGATCGCGGCGATGGAGTCGCGCTTCGAGGCGGCCAGGCTGCAAAGCAAGGTAGCCAAAGCTTCCTCGCTGCCCAAGCTGCTGGTCGGCTACCGGGGCGAGTTCTCCGGCCCCGAGAAACTCAACGGCATCAAAGCCGGGATCAGCGTGCCGATCTTCGCCAACAAAAGCAACGTGAAACGCGCGCAGGCCAACGAACTGGCAGCCATGAACGAGAGCCGGGACCTGAAGATTACCATAGGGGCCCGTCTGCAACAGTTGTACGACTACGCCGCCGCCACGATGGACTGCATCGACGCGCACCGCGGTATCGTCAGCACGGCCTCGAACACCGAAATGCTCTCCCGGGCGCTTGAAGCGGGGCAGATCTCCCTGCTGGAGTACCTCGACGGGGTGGCCTCGTACAACGAGTTGGAACTCTCGCTGATCGGTCTGGAGAAAGAGTACCGCCTCTGTGTTGCGGAAATCTTAAAACTCGATCTGTAAAGCGGGTTCGGTACGGGAATTGGTTATGGATAGGTTACGTATCCATAACCAATTCTATTTATTATGGCACTCAAAGAGAAACTAAGGAGTTACGGAAAGGTCGCCGCCGTCGGGGCGATCCTGGCCGCAGGTAGCATCACGTCCGCCTCCGCACAAACCCCACAAAAGGGCCAGCAGCAAAAACCGAACATTATCGTGATCATGACCGACGACGTCGGCGTGGGCGATTTGGGCTGCTACGGCGGCGGCATCCTCCGGGGTGCTCCCACCCCCAACCTCGACCGGATGGCGGCGGAGGGTATGCGCTTTACCCAGTACTACGGGCAGGCGAGCTGCACGGCAGGGCGCGCTTCGTTCATCACCGGACGGGTACCCATCCGCACCTCCATGTCCTCGGTGCTGGCCCCGGGCGACCCCAACGGCCTGAAAAAAGAGACCCCTACCATCGCCCAGGCGATGAAAAAAGTGGGCTACAAGACCGTCCAGATCGGCAAATGGCACCTCGGCGACAAACAGGAGAACTTCCCTACCTCGGTCGGTTTCGACGAGATGTACCACATGACCCCCTACTACGCGGGCGTGTACGCCTATGAGGACCCCGAATTGCACCCCAACTTCCCGCGCAACGACGCCGAATTCATGAAGGAGTGGCGCGCGCTGGCCGTACTCTCCGAATTCAAGGGCGTGGCCGGGCAGAAAGCGGTGGTAACCACCGAGAATTTCAACTACCAGAACCTCAAGACGGGCGACGACAACATGCGCGAAACGGCCATCGCATGGATCAAAGCCAACAACAAGCCCGACCAGCCGTTCTTCATGTACCTCAACTTTTTGAAGGTCCACAACCCCAACAACCCCTCCGACCGGTGGAAAGGCAAATCGCCGGGCGGCATGCCCTACCAGGACGCCTTGATGGAGCTGGACGACAACAGCGGGCAGATCCTCCAGGCTTTGCGCGACATGGGCATCGATCAGAACACCCTGGTCGTCTGGACCACCGATAACGGCGCATGGGTCGACGCGTGGCCCGACGCGGGCTACACGCCCTACCGCGGCATGAAAGGCACCCCCTTCGAAGGCGGCTTCCGTTGCCCCGCCATCGCGTGGTGGCCCGGACACATCCAGGCCGGGTCGGTGGCGTACGACATGATGTCGCACATGGACTGGTGGCCCACCTTCGTGAAGATCGCGGGCGGCACCCCTCCCCCCTACAAATGGACGGACAACACGGGTAAGAAGATCATCTTCGACGGCATCGACAACAGCGACCTGGTGTTGGGCAAAGGCGCGGGCAAACGCGACTTTTTCGCCTACTTCAACGACCAGTACTTCGGCGCCATCCGCTACGACAACCTGAAGATGGTCTTCACTGCGAAGGACACCTGGCTGGGCCCCGAATTGCCGCTCAATCCCCCCGCCATCTACGACCTGTGGCAGGATCCGGGCGAGAATTACGACCTGATCTTCAACGGCGCCGCCCCCACACGCGGCGAATTGAAGACCTCTCCCGGCCGCTACTCCGGACAGGACAACGCCTGGATGGCCATCAAGATGAACCCGAAGCTGATCTCCTTTTTGACCGAGTTCAAGGATTACCCCAACATCCCCTACCAGCCGTGGGGCATGGGGTTGACCAAGGTAATCCCCGACGATTTCAAATAATCGTGCAAATGTAAAAAACAGGGCCGGCAAGGTGTGTCGGCCCTGTTTTTTAATTTATCTTTGCCGTAGTTGAACAATGCTGTCTCCCATGAAAAAACATCGAGCAATTATAATAATCACGGCTGTTTTGCTTGTCGGCGTGATGTTCCTTATCAAATTCAATACATGGCTGTATGTAACCGTGGATCAAACACGATCAGATGAGGCATATGACATTACTGTTTCGATTGATAATAAAATCGTATTCTCTCAGGATAGTGTTTATGTACCGCTAATGGGGCATGAGCGGATAAGGGTTCCACTAAGGGCCGGGTTCCATAAGATAAAGGCTTATTCAAGAAAAGGGGAGATAACGACAGAGAAAACAATATTCCTTATCTGGGGCCAAATGATTGTTGTGGAGTATTTTAAAGAGGTTATTGATTATGACCCTAAATCTCTTTGGATACGCACGATTTTTCCTCCGTATATATATATGTAAAGCGATGAATAGGTAATTTTCCTGCTGCGAGATTCAGCGAGAAAGTGCAATAATGAAAACTTAGGGGCATTTCTTCATTTTTTGTATATTTGCAACTTAATTATTTGTAATGGCAAAAATGAATGTGGCCCTGATGGCGGGCGGCAACTCGTCGGAGAGGGAGGTCTCGCTGCGCAGCGGCCAGAACGTGGCCTCGGCCCTCGATCCGAACAAATACAACGTCTATGTGGTCGACCTGCACGGGACGAGCTGGAGTTATACGGCTCCGGACGGAAGCAAAACCGAGGTCGACAAGAACGATTTTTCGCTTCCCCTCCCCTCGGGACGGGTCCAACTCGACTACGCCTTTATCATCATCCACGGCACGCCCGGCGAGGACGGCAAGTTGCAGGGCTACCTCGAAATGATGAACATCCCCCACTCCAGTTGCGACTGCACGGCTTCGGTGCTGACCTTCGACAAGAACGCCTGCAAACTGGTGGCGGCCTCCACGGGGGTCGCGCTGGCCAAAGGGCGCTTTATCCGCAGGGGCGAGAAGATCGACGCGGCGGGCATCGTCGCCGAACTGGGCCTGCCCCTCTTTGTCAAACCCAACGCGAGCGGCAGCAGTTGCGGGGTAACCAAAGTCAGGGACGCGGCACAGATGGATAAAGCCATCGACGAGGCCTTCAAGGAGAGCGACTCGATCCTGATCGAGGAGTTTATCCAGGGACGCGAACTGGCCTGCGGGGTGCTCATTACCAAAGAAAAAGAGTACACCTTCCCCATCACGGAGATCATCCCCAAAAAGGACTTCTTCGACTACGAGGCCAAATACACCGCCGGGATGTCCAACGAGATCACTCCAGCGCAGATCGACGAAAACCTGAAACTCAAACTCAACGACCTGACCCTGAAGATCTACAAAGCCTGCGGTTGCCGGGGGATCGTCAGGATCGACTTTATCGTCAAGGACAACGTACCCTACATGGTCGAAGTGAACGCCGTGCCGGGCATGAGCGCCGGGGGCGGCATCGTGCCCCAGCAGGCGGCGGCGGCGGGCATCCCGTTGGGCGAACTGATCGACCTGGCTATCGAGGCGACCAAATGATAGAGATCGACGGGAAAATAGTCTCGACAGATATCCTGACCGAGCCGTTCCTGTGCGACCTGGCGGCCTGCAAGGGGATGTGCTGCGTGGAGGGCAACTCGGGCGCACCTCTGGAGGCGGACGAAATGGAGCTGCTGCAACGTGAGTTCAACGCCTACCGTCCCTACATGACGCCGGAGGGGATCTCCGCGGTGGAAAAACAGGGCTTCGGGGTACTGGACGACGACGAGGAGTGGACCACCACGCTGGTCAATGAGGCCGAGTGCGCCTACTCCTACAAGGAGAACAATGTAACCCTCTGCGCCATCGAAAAAGCATGGAAACATGGCGAGACGGAGTTCCGCAAACCCGTCTCCTGCCACCTCTACCCCATCCGGGTCGCCAAATTCTCGAACGGGAGCCAGGGCTTGAACTACCACCGGTGGAGCGTGTGCGCCCCGGCCCGGGAGTTGGGCAAACAAAAGGGCGTCCCGGTCTACAAGGCCCTGAGAGAGCCCATCGAGCGCGCTTTCGGGAAAGAATTCTACAAACAGTTGGAAATTGCGGCAGAATACATAACTTCGCAAGGATGAACAAAAGCCTAATCGCCATTACAGCGCTGACATTATGCGCATTAACCGTGGCCGCGGCGCCCCGGAGGCCGTCGGGACCGCCCGCGCAGATCAAGCTGGAAGACCTGCCCAAACGTCCGGTCGACACCCTGCCGACCGCCGATCCCGAGACGCGGATCATACTGTACAGCAACAACACGTGGAGTTATTTCCGCCCCAACATCCACCGCGTGATGGGGCAGAGCGACGTCTACAAACAGCATTGGGACACCACCCAGGTCTTCGCCTACCGGACGGTCCAGTTGGCCGACCTGCCCCCGGTAATCGAACTCAAACTCTTCGACAATTTGGACGGCTACCATTGCCCCCTCATGGGCAAGGTCTTCTCCAAGTACGGCCCCCGCGGACGCAGGAACCACAACGGCGTGGATGTGCCCCTGAGGATCGGCGAACCCATCTACGCCACCTTCGAGGGCAAGGTCCGCTACGCCAAATACAACTCGGGCGGTTTCGGTTACCTGGTCATTTTGCGCCACCCCAACGGGCTGGAGACCTGGCACGCCCACCTCTCCAAGCTCAACGTCAAGCCCGACGATTACGTCAAATCGGGCCAGATCATCGGCTACGGCGGCAGCACGGGGCGCAGCCGGGGACCCCACCTCCACTTCGAGGTGCGCTACTGCGACCAGACCTTCGACCCCGAATTTTTGTTCGACTTCGAATCGGGCAACATACGCTACCAGACCTTCGCTCTGGAGCGCTCCTTCTTCAACATCCACTCCCGCGCCTCCGACCAGTTGGACGAGGACGAGGAGTACGACTACGGGACGCTGCTGACCGCCGCCGACCTCAACGACACGGTCCAGGTCGATATCCTCGAGAGGCTGGAGCTGGCCAAGAAAGAGGCTGCCGTCAAAGCCAATACGCCGCCCCCCACCGCCGTTTACCACACCATCAAATCGGGCGATATGCTGGGCAAGCTGGCCGTGCGCTACGGCGTGTCGATCGACCAGATCTGCCGGCTGAACAACATCAAGCGCACCACCACGCTGCAACTCGGCCGCAAACTGAGGATCAAATAGGGGCGCGAGGGCCGATATAGACATTTTGTTGATAATTTAACTCTTTAGCAGGTAAGGGATTTGGTAATTATGCGTACCTTTGGGGCGTTTAACATAAACTTTTGATTATGAAGAAAGCGATTGTATTGGCGGCGGTAGCCGTTGCTATGTGCCTGACGGCGAACGCTCAAGTTGACAAGAACGCCATCGGTCTGCGTCTCGGGGGCGGTAGCTTCTCCGGCGCAGAGATCTCCTACCAACTGGGGTTGAGCGCGAAGAACAGGCTGGAACTCGATCTGGGATTCGGCGGCAACAAGAATTACAACGTGATCGGCGTGGCCGGTATCTACCAATGGGTATGGCCCATCGGCGGCGACGGCTTCAACTGGTACGCAGGTCCGGGCGCTGCCTTGTCGATGAACAGCGGCAAGGACGACCACGACAACTTCTTCGGCCTGGGCATCGGCGGCCAGATCGGCATCGCCTACAAGTTCAACATTCCCTTGCAGTTGAGCATCGACACCCGTCCCATGTTCGACTTTTTGGCCGACAGCGACGGCTTCGGCTGGGGGCTGGCCCTGGGCGTCCGCTACTGCTGGTAAGATCCTGTGTTACAAACAAAATCCCCGCGAGAACATCGCGGGGATTTTTGTTTGCGGGGGCACCGGGGAAGACGGGGCTGCCCGCCGGGAATCCCGGCTTACTCCCGGGGCTTCTCCTGGGTGTTGAGCAGGTCGACACTGCGGCGAATAAAATTCGTCAGGCTCTCGCCGCTAAGCATGCCGTTGGAAAGCAAAGCTAAGTCGACCAGTTGCTTGACCAGGGCGTTCCCGGCCCCAACCTCGCGGAAGCGGGCGGAGCGTTCGTTGCGGAGTTTTTCGACTTTTGCCCTCAATTCGTCCTGCTGGGTGCGCTCCTCGGGGGAGAGGTCGGCCTCCTTCTTGTTGCGCAACACCTCGTCCAACAGGTGCTCCTCGTTGACGGCCGCGTCGACTTTCTTGTTGATGCTCTTGAGCTTGTCGCCGTAGGCCTGCTCGGCCTGCTCGAGGACATCGACCACCAGGGGGTGGTTGCCGTTGACGGCCACCGTGAAGCTGTCGGGCATGTTGGCGTAGAAGCTGGCCATGCCCCCGCCGCCGCCCTGGGCCATCTCCTTCATGCGGCGAGAAAACTCGTTCTGCACGATCATCACGGGGGGCTGCGAAGGCTCCATCGCCTCGAACACCAGGTCGTAATGCACCTTCTGGTCGGCGGGAAGCTGCGATTCGAAGACGGGACGCAGCTCGTCCTGCTGCAAGGTGGTCAGTGAAAGGGCTTTGTCCGTCTCTTTGCGGATCAGCTTGTCCAACAAATCGGCGTCGACGCGGGCGAAGCGCACCTTGTCGTTCTTGTGCTCGAACCAGTTGATAAAGTGGCTGTCCAACTGGCCGTCCATGACCAGCACGTCGTAGCCTCTCTCGATGGCCGCCTCCACGAAGCTATGCTGGCGCACGGGGTCGGTGGTGTAGAGGTAGATCAGGTCGTTGTTCTTATCGGTCTGGTTGGCTTCGACCACGGACCTGTAATCGGCCAGGGTGAAGTACTTGCCCGCCGTGTTTTTCAGCAACACGAAATCGGCGGCCTTCTCCGAGAACTTTTCGTCGGTCACGATGCCGTACTGGATAAAGATCTTCAGGTCGTCCCACTTCGATTCGAACTCCTCCCGCTGGTTGGTAAAGATCTCCATCAAGCGGTCGGCGACCTTGCGTGTGATGTAGCTCGAGATCTTTTTGACGTTCGAATCGCTCTGCAAATAGCTGCGCGAGACGTTCAGCGGAATATCCGGCGAGTCGATCACCCCGTGCAGCATGGTCAAAAATTCGGGGACGATGCCCTCGACCGAGTCGGTCACGAAGACCTGGTTGGAGTAGAGCTGGATGCGGTCCTTCCTGAGTTCGAAGTTGTTGCGGATGCGGGGAAAATAGAGGATCCCCGTCAGATTGAACGGATAGTCGATGTTCAGATGGATGTTGAACAAAGGCTGTTCGCTGCCCGCGTAGAGTTTTTGATAAAATGCGTCGTACTCCTCGGGCTTGATCTCGGTGGGCTTGCGGGTCCACAACGGATTGGTGTCGTTAATGATCATCTCCTCGTCGGTCTCCACCATCTTGCCCTCCTTCCACTCCTTCTTCTTGCCGAAGGCGATGGGGATGGGCAAAAAGCGGCAATACTTGTCCAGCATCTGGGCAATCCGCGACGCGTCGGCGAACTCGTGGTTCTCCTTGCTCAGGTGCAACACGATGTCGGTACCGCGGGCGCGCTCCCTCTTGCTCTCGCCCAGCTCGTACTCAGGGTTGCCCTCGCAGCTCCACTCCACAGTTTTGGAATCCTCGGCGCAGGAGCGGGTAAGGATCTCGACCCTGTCCGCGACCATGAACGACGAGTAGAATCCCAGACCGAAATGGCCGATGATCGACTGGTTCTTGTACTTCTCCATGAACTCCTCGGCCCCGGAGAAGGCGATCTGGTTGATGTACTTATCGACCTCCTCGATGCTCATGCCAACGCCGCTGTCCGAGATGGTCAGCGTGTGCTTGGCCTCATCGACGCTGATGCGGATGGTCAGGTCGCCCAACTCGCCCTTGAACTGGCCCACCGAGGCCAATGTCTGGAGTTTGCGTGTGGCGTCGACGGCGTTCGAGACCAATTCGCGCAGGAAGATCTCGTGGTCGGAATAGAGGAATTTCTTGATGATGGGGAAGATGTTTTCGGTCGTTACGCCGATGTTTCCTTTTTTCATGGCTCTATCTGAATTTTTGATTTATTCTCTTCTCTGTTTGTTTTCAAACCCCGTGCCATGGCAAAAGAGGTGACAAATTGGCATTTTTTGTAACAAAATGCAGCGCGGGATATGACAAAAAGTTCTAACTTTGCATAACATCATTTCAACCGGCATGAAAAAATACTCTGTTTTGCTCCTGGCCTGCCTGCTTGCGGCATCGGTCCAGGCTAAATTGCGCCTCCCTGCCTTGGTGGGCGACAACATGGTCTTGCAGCGCGACGCGACGGTCAACCTCTGGGGTTGGGCCGAGCCCGACAGCAAGGTCGCGGTCAAACTCTCCTGGGACCGGGCGATCCCCGTGGTCACGGCCGACAAGTCGGGGGCCTGGATGGTCAAAGTAAACACTCCCGGCGCAGGGGGACCCCACACGGTAACGATCGCCGAAACGGCTTCCGACCGTTCTAAAAACGACAACGTTACCCTCAAGAACATCGCCATCGGCGAGGTGTGGATCTGCACGGGTCAATCCAACATGGAGATGCCCGTCAAGGGATTCAGCGGCCAGCCGATCGACGGGGCGATGGACGTCATCCTCAACTCCGGGCAATACAAAGAGCTGATCCGGCACATCAACGTGGGCCGCGTATTGAGCCAGACGCCCCTGGATGACGTGAAAGGCGAGTGGCTGTGCGCCTCGGCCTCCACGACGGGCGATTTCGGCGCGGCGGCCTACTTCTTCGCGGTCAACCTGGTCGAGGAGCTGGGCGTGCCGGTCGGGCTTATCCGCTCCTCGTGGGGCGGCTCGGGCATCGAGGCTTGGATGAACCTCGACGCGATGCAAAAGGTGGACCATTTCCCCATCGAAGGGTACAGCCAATCCAACAAGCACGAGCACCACGCGATCGGCAACATCTACTACGGAATGGTCGCCCCGCTATTCAACTACGTGGCCAAGGGCTTCCTCTGGTACCAGGGCGAGAGCAACATTTCGCGCTACCAGTACTACGCGCAGCAGATGCAACAGATGGTCGAACTCTGGCGCACCCAATGGAGCGACGGGGCGCAGATGCCTTTCTACTACGTGCAGATCGCGCCCTACACCTACGACCCGGGCGCAAGGCCGATGATGCCCTTCCTGATGGAGGCGCAACAGAAGGCCCTGGCCCTGATCCCCAACTCAGGCATGATCTCCACCTCCGACCTCGGCAACGAGTTCTGCATCCACCCGCCCCAAAAGAAAGACGTGGGGCTCAGGCTGGCCCTGCTGGCCCTGAAAGGGACTTACGGCGTGAAGCTGCCCTCCTATTTCGAAACTCCCAAATACAAGGAGTTCAGCGTCAAGGACGGCAAGGTAACGGTAACCTTCGACTGCGCCGGCGCGTTTACCCCCTACCCCGAGATTACAGGCTTCGAGGTGGCCGGGGCGGACAAGGTGTTCCACCCCGCCCAGGCCAAGGTCGTGCCCTACAAACCCATCGTGGAGCTGACCTGCGAGCAGGTCAAAGAACCCGTCGCGGTAAGGTACTGCTTCAAGGACTACCTCCCCTGCAACCTCAAGAACGTGGTCGGCATCGGGGCCTATCCCTTCAGGACGGACGACTGGCCGCTGGAGAAATAGCAGCAAGTAACGCGAACAAGAACGAAAGAGCCGCAACGGTATTACCCGATTGCGGCTCTTTCGTTCTTGTTCGCGCTACTCAATCTCCCTTACAAATCGGCTGCTGATCCACCCTAACTTGTAACTATCTGGCAAGGTGGTTTGATCGTAATAGATCGATTCGGATATTTCACTTTCGGGATGCAAGGCGACAAACCACCAGATCCGGCCGGTCGAATCAACCGTCTCGGATAAAGCATATCCTACCGAGCCTGATTTTATTTTACCCAGAGAGTTCCCCTTGTGTAGTTCGCCGCAATACCCGACCTCCGTAGCATCGTCAACAACGGGGGAAAAACGAATATTGTACCGGTCGTTCAAAACCTCGAATTGTATGGCTTTATGAAAATAATGATCCGGATATTTTTCCACACCGTTGTTAAGATATTGCATTTGGCTTATCAGGGTAATTTCCGGCATGGTGGCACTATGATCCACATTATAAACTCTGTTTACCCCGATATACTCGCAACAACACCCGCTATCCTTAATGTATAATTGGTCGACTTTCCCGTCTTTTAAAATGACTTTCGTGATTTTCTGATGCCCGGTAAAGATTGCCGCAAAACGCGTACCCGTGTTAATAAAGACAATAAGGTACTCGCGTTCGCTGGCTATAAACCCGTTGAAAAGGACATCATCCAAACCATCGCCATTAAAGTCTGCAATATGCAGGCAATCTTCCAGATAAGATAAGTTGTTTTGCCTGTAAAAAGCAAGCTCGTCGGGAAGATCTTCAATAAATTCCCTCTTCAATTCCGGGTTCTTCCTCTCAATGCTTACCCAATCAAACTCATTGTTCAACGGAAAAAACAGTTCTGCCTGGCAAAACCCGCTCAGGCCACAAAAGAGAGAAGCGATTGTTATTAAGGAAAATCGCATAACGAGGATAAGCCTTTACTTGCTACTGCACGACTTGCGGTTCAAATTGATCTTAAAGGTAATCAACTGCTGCCAGTTCCAGACCCGCCCGTCGTAAATATGCACCGTCGACAACTTCAAGTTGATGGCCGGGGTGCGCACGGCGTTCCAGTAAACCTCCACCCGGTCGAACCATTTGGCCTGGTAAAAAGGGTTGTTCCAGTACAGGTCGGAGCCGTAGGTAGGGTAATAGGGCATCAGGTTGTCGCCCTTGTAGAAAGTATTGTAGATCCCGAACCGGTGCTTTTCCAGGCGGGTTTCGATCTGGTAGCCGCCCGCTCTGGCATACTGGCCCACATTCTCGCGGTCGTTTTGGAAGGACTGCAACCAACTGCCCTGCACGACCAGCGAGTCGAGCCACATCCGCTTGGAGAGGTCCAAACCCGCGAGGGGCTGCACCCACACGTTGTCGACCACGCCGGGATCGACCTCGCTGCCCGCCCGGTGGTGCATCAGGTAGTTGAATCCCAGGTAAAAGACGCCCATATTGAGCTTACCCGATCCGAAAAGAGTAAATTTCTCGCGCCGGTCGCCGTCGCTCTTGCTGTTCCAGTCGCAGCCGATCTCTAAAAAATTCCTGTCCCGGACGAGTTGGAACAACGCCCCGCTGACGTAGGGACGCAAAAAGAGTATCTCCTCGTCGAAGAAAGTTTCGGTGTAGAGGCCCATGATCCGGTTGTGCGGGAAGACCCCGGCGTGGACCCTGAACAGGGGCGAATTGTAGCGGTAATAGGCCAGCATCATGGCCGGTTCCTCGAAGCAGGGTGCACCGAAATGCAAGGGCACGCTGCCGCCCAGCATGACCGAGTGGCCGTGTCCCCACCCCAGCCCGACCTCGGGCATCAGGTTGAGGCCGAAGATGGTCTTGGAGCGGCTCAACTCGCTGTCGAACTCTCGGTTATCGAAGCGGGTATCGAGGTGCAGGTTCCATTCGAAGCGCTGTGCGTATGCGCCGGACAGGGCAAAGCACAGCAATAATAGCAGAAGCGGGCGTTTGAGCATGAGTAGTTTCGCGGGGTATGCAAATATACAAAAAAAACGGGATAATATTCCGCATATTATCCCGCTTTAAAAAAATCGCGAAGTTTTTAGAACAGGCTGTACGCCACGGTCAACCCGGCCATCACGATAGCCACCATGCTCATCAGCTTAACCAGAATGTTCAACGAGGGGCCCGACGTATCCTTGAACGGGTCGCCCACGGTGTCGCCCACCACGGTCGCCTTGTGGTCGTTCGAGCCTTTACCGCCGCAGTTGCCCTCCTCGACGTACTTCTTGGCGTTGTCCCACGCGCCGCCCGCGTTGGCCATAAAGACGGCCAGCACGAAGCCCGCGCCCAGGCCGCCCACCAGCAGGCCCATCACGCCCGAAACGCCGAAGATCAAACCGGTAACAACGGGGGCGATGATCGCCAAAATGGAGGGGAACAGCATCTCACGCTGTGCGCCGCGGGTGGAGATCTCCACGCAACGGGCGTAGTCGGGTGTGGCTTTGCCTTCGAGGATGCCCTTGATCTCGCGGAATTGGCGGCGGACCTCCTCGACCATGCTCTGCGCGGCACGGCCCACGGCGTTCATGGTCAACCCGCAGAACAGGAAGGACATCATCGAGCCGATAAACACGCCGACAAGCACCTTGGGGTTCATCAGCGTGATCTGGTAGTAGTTCATAAAGTCGATGATCGAGGCGTCCGCCACCTGGATCACCTGGCCCGAGACCTCGATGGCGGTCTGGCCGATGTGGATCAAACCGATCTTGATCTCCTCGATGTAGGAGGCCAACAGGGCCAGGGCGGTCAGCGCGGCCGAACCGATGGCGAATCCCTTGCCGGTGGCGGCGGTGGTGTTGCCCAGCGCGTCGAGCGCGTCGGTGCGGCGGCGTACTTCTTTATCGAGCCCGCTCATCTCGGCGTTGCCGCCCGCGTTGTCGGCGATGGGACCGTAGGCGTCGGTGGCCAGCGTGATGCCCAGCGTGGAGAGCATGCCCACGGCGGCGATGCCGATGCCGTAGAGGCCGATGCCGATGTTCTGGCCGGTAATCATGTTGGCCACGTCGAACTGGATGGCGAAGAGGTAGGAGAGGATGATCGCCGCGCCGATGGTGATGACCGGGATGGCGGTCGAGACCATACCCAACCCGATGCCCGAGATGATGACCGTAGCCGGGCCCGTGCAGGCCGAGTTGGCGATCTTCTGGGTGGGCTTATAGGAGTGCGAGGTGTAGTACTCGGTCGACTGTCCGATGATGATGCCCGCCACAAGGCCGGTGATCACCGAGCAGGAGACCCACTGCCAGTTGGGAAGACCCAGATACCAGAGGATCAGGAAAGTGGCCGCCGCGATCAGAAGCGAGCTGACGTTCACGCCCAGCGACAGCGAACTCAAAAGCTGTTTCATCTTGGCGCCCTCTTTGGTGCGCACCAGAAAGATCCCGATGATCGACAGCAGGATGCCCACGGCCGCGATCAGCATGGGTGCGAAAACGGCCTTGGTCTGCAGGCTGATCCCGTCTGCGAAGGTCGAATAGGCCGCCGCGCCCAGGGCAGCGGTCGCCAAAATCGAGCCGCAATAGCTCTCGTAGAGGTCGGCGCCCATACCGGCCACGTCGCCCACGTTGTCGCCCACGTTGTCGGCGATGGTGGCGGGGTTGCGGGGGTCGTCCTCGGGAATGCCGGCTTCCACCTTACCGACCAGGTCGGCGCCCACGTCGGCCGCCTTGGTGTAGATGCCGCCGCCCACCCGGGCGAACAAAGCCTGGGTCGAGGCACCCATACCGAAGGTCAGCATGGTGGTGGTAATGACGACCAGTTTCTGCGTGCCTGTAACGTCGGTAAAGAAATCGAGGACGATGTACCAGAGCGAGATATCCAGAAGGCCCAGGCCTACCACGACAAGCCCCATGACCGCACCCGAGCGGAACGCCACTTTAAGGCCGCGGTTCAACGACTCGCTGGCCGCCTGCGCCGTACGCGCCGAGGCGTAGGTAGCGGTCTTCATGCCGAAAAAGCCCGCCAAACCGGAGAAAAAACCGCCCGTCAGAAAGGCTCCGGGAACCCAGGGGTTCTGCACGCCCAGCCCGTAGGCCAGAAAGGCGAAGAAGGCGGCCAGGACCACGAACACGATCGTAACCACCTTGTACTGCTGTTTGAGGTAGGCCATCGCCCCCACGCGCACGTGCTGCGCGATCTCTTTCATGCGGTCGGTTCCTTCGCTCTCCTTCTTCATCATGCGGAAGAAGTAGTAAGCGAAACCCAGCGCAATGATCGACGCGGCAGGGACAAGCCAGAAGATAGTAGGAATTGCACCCATAAAAATCAATTTTAAGTTGGTTTGTTGAATACGAACGCAAATTTAGTTTTTTTTGGTTAAAATCGGCTACTTTTGCGCTGTAATCTACCCTACATAACCACTATTTCGATGAAAAAGACCGCCAACGCAGAGTTGGGCAGGCCCACGGCGGAGCAATTCGCCGGGGCGGAAAAGATCCCCCTGACCGTGGTGCTGGACAACATCCGCAGCCTGAACAACGTGGGATCGGTGTTCCGGACCTGCGACGCGTTCGCCGTGGAAAGGCTCGTGCTTTGCGGGATCACGGCCGCCCCGCCCTCCAAAGAGATCCACAAAACGGCCCTGGGCGCGGAGATGACCGTCCGGTGGGAATACGAGCAGGACACAACCGAAGCCTTGCTCAAACTAAAAAAGGAAGGTTACGTGGTTTGCGCGCTCGAGCAGGCGTCCGGATCGGTCGACCTGGCGGGATTCGTTCCCGAAAAGGGCGTGAAGTACGCCCTGGTGGCGGGCAACGAGGTGGACGGCGTGGGGCAACAGGCGATCGACCTGTGCGATATGGCCCTGGAAATCCCCCAGTTGGGCACAAAACACTCGTTGAATGTGGCCGTCGCAACGGGCGTGGCGATATGGAGTTTCTTTTCCAACTATATAAGGTCATGAATTTCGTGGAGGGAGAGTTATTCGAGCGGACCGGCCCGCTCGCCGAAGGGGAATACCTCGGATGCACGTTCAAAGGGTGCAACCTGCGGGAGGCCGACCTGGGAAACATCCAGTTGGCGGAGTGCGTCTTCGAGGAGTGCGACCTGAGCCTGGCCAAGGTCGAAAACACGGCGTTCAGGGATGTGAAATTCGTAAAATGCAAGGTCATCGGCGTGCACTTCGACCGGTGCAACGCGCTGGGCGTAAGCCTCGCGTTTGAAGATTGCGTGCTGGACCTGTGTTCGTTCTACGGCCTGAAGATGCCCGGCAGCCGCTTCCATCGGTGCCATATGCACGACGCGGACCTGGGCGGGTGCGACCTCTCGCGCTCCGCGATCACCGGGTGCGACCTCTCGGGCGTGATCTTCGAGGGGACCAACCTCGAACGGGCGGACCTGCGGGAGTCCTACAACATTTCGCTGAATCCCGAGGCCAACCGGATCAAAAAAGCGAAGTTTTCGCTCCACGCCCTGCCGGGGCTCCTGCAAAAGTACGGGATCGAGGTGGAATAATCGCCCGTAAATTTTTCGGTCTTATTTTTATAGGTAACTTTGCCCGCATTAAACTTTCAACGCTATGTCAATAGAAGGGAAAGAAAGGGTCGTAACCACATACAGGTTGCTGGAAATGAAGCAGCGCGGCGAGAAGATCGCCATGATCACCGCCTACGATTACTCGATGGCGCGGATCGTGGACGCCACGGGGATCGACGTGATCCTGGTCGGCGACAGCGCAGCCAACGTCATGGCCGGGCACGAAACCACCGTGCCGATGACCCTCGACCACATGATCTACCACGCCCGCTCGGTCACGCGCGGGGCGAAGCGCGCCCTGGTGGTGGTCGACCTGCCCTTCGGCACTTACCAGGGCGACTCCTTGGAGGCCCTCAAGTCGGCCATCCGGATCATGAAGGAGACCGAAGCCGACGCCATCAAGATGGAGGGCGGCTCCGAGGTGATCGAGTCCGTGCAGCGCATCCTGAGCGCGGGCATCCCCGTGATGGGGCACTTAGGGCTGACCCCCCAGTCGATCCACAAGTACGGCACCTACGCCGTGAGGGCCAAGGAGAAAGAAGAGGCCGACAAGCTGGTCGCCGACGCACACCTGCTCGAGGAGGCCGGATGCTTCGGCATCGTGCTGGAGAAGATCCCCGCCACGCTGGGCAAGCGCGTGGCCGAAGAGGTCAAGATCCCCATGATCGGCATCGGGGCCGGCAACGGCGTGGACGGGCAGGTGCTGGTCATCCACGACATGCTGGGCATCACCCAGGCGTTCTCGCCGCGTTTCCTGCGCCGCTACGCCGACCTGAGCCACATCATTACCAACGCGGTAGGCGACTACGTCTCGGACGTGAAGAGCCAGAATTTTCCCAACGAAAACGAACAATATTAGGGGCTGCGCGTATCGCAGGCCATCTTTCACTTATCCCCCGCCCCGAAAATCCTCACGTACCTTTAGTACGCTGCGGTTTTCGGACCGGGGGATAAGCAAAATCTGACCTACGCTCCGCACAGCCCGCGGGGTAGGTCATTTCTTTCTGGAAAAAATTATTTAGATAGGGCCTCCCAAAGATTATCGGGCGGGGGCGGTGCGACCACATCCACATTTCGGGGCTGCGTGCCTGCGGGGGCGACGGGGTGCTGTAACTCCAACCGGCGCGAGTGCAGGCTGATGCCTCCCCCGGGCAACGAGCGGGGCGCGCCGTACTTCAAATCGCCGCGTATGGGACAACCAATGGCGGAGAGCTGGGCGCGGATCTGGTGGTGCCGCCCGGTCTTCAAATCGACCTCCAACAAGGTATAGCGATCCCCCTGTTTCAAAGTCTTATAATGCAAATCCGCCTTCTGCGCCCCGGATGCGTTAGGAGCCACCACATGGGACTTGTTGGTCTTGGGGTTGCGCGAGAGGTAGTGGCTCAGGTCGGCCTCGGCCGGATCGGGCGCGTTGCAGACCAGCGCCCAATATGTCTTGCGGATCCTGCGCTCGCGGATCATTTCGTTGAGCCTCGCCAACGCCTTGGATGTCTTGGCAAAGAGGACGGCCCCGCTCACGGGACGGTCGATCCGGTGGACCACCCCCAAAAAGACGTCTCCAGGCTTGTTATCGCGGACCTTAAAAAACGCCTTGATCTGGTCCTCCAACGCGGACGTACCCGAGGGGTCGGGCTGGACCAGGTCGCCGGGGCGCTTGTTGACGACCAGCAGGTGGTTGTCTTCGTACAGGATATCTTCGGGCGCGAACACTTACAGGCTGAAAGTAAAGGGCAACAACACTTTAACCGACTCGATTACCGTGGCGGAGCTTTTTCCGCACATGATCACGCGGATGGGCCTGTCCTGGCGCTTCTCGGTGTCGGCCATTACCTGGCGGCACAACCCGCAGGGGTAGCACTCGGCGTTACCCGACGAGACGACGGCGATCGCTTCGATCGGGTCGTTGGCGTGGCGCGCCTGGTAGTGGTAGAGCATACTGCGTTCGGCGCAGATCGTCGAGGGAAAGACCTCGCTCTCCTGGTTGCTCCCCTTGAGGATGCGACCGCTCGCCGTTCGGGCCGCCGCGCCCACCTGGAATTTGGAATAGGGGGCGTAGGCCAGTTTCATGGCGTCGGCCGCCTCGTTGGTCAGCAATATGTCCTCCTCGGACAGATCGCTCAGCAGGAAAGTCTTGTAGGGGATCTCGATTTTCTTTTCCATAACGCACTATTCTTTTGTGGCGCGGACCATGTGGCGTTTGCCCAAAGCACCCGGTAGCCGTTCGACACTGAAGCCTGCCCCGATCAACTTTGCGCGCACGCTACCCTTGGCCGAGTAGGTAACCAACACGCCGCCGGGATTCATCGCGTCGCAGATCCTGGAGAACACCTCCGTCGTCCACTGTTCGGGCACGGTGTCGGGCGCGAAAGCGTCGAAGTAAACCAAGTCAAATATAGGCTCAAAGGAGCACAAAACCAAATCCTCCCGCCTCTTTTTCAACAGGAAATGCTCCCCGACCTCCACCTCGACGCCCCAGGGGGCACTGTGGAGCGCCATAAAGGCCGGATCGTCGGTGTAGTTGAGCTGCGCGGCCACATCGATCTCCACCGGATAGAGCTCCAGCCCCTCGTAATAGACCATTGACTGGACCGCGCGGCTCTCCTTCAGGGTCAGAAAGGCATTCAACCCCGTCCCGAAACCGACCTCGAGCACATTGACCCTCTGCCCGGGAGTGATTTTCCGCCGCAAGCCATGCTCGATAAAGATGTGCATGGCTTCGCCCGCCGCACCACGCATCGAGTGGTAGGTATCGCCCGTGCGGGGATCGCGCAGGGTGGCGGAGCCGTCGGCGGTCAGTTCGATCAACGGCGTAAATTACGGGTACAACCTGAACCTGGCCGAAATATTGACCTCGACCTTGGTCGTCCTGAACTCCACATCGGGCGTCTCCTCCACCATGGCGGCGTTGAGCGACTTGGTGCGCGCGGTGTACATCGGGACCGCGTCGTAGACATTGTTGTCGTAGGAGTTGATCAGGATCGCCTCCTTCACGGTCTGGCCGATGGCACCTGCCAGCATCGTGGCGCGCTCCTTGGCCTTTTGGATGGCTTCGATGCGCAGCGAGTCGGTAATCTGCTCTAGCTTGGTTATGCGGGTCGATGCGATGGCGATGTTGTAGATGCCGTTGTCGTCCAACGCCTTATAAAGTGCTGAAAGTGTGGAAACGTCGGTCTTGACCAGGTAATCCTTGCGGGTGCGGCTCTGGTTCTTCCACAGCACGTAGGTCTTAACCCCCGCGGCCGCGTCAGCCAGCGTGACGTTTTTGGTATCGATGCCTGCCTTCTTGACCGCCGCGAACATGGCCTGCTCCAGTTGGTTGATCGTCATTTTGCCTTTCGTGTCGTTCTCGTCCAGGACGATCTTGATGTTGATCTCGTCGGGGGATACGTCGCGGTAGGCGCGCGCGCTGACCTCGATGTAATCGGTTTGCTTTTCAACCACCATTTGCTGCGCGTGGAGCGCGGTGGATGCCAGGATAAGGGCCGAGGCCGCCAAAACTGTTAAAAGGATCTTTTTCATGGTATAAAAATTATGGTTTGTCAAAAACGATGGATATAATCGACCCCGCCGACCAGGTTATCCCGCCATCCGAGCGCCGGGGCGTTGCGGATGTAGTGCGCGCAAAGGTCCACGGCGTTGTGCGAGTCCAACCGGAACCGGTTGCCGAGCGTCCAGCGCCACTCGTCCGCACGCATGGCATTGAATGACCAGCGCCATTCGAACCCCGCCCAGGGCCTGTACGCCCCGTTGTGCAAAGGCATCGCGGCCGTGAAGCGCGAACGCACAAAATCCCTGCGGGGGCGCCCGGTCGTGTAGAAATTGCTCTGGAAACGCTCGTAGAGGGCCAGATCGACCCTGCCCGCCGTGTAATTCCCCTGCACATACCCGAAATAGCGGTACCTCACCTTCCAGTCGCCGTCCGGTTCGTGGAACGGGATGACGGCGGCGGAGACCCCCGCACGCAGGTATTTATTAAAAAAGTATGTCCCCTGCAAGGCCGAGGAAAAACGCCGCAACTGTTGGGGCTCGTCGTAGAAGCGCACCCCCTCGGTGGCCAGCAACTCCCATTTCCGGCCCAACGGAAATTGCAGCTTCACGTTCAGCCACAATGCCTTATGCACCTGGGCGCCCGCTTTCGGGGCGGCCAGCAGGAACATCAGGGTCAGGACTCTACGGCACATATCTTAGACAAAAGCACTACATTTTCAACGTGTTGCGTATGCGGAAACATATCCACGGGCTGGATCTTCTCCACCTTGTATTGCCCGGCCATCAAAGCGATATCCCTCGCCTGGGTCGCCGGGTTGCAGCTCACGTAGACGATCCTTAGCGGGTCTGCCCTCAAGAGCGTCTCGACCACGGGGGCGTCCATCCCCGCGCGGGGCGGATCGACGATCACCACGTCGGGGCGGCCGTTGGCTGCGATAAAATCATCGGTTAGAACTTTCTTCATATCGCCCGCATGGAACGACGCATTGGTAATCGCGTTCAACGCGGCGTTCTGGTTCGCGTCCTCGATGGCTTCGGGGACGTACTCTATCCCGACCACCTTTTTGCACCCCGCTGCCACGAAACAGGCGATGGTCCCGGTACCGGTGTAGAGATCGTAGACGGTCTCGCCGCCTTTCAACCCCGCCATTTCCCTCGCCGTCTCGTACAGTTTCAAAGCCTGTGCCGAATTGGTCTGGTAGAATGACTTAGGCCCGATTTTGAACCTCAATCCCTCCATTTGTTCCAAAATATGGTCGCGTCCCGCGAAAAGCACCGGAGTCTGGTCGCTGATCGAATCGTTCCATTTGGTGTTGACCACGTAATACAAAGATGTGATTTCGGGGAATTTCGCTGCAAGGTGCGCCATCAAAGCCGCGATTTTTTCGGTTTGTTCCTCGCCGAAGACCACGATGACCATGACTTCGCCGGTCGAGGATGTGCGGATCAGCAAATTGCGCATCAACCCGCTGTGTTCGCGGCTGTTATGGAACGAATAGCCGTTTTCGAGGCTGAAGTTGCGGACCTCCAGGCGGATGGCGTTGGAGGGATCGGGCTGCAACCAGCACTTTTTGACGTCCATTACCTTGTCGAACATACCGGGGATGTGGAAACCCAGAGCCTCGGGGTCCTTTACCTCCTGGCCCGATGCGATCTCCTCGCGGGTCATCCAACGGCGGTAGGAGAAGGTAAATTCGAGCTTGTTGCGGTAGAACTGCGTCTCGGGCGATGCCAGGATGGGCTGCACCTCGGGCAAATCGACCTTGCCGATGCGCGAGAGCTGGTCCTCGACCTGCTTCTGCTTATATTTGAGCTGCTCGGCATAGGGCAGGTTTTGCCATTTGCACCCGCCGCACAACCCGAAGTGTTCGCAAAACGGCTCCACGCGCAAAGGGGAAAACTCCCGTTGGGCGATCACCGCGCCCTCCATAAAGCGGCGGCGGTTGCGCACGATCTTCACGTCCACCACATCGCCGGGCAACGCCATCGGCACGAAGACCACTTTGTCGTTCCAGCGCCCCAATGAGTTGCCTTCTGCGGCTATATCGGTAATTTTCAGTCCTTCAATAATAACCTCGCCTTTGTTTTTCCTGGCCATTGCTTAGAATGTTAATTTGACTCCCGCGATCGCGCCGGTCTTTTGGCCCACGTAATGGTTGTAGGGGTAGAGCTTGGCGCAACCCAGGTTGTTGCCCATCACAAAGACAGAGCACCCGGAGGTAATCCGGTACTCGACGTCGGCTTTGAGGTTGACTACGGGGGTCGCCTTTATGGGCCTGAAATCGCCCATCGGACCCTCGTAGAAGTAGAGCGTCCCAATCAAATCGGCCCCCACCCCGGCGTAGAAACGCTCGCGGTAGTTGTAGCGCAGGCTCAACTGCACGTCGAAGTCGGGCATATCGCCCACCTTGGGCAGGCTGCCCGGCGACCAGGCCGTGTAGCTCGCGTCGAGTTTGGCCTCGAAACTGTTTTTCACTTTGGCCTTCAACTCGCCGCCGATCGTAAAGCTGGTCGCGTTGTCGCTGATCGGCACGAACTCGCGGGTGTTGCCCTCGGCGTAGAGGCTGGCGAAGGTAAGCATCTTGCGGTAGATGTTCCCGCCCGCGTAGACCTTGTACCCGAAATACTGCCCGAAGTGGCCGCTGAAACCGCCCTGCAGGTTGTACTCGGCCGTGTTGGTGGCCTCCATCCCCGCCACCACGTAGGGGTTGCGCTCGAGGATAGCGTGGTAGTTATTGTCCTTCAACCCGCCGCTCAACGTAATATAAGGAACGATCTTCCCATAAGCCGGGTCGAAGCTCATGCTGAAGTAAGGGAAGATCCAGAAGTGGTCGTCCTCCTCCATGTTGGCTACGAAATCGGCCCCGGCCACAATGCCGAACTTGGTCCTCTGGAAGCCCACTTTCGGGCCGATCGTCACGATGTGGTCGTTGTGGTGGCCGCCGTAGCACCCCGTGTAACCCGCGTTCAACGTGATCAGGTAACCCGACGAGTACATCTTGCCCAGGTCGAGCGACGTGCCGAAATGGGTCTCCGAGTTCTTCTCTTTATCGGAGAGGTAGTCCAGGTCGACGGCAAGGCGGTAGTTGAAGCGGTCGGTGTCGTTGAAATCCGTCCCGAACGCCGCCTTCAGGTAAGGCATGGTGTAAGCGGCGGTCATCATGTCCCCGGGGGCGGGGGACGAGGGGATGACGCTGGGGTCCATCACAAACTCCCCGTAGCGCGAGAAAGCATTGTAGAGTATTCCCGCGTCAGCTTCCAATTCCGCCCGCTTGCCCGCCTTGGTCTTGCCGAACAGCCCCAGGCGGTTGAAGGTCGTGATCCCGTCCCGCTTGATATCGAGGTCGTTGACCACCTTGCTCCACGAACCGTAGTGGTTCACGTAAGCCCCCATGGTCGAATTGCGCCCCTGGTCGGTGTAATAGAAATCGAGCAGCGAAGCCATCGGCGCACCCACGCCCGTCTTCAGGTAGAAGGGCTTCCTGAACTCGAAGCCCGAGCTCTCCAGCCGCGCCGGAGCCAAAGCCGTAACGTGGCTCTCGCCCAACCATTGGACCGGGTTGAGGCGGTAGTTCACATCGACCCGCAAAGAGGTCGTGTCGCTCATCACGGGGGTCACGTAGAGCTTGCCCGCACGCTCCACGTCGGGGATGTAGTCCTTGTTGACCTCCACGCGCTTGGTCAGGTCGTCCTGCGCGGCGGCGGTCAAAGGAAGGAGCGCGGCAGCAATGGCCAGGAAAAATATCGTTTGTCGTCTCATCACTTCAGGTTTTTAATCTTGTCCTTGGCTTCGTCCCTGATCCCGTCGCTTTCGACGTTGTAGCCGTCCAGGATGCTCTGGTAGGTGGCCCGCGCCTGGAACCCGTCGTTCAATGCGGCGTAGTGGTCTCCCAGCAACATAAAGGCCTTGGCCAGCCAGTACCTCTGCGGGGTGTTGGTAGCGGCGAAGGCCTGCACCTTCTTCTGGAGGTCGGCGGCGGGCGCTGCGGCGATCATGCGGTAGGTCGCCTCGGCCCCCTCCACGGTGGCGGGCTCAGAGCTGAGTTGCTGCCACAGGAGCGCCGCTTCCGCTTTTTGCCCCGCGGATTCCAAATGCCTGGCCTTGTCGTAGCGCGCCCTGCGCAAAACATTCGCGTCCTTGGCGGGCAACGCCAACAACTCTTCCGCCGCGGCGATTACCAACTCCTGCTGTCCGCTCTTCTCGGCCGCGGCGAGGTAATTCTCCTGCGCCTTGGCGATCTGCACGGGGTTGGCTGAAGCCTTGTAGAGCCTTCGGTAGTTCTCGGCCGCGGGGAGCCACTTGCCCTGCTCGAAGTAGGCACCCGCCAACTTTTCGAGGCCCGGGACGGTAAACTCATTGGCATATATCCCGCTCAACTCCTCCAAATTGGCGATCGCCCCGGCCTGGTTGCCGCTGCGCCGCTTCGTGTCCGCGGCATAGTAGAGGGCTGCCGCGCGGTAATTCCCCTTGGAAAAGTCCTTCAAATAGGCATCCAGCGCGGCAGCGGCCTTCGCCTTATCGTTGGAAAGGTAGAGCTTGTAAGCCGAAGCATAGGTCAGCGAGTCGCGACGCACGGTGCTCAAATCGGTCTCCACGCCGGTCGTCTTGGCGTAGTCGAAGTAGGCGTTCACATCGTTCATCTCCACATAGACCGACTGGATGGCCCCCATCGCCTGGCGCGATTGGCCCGATGCGGGAGCCAACGCGACCACCCGCTTGAAGTAACTCAAAGCCTTGGCATTGTCGCCGAGGTTCTGGTAAGCCAGCCCCAGATCATTGAGTGCATCCGCATAGTGCACGTCATTGGGATAGGTCTCGGTATAGCGGCGAAGAATATCCGTAGCCGCCGAGTAGTTCTCCGACCCGAGGTAGGTCTGCCCGAGTTCATACATCGAGGCAGCCACATAATCGCCCTCGTTTTTGGCGATGATCGACTTCAGGGCCTCGATCTTGGCGGGAGTCTTATCGCTCAGCCCCAGCATAACCGCCTTCTGGTACTGCGCGTAGTAACGGCTGGGCGTGTTCGACCGGATGGCGATATCGTAATTATCGATCGCCTTGGCATAACCGCGTGTGGCGAACGATATATCCCCCAACCGGTTATAAGTATCCGCCCGCAAATCATCCATCGTTTTGTAACGGTCCAAAAAACGCGAGTAATACGTCCGCGCATCAGCCCAGCTCTGCTCATTGAACGCGCAGTACCCCAGATCATAGTCCGAGATCACGTTCTCGCGCTCCGCGGCGGGCGAGAGGCGCTGGTACTCCCTGAACAGCGGCGCCGCGGCCTTGTAGTCGCCCATCCGGCAGAGAGCCTGCCCCCGCCAGTAGGCCGCCAGGGCGGTGTATTTGGCGTTGTAGCGGTTGGAGGCGGATTGCTGGAGCATCTTCTCGGCCCCGGCGTAGTCGCCCGACTGGTAAAGCTCCAGCGCCCGGAAGTAGGAGATCCTTTGCAGCGCCGCCCGGATGTTGTTGTCGGGGTTGGGGTACTCCATGATCGCCTGGTAGGCCTCGGGGTAGTTGCGCGAGTTGTAGTAAGCGGAGATCAGCAGTTCGCGGATCTCGTCGGTCTTCGAGGATGCGGGGTACTCGGTCAGGTAGCGCTTCAGCACCGTGATCGCGTCGACGAAATCGCTGCCCACCATATCGTATTGCAACTTGGCGTAGTTGAACAACGCGTCCTCCTTGACCGCCGCGTTGTAGTCGGCCCCCGCAGCCAGCATAAAGGACTGCCTGGCCATCTGCTTGTTCCCGAGCCTCAACTGGCAGTAAGCCAAATGGTAGCTCGCGTTCTGGCCCAACTCGTCGTCGCTGCCCGCCGCCGCCTCCAACAGGGGCGCGGCCTCGGCCCAGTAAGCCTGGTCCATCAACGAGAACCCGAGCATGTATTTCTCCTCGCGCGAGAGGTCCGGCTTGGGACGACCCGAGCTATCGTTCAAATAGCGCGGGACCATGGCGAAATTCTTCTGGTGGAAATAGCTCGCCGCGATGATCCGGGCGATCTCCTCGGCACGGACGGGGGTCGAAGCCGCCATCAGCGCGTCGCCGTTCTGGACCACGTAGCCGTAATCGCCCTGCAGGTAGGCGATGTGGAGCAGGTAAAAGGGGACGATCTTCTTGTAGACCGCATCGCCCGCCAACGCCTCGAATCCGCGCTTGGCGGCGGAGTAGTTACCCCGCTCATAGTCGATATAGGAGATCAAATAGGTCGCGTCGTTGCCCCAACCGCTCCCCGCACCCACATTGCGCAGATCGGCGTAGGCCGCGTCGCGGTCCCCGGAGAGGAAGCGCGAGTGGCCCAGCTTGAAGTAGTATTCGTCCTGCTGCTCCTTGCCCAACTCGAAGGGGTTGACCGCCAGGAAAAGGTCCGTGGCGTTCTGTTTGCCATCGCCTGTGCCGTAAACCGCGCAGGCCAAGGCGAACTTGATATCGTTGCCGTACAACGAGTTAGGATAGTCGACCAGAAACGATTCCAGCATCGGGGCGGCATCCTGCGGCGCGACCTTCGCGGCGCAGATGGCCTCCATGTAGGCGGCCTGCTCCGCGTGGCGGTCGGATATGCCGTGCCCGGCCAGATCGGCGAGCTCTTTTTGCGCGGCCAGGTACTGTTTGGCTTCGAAAAGCTCGCGTGCGCGGTCGAAATCGCTGCGGGGCGGCAACTGGGCGTAACTCCCTGCCGCCATCAAGCAACTGATTATAAGTAAAATACCAGATTTTCTTTTCATTTCCGGATATATTTCTCAATTTCGCAAAGTTAGGCATTCTCCCCTAAACCGGGAACGATTGTTGATAAGTTATGACTAACTTTACCCCTCTAATTACCGCGCCATGAAGGAGAAGATCGTTATACGACGGGTGCAGGCCCTCGAATTCACCCCCGCCGCCGCAACGCCGCCCGTCGACCAACTCAATCCGCGGATGCTGCTGCTCTACTCGCTCGGCTTGTGCACAGGCAAGACGGTGGTCTCGCTGGCCGACAAGATGAAAGTGCCCCTGACCGACTTCCGGGTCGAGGTGACGGGCAACATCCCCGACGATCCCGCCATGCCCTACTCCCAATTCGACGGGTTCGGGGTGCGGATCGTTGCCACGGCCGAGCAGCCTGATCAAACGGCCCTGGAAAAGGATATAGAACAACGGATGGTCAGGGCCGCGGTCAAAGCCGAAGACAAGTATTGCCCCGTCACGCTGATGGTTCAACGGATCGCTCCGGTAAAGCTGTCGCTCTACCTGAACAACAAGCGGTTACCCTTGTCAAAGAAAAGCGTGGAATAAAGGCGACGTTCGGGAACGCTGCTGTGCATAGCGTAGGTCAGATTTTGCTTATCGTTCGGTCTTCAAACCGCAGCGTACTAAACGTACGTGAGGATTTGAAGGGCGGAGGATAAGTGAAAGATGGCCTGCGATATGCGCAGCAAAACTATCAGTGCGGAATAGCGTCCAAAGCATCGGGGCAATTGTATTTGCCCGTAATAACGCCCTTTTCCAGCGTCACGATACCCGCCTTAGCCCTAAGCATCGTCTTCATTGTGGTCGCATCCATGTTGTAGATCGGTACGGGTTGGTCGCCGATCGACTTGATCTCGCGCATCCCGAAAGCCGACGCCACATCCAGGCTGCTGATCCCCGGAGGGATCGAAGCGGTAACGCACAGCACGATTTCGTAGCGGCTGTACGCGTCCTCGATGACCTTGCCCAGGCGGGCGGCACAGCGCGGCTTGAGGTCCCTCAGATCGGGTATGCAGACCAGCACCACACGGCCCGGCTGCGAGAGCACCTCCTGGGTAATGTCGCCGTGGGAGTCGAAAATGGCGAAGTCCCTTACCCCCGCGCCCTGGGGCTTACCCTGCGGAACGATCCTCGAATCTACGAATTCCCAACGCGTCGTGTCCTGCCATTCGGGGTCCTCGATGGCGAATTCGCGCAGTTTCTTGGTGATCTTGTCCTGGTAGATCAGCGTGACCTCGTTGTAGACGGGGGCCTTTTCGCTCATCTCCTCGGAGAGGTTCGTGCCCACCTTGTAGGGCAGGAAGTCGATTACCGGAAGGTGGTAATAGTTGTGCCCCGAAAAGAGCATCGAGGCGGCGAACATACAGCCCAAAAACACCGACGCGCCACGCCCGGGGAGGTAATCCCTCGGGGTAAGCCGGAAAACGATGGCGATGGCCAGCAGCAGCAACGCGTTCTTGATAAAGGTCTGCCAGTTGGTCAGTTTGACCGCCTCGCCGAAACATCCGCAATCCGAAACGGGGTTCCACAGCGCCAGCACAAAGGTCAGCACCGTGAAAAACAACATAAAGATCAGGGTGGCAAGCGAAACCAATTTGCGCGCCGCCCCCGCGACCAGCCCCGCGCCCAGGGTCAACTCCAACGCGGGCAGCAGAAAGGCGACCGGAAAATCAAGGAAACGCAGGAATCCGAACCCGAAGGCCGAGAAATACTCGCCCAGCTTGATGGCCGTGCCCCAGGGGTCGACCGCCTTGGTAAAACCGGAGAAAAGAAAGGTCAGTCCAACCAGTATCTGAAGGACGCGGATCACTATTTCGCGGGTGGAGGGCATTTTCATAGGGTCAGGCTTTAAAAAATGGAGAGGCCAGTTCTATGATCCTGCGGGAGATCGCCTCCATGGGCAGGATCGCCCCACCCGCATCGGCACAACGGACCACCCTCACGCTGGGGTCCTGGGTGGCATACTCGAGATAGACCTCGCGCACAGCCTGCTGGAAACCCAAAGAGGCCTCATGAATATCGTCCGCCCCCTGCAAATAGTCGCGGTCGGCGCCCTTGCGCCCTGCCGAGAGCCTCTGGGCGATAAAATCGAGCGGGACGTCCAAAAAAACGGAGAGGTCGGGGCGCGGCAACTTGTTGTAACCGAACTCCATATCGATAATCCACCGGGCGAGGTCAGCGCGCTTCTCTCCGGTAAATTTAGCCCCCTGGAAAGCCACATTGGAGTAGACAAAACGGTCCAGCAACACGAACTTGCCCTGGTCGAGCCACCCCTGGATCATGGGCCCCGCATCGGCCCGGTCGCCCGCGAAGAGCAGCGCCACCAGGTAGGGGTCAACCGCATCGATCGCCCCGAATTCGCCCCTCAAAAAACGGGCGATCAGGTTGCCATAAACAGGCGCGTCGAACCTCGGAAAGTGCAAAAATTCGAAGGGGATGCCCCGCGCTTCCAACTCCTGTTCGAAGAGGCGTATCTGGGTGGATTTTCCGGCTCCGTCCAAGCCTTCGAGAACGATCAGCGGCATATTATTTAAGCATTTTTATAGCTTTCTTCACTCCTTCGACCAACTTATCCACCTCATCTTCCGTGTTATACATCGCAAACGAGGCGCGGCACATACCCGTCACCCCGAATCGGTCCATCAAAGGCTCCGCACAATGCGTCCCCGTACGGATGGCGACACCCATCTGGTCGAGGATCGTCCCCACATCGTAGTGGTGCAGCCCCTCGATATTGAAGCTCACGATGGAACATTTGTCCGGCGTGTCGCCATAGATCGTAAGTCCCTCTATACCGGAAAGTTGCTGTTGCGCACGATGCAAAAGGGCCTGCTCATGGGCATGGACAGCCCCGCGATCCAAAGCCGTAATATATTTGATCGCCTCGCCCAGGGCCACCGCCCCGATGTAGTTGGCCGTGCCCGCCTCGAATTTAAGCGGAACCGCCGCGTAGGTGGTCTTTTCAAAGGAGACCCGGTCGACCATATCGCCGCCCCCCATCCAGGGAGGCAACTCCTCCAACCAGTGCTTTTTGGCGTAGAGCACACCCACCCCGGTCGGACCATAGAGCTTATGCCCGGAAAAAAGGTAAAAATCGCAATCCAACCCGCTTACGTCGGTCGGCCCGTGAACCACCCCCTGGCAACCGTCGACCAGAACGGGGATGTTGCTTGCGTGCGCAACGTCTATCAAAGATTTAAGGTCCGGATTACTCCCCAAAACATTGGAAGACTGGGTCACGGCAACGATCCGCGTCCGCCCGTCGATCAGCTCCGGCAACTTTTCGACCATCAACCGCCCGTCGTCATCCACCGGGATCACACGGATCTGCGCGCCCTGCCGCTGGCACATCAACTGCCAGGGCACGATGTTGGAGTGGTGCTCCATCTCGGTCAGCACCACATTGTCGCCCTTTTGGACATAACGTTGCCCGAAGCTCGAAGCCACCAGGTTGGCCGAAGCGGTCGCCCCGGAGGTAAAGACGATCGTTTTGGGATCTGCCGCGCCGATAAATTCCGCCGTCAAAGCCCGCGCCTCCTCATACAAACGCGTGCACTCGGCGCTCAGGAAGTGAACCCCGCGGTGGATATTGGCATTCAGGTTAGCCTGCAAGTAAGAGGTAATATCGATCACGCTCCGAGGCTTTTGCGCAGTCGCCGCATTATCCAGGTAGACCAACGGCCTGCCGTGGACCTCGCGCCCTAAAATAGGAAAATCCTCGCGTATGGACCAGGGATCGAAAGCCATCACATCCGGGAGATTTTGGCCTGCGCGGCCGCATGCAGACTCTGGCATTGAGCGCCCTCGGGACACTTATCGAGCACCTCGCCGACCAACCCTTCGAGTTGCAGGCGGCGAGCAGAGGCCTCGCTCAACCCCCTTTGGCGCATATAGAACAAAGCCTGCGGGTCCAACTGGCCCACTGTGGCCCCGTGGCTGCACTTCACGTCGTCGGCGTAGATCTCCAAATGGGGCTCGGTGTAGACGCGCGACTTCTCCCCGATCAGCAGATTCCGGCTGTTCATGTAAGCGTTGGTACGCTGCGCCCCGGGGGCCACATAGACCAACCCCTGGAACCGCGCGATGGCCTGCCCCGCCGCAATACCCCGCATACGCATATCGCTGTGGCAGTTCTCCTTAAGATGGCTTACCTTCAGCTTCACATTAACCCGCTCATCCCCGTCGCCAAGCATTACCCCGTTCATGACCAGCTCGGCCCCGGGCGCCTGCAATTCGACCTCGCACTCCAAATCGATGCCCCCCTCGACCGCGGCAATGACCAACTCCAAACGGCTCTCCCCCCCCTGCGTAATCTTCACGGGGGATTGCGTGCCGTCCAGCACGATCAGGGCTTTCTGCCCGGACGCTATGGCGTGCTCGATCATTTCGTTTGCGCGTTGATAACCCAGTCGTACCCCTCCTTTTCGAGTTTGATGGCCAGCTCCTTGTCGCCGCTCAAAATGATCCTGCCGTTGTAAAGCACATGGACAAAATCGGGCACGATATAATCCAACAACCTTTGGTAGTGGGTAATAACTATGGTAGCATTGTCCTCCCGCCGCAGCTTGGTAACCCCGGTGGCCACCACCCGCAGCGCGTCGATATCCAACCCGCTGTCCGTCTCGTCGAGCACGGCCAGTGTGGGCTCGAGCATCGCCATCTGGAAGATCTCGTTCTTCTTCTTCTCACCGCCGGAAAACCCCTCGTTGACCGAGCGCGAGGTCAGCTTGGAATCCAACTCCACGACCGCGCTCTTTTCGCGGACCAGCTTCAAAAAATCCCCCGCCGACAAAGCATCCAGTCCCAAAGCCTTACGCCGCTCTGCCACAGCAAGTTTCATAAAGTTGACCATGCTCACGCCGGGGATCTCGACCGGGTACTGGAAACCCAAAAAAAGCCCCATCCGGGCGCGCTCCTCCACATTGAGCCCCATCAGATCCTCCCCGCAATACCTCACGCTGCCGCCCGTTACCTCGAAGCGGTCGCTGCCCGCCAGAACCGAGGCGAACGTGCTCTTGCCCGAGCCGTTGGGCCCCATAATGGCGTGCACCTCGCCCTCGCGGACCGTCAGGTCGATGCCCTGGAGAACCTCGCGACCCTCGACGTTGCATTTCAGCCCTTTAACTTCCAACAATATCTTTTTCATACCTGTCTATTATCCTACGCTGCCTTCCAGACTCAAAGCCAGCAATTTCTGGGCCTCGACGGCAAATTCCAAAGGCAATTTATTCAAAACCTCGCGGGCATAACCGTTCACGATCAGCCCCACGGCATCCTCGGTGGATATCCCGCGCTGGCGGCAGTAGAAAAGCTGCTGCTCGCTGATGCGTGACGTGCTCGCCTCGTGCTCGACGATGGCCGACGGGTTGGCCACGTCCATGTAGGGAAAGGTGTGCGCCCCGCATCTCTCGCCGATCAGCAGCGAGTCGCACTGGGAGTGGTTCCTCGCCCCGTCCGCGCGCGGCGAGACCTTGACCAGCCCCCGGTAGGCGTTCTGGCTCTTTCCCGCCGAGATGCCCTTCGAAACGATCCGGCTGGTGGTGTTCTTGCCCAAATGGATCATCTTGGTCCCCGTGTCCGCCTGCTGGTAGTTGTTGGTCAGCGCCACGGAGTAAAACTCCCCCGACGCCCCCTCGCCCGCCAGCACGCAAGAGGGATATTTCCACGTGATGGCCGATCCGGTCTCCACCTGGGTCCAGCTCAAACGCGCCCTCGCCCCTTTGCAGATCCCCCGTTTGGTAACGAAATTATAGACCCCGCCCTTGCCCTGCTTGTCGCCGGGATACCAGTTCTGGACGGTCGAATACTTGACCTCTGCGTCCTCCATGACCACGATCTCGACCACCGCGGCGTGCAACTGATTCTCGTCGCGCCGGGGGGCTGTGCAACCCTCCAAATAACTGACATAGGACTGTTTGTCCGCGACGATCAGCGTACGCTCGAACTGCCCCGTACCCGCCGCATTGATCCGGAAATAGGTACTCAACTCCATCGGGCAACGCACCCCCGGGGGAATGTAGCAGAAAGAGCCGTCCGAAAAGACCGCCGCGTTCAAAGCCGCGAAGAAGTTGTCGGTATGCGCGACCACGCTGCCCAAATATTTCTGCACCAGCTCGGGATAGTCGCGTATCGCCTCGCTGATGGGGCAGAATATGATCCCCTGCTTTTCCAGCGTCTCCTGAAAAGTAGTCTTGACCGAGACCGAGTCCATCACCGCGTCCACGGCGACCCCCGCCAGAGCCATGCGCTCCTCCAAAGGAATCCCCAGTTTGTCGAAAGTGGCCAGTATCTCCGGGTCGACCTCGTCCATACTCTGATACTTGGCCTTGGTGCGCGGCGCGGCGTAATAGATAATATCCTGATAGTCGATTTCGGGAATGTCCAGATGTGCCCAGGTCGGCATTTTCATCGTCTGCCAGTGGCGGAAGGCCTCCAGGCGGCGTTGCAGCATCCACTCCGGCTCCTCTTTGAGGCGGGAGATCTGCGTGACGATCCCCTCGTCCAACCCCTTAGGGAGCATGACGGTTTGAATATCGGTCGTAAAACCGTATTGATACTCCTGGGAGGTAAGCTCCGACAGTATATCCTTTTCCTGTGCCATGAGTTGCAAAAGTACAAAAATTATCCCACAAAAAAGGGCGCCCCGAAGGACGCCCCTGATTTCAAGCGGGATTGCTATTGCTGCGCGGGCAGGGTTTTGAGCAACTCGTTGTATTTCTGGTACTTTTCCATGTACTCGGGCTTGGCGTCCCTGAGGCGGAAACATACGTTCTTGAGCAGTTCGACCGTGGTGTTGTCGTTGGGTTTGGCGGCCAGCGCCCTCTCCAGCGGAGCGATCGACTGGGCGTAGACGTCCAGCATGGCGGCCAGGCTGTCGTCGTACTCCTTGCGGTTTGTGATCTGGCGTTTGCTCAGGTCCTCGTTCATCTTGTCGCCCTTCTTGATGTAGAGCAAACCCAGGTTGAAGTTGGCACCGAAATCCTTGGGAGTCAGCTCGGCCGACTTGGCAAAGGCGTCGATCGCCTTATCGGGGTCGCCCAGTTTGTCGTAGATACGGCCCAGGCCGCCCCACAATTCGGGATTCGAGGGGTCGTTGTCGATGGCGCCCTGCACCAGGGGAATGATTTGGGCGGGGTCCTCGCCCGACGTGCTGTAATAGGCGATCAGGCTCTCGACGATCTTCGAGTTCTTGGGATACTTCTTCACGCCTTCGGTCAGGGCCTCCTTGGCGGCCGCCTTGTCGTCCATGCCGGTATAGCAGTGACCGAGCAGGTAGTAGATGTCGCCGTCGTTGTCGTAGCCGTATTGCTTGGCCAGTTTGAGGCACTCGGCGCCGTCCTGATACTTGTTGGCCACGGCGAACAGGTAGCCGGCGTTGTAGATCGAAGCGGTATCGATTACCGAGATCGGGGCGTCGATCTGGAGCTCATACACCTTCCTGAACACCTCGGCTGCCTGGTCGTACTTGCGGGTCGAGAAGTAGTAGTCCGCGTCCTGCTTGTAGGCGTTTGTAACGTTAGTCAAGCCGTCCTTGACCTTGTTGGCGGTTCCTTTGTCCAGATCGTAGGCTTTGCGGTAGGCCTCGATCGCTTTGGGAAGCGCTTCGGGCGTGATCTCCACGTTGGATATCCAGAACTTGATCTCTCCGTCCTGGGAATAGGCGGTTACAGCCTTGTATTTCAACTCCTTGTAGGATTGGTCGCCGAACTTGACCGTCTTGTTGCCGGACGGTTTGCCGAAGAGCGTCTGGGCCATGGTCTCGGGCAGGCGGGGGTACATACCGTTGGTGGGAGTCGTGTAGGCTTCGACGAAGACCTTGCCCCGTTCAAGCCAGGTCGCAGCCTTGACGTTCTTCTTGGGGTTTGCGATATCGGCGTCGGACTTGGCGATCTTGGACTTAAGCCCCTCTTCGTCGATCTTGACCTGGGCCACCGCCGCATTGGACAGGAGCGCGGCTACTGCTAAGAGCAATACTGAAAGTCGTTTCATAGTGTTATGGTTTTAGGTTGTTATTCTTCGTTTGCCGGGGCGGAAGGGTTGGACGTCACACCTGAGGTGTCGCTCGGATCGAGGTCGGGAAGGTTGCCGTTCTCCTCCTCGTCGCTCTTGGGTACGGCCATTACCGAGGCGATCTCGTCGCCTTGGCGCAGGTTGATGATCCTCACACCCTGCGTGGCGCGGCCTGCGACACGGATGTCGGAGACCGGGGTGCGGATGGTCAAACCGCTCTTGTTGATAATCATCAGGTCCAGTTCGTCGTTGGTCGACTGGATCGAGACCAGTTTGCCGGTCTTTTCGGTAACCTGGATCGTCTTGACCCCTTTGCCGCCCCGGTTGGTAACCCGGTAGTCTTCCAGGTCGGTGCGCTTGCCGTATCCGTTCTCCGAAAGGACCAGGATGTCGTTCTTGCAATCGGGCTCCACACAAATCATGCCTACCACCACGTCGCCGCCGTCCAAGGTGATCCCCTTCACGCCCTGGCCCGTGCGGCCTATGGCCCTTACCGTATTCTCGTTGAAGCGGATAGCCTTGCCGCCGCGTGCCGCGAGCATGACCTCGGCGTTGCCGCTGGTCAGCTTGGCCTCGATCAGTTGGTCGCCCTCCTGGATGGTAATCGCGTTGACGCCGGATTGGCGCGGGCGCGAGTAGGCCTCCAGCTTGGTCTTCTTGATGACCCCCTGCTGGGTGGCCATGATGATGTAGTTGTTGTCGATGTACTCCTGGTCGTCCAGACGGCGTACGTTGATGTATGCGCGCACCTTGTCGTCGGGCTCGATCTGGATCACGTTCTGGATCGCGCGGCCCTTCGATGAGCGGGCGCCCTCGGGGATGTTGTAGACTTTCAGCCAGAAGCACCGGCCCTTCTCGGTAAAGAAGAGCATCGTGTTGTGCATGGTGGTCACGTAGATGTGCTCGATAAAGTCCTCGTCCCGGGTCGCGCTCCCCTTGGCCCCCACCCCGCCCCGGTTCTGGGTGCGGTACTCGGTCAGCGGCGTGCGCTTGATGTAGCCCAGGTGGGAGATGGTAATGACCATCTCGTCGTCGGCGTAGAAATCCTCGGGGTTGAACTCCTCGGCGCTGAATACGACCTCGGTGCGGCGCTCGTCGCCGAAACGCTCCTTGATCTCGAGCAGTTCGTCCCTGACCACGCCCATCTGCATTGTCTCGCTCTGCAACAGCTCCTTGTAGTAGGCGATGAGCTTCATCAGTTCGTCGAACTCGGCCTGGATCTTGCCGCGCTCCAGGCCGGTCAAAGCCCTGAGTCTCATATCAATAATGGCCTGAGCCTGGACGTCGCTCAACGAAAATTTCTCCATCAAGGCCTGCTTGGCCGCGTCGGGGGTATCCGATCCCCGGATGATGGCTATGATCTCGTCGATGTGGTCCAGCGCGATCAGAAGGCCCTGCAGGATGTGGGCACGCTCTTCGGCTTTCTTCAGGTCGTACTGCGTGCGGCGCACCACGACCTTGTGGCGGTGGCGCACGAAATACTTGATCAGTTGCTTGAGGTTGAGCTGCTGCGGGCGGCCGTCCACCAAAGCGATGTTGTTTACCGCGAAGGTCGATTGCAGCATGGTGTATTTGTACAACGTGTTCAATACCACGCTGGCCACCGCGTCGTGCTTGATGATGATCACGATGCGCATACCCTGGCGGTCACTCTCGTCGTTGATGTAGGAGATGCCCTCGATCTTCTTCTCGTTGATCAGATCGGCGATCTTCTTGATCATCTCGGCCTTGTTGACCATGTAGGGTATCTCGGTGATCACGATGCACTCGCGTCCCGAGTGGGTGTGCTCGATCTCGGTCTTGGCCCTCATCACTACCCTGCCGCGGCCGGTCTCGAAGGCCTCGCGGACCCCCTCGTAGCCATAGATGATGCCGCCCGTGGGGAAGTCGGGGCCCTTGACGTATTTCAAAAGGTCGGAGATCTCGATCTCGGGGTCGTCGATGTAGGCGCACGTTGCGTCCACCACCTCGGAGAGGTTGTGGGGCGGCATGTTGGTGGCCATACCCACCGCGATACCCGAGGCGCCGTTGACCAGCAGCAGGGGGACCTTGGTCGGCAAGACGGTCGGTTCTAAGATCGTATCGTCGAAGTTGTACTGGAAATCCACCGTGTCCTTCTCGATGTCGGCCATCACCTCGTCGGCGATCTTCTTCATCCGCGCCTCGGTGTAACGCATCGCCGCGGGCGAGTCGCCGTCGATCGATCCGAAGTTACCCTGGCCGTCCACCAGCGGGTAGCGCATGCTCCACTCCTGGGCCATGCGCACCATCGCGTCGTAGACCGAACTGTCGCCGTGGGGGTGGAATTTACCCAACACGTCCCCCACGATACGGGCGGATTTCCTGTGCGGTTTGTCGGAGTGCAAACTCAACTCGTTCGACATATCGTACAGGATGCGCCTGTGGACCGGTTTGAGGCCGTCCCTTACGTCGGGTAACGCCCTGGAAACGATTACCGACATCGAATAGTCGATGTAGGCGGTCTTCATTTCCTCCTCGATATTTATTTTAATGATCCTCCCCTCGTCAGACATACAACTCGCTTAAATTCCTATTTTTTTGTTTTTCAGTCACTTGCGCTGCACGACATGGCTGCGCTACAACTCCGCTAAGGTACTCATTTTTTGGAAAATAAAAAAGCATATCCGCCAAAAAATTCGCTACCTGAAATCGATCTGCTCGTAATCTTTGTATTTTTTCGCGTCGTAACGGAACAGCGCGGCGTCAGCGGCGGCCAGGTCTTTGATTCCGGCGATGTCCACCAGAAAGGAGACGTCGCCCTGGCCGTACTCTAAGCGCACCGGGAGGCCCGACGCGCGCTCCACATAGAGCTTCAACGGCATCATGGCGGCGGGGTCGACAGGAGTGAGCGAAACCACATCGCACTCCTTCCCGTTGACGGCGGTCTTGCCCGAAAGTTTATGGGTGTAGGTGCCGTCCAGATAGTCGAAGGCGCGCGGCGGGTTGGAGAGGATGCTGTGGTCTTTGGGATCGAACTTGTCGATGATCACTTCCTGCTCTTCGCTGCGGATTTCGTAGCGCGCTTTGCCGTCGCAAATGATCTTATTTTCCCCGAGTACCATGTAATACATGGTGCTATTTACCACATACATCCCGCTGATCGTGGCGAACTCGTCGGACGAGACGGTAAACTGGACCTCGTAGGCCTTCTTCGCAGCCAGTGTGGTCCTTACTTTTGCCAGTACCGCATCCGAGGCCGCATCTGCGCGGGCGGTCAGGATAGCCGCCGGGCTAACCAGCAGCGCAGCAAGAATATAGATCAACTTTTTCATCTCATATTGCGTATATCGACAGGCGTATACCCGTTATATTTAGAGGGATCTATGCTGAAAATCGTTGCATCGACCTGCTCCAGGGGCGTCACAACATCGAAAATTACCGTAACGAAAAGCCCCTGGCCCCCCACGGTGTACTTGATCACAACGGGCAGAAAAGTCTGTTTGTCGATCCAGATTGTGTAGGGCAACGTGTTGACCGTCTTGCGCGGGCGCAGGATGACGGCCACGCACTCCCTGCCGCCCTTACCCTCCGTGCCGCCCACGTTGACCTCGCCGCCGTAGATGGTCAGCCAGTCGCGCGTATCGAAGGCGCGCGGGGGGTTGGTCACGGCGTTGTTGTCGTTGGGATTGAAGGGGCAGATCAGGATGGCCTGGTCGGCATTGGCGACCTCCCAGCGGGTTTTGCCGTCGCAATACACCTCGCTGTCGGCGATTTGCAGATAGAACCTATCGCCGCTCACGGTGTAGCTCCCGGACGCGGTGTCGATGTCCTGGCCCATCACGCGGAAGTCGGCCTTGTACCCTTGCGTGGCGGACAAAGCGGCGCGCAAACGGGCAAGAACCTCCTCCGACTGGGGATCGGCGGACGCTGCCAGCGGCAGGCACAGCAACGACAGACACAAAAGCGGCAGGCACAGCACCGGAAAGCACAGCCTCGGCAGGCGGAAAAGCGGCGGGACGGCAGGATAACTTTTCATATGGAGTCGATGCGGGTGGGAGTCGGCTGCAGGCGGGGTTAGATCCCCATGCCTGCGAGCAGGCTCTCCAGGGTCATCATGTCGTTGATAAGCACTTCGCGGGGCTTGCTGCCCTCGGCGCGGCCCACGATGCCGGCGGCTTCGATCTGGTCCATGATCCTCCCGGCGCGGTTGTAGCCCACTTCGAAGCGGCGCTGGATCGAGGAGGTGGAGCCCTGGCGGTTCTGGACCACGAAGCGGGCGACCTCCTCGAACATGGGATCGAGTTTACCCATGTCGGTGTTCTTGGCCGATCCCTGGTCGCCCTCGGGGACGTACTCGGGGAGTTCGTAGGCGTCGGGATAGCCCTGCTGCCTAAAGATGAAGTCAGTGATCCGCTCCACGTCGGGGGTGTCGATAAAGGCGCACTGCACGCGGACAAGCTCGCTGCCCGTGGAGACCAGCATATCGCCCTTGCCGATCAGCTGGTTGGCGCCGGGCTGGTCGATGATGGTGCGCGAGTCGATCATCGAGGTTACCCGAAAGGCGATCCGCGCGGGGAAGTTGGCCTTGATGACCCCCGTGATGATGTTGGTGGTGGGGCGCTGGGTGGCGATGACCAAATGGATGCCCACGGCGCGCGCGAGCTGGGCCAGGCGGGCGATGGGGGTTTCGATCTCGCGGCCGGCCGTCATGATCATATCGGCGAACTCGTCGATAATGACCACGATGTAAGGCAGGTAGCGGTGGCCCTTGTGGGGGTTGAGCCTGCGGTTGGTAAACTTTTCGTTGTACTCGCGGATGTGGCGCACCTCGGCTTTGCGCAGCAGGGTGTAGCGCTCGTCCATCTCGATGCAGAGGGAGTTCAATGTGTAGATTACCTTGTGGGTGTCGGTAATGATCGCGTCGTCGTCGCCGGGGATGCGGGCCAGGAAGTGCTTTTCGAGCTTCTGGTAGAGGGTCAGCTCGACTTTTTTGGGGTCGACCAGCACCAGCTTCAGCTCGGCGGGATGTTTCTTGTAGAGCAACGAGGCGATGATGGCGTTCAGGCCCACCGACTTGCCCTGGCCTGTCGCGCCCGCGACCAGAAGGTGGGGCATCTTGGCCAGGTCGACCACGTAGGTTTCGTTCTGGATCGTCTTGCCCAGCACGATGGGCAGGTCGTAGTTCGACTCCTGGAAGGCCTGGGATTTGAGCACGGAGCTCATCGAGACCACCTTCTTGTCCTTGTTGGGGACCTCGATGCCGATCGTCCCCTTGCCGGGGATGGGGGCGATGATGCGGATGCCCAACGCGGAGAGGCTCAAGGCTATATCGTCCTCGAGGTTGCGGATCTTGGAGATCTTCACGCCGGGGGCGGGGACCATTTCGTAGAGCGTGACCGTGGGGCCCACCGTCGCGCGGATCTTGCCCTGGATGGCAATGCCGAAGTTGGAGAGGGTCTCCTTGATTTTGCTCAGGTTGGCGTAGAGTTCCTCTTCGGCCACGTGGGCGTCGGACTCGTACTCCTGCAGGATATTGACCGGGGGCAGGGAGTAATGGGAGAGTTCGAGGGTCGGGTCGTAGACCGTGGGGTCGATCTGGTCCTCGTCCAGGGTGGCGTCCTCGTTCAGGGCTTTGAGCACGTCCACGCCGTCCTCGCCGCCGTCGACCACCGCGCCCAGGCCCAGGGATTGGCCTTCGGGGTTGTCGGGGTTTTCGCCGAGGCCGCCGGCCATGCCGGGCCAGCCGAACTCCTCGGCGGGGTCGGGGTTGATCACTTCCAGCGCGTCGCCGTCGGCTCCGGGGAGGGTTTCATCGGGTTGCTGCGGCTCGTCGCCAGCCATGACGATCATACCGGAATCCTCCCGTTCGATGTTGATCTCGAAGTCGTCGTCGGGTCGGAAGGGGGGCACTTCTGCCGGTTGGTCGGGGGATTGGGGCGCTTCTGCGGGGGGTGCGGGGGTGGGTTGGGCTGACGGTTGGGTCCCGCCGGGCTGGGCAGCGCCGGGTTGGGCGGGATTACCCTCGAAAGTGCCTGCCACAGCCGAGGCGGCGGAGGTTACGACCTTGCCTGCGGCGTGGCCGACCATCACCCCGCCGTCGCGGATGCCGCGGCCCACGCGGTTGACCACGCCTATCGTGTTGCGGTTGATGTAGACGGCCAGCAGGATCCAGCACAGGATCAGCACCATGCCTGCGCCGATGCCCAGGTAGGAGGTCAGCCATTTGGCTACGAACATACCCTGCGCGCCTCCCAGGCTGGTGCCGAATATCCCCCACGCCGGGCCGAAGACCAGGCCCAAAGTGACCGAGCCCAGGATCATGATGATCAGGGTCAGGCGCACGGATTTACGCAGCAAAAGTTTGTCGTACTGGATGATACGCAAGGAGAGGATCAGCAGCATGACCGGGATGCCGATGCCGAAGACGCCGAACCATTTTCCGGCGATAAAATCGCCCACGTAGGCGCCGGCTTTGCCCAGCAGGTTCTCCGCCTCGACCGTTTCGCTCTTCCAGAGGATGCCGTCGAAGATGGCGCTCTGGTCGGCCGTCCAGGTAAAGAAATAGGAGACCACCGAGAGCAGCAAATAGACGGCCAGGAACAACAAGGCCAGGCCGTAGGCCCACCGTTGGGTGTCGCTCAACGCCTTGGGCGCTGTGGTCGGCGTTGCCGCCCCGTTGTTGTTTGTCCTGCCGGTCGTTCGGGCCATATCTGGTGTAAAGGTAAGAAATTATCTCTAAAGTCCGCTCGCTATCTCCGCCGCTTTTTGCCTGATGCGGCTGAGGTAGGCCCCGTCGGCGGCGGTCAAAAATTCATACACGGGGACGCTTCCCTTATCGGCGGCCAGCCCCTTTTCGGTCAGGACCTGGAGCGTCCGTTTGGCTACCGCGGGGGAGGGGTCGATGACCTGCACGTCGCGCGGGCCGATTACCTCGCGGATCACGTCGATCAGAAAGGGGTAATGGGTGCAGCCCAGCACGATCTGGTCGGCTCCGGCCTCGAGCAGCGGCGTAAGGGCCTTGCTGACAGCCTGGTGAGCCTCCGGGCCGTGGATCCTGCCCGACTCGACCAGTTCGACGAAGCCCTCGCCCACCGAGGCGACCGTTCGGATGCCGGAGGCGTACTTTTGGACCGTGCGGTGGAAGATGTCGCTCTCCAGGGTGGCTTTGGTGGCCAGGATGCCGATCACGCCGCTTTGGGTGCGCTGGGCCGCGGGTTTGACCGCCGGTTCCATGCCCACGAAGGGGATGTCGTAGGTGGCACGCAGGTAGTCGACGGCGGTGGCGGTGGCGGCGTTGCAGGCCAGCACGACCATTTTCACGCCCTGTTCCATTAAAGCCTCGACACCCGCCACGACGTAGCCCCGCACCTCCTCGGGGGGTTTGTTGCCGAAGGGGCAGTGGGCCCCGTCGGCGTAGTAGAGCAGCGATTCTTCGGGCATAAGGCGGCGGAGCTCACGCCAAACGGTAAGCCCTCCCATGCCCGAGTCGAATACGCCGATCGCCTTCATACTTTCCTACAATTCAAAGACTTCCAAATCGCTCGGCTTGTCGTCGGCGGGGGTCGACGGGCGGATGGCGCCGGGGCGCTGCTCGGCGGGGGCGGGGCCCACGTAGAATACCTCCTGTTTGGGTTCGGCGTGGGTGGCGATCCACTCGCGGGCGTTGACGAAGGCCTCGATCCAGGGGGAGATCTCGTCGTCCGTCCTCTGCTCGGGGTAGTAGGCCCAGTTCCAGGGACGGATGGCGCGCTCCAGGTGGGGCATGATGGCCAGATGGCGGCCGTCGTCGCTGCAGATCGCTGCCGCGTTGCAGTCGCTGCCGTTGGGGTTGCCGGGGTACTCCTCGTAGGCGTACTTGACCGGGATGTTGTAGTCCCATTCGGGGGCGGGCAAAGAGAACTTGCCCTCGCCGTGGGAGGCCCAGACACCCAGTTTGGTGCCGGACAAAGAGCGCAGCATGACCGAGTTGTTGTCCAGCACGTCGACCGTGATAAAGCACGATTCGAACTTGTGGCTGTCGTTGTGCAGCATTTTGGGCTTTTGGTCGTGGGTCGGGGTAATCAGGCCCAGCTCGACCATCATCTGGCAACCGTTGCAAACGCCCAATGAGAGGGTATCCTTGCGGGCGTAGAACTTTTCGAGGCTCTCGCGGGCGCGCTCGTTATACAGGAAGGCTCCGGCCCACCCTTTGGCCGAACCCAGCACGTCGGAGTTGGCAAATCCGCCCACGAAGACGATCAGATTGACGTCCTCCAGGGTTTCGCGGCCCGCGACCAGGTCGGTCATGTGGACGTCCTTCACGTCGAAGCCGGCCAGGTGCATCATCCAGGCCATTTCGCGTTCGCTGTTGTTGCCCTTTTCGCGGATCACGGCGGCTTTCAGGCCCTGGCCGGGTTTGCGGTTGGGGTCGATGCCGTATTGCGCGAGCTTTCCGGTAAAAGTTTCGGGGAAGGTAAATTCGAGGGGTTGGCGGCTGTAATTGACAAAGCGTTCGAGGGCTTTCTTCTCGCCGCTCTGGAAGCGGTCGAGCAAATAGGAGGTGTGGTACCACTTGTCCCTGAGATCGTTGACGATCAGTTCGAACTCGACCCCGGCGTTGCTGACGCTGAATGTGCGGTCGAAGTTGACGCTGGCGATCACGTAGCTCTCCACGCCGTCGAATTTCAGCTCCTCGCAGATGGCCTTGCCATCCTCGACCTGCAGGAGCAGGGCGGGTTTCTCGCTAAACAATGCGCGGAAGATCTCCTTCTCGCCCAAAGCGTCGAGGTTGACCTCCATGCCCGAGGCGTTGTCGGCGAAGGTCATCTCCAACAGGGCGGTAATCAGACCACCCCCCGAGACGTCGTGGCCGGCGAGGACTTTGTCCTCCTTGATCAGCCTTTGGACCGAGTTGAAGGCGGCCGCCAGCACATTGGCGTCGTCGACGCAGGGGACGCGCGTGCCCACCTTGCCGACCACCTGCGCGAAGCTGCTGCCGCCCAGTTCGAAGCCGCAGTCGGCGGCCTCGACGTAGACGATCTGGCTCGGCTTGTGTTTCAGGGCCGGGGTAATAATTTTATTGATGTCGCTGACCTCCGCGGCCGAGGTAATGATGACCGTTCCGGGGGAAATTACCGTCTCGCCGCCGGGGTATTTCTGGGTCATGGAGAGGGAGTCCTTGCCGGTGGGGATGTTGATGCCCAGGGCAATGGCGAACTCCTTGGCGGCCTCGACGGCCGAATACAAACGGGCGTCCTCGCCCTCGTTGCGGCAGGGCCACATCCAGTTGGCGCTCAGCGAGACGCCCTTCAGGCCGTGGGTCAGGGGGGCGAAAACGATGTTGGTCAGCGATTCGGTAATGGCCATCACGGTCCCTGCTGCGGCGTCGACCAAAGCGACGGCCGGGGCGTGGCCCAATGCGGTGGCGACCCCGGTGGGGCCCTGGTAGTCCAAAGCGGCGACCCCGCAGTCGGCCAAAGGAAGCTGCACGCTGCCGACGCACTGCTGGCGGGCGATGCGGCCCGTGACCGAGCGGTCGACCTTGTTTGTCAGCCAGTCCTTGCAGGCGACCGCCTCGAGGCCCAGCACGGTGTTGACGTACTCGACCAGCTTGGAGGGGTCGTACTCCACCTCGGCGTAGACGCGGTCCAGCTCGCGGTCGTTCATGACCGTTTTGGGGGCGTTGCCGAACATATATTCCAGGGGCCAATCCAACGGTTTGGCTCCGTTGCGGGTGTCCTCGAAAGTGAATTGGCCGTCGCCGGTGGCCTCGCCGATCACGTACATCGGGCTGCGCTCGCGGTCGGCCACGCGTTGCAAATAGTCGATGCTTTCGGCCTTGACCACCAGGCCCATGCGCTCCTGGGACTCGTTGCCCACGATCTCGCGGTAGCTCAACGTGGGGTCGCCGATGGGCAGTTTGTCGATCTCGATCAACCCGCCCGTCTCCTCGATCAGCTCGCTCAGGCAGTTCAGGTGGCCGCCCGCGCCGTGGTCGTGGATCGAGACGATGGGGTTGTTCTCCGCCTCGGAGACCGCGCGGATGGCGTTGTAGGCGCGTTTCTGCATCTCGGGGTTGGACCTCTGCACGGCGTTCAGCTCGATGCCGCTGTGGTACTCGCCTGTCGCGACCGACGAGACGGCGCCGCCGCCCATGCCGATGCGGTAGTTGTCGCCGCCCAATAAGACTACTTTGTCGCCGGGTTTGACGCTGTCTTTGAGGCTGTCTTTTTTGCGGCCGTAGCCGATGCCGCCGGCCTGCATGATGACCTTGTCGAAGCCCAGCGTGCGGCCGTCCTCCTGGTGCTCGAAGGTGAGCACGCTGCCGCAGATCAGGGGCTGGCCGAATTTGTTGCCGAAATCGGAGGCTCCGTTCGAGGCCTTGATCAGAAGTTGCGAGGGGGTTTGGTACAGCCATTGGCGGGGCGTGACGGACTCTTCGTAGCTGCGGCCCTCCTCCAGGCGCGGGTAGGGGGTCATGTAGACGGCCGTGCCCGCCAGCGGGAAGGCTCCCTTGCCCCCGGCGATGCGGTCGCGGATCTCGCCGCCCGTGCCGGTCGCGGCGCCATTGAAGGGCTCGACCGTGGTGGGGAAGTTGTGGGTCTCGGCTTTGATCGAGATCACGCTGTCGAAGGGGGTCGTGTCGTACTCGCTGGCGTCGTCGGCGCTCACGGGGGCGAATTGCTCCACCGTCGGGCCGGACAAAAAGGCGCAGTTGTCCTTGTAGGCCGAGACCACAGAGTTGGGGTTGGCTTTGGTGGTCGCCTTGATCATGCCGAAGAGGCTCTCGGGCATCTCCACGCCGTCGATCACGAAGCTGCCGTTGAAGATCTTGTGGCGGCAGTGCTCGGAGTTGACCTGCGAGAAGCCGAAAAGTTCGCTGTCGGTCAACGGGCGGCCCATTTTGGCGCTCACTTCGCGCAGGTATTCGATCTCCTCGCGGTTGAGGGCGAGGCCCTCCTGACGGTTGTACTCCTCGATGTTTTCGATGTAGGCGATCGGCTCGGGGGTGACATCGACGTCGAAGACCGTCTGGTCGAGGCCCACGTAATGGCGGTTGAGCATCGGGTCGTAGGGGGCGGTACCGGCTTCGTCTGCGGTGTACTCCTCGATGCGGGCGATACCCTCGAGGCCCATGTTGCGGGTGATCTCCACCGCGTTGGTGCTCCAGGGGGTGATCATCTCGCGCCTCGGGCCCACGAACTTGCCGGGGACGGCGTCGGAATCCAGGGCCTGCGCACCCGAGAAGAGCCAGGTAAGGCGCTCAATGGCTTGTGCGTCGGGCGTTTCGTGGCTCTGGACGGCGTAAACGGTCTCGTCTTTCTTGAAAAACAGGATCATATCTCGTTGTTTGTTATTTTAATAAAAGTCTCAACGTGGCGCACGATGTATTCGTCGTTCACCCCGTCGCAGTCGATTACCAGTTTGGCCCGGGAGTAGAAGGGTTCGCGCAAAGGAAGGTTGGCTTCGATGAATTCGAGCAGCTGGGCGTCGTCCTTGCCGCAGATCAGGGGGCGCTTGGCGCGGCCGGGGCCCAGGCGGCGGACCAGCTTGCGGGGGGTCATGCGGAAATAGACCGTTACCCCCAGGCTGTTCATCAACTCCATGTTGTCGCCGTGGCAGGGCACGCCGCCGCCCGTGGCGACGACCCAATCGCCGGCGTGGGCGTAGGACGTAAGCGTTTCGCGCTCCAGGCGGCGGAAATAAGGTTCCCCCTTGGCGGCGAAGATCTCGGTGATCTTCATTCCCTCGCGCTCCTCGATTTCGGCGTCCATGTCGGTAAAACCCATACCCAGACGCCGGGCGATCTTGCGTCCGGTGCTGCTCTTGCCGCAGCCCATGTATCCTACCAGGAAGATCAGCATTAGAAGAGGTCCAATTGTTTGGTGTCGGGATTTTTGGTGGAGTCCTCGCCCACGGGACGCTCGATCTCGAGGTCGGGGTCCTCGTAAACAACGGGCTCGGGGGCGGGTTTATTTTCCGGGGCGGGGGTCGGTTGGGGGGCAGGAGCGGGTTTAGGCTCGGGCTTGGGGGCGGGAGTCTGTTCGGGCTTGGGGGCGGGAACGGTTGCGGGGGTCGGCTCCGGTTTGGGCTCAGGCTTGGCCTTGGGTTTCGCGGCGGGGGCAGGCTTGGGGGCAGGGACGGGTTCCTGTTCCTGTTCGGGTTCCTGTTCGGGTTCCGGGGTTTGGTCCGGGTCTTCCCCAATGTCCGTATCTTCGTCTTCGATCGGTTCGCTGCCGGGCATCGGTTCGTCGGCGGGTTCCTCCTGTTCGGGTTCGGGCTCGCGCTCCAGGAAACGGAGCTCGGCCACGTCGTAGGTGGTCAGGCGCTTGCCCTTGGCGCGGTGGCTCTTCACGGCGATGAACTCCTCGCAGTCGACCGTGTCGGCCGGGCGGGTGGAGTACCTGCCGCCGTAGACAATTTCCAGTTTGGTGCGCTCCCACCACGCCATGCAGATCATCTTCGAGCCCGGCGCGTCGTCCACGAAGGGCTGCATTTTGTCGCTCTGCTCGAAGGTGAAGCGCTTGAGGTAGTAGTAGTTTTGCTCCGCGTCGAAGTAGGCCAGGGTGTAGATCCTGCTCGGGTTGAACTTTACCACGCGGGTCGTGTCCTCGGGGAAGTGGTGGCCCAGTTCGTAGCCCGTGACGTAGTATTGGTTGCGGGCGGTGATGACCAGGATCTTGTCGTCGCCCCGGAATTCGCCCACCAGAAAGCCACGGCCGTCGGCGTTGAGCTTGCGCACCTCCTCGTCGTACCAGATGTTCTGGCCGCCGAGCGTGGAAGCGCCCTTCTCCTTGAGGGTAATCTTGTGCACGCCGAACCGGGTCAGCAAATTGCCCTGCGACTGGCGGCCTTTGATGGCCAGGGTGCTGAAATCGAGGTCCTGGATCAGTTTTTTGAGCCTTGGGCGGGGTTTGAAGTAGACCTTGACCACCTCGGCCTCGCCGTTGGGGTTGGCGCTGAAGTAGATGATTTCGCTCTTGGGTTCGCCCTTGGTGAAGTCGTACTCCTTGTCGCGGGTGATCCCCTTGACCGGGCAGCGTTTCATGTAGAGCGGTCCGTTGCGGCCGTCGCGGTAGATCATGTTGTAGATGGTGCGCTCGTCGTTGCGCTTGAACACACCTATATATAAGATGTTCTTGGCGAAGAAGGCTTTGTCCTGGACCTTGGTGATGATGTAGCGGCCGTCCCTGCAAAGGAGGATCACGTCGTCCAGGTCGGAGCAGTCGCAAACGTACTCATCATCTTTCATGGCCTTACCTATACCGAAAAAACCCTCCTCGCGGTTGACGTAGAGCTTGGCGTTGGCGACCACCACCTTGGCAGCCTCGATCGAGTCGAAGGCGCGGAGTTCGGTCTTGCGCTCACGGCCCTTTCCGTACTTTTCGCGGATGCGCTCGTAGTGGGCGATCGTGTAGTCGGTCAGGTGCGCCAGATTGTGGTTGACCTGCTTCATCTCTTCCTCCAGGGCCTTGATGTGCTCGTCGGCCTTGAAGGCGTCGAACTTGGAGATGCGCTTGATCTTGATCTCGGTCAGCTTGACGATGTCCTCGCGGGTGACCTCGCGGCGGAGTTTGGGCTTGAAGGGGTCCAGGCCTTTGTCAATGGTGGAAATGACGTCCTCCCAGGTTTCGCAATCCTCGATGCTGTTGTAGATGCGGTTCTCGATGAAGATCTTTTCCAGGCTCGACATGTGCCAATCCTCGGCCAACTCGTCGAGGCGGATCTCCAACTCGCGTTTCAGCAAATTGCGGGTGTTCTCCACGCTCACGCGCAGGATCTCGGTGATGGGGGCGAAGTAGGGCTTCTGGTCGCGGATCACGCAACTGTTGGGCGAGATGCTGACCTCGCAGTCGGTAAAGGCGTACAGCGCGTCGATGGTCTTGTCCGAGGATTCGTCGTTGCTGACGTGGATCACGATCTCTACACGGTCGGCCGTGTTGTCGTCGACCTTTTTGATCTTGATCTTGCCCTTCTCGTTGGCTTTGATGATCGACTCCTTGATCGACTCGGTGGTCGTGCCGAAAGGGATCTCGGAGATGACCAGCGTGCGCTTGTCCTGTTTGGAGATGCGGGCGCGGACCTTGACCGCCCCGCCCCGCAGGCCGTCGTTGTAGCGGCTCGCGTCCATCATGCCGCCCGTGGGGAAGTCGGGGTAGAGAACGTAGGGTTCGTCCCGGAGGCAGGCTATGGAGGCTTCGATCAGCTCGATAAAGTTGTGGGGCAGGATCTTCGAGGCCAGGCCCACGGCGATGCCCTCCACGCCCTGCATGAGCAGGAGCGGGAATTTGGCGGGCAGGGTGACCGGCTCCTGGTTGCGGCCGTCGTAGGAGAGCATCCACTCGGTCGTCTTGGGGTTGAAAAGCACGTCGAGGGCGAACTTGCTCAAACGGGCCTCGATGTAGCGCGCGGCGGCGGCGCTGTCGCCCGTCAGGATGTTGCCCCAATTGCCCTGGCAGTCGACCAGCAGATCCTTCTGGCCCAGTTGGACCAGCGCGTCGCCGATCGAGGCGTCGCCGTGGGGGTGGAACTGCATGGTGTGGCCGATCACGTTGGCCACCTTGTTGTAGCGGCCGTCCTCCATGCGGCGCATGGAGTGCAAAATGCGGCGCTGCACGGGCTTGAGGCCGTCCTCGATGTGGGGCACGGCGCGCTCGAGGATCACGTAAGAGGCGTAATCCAGGAACCACTCCCGGTACATGCCCGTCATCTTGTGGATCGAGCCGTCGGGGGCGATCAGTTTGGCGAAACGGCTGCTCTTGGCGGGGGTGTTGTCGGCGGGGACTTCGGGTTGGTCCTCGTCGGGAATGGACTCATCCTCCGGGGCCTGCTCCGGAACCTGGTCCAACATATCGTCTAATTCTTCTGCCATCTTATCCTATACGGCCAGATCGGTAAGGTCGGCCTCGATTTTCAAGTTGTCGATGATAAAGCCCTGGCGCTCCATGGTGTTCTTGCCCATGTAGAACTCCAGCATATCGTGCAAAGGGTCGTCTTTGGTGAGCCTCACCTTTTCGAGCCGCATGTTCTCGCCGATAAACTCCTTGAACTCGTCGGCGGAGATCTCGCCCAGGCCCTTGAAGCGGGTAATCTCGGGGTTGGCGCCCAGTTTGGCAGTCGCTTTTTGCTTCTCTTCCTCGTTGTAGCAATAGATCGTCTCTTTTTTGTTGCGCACGCGGAAGAGGGGCGTTTGCAGTACGTGGAGGTGGCCCTGGTAGATTACCTCGGGGAAGAATTGCAGGAAGAAGGTCAGCAGCAGCAAACGGATGTGCATGCCGTCCACGTCGGCGTCGGTGGCGACGATGATCTTGTTGTAGCGCAAATTCTCCATGCCGTCCTCGATGTTCAACGCGGCTTGCAGCAGGTTGAACTCCTCGTTCTCGTAGACCACACGCTTGGTCAAACCGTAGCTGTTCAGGGGTTTGCCCCTGAGGCTGAAGACCGCCTGGGTCTGGACGTCGCGGCTCGTGGTAATCGACCCGCTTGCCGAATTACCTTCCGTGATAAAGATCATCGTCTGCTCGGCCTGCTGGTGCTTGTCGCCCAAATGGACGCGGCAGTCGCGCAGTTTTTTGTTGTTCAGGTTGGCCTTCTTGGCGATCTCGCGCGCCTTTTTCTGGACGCCGGAGATCGCTTTGCGCTCCTTCTCGTTCTCGACGATCTTCTTCAACAGCACGTCCGCCATCTCGGGGTGCTTGTGCATGTAGTTGTCGAGCTCGGTCTTTAAAAAGTCGGTCACGAAGTTCCTGACCGTGGGGGCGTCGGGGGCCTTGGAGATGTGGGTGGAGGAGAGGTTGGTTTTGGTCTGGTTGCCGAAGACAGGCTCCATGATCTTGACGCTGATCGCCGCCACGATCGAGGTCCGGATATCGGAAGGCTCGAAGTCTTTTTTATAGAAATCCTTGATCGTGCGCGCCAAAGCCTCGCGGAAGGCCGCCTGGTGGGTGCCGCCGTGGATGGTGTTCTGGCCGTTGACAAAGGAGAAGTAGGTCTCGCCGTAGCCGCGGCCGTGGGTAATGACCACCTCGATGTTGGTCCCGGTCAAATGCACCGGCTCGTACAGGGGGTCGTCGCTCATGTTCTCGTTCAGCAGGTCCAGAAGGCCGTTCTTGCTGACGAAAGGGTTGCCGTTCAGGCGCATGACCAGCCCCACGTTCAGGTAGGCGTAGTTGCGCAGCATGGACTCGACGTAGTCCATGTTGTAGTTGTAGTCGCCGAAGACCTCACGGTCGGGGGTAAACTCAACGAAGGTGCCGTTCTTGTCCCCTACCCCGCTCTCGCTCCGATCGTCGATCAGTTCGCCGCCGGAAAAGGTAACCGTGCGGGCCTGGCCCTCGCGGACGCTGCGGATGACGAATTTCGATGAGAGGGCATTGACCGCCTTGATGCCCACGCCGTTCAAGCCGACCGACATCTGGAAGGCGCCCGAGTCGTACTTGGCCCCGGTGTTGATCTTCGAGGCGGCGTCGGAGAGCTTGCCCAGGGGGATGCCGCGGCCGTAGTCCCTGACGGTGACCGTGTCGCCCTGGATCTCGATCTCGATCTGCTTGCCGAAGCCCATCATGTGCTCGTCGATCGAGTTGTCGATGGTCTCCTTGATCAGCACGTAGATCCCGTCGTCGGAGGAGGTGCCGTCGCCCAGCTTGCCGATGTACATCCCCGGGCGGCGGCGGATGTGCTCGTTCCAGCTTAGGGTCTGGATGTGGTCGTCGGTATAGTTGGCGGCTGCGGTCATTGCTTATTTAATTTTTCTGTCATCATTTCCCGTGTCATCTCGGCCAGGGTGCGGGGGTCGTTGGCCTCCACGGTCAGGCGGTCGATGGGTTTTAAGGCGGTGACCGTGAACTTGTGGGGCATGGCCAGGCGCTTGCCTTTGATTACCGTTCCCGTGCCCTCGATCACGCAGGGCAGGACCGGGACGCCGTGGGCCTTGGCCACGGCGAAGGCGCCCTCCTTGAATTTGCCCACCCGGCCGTCCCTCGAGCGCGTGCCCTCGGGAAAAACGATGACCGAGGTGCCGCGTTCGAGGTGCGGGCCCGACTTGGCGATCATGCCTTTCAGGCTCTTGGCCGCGTTGCCCCGGTCGATGGCGATGTCGCCGTGCATCCACAGCACCATGCCGAAGACGGGCCACTTGTAGACCTCGCGCTTGGAGACCCACTTGAACGTGAGCGGCAGGACGTACATGATCGGGATGTCCAGCATCGAGTTGTGGTTGGTAACGATCACGCAGGGCTGCCTGGGGTCGACGTTCTCTTTACCCTCCAATTTAAGGCTCCACCACGGGTTCATCCGAAAGATCGTGACCGCCCACCACTTCGAGGCGTGGTGCAGGATCACGCGCTCGCGGTCGAAGGCCACGGTCAGGATGAACACGGCGCAGAAGAACACCAGGTAAACCAGCGTAAATACCAACAACACAATACCATACAGTATCGTGCGAATATCGGGGGCGTTTCTCTCCATAATATCGTGCAATTTTACGGAATTTTCCCCGGATTACTCACTCCACCCCACTCCAAGTTATTAACATAATTGCCACAACGGAACGCGCAAAAAAAATAATGTCTACCTTTGCGGCACGAAAATAAAACGATTTTTTATGAAAGCATTCGTATTTCCCGGACAGGGAGCGCAATTTACCGGCATGGGCAAGGAACTCTACGACACCGTGCCCGAGGCGAAAGCCATGATGGAAAAAGCCAACGAAATTTTGGGCTTCCGGCTTACCGATATTATGTTTACCGGCTCGGAAGAAGAGCTCAGGCAGACCAAAGTGACCCAGCCCGCCATCTTCCTGCACTCGGTCGTGCTGGCCAAATCGCTGGGCGCGGAGTTCAGGCCCGAGATGGTCGCGGGGCACTCGCTGGGCGAGTTTTCGGCGCTGGTGGCTGCGGGCGCGCTCGGCTTCGAGGACGGCCTGAAGCTGGTGTCGGCGCGGGCCATGGCCATGCAGAAGGCGTGCGAGGCGCAGCCCTCGACGATGGCGGCCGTGCTCGGGTTGGACGACAAGACGGTCGAGGATATTTGCGCATCCATCGACGCGGTGGTCGTGCCGGCCAACTACAACTGCCCGGGGCAGCTCGTGATCTCGGGGTCGATCGAAGGGATCGACAAGGCGTGCGAGAAACTGCTGGCAGCCGGCGCTAAAAGGGCCCTCAAGCTGAGCGTGGGCGGCGCTTTCCACTCGCCGCTGATGGAGCCTGCAAGGGTGGAACTCGAGGCAGCCATCAAAGCGGCCCCCTTCAAGGCCCCCGTTTGCCCGGTCTACCAGAATGTGGACGCCAAACCCTATACCGACCCCGAAAAGATCAAGGCCAATCTGATCGCCCAGTTGACCGCCCCGGTGCGCTGGACCCAGATTGCGGAGAACATGATCAGGGACGGCGCCGACCACTTTACCGAACTCGGCCCCGGCAAAGTGCTATGCGGGTTGATCGGGAAGGTCAGCCGGGATGTTGTCTGCGAGGCTAAGAGCTAAGGGTTTGTGGCTGCGCGTATAGCACGGCATCTTTCACACATCCTTCAGCTTCCAAATCCTCACGTACTTAAGTACGCTGCGGTTTGAAAGACTGAACGATGCGCAAAATCTGCCGCACTCTCCGCACAGCGCGCTCCTGGACGGACGCCAAGGCAAGACACAACGCAAATAAGACTAATTAAGGTGGGTTATTCCCACCTTTTTTTGGCTGTTGATAAAAATTACTAAAAAAATTAAAAAATATTGAACAAGGTGGGGAAATAGTAATTATATTTGTAAAAAATTTTAAGAACAAATTTTCCCATCGTATGATATCGCTGAAGGAGTTCTTTAACCAGAACGACGACGAAATAAAAAAGGGGATTTCCCAAAAGAACAACATCATCAAGCGCAACATCGTGGCCTACATGGCGGCCAACGGGCAATGCACGCTGGCCGAGCTGACCAAGGAGCTGCACATCAGCATACCCACGATCACCAAGCTGGTCAACGAGCTTTTGCAGGAGAACCTGGTGGTGGACAACGGCAAGGTCGAGACCCCGGGCGGCAGGCGGCCCAACATCTTCGGGCTGGCCAACTCGGCGATCTACTTCGCGGGGGTGGACGTGTGCAGGCAGGACATCCGGTTCGTGATTACCGACCTGAAAAACAATGTGATTTACAGCGACATCGAGCCTGACTTCACGTTGACCGACACACCGGCGGCGTTGGAAAAGATCGAGGCGGTCATCGAGCAGTTCCTCGAGAAAAGCGGCGTGGACCGGGGTAAGATCCTCGGCATGGGCGTCTGCATGGCCGGGCGGGTAAACCCCAACACAGGGCGCAGCTACAAATACTTTACCGAGGAGCCCCGCTCGTTGAGGGACATCATCGAGCAGAAGACCGGGATCAAGGTGCTGCTGGAGAACGACACGCGCGCGCGGTGCTTCGCGGAGTACTTTACCGGGAACATCATCGACGAGAAGAACGTGCTCTACCTCCACCTCGGGCGCGGGGTGGCCGTCGGGATCGTCAACGAAGGCAAGCTCTACTACGGCAAATCGGGTTTCGCGGGCGAGTTCGGCCACACACCCTTCTTCGAGAACGAGATCATCTGCGGGTGCGGCAAGAAAGGGTGCCTGGAGACCGAGGTTTCCGGTATCGCGCTGGAGGCGAAGATCGTCACGCTGTTGAAGCAGGGGCGCAACTCGATCCTTAAAAAGATGTACGACAGGGGCGAGGTGATCCACATCAACGACATCGTGGAGGCGGCCAGGAAAGACGACAACCTGGCCATCGAGCTGCTGGGCGACGCGGGCGAGAAGGCGGGCAAGAGTATAGCGTTCCTTATCAACATCTTCAACCCCGAGCTGGTCATCATAGGCGGCAACCTCTCGCGGGCGGGCGACTACATCCTGCTCCCGCTGAAGGCGGCGGCGAGCAAGTACTCGCTCAGTTTGGTGTTCAACGACACCAAGTTCAGGCTCTCGCAGATGGGCGAAAGCACCGGGGCGTTGGGCGCGGCAATGCTGATCCGCAACAAGATCATCGGGCTGTAGAAACCACATAAACGGTTTGCCATGGACGCACTTGAAACCGATCTGGTAAAACTCCGGGCTTTGGAGCCCGAAGATGTGGACATTCTCTACTTGTGGGAGAACGATTTGAACGTGTGGCGGGTCAGCAATACGGTCACGCCCTTCTCGAAGCACATCCTGCGCAGGTTCATCGCCAACCAGCGTTACGATATTTACGAAACCAAGCAGTTGAGGCTCATCATCGAGGCCAACCGACGCCAAGCCGAGAGTGACCGAGCTGGCTCGGATCACCAAGGCGCGAAGGAGGAAGGCGAAGCCAAGGAGGGCGCCAGGCCGGTCGGGGCCATCGATTTGTTCGACCTGGACCCCTACAACCGCAGGGCGGGCGTGGGGATACTCATCTACGACCCCAGGGACAAGGGGCAGGGGTACGCCTCCTCGGCGTTGGGGCTGCTGATCCGGTATTGCTTCGATATATTGATGCTCAACCAGTTGTACTGCAACGTGGATGCGAACAACACGCGCAGCCTGGCTCTGTTCCGCAGCAAGGAGTTCACCACCGTGGGGCTGAAAAAGGAGTGGGTGCGCACAACCGCCGACTGGCAGGACGAGTACCTGCTGCAACTGATCAATCCGAAGAAGTACTGAGCTTGCGGTACTGGGCGGGGCTCGTACCCGTCTCCCGTTTGAAAAAGGCGTTGAACGAGGAGAGGCTCTTAAAACCGACCCTCTCGGAGATCTCCACAATGGGGATCAAAACTGCCCCTTTGCTGAGCGCCTCCTTGGCCTCGCGCACGCGGTAGGAGTTCACAAAACCGATAAAATTGTTGCCGAAATCCTCGCGGATGACCGTCGAAAGGTAGGTCCGGTTGGTGTTCAGCCGGCGGGCCACGCTGTCGAGCCGCAGCTCCGGGTTGCGGTATTCGCGCTGCGTCTCCATCAACGTCTCCAACTCCTCACGCAATTTGCGGCGGATCTCAGGCGGGATGCCGTTGGTCGCCTGCATGGCATCGGGGCGGTTGCGGTCGGCCTCGGCGCGGGTGTAGATGTCCTGCTGGGAGAGCCCGAGGAAATTGATGGCCAGGTAGAAGCCCGCGTAGATAAAGTTGGAGGCGATGAAAAACCAGCCCACCTCGCCCGCGACGAAGAGGTCGGCCACCGTCCAGATCCCGTAAAGCGTGTAAAGCACGATCAGGTAGGGGACCCACGAAAGGCTGATATCCTCGCGGTAGGAGAACTGGGCGGCGATGTCGCTCTTGTGGCGACGGTAAAGGGCCAGCGTGCGCAGCCAGACCACCACGAACCAAACCGTGAAGGTCAGAAAGGCGGCTAAACGCAGGAGCACCATCGGGTGGGCGATGTTAGCCCGGATATCGCCGGGGGCACTCAGGGCCGGGCCCTCGCCCCAGGTCAACAGGAACAGCCAATAGAGCGCCGTATATCCGCCCACGCACCAGACCAGGTTGCGGAACACCCTGCGGTTCTCCTCCCAGGGGCGCATCAACTCGCGGAAGTAGACGTAGATCAAAGTGGTGAGCGTGATGCAGACCAGGCTGTAGGAAAGCACGAGCTTCTCGGGCTCGAAGCCGGGACGCAGGTAATAGGCGCAAAGCATGACGGCCATGTAGGTGAAGATCAGCGTCGAGGCCAGGGCCAAAACCGTTTTCGGGCGGCTGCGGCCCCGCATGACCCACAAAAGCACGGCGCAGAACAGGGCCGATTCGATCAGCGTGGCGGAGGATATGAGGAACCATTCGTGGATCATGGGGTTGAACAGGTTGCGGTAATCCAAAATTACAAAAAATTGTGAAATCCGGCCAAAGAATTGTGAAATTAATCGGGCGGGAAGGCGTCGGCGTGGCGATTTTTGTAGTCAAAGGATGCGCACAAGGCCGTCCGTAACCTAATATCAATGTGTTATGAAAAAGATCGTCTCTGTGTTTTTGGCCGTCGCGTTGGCCCCGGCCTCCTCTTTTGCCCAGGAGTTCGGCTTCGGGCCCAAAATCGGCCTGAACGTGGCCATGGTCAGCGGCGACGTGACCGAAGCGCCCACACCCCGCATGGGACTCAACGCAGGGGCCTTCGCGGAGTATAAATTCGCGGGCCTGTGGGCTGTCGAAGGGGCGCTGATGTATTCGGGACAGGGGGTAAAGGACAAATGGGAGCCCACAAGCGGGGTCACGGTAAACACCACCACCAAAGTCGACTACCTGAACATCCCCCTGGTGGCCAAATGCTATGTGGCGGGAGGGTTCAACATCTTTGTCGGGCCCCAGTTCGGTTTGCTGCTCAGCGCCAAAAGCGAACACGAGGCCAGCAACGGGGATTCACAAACGGACGACCTGAAAGACGATTGCAGCGGCTTCGCATTCTCGGGCGTGGGCGGATTCGGGTACCAGTTCGGTTTCGGGCTGAACCTCTCGGCCAACTTCGTCTTCGGATTCAACGACGTGCTCACGGGCGAACTGGATGGCGTGAAGTACAAGAACAGCAACCGCGTGATCCAGGTAACGGCGGGTTGGAAATTCTAAGGCGATGAAAAAGCTATTTTTACTGACGTTATTCCTCGCAGCGGCCTGCGGGAAAGGCGACGGGCCGGATCCCGGTCCGGATCCGGGCCCCGGCACCGGAGGCGGGGAGGAGATGATCGACGTGATCCTCTTCAAGGTCTCGGGTAATATCCTTGTCGGCGAAGAGGAGGTCGGGTTCGACCGGATCATCGCCATGACGCCGGATGCCAGCCGCAAAGCCGTGCTGCACGACGGATCGGCCTTCCAGATGGCCTATGCCGAGGCGTGCCGGGCGGCCCTCGACCCCACGGGGACCAAGCTGATCCTGCAGGGGGGCGATTACTACCTGTGGGAGTACGACCTGGTAACCAAACAGCACAGGACCGTGCTGGCTCAAACGGAGGGGATATGCGTGGACGAGCCCGTTTACAGCCCCGACGGCGGCAAGATACTCTTCTGCAACTGGGACAGCTCCTCCGACCGGCTGGAGGCGATCTCCCCCGCCGGGACCGGACACACGCCCGTGACCGCGGCGAACAGTTCGCTCGGGCGGCAGAATTACACGCCCGGCGGGCAAAAGATCGTGGCCGCAGAGTGGATCCCATGGACCTACCTCTACGTCTGCAATCCCGACGGCAGCCAGGGCGACAGGATCATCACGGCCCCGGCCGGACAAAGCGTGGATTGCCCCTACCCCGTCTCGGATACGCGCATCGTCTACGTGCACTACACCGGGGCGGAAAAGAGCGGCGTGTGCAGCATCAGGTCGTGCAACATCGACGGGACGGGGGGAGCGACGCTCGAAACGCTGGGCGCGTTTACCGTGGACTACCTGACGGCCAATGCGGACGCAACGATGATCGGGTATTACAAGATGCCCAACGGCGAGGGGGCGAACTCCTATGTGGTCAGGCAACTGGGCGCATCCACGCTGGGCGGGACCATCTCCACGTCCAGCGACGGGGGGCGTTACCGGTTCGGGCGGATCAAAAAAGAAATATTCGACGCGGCACCCGATTTTTAACGGCAGCGGGTCAGGCCTCCAGCATCTCCAGGTAGAGGCCGATCAACCGCTTGCGCAGGAAGGTAACGGCGTAGTGCTTGCGCGAGAGCAGCGTGGCGGCGGGGATGCCGGTGTCCTCGCTGATCAGTTTGACGGGCATACCCAAAAATTCGGTGCGCTCGAAGACGTCGCGTTGCTCGACAGGCATATCGTCGAGGGCGCGGTAGAGTTCCTCCCAGAGCAGCGAGCGCAGGTATTCGTCCTCGGGCGTCTGTTGCTCATGGAGCAGCAGGTCGGTTACCTCGCCCAGCATCTCCCCGTTCTCGTCGCTGAAGATCGCCGGAAGGCTCTGCTCGCGGCGTTTGATCCGGAAATTGTGGATCATGTTGCGCGCAACCCGGTAGAGCCACGCCGAGGTCTGCTCGATGGGGTTGAGCGTCTGGTCGACCCGGGCGAACTGGTAGAAGACGTCCTGGAGGATATCCTCCGCATCCTCCGCGCTCTTTACCCGGCTGCGGATAAAGGCTTTCAGGCGCGGTCGGTACTCGGCGACCACCGCCCCGGCCGTTTGGGACCGGGGCGTGGACGGGGCGGGCGGGGCGGGTAAGAATTGTGCGGGCGGCACGGATTGTTTCCGGCGTTTACTCACCTTGTGTGTCGTTGGTGCGGTTCTCTTCCGGAGCGGATCCGCAGCAATCGCCCCCGAAACGCCCGTGGTGTCCCATATGGTGGCTTTTCATAAACTCCCTGCGCTGTTCGGGGGTCATCGTCATCCACTTCTCGCGGATCTTGCCGCCGTGGCGGTGGTGTCCGTGCCCGAAGTGCCGCCCGCCGAAGCCCCCGATCAGGATCCGGGCGAGCAAAAGCAGACCCGCCGCCTGCCAGAAGGTTACGGCCGTCAAAGCGAAAATAGCCGGCATCAAAGCGTTCCACAGCAGCATGACCACAGCGCTGAATCCGGCGAAAACAACCAGCATGACAGGCAAAATCAAATAATGTCGCGTTCTCATCTCTCGTTTTTTTAAGGGTTATCCTACTGTGTAAGACAAATGTCGGATAAAAATATTTTACCGCCGCAACTTTTTTTGAGATTTTTTTGCCGGGGGATTTGCAGGAAATGAATTTATGCCTATCTTTGTGGCTCGAAAACAAGCCGCAAGGCAGACGTTCTGAAAAATGGTGTGGTAGTTCAGCTGGTTAGAATACCTGCCTGTCACGCAGGGGGTCGCGGGTTCGAGTCCCGTCCATACCGCAAGAAAGTCTTTCCACCCTTTCGTAAAGCCCTGAAATCCAATGATTTCAGGGCTTTTTCTTTTGTCCCGGTTCTTATAAAATACGGCAATTTTAAGCATGTTCTGTTGGACGAATCGTTGGACTTGATTTTTTACTCAAAAAGTCCAACAGAAAAGTCCAACAAAGGTTCAAAAAAAGGCCGATTTTCAATGCGCCTTTTGCACTGATTTGCTGCATTTTATCACCCCATTCTACTGAGTCCTTTTTTTACGTTTGTCGAACACTAAAAAAAGGTATTATGAGCACTGTCAAACAACAGGCAACTTTCAAGGTTTTATTCTTTATTAAAAAGAAAAAACTTCTGAAAAATGGGGAAGCCCCAATTTGTGTACGCATCACGGTGAACAAAGAATTTACCGAAATGATGATCAAGCGCAGCGTTCCGGTCAGACTATGGAACCAATCTAAAGAATGTTCCTCGGGTAAGGATCACACAGCGATGGAACTTAACCATTACATAGACGCTGTAAGAGCTAAAATTTTTATGATCCAGCGCCAAATGGAATCAGATGGTAAATTCATAACGTCCAAGGCTATCGTTAATACATATAACGGACGTGACGAATGTGGAAAAACCCTCGTAGATGTATATAAGGAGCATAACGAACGTTGCCGGGCATTGATAGGTGTTGATTTTGTATTATCAACAGTCAACAAGTTTGATACGTCATTACTCAGGCTGACCGAGTTCCTGCAATTCAAATTTGGCGTTTGCGATATCCCTCTCTCTAAACTTAATGGCGAATTTGTTCGTGAATTCGAGGCGTTTCTTAAAACCCATGCAGGATGCCATAACAATTCGGCAGTCAAACACCTGAAAAATCTCAAAAAAATAGTCCGCATCGCCATCGCTAACGATTGGATGCACAAAGACCCATTCTACGGTATTCAATTCCGTGTGGAGGAAACAAACATCGACTTCTTAACCAAGGAGGAACTCACAATAATTATGGAGAAGCAATTTTCCATACCTCGCCTCGAAAAGGTAAAAGATATGTTTATTTTCTGCTGCTTCACAGGTTTAGCCTTCATTGATGCCAAAACGCTGAAACCAGAACACATGGTTACAGATGGCAATGGAGCATTATGGATCAGGAAACGAAGAGAAAAAACCGGAGTGATGTGCAATATTCCCGTTTTGCAGGTTGCAAAACTCTTACTGGAAAAATATGAACACCACCCTATCTGTAGATCAGAAGGAGTAATGCTCCCCATTCCAAGCAACGACAAGATGAACGCGTATCTGGAAGAAATTAGAGAAATATGCGGCATCAGAAAGTCCTTAACAACTCATGTAGCTCGCCATACCTGTGCTACTACCGTCATGCTCGCCAATAAGGTAACCCTTGAGAATGTATCAAAGATACTTGGCCATTCATCAACTAAAATGACCGAACGATATGCCAAAGTTCTCGACAGTTCAATATTAAGGGATATGAGTAATGTCGAAGCCCAATTCGCTGTATAAGATTAACTTCATAATAATCCAGGGGATGCCGTTCTGGCATCCCTTTTTTTTGCACATCCAATTCCCAAAGCCGGCATTTCCGTCCCATCACGGGCAAAGGTAGCGCCGCCCGCCCCTCGGCCGGACAAGGTGGCCGCCCCGAGGGGGCGGCTTGTTTACGGGAAAAAATCATCCTCGTCGCTACGCTCCTGCGGTATTTTTCCCCGTAAAACCTTGCCGTCCGGCGGCCGCCGCTATCCTGCCCGTGAGGGCCGGAAACACCGGTTCCGGGAATTTTTTTTATTTGAATTACAAACCATGTGTGAACTTGAAGGCAAATACGCCACCCTCAAAGAGCCGTACAAAGGCTATCGAAACATCCGCATCATCGAAAGCACCGGCAACAAATGGCTGGTGGAAATATGCGGCTCCGGTAAGGAGATCGAAGTGTGGGAAGATGAATTCGAACTCGATGAATAATACTTAAAACCCAACGACTATGAATCTGAACAACAAAGAAACATTCTTCACCCTGGAGGGAGGATGTGACAAAAAGAACCGTCTGCGGCGCTCCGATGCCCGTCTGACGGAGCAGGAAGTGGCCCGTATCGACTCGGGCGAACTGTCGCTCGAAGACCTCGACGCGCTGGTGGCACGCAAGGCCAAAATTTTCAAATACCAGACACAGATCACTATTCACGCCGACTTTCCGCGCGAGGTCGGAGACCGTGTTAACGATTACGCTTTCCTAACCAACAACAAGAACGGCTCGGTCGGGGTGCGCTACGGGGCCATCGACGAGGCCAAACGGCAACGGCTGGCGCGTTTCCTGGATTACGAAGGTTTCCGGTATTGCCGTAACTCAACCCAACACGTATTCAACCTGTGGCGACGATTCAATGGCCGTAGCAAGGCTGTTGGCTATCTGGGCGAATTGAAAACCCGCTACGATTATGATGCGCTGCGTGGACTGATCTACGGGCGTATCGACATTTACGGCCAGGAGGCTCATGGATTTTATTATGTAGCCCTCGCCATCACGGTCAACGCCATCCCTGAAGCCAACATCCCGGAATTTCTACGTCTGATGCGGTGTAAGCCGGAGGAAGAGATCACAGCCATAGAAGAAGCCAAAGAGCTTGAACGCGAGGCATCGAGGCGAAAACAGGAACAGGAACGCATAGAACAACAAGAGCGGGATCGAGCAGCCTGGGCTATCAAAAGGGAGAAAATGCTGACCGAAATGCGGCGGGACCACCGCCAAATCACCGACTGGCCGGACAGCGACTTTTCGCTTTGCCTGGTCACGAAAACAGGCCGTCTTGTTGTGGTGAAACAGTTCCGCCAGAAGAATGGTAAAATATTATTCCGGAAATACATCCAAAAGGAAGACCCCTATGCCCTGAGCAGGATTCCCGAATATCAAAAATGGAATGACCTGCGCCCACCCCATTCCTGCCTGGATACGTGCAGTATATCCGATGAGCAGTTCAGGCAATTTATAGCCGACGGGGCTGTGTTCGCTTTTTAACCGTTAATGACTGTTATTATGAAAACCAAAGTATTGAAATACGGAGCTTACCCCCGTGAAAACGATGTCGTGTCCGTATATATGGACCTCGAACGGGTCAACGACAAGGTGTTCACCTGCCTGGATGAAAAAAGCGAATTTTCGAGGGATCAGGACCGGTTCTGGGTTGTACTCAACGTGAATGGCGTCTATTTTACCGCCGACTACGTTGTCCGCACAACGCTCGCCCGTCCTGACTTCGAAGCCACGGCAACCGCCTTTGCCGTGAATTTTTTCAATAAGGTGAACGAAATCCAAACCAACGGATTGCATCTGAAGCTGCTTTACGTTCGGGTGTACGAAGTCCTCGGTATAAATGCCAACCACCTGCATGAATACCGCAGACAGCGGACGGAGCGGGTTCGGCAACAGAAAGAGGCCGAGCAACAAGCCAAAGAAGCCAAAGATCAACGCCAGGCCGAAGAAGAAAAGCAAAAGAGGGAAGCTCACCTCCAGCAAGCTAAAAGCGACTTTCTGGATGGGAAAATGATCGCAACAGAGGACTTTCTCGACCTGGCGAAGCAAGCCGGAATGGAAATCCATATACGCACCATCGGCACTTTCAGGAGCAAAACGATTGAGCTTGACAAGCAAGGTAGTATCCGCTATTATCACCGCCGGGGCAAGCGTGCCCCTCAATTAAGCGGATGCCACGAAACCGTGCGACAATACGAAAAACTAACCCAACCAACCACCGCCGCGAGCTGATCTCCGGCGGTTTTTTTATAACCATAAATCAAGAGTCAACCATGAACACTACACAGAACCTGGCCGGTACTTCCGGCCTTCTTGATATTTTCAAAAATATCAAAGTCCGCAAGGACGAAACCATTACCGATGCCGACCGGCAGCACTGCGAACGTCAGCAAACGGAACTTTACCGGACGCTCGACCAGATCGAGAAGTGGTATAATATCTTCCGGCAGGAGGGCGAACAGCACACCAGTACATTAAATGTGCGCTATGCCGGCGACGGGTCGGTCAACTACAACAATCCGGTACTTAACCGGCACAATTCGACCGACCCGGATTACCGCCTGCTGCAATTCTACCCGTTCGAGGATATAAACAAGCTGGTTAAGTCGTACAAGCAGGCCGTAATCAATTTCGGCAGAGCCATCGTCGACTATTTCAACCGTACCTACAACATTGCCGTGCCTGATCCGAAGGTCGACGAAAAAAGGCTGCCAATCGGTAACAGGCCTACCTACCAGACCTATGTGGATCAGGTCATAGGCCATCTTGGAGGGCAAGGATTCCGCAATGTGGCCGAGCAGGAAATAATAGGCCGTATCCACAAACTATTGCGGCCTTACTCGCATCGCACCGACCCCCGTTACGAACTGAAAGGTGCTACGATTTGCATATACGACATTATCGTTTGGAACAGTTTCGACCTTCAGTACAATAGGTGCGACATCCATTATGATTACCGCGACTATCTTGCGATCATCTGCGAGGGCATCGCTTTCGGGGCGTGCGGTAAGCTCAACGGCAAAACTTCCGACATAGGCGGCCTCAATGACCGTGACGTGGACCTGACCCTTTGGCACGACTTGCCTTGGAGTCCGGCCACCGGCATGAGATTCTACAAGAACGGACGTCTCGACATCCGCTTCACGGACAAGTACCAGGCTGAAAAATGTTTCGTAAAACTCGGTTTGGATAAGCTGGCCGCCAAATCGGACGACGAGTGATACACCGGATTATCCCGACTCCCATCCCTCAAGATAAGAGGGAGGAGATCAACACCAAGATCCTTTTCGGCATCGACGCCTGCCTGCCTGAACTGACCCCGGAGGTGGTCTACAACACCTACACTGGGCTGGGCGGCTTACACAAACTGCATAAGAGCGATTATGCGAATCAGCATGAATACACCCAGGCCAAGCAGGAGTTCGAACTGGGCCAATTCTTTACGCCCCACACGGTTTGTACGCGGATGGTGGGGTTGCTGGCTCCCACGCCGGAAGAAACGGTCATGGAAATGTGTTGCGGAATGGGTAACTTTTTCAACTGGCTCCCCAACCGGAACAACGCCTACGGGTTCGACATCGACCCGGACGCCATCAAGGTAGCCAGGTATCTTTATCCCGAATCGAATTTCCAGGTGGGCGACATACAGGATTACGATCCCAAGCTACGCTTCGACATCATCATCGGCAACCCGCCTTTCAACCTCGATTTCAAAGGAGAGCTGTCGCAACTCTACTACCTGCGCCGGGCGTATGAGTTCCTCAATCCGGGCGGACTGCTGATGTGCGTTGTGCCGGAAACCTTTTTGAGCAATGAGTTTTGGGAGAAGTCGCGTATCAAGTTCATCGACCGCGATTTTTCGTTTATCGGCCAGGCCAGGCTCGACCCGAACGCTTTCAGGGAATTGGGTGTGGAGAATTTCGGTACGAAGGTCATGGTGTTCATGCGCGGGGCACGCTGTATCGACTCGACCGCCTACAAGGCGGCGGAGTTTTGTACGTGGGGGGGCCTCGGCGAGCGCATCGCCGGGGCCCGCGAGCTGAAGAAGAAACTGCGTCTGAAACTGATGCAGGAAACCACGGAGATCAACATGGGCGAAGAGAAGGCTTTCCAGTACACCATCGACAAGTACCTGTATGAGCTGAAGACCCATAAGGCGCTGCATAAGCACCACGACAAGGCGGTGGCCCTGGTGGCGAAATTCCGCAACCAGCGGCCGCCGGAGAACCCCACGAAAGCCCAGCGAGATGAATACGAGAAAAGCAAACTGACCTACGCCAAAGTGCTGGCAGTCGTGCGCCGCTACATCCGGGAACAGAACTACGTTCCCCGCAAGGAGGTGGCCCTGGTGCGGACGCAATATGGATTCAAGCTAAAAGGGTACGCCCCCGGCCTGCTCAATAAAGTCAAGCATACCGAGGCGAAGCTATACGACCTTGTGTTGGGCCGGACCCATTTACCGCTCTATAACGGAAGTACGGAAAAACTGCAAAAGCAGTATGCCGCCGCCCGGAAGGTCATTAACCGCAAGCAACGGCAGTTCGAGCGGCAAAACCGGCCGTTCTACGACATGGAGCAAGACCCGGCGCTGGCGCAATACATCGACCGGACGAGTTTTTTGAATCCCGCCGGGGAGATATGCCGGTTCACGCCGTTGCAGAAGCACGACATGAACCTGATGTTCCAGAAAGATTACGGACTGCTCAACTGGCAGCAGGGATCGGGGAAAACGGCCGTCGCGTACCACTACGCCCGCTACCAGATGGTCAGTAAGACTGTACGCAACACGGTCGTACTGGCCCCGGCGATTGCGATACACCTGACCTGGGCGCCCTTCCTGGCACGGATGGGCCGCCCCTACGTTGTCGCCTCGCGGCCAGAACACATTCAAAACGCCCCGGAAGGGGCGTTCGTCATTGTATCACTCTCGATGATCGGGGCGCTGAAACGGGACCTTATGCGCTTTATGAAGCTGCGCTCGCGGAAGATATGCCTCATTTTCGACGAGAGCGATGAGATCACCAACCCACTCGCCATCCGTACCCGCACCTCGCTGGCGATCTTCCGGCGTGCCAAGCGCAAAATTCTGACCACCGGCACGACCACCCGAAACAACATCGTGGAGCTGTACCCGCAGATCGAGATGCTCTACAACAACTCGGTCAATATGCCTTGCGAGTGCGATACGATCTATTTCCAAGATAGGGAATCGGGCACGATTACCGAATCAGAAAATTCCTATTTCGGACGGCCGTTCCCGCCTTTCGGTGGTTGGAGGCTGTTCCGCGCCTGCCATTGCCCTGCGAAGGCCACTGTGTTCGGGATCGAGAAGCAGAATCAGGACATCTACAATAAGGACCAGCTCTGGGACCTGATCGGCAAGAGCATCATCACCCGCAAGTTCAAAGAGTTCGCCGGGGACAAGTATCAGGTAGTCACCCACACCGTGCCGATGCACGACGGCGAGAAAGAAGTCTACCGGGTAATCCTCAAAGAGTTCATGCGGATCTGCGACCAGCATTTCAAGAAGATCAAGGATAGCAAGAAAGAGGCAGGCCTGCGCATGATCCGACAAATCAACCTGCTGATCAAAGCCTGTTCGGTTCCGCATCATATCGAGGGCTATTTCGGCGACCGTTACCCGAGCAAGGTGCATTTTATCGGCGATATGGTGGCCCGGATGCAGGAAAAGGTGTGTATAGGGGGTACGACCCACGACGCGACCGATATGTATGCCGAGTACATGGCAGAGCGGTTCCCGGAACGCCCCTTGTTCGTGATCAGTGGCAAAGTGGACTTCCCCAAGCGGCAACGCATTATTAAGCAGTTCGAGGCCACCGAGGACGGAATACTCGTATGTACGCAGCAAAGCCTCAAATCGTCGGTGAACATCCCCACCTGCAACGAAGTGATCCTGGAGGCGATGCAATGGAATATCCCCAAGATGGAGCAGTTCTATTTCCGGTTCATCCGGCTGGACAGCAAGCACAGCACCAACGTGAATTTCGTATCCTACGCCGAATCCATCGAACAAAACCTGCTGGCCCTGGTGTTGACCAAAGAACGCCTAAACGAGTTCATCAAGTCGGGCGAGATCAAGGCGCAATCGGCAATCTTCGAGGAATTCGGTACCGAAATGTCGCTGATCGAATCGCTGATGCAGAAAAGCTACGACGATAAAGGCAACATGACCCTATCGTGGGGCCAGCAGAAAGCAAGTTAAACCAATAAAATACAAAACGATGAACGAAGAAAGACTCACACAGGCTATTACGGTAGTCGAAACACTCCTGGAGCAGATGGCTCAAAGCAATGCCATCATCCGCAACCGGGAATTGACCTATGAACAACAGTTTGTCCGGCTCAAGGAACTTCTTGAACTGGATGATAAGCACATCCTGAAAATACTGGATTCAGGCGGATTCTCCGATATCCAGATACGGCAGTATGAGTGGAAAACACGGTGAAATTGACCCGGTAGGAACGGATAAAAATGACCCGTCGAAAACGGCGTAAATTGACCACCTTAAAACGGTCGAAAATGACCCACCAAAAACGGAGCAAAGTGACCCACTTCGGGTTTTGATTTAAAAAGTTGTAGTTCGGAGGTTTATAGGGAGTCGGATTTTGTTAGCTTGATGACAAAAGCAAACTAAAATCTGAAGATTATGCCTAATAGACCTTTGAAGATGAACAAATTAAGAACTATCATCCGTTTGTACACGGATCGTGTGGGGCTTCGTGCCATCGCCGAGATGGCGCGTACCTCTCGCAACACGGTAAAAAAGTACGTCAACAGATGGAACTCCCTGAGCCTAACCTACGAGGAGTTCCTTGCCAAGAGCGATGCGGATCTTTACTCACTGTTCTGCATCGAGGAGGCTCCGGTGGAGTCTAATCCCCGGATAGATGCCCTTGAGGCATTCCTACCCTCAGCCAGTAAGGAGATGGCCCGTAAGGGCATGACCAGCCATAAGCAATGGGAGCGTTATCGTGCCGCCCATCCCGACGGCTACAGCCTGACGCAGTTCCGGGTCGCACTTCGACGCTATGAGCGTGTAAGCAACCCTTCGATGCGTATGGAACATAAGGCTGGCGACAAGCTGTTCGTTGACTATACTGGCAGTAAGTTGTGGATCTATCCGCCGGGCGAACAGCCCCGGGAGGTGGAGGTGTTTGTGGCGATCCTCGGATGCAGCCTTCTGACCTATGTGGAAGCAGTGGAGAGCCAGCGCAAGGAAGACTTCATCACGGCTTGCGAGAACGCTTTTTACTATTATGGTGGTGTTCCGAAGGCCATCGTCCCCGATAACCTGAAGAGTGCGGTCACCAAAGCCAGCCGCTACGAGGCGATCCTTAACACGGAGTTCGAGCGGTTCGGCGAACATTATGGGGTAACGGCCTATCCGACCCGCGCCCGCAGCCCGAAGGATAAGGCGCATGTGGAGAATGCCGTCAAGCTGACCTATAAGGATATCTTCACGGTCATCGAGCCTCTGCACTGTCCGGACCTTCGTTCGCTTAACGTTGCGATCCGCAGGGCTCTTGAGAAGCACAACAACCAGAACCGTCCCCGCCGCAACTACTCCCGGCGTGATTACTTCGAAGATGTGGAGCAGGAAGCCCTGGGCCCCCTGAACCCGATCCGTTACCAGATGAAGAAGCATATCGTCACTACGGTCGACAAATACGGCTATGCACGTCTTCATGAAGATATCCACTACTACAGCGTTCCTCACACGTACATAGGCAAGAAAGTGCAGTTGTCTTATACGGCCACAGACGTGGAGATCCGCTATGACTATGATATCATAGCCCATCATACGCGCGACCGCCACAACTACCTATATACCACCGTTACCGAACATCTTTGCCCCAAGCACCGGGCCGTGATGGAGTGGTCGCCCGAGACGTTCATCATGCAGGCTGCGGCTATCCATGAAGACGTGGAGCACTATATCCGCAGGGTACTGGAGAAAAACCGATACCAGGACGAGGCCAACAAGATGTGTTCGGGTATCCTGAACTTCGCCCGCAAAGTAGGTCCTGAGCGCCTGGCGGCCGCCTGCCGTCTGGCGGACAGCATAGGAAAGTATAGATACAATGAGATCAAGGACATATTACTGAACCGTTCGGAACAGATAGATCTCCCGGAAGAAACAGCCGATATGCCCGAGCATGAGAATATCAGAGGAAAAGAGTATTATAAATAAAAACCTTAATCCATAAACCATGAACAATCAGACTTTAGACAAACTGCGCCAGATGCGCCTGTTCGGTATGCACGACGCTTTTAAGACCTCGCTGGAGAACACCATCAAAGAGAAGATGACCCAGGACGGGTTCATCTCGCACCTGGTTCAAAGCGAATGGGACAACCGCAAGAACCGGGCTGTGGAACGGGCCGTCAAGGCCGCGTGGTTCCGCTACAACGCCACGCTGGACGACGTGGACTATACCTTCGAGCGTGGTCTGGACCGGAACCAGGTCGAACGGCTTGCCGCGATGGAGTTCGTGCGTGACCACAAGGACCTGTTCATTACGGGTCCTACCGGAACCGGCAAAAGTTACCTGGCCACGGCGCTCGGCTATAAGGCCTGCCAGGAGGGGTTCCGGGTGCTTTACGCAAGCACGGCCAAGCTGATGAGCCAGCTCAAGATATCCAAGGCCAAAGGCACGATCCTGACCGACCTGAAGCGCATCGAGCGGGTTGATATGCTCATCCTGGACGACTTCTGTATGCAGCCGCTCGACGCCCAGTCGCGGGGCATACTGATGGACATCATCGAGGACCGCCACGGGAAACGCTCGACGATGATCACATCGCAGATCCCCGTTAAGGACTGGTACGATGTGATCGGCGAGAAGACGATCGCCGACGCCGTCCTCGATCGCATCGTACACCACTCGCTGCGCGTCGAGTTGTTCGGCGAGTCGATACGAAAAAGAAAATCAAAAACCGAAAATGCTTATGGATAGACGCCTGCGGCGCTTAAAAGACGAACTCTTGTTCTTTTATAGCGAATAACTATCTTTGTAGTGTTGGTCGACACAATCCCGACCGTTTTATCGGCGAGAACTAAGTAGGGTTCTCGCAATAAAACCCGGAAGAAAGACCTACAAAAAATGTTGTTAAACCCGGGCAAAATCAAATCCTTTTAGACCCCATTCCGGACAACAACTTTTAACTCTTTTTGCTTCGCAACTTTAGGGGGTCATCTTCCCCCGTTTTTAAGGGGTCAGTTTAGCCGTTTTTTCCAATATATGTGCAAATTTAAGCAAATTTGTACAAGAAACAAAGGGCGCAGGAAAGCCCTCACTTTATTTTCATATCCTTGAAATCACCGCCGGATCGCGAGGATTCATCTTGCGGAAGTCTTTACTTATCTGATAGGCATCCATACTCTGCTCGCCATAGGCTTTCATTAACTCCGCGATGCGTTTTTCGGGCAGTTCCGGGTCGAGCCAGGCGTCGAGGTCGGCGTCCGCAAGGATCAGCGGCATACGGGCGGGGAACTTGCCGCCGTTATGTATCTCGGCCAGTTTCGGGATGGCGCCGGTAGTGATGATCGAATAGGACAGCAGGCGCTCGTTCGTAGCCCGGTTTACCCACTCGTCATACACAGCTCCCATCGGGAATATCTCGCGCCGGCTGTCGAATATAAAATAAGGCTGGGTGGACTTATCCGGGTTGTGATGCCACTCGAAATAGCCCGTCGAAGGAATGATGCAGCGCTTATGGGCTATGGAAAAGCGGTAGGGCCAGGTGGTAAAGATACCCTCGGCGCGGGCGTTCTTGTAGAGGTCTTTCTTCTCTATCTTTTGCTCATCGGCCGGGCTGGTAGTCTTATGGGACACATAGCCCCATTGCATCACTTGGAGCTGTTCGCTGTCCGTAATGGCCATGCACATCGGGTCGGCGTAGGCGGGGATGTTATACAGCCCTTCGGCCAGCTCCCTGACCGGCTCGCCGTTGCGTTTGCGTTCCTCGATGATCTCTCGCCACGCCTCTACAATATCGGTCTTTCGTCCGTAGCGGGCGGCTACCTCGGCCGCCTTCTTGCTCATGGAGTTGAAAAAGCACATTTTCTAACAGTTTTATTTCCTATCAGTTCAAATAGTATTCCAAAATAAAGGCTATTTTTGAACTGGGAATAACCTCTTACACTTAACTAAAAACCAATAGATATGAAATTCAACAATGTAAGATTATTAGTCCGGGACTACCGAAAATGTTTCGATTTCTATACTCAGAAATTGGGGTTTGAACCGCTTTGGGATGTGGAAGAATGCTACGGCGCATTCAAAGTAGCTATCGGCATCGAAGGACTGGCCCTGTTCCTGAGCGACTACATGGCTCCGGTGGTCGGCAACGCAGACAAGGAGCAGCCAGCGGACTGCCGCGAAAAGTCGATGATCTCGTTCGAGGTAGAGAGCGTGGACGAAACCTATGTCGAACTTCAAGCCAAAGGCGTTTCGTTCATCAACCAGCCGACCGATATGCCCGGCTGGGGAATGCGCGTCGTTCATCTGCGCGACCCGGAAGAAAACCTTATAGAGCTTTTTACTCCACTGAAAAAGGAATAAAATATTGGGGGAGAAAGATAGCGGTAAAAATCACTTTACAACCGGAATATCGCTCAACTTAGTGGTATAGCTGGGCGACAGGTTATTGCGATTCATCTTCCAGCCCTCCTTCCCCGTTACGAGCGACGCCGGGCGTAGCATTGTGCGGCCGTAGCGCCGTTTCAGGCCGTCCGTAACCTCGCTGATCTTATCCTGCTTGCCCCGGTCGGTGGTGTCGAAGATATTGCCCTGCACCTGGTCCTTGTCCACGAAACCCATCACCATCACGCCAGCTTTTTTGTAGGCGAAACCTTCCTTGAATATCAGATCGAGGCCCTCGGCGGCCGCCTTTGCCAGCTCCGGGCCGTAGGCGGTCGCCACGGGCAGTTTGATAACGATGTTGCGGTAATATTGCGGCAAGTCCTCGCGGAACGAGTTGGTGTGAATGTAGACCATAATCTCGGTTGCGCAGGAGTTTTGCTTGCGCAGTTTGGCCGCACACGAATTGGCGAACGACCGCACGGCCGTTGCCACCGTTTCTTTGTCGTAAGCCATCTTCCCGAAACTGCGCGAGGTCATAATGGATTTCTTATCAGGCGCTATCATTTCCAACTCGATACACGCCTCTCCGTGCAACTCGCGCCAGACCCTTTCGCCCACAATGGTCATATATTTTCTTACCCACTCGCGGGGTAGCTGCGTAAAATCCCAGGCGGTGTTCACACCCATAGCCCGCAGACGCTTGCCGTGCTTACGGCCGATTCCCCACACGTCGCCGATCTCCGTGAGGCGCAGGGCTTTCTCGCGCTGCCCTTCCGTTTCGATGGCGCACACGCTCCGGTATTTGGGGTATTTCTTGGCGAACTTGTTGGCGACTTTGGCAAGGGTTTTAGTCGGGGCCAGGCCCACACTCACGGGAATACCCGTGCCCCGGTGGACGTATTCGGCCATCCCCCGGCAGTATTCCGGCAGGTCGTAACTATCGAAGCCATCGAATTTTAGAAAAGACTCGTCGATTGAATAGTCCTCCACCTCGGGCGAATAGCGGCCCAGGATCGACTTGATGCGCATCGAAAAATCGGCATAGAGAGTGAAATTCGAGGAAAACACCTTTACGTCGTGCCGCTCGATCAATTCCTTTAACTCGAAGGCCGCCGCGCCCATCTTGATACCCAACGCCTTCGCCTCATTGCTCCGCGCAATCGCGCAACCGTCGTTGTTCGACAGCACGATCACGGGTTTGCCTTCGAGCGACGGGTTGAACACCCGTTCGGCGGACACGTAAAAATTATTGGCATCGACAATCGCAAAAGTCAGGGGCATAATCAGGCGACCTTATTGACCGCATACTCCACCTTGCCCCACACCCGGAAATCCATCTCCGGGGTAATGTGGATGGTTTGGTATTGCTTGTTCTCGGCGTGCAACTCGATACGCCCGCCTATAAATCTCAGCCGCCTTACCACGAACTCCCCGTCGAGGTAACAGAGCGCAACCTGGTTATCCTGCGGTATCACGGACTTATCCACGATCAGCATACTCTTATCCATAATGGGGCTGCCTTTCTCTTCCATACAGTCGCCCTCTACGCGGGCGAAGAAGGTGCAGGCGGCGTCGCGGATCAGCGTCTTGTTCAGGTCTATGCTGTCCTCGATGTAAGGCTCGGCCGGGGACGGAAACCCCGCGTGGATGCTGCTGATGTGCAGCGGTATCCACATATCGGGGCCGGTTTCCGGCTTATAGAACTTTATTATATCGTTTGTTTTATCTCTCTTTTTCATGCTTTTACGGTCTGTGTAGGCGTACTTGTCCCTACTTCGCAATGGCGGGCATTGCGCAAACAATTCATAAACTGCACGTTAGTTGGTGCTGCAAGGCCGGGAAACCGGCCCTCCGTAGTATAAACTTTTCTCTTTGAGGTGTTTGCTCTCCTTTCTATGGGTTATAACGCAGAATACGTGCGTTTTATTTGAAACCGCCTAAAAATCACATCCATTCCTTTTATCTTTGCATCAAAATATAACCTTATAGAGAGTTTAAAAAATATTGATTATATTTCCCAAAATAAGTCACCTTAACGCTGAAAATTACTATAAATCATGGATAAGTCTACGCAAGATTTCTATGCTAATCAGATAAAACAACTGTCGCAATCCCAATTTGAAGAATTGGTCGTAGAATATTTAAAAAGTCGTTATAAGACAACCGATATACATTTTTGTGACGGACCTTATGATGGGGGAAGGGATGTTATAATCAACGTGCCGGACAAAGGACAAATAAAAAGACATTTTCAAATCACTATACAGGAAAGTAATATTGAAAATAAAATCCGCAAAGAATTAAAAAATGCGCAAACTGGCGGCATATCGGATTTAGATTTTTATTATAAACATTCTATCACTCCGGTTAAACAGGAGAAACTCAAAGAAGATGCGGAAATACAAAATGGCATCCGTATTGATTTTTTTGACAACAAACGATTAGGCGCTTTGATGGGAGAGCACCCCGCCATGCGTGATTTATTAAGAAAAATTATTGATGCTGCACTGCCAAATGGAGAAGCATCAATCATTGATGATAAAACAAAGATTTTATATGACACATTATCGATGAACTCGAATATAACCGAGTTAAAGAAAAATTTTGTTGTTTCGTACATTGAACATCAGTTATTTATTGATGGTCCCCTAACGGTTAGTGAAATTTATAACAGGGTAAATCCGCTATTTCGTGACAAATTCGAAAAAGGATTTTATGAAACATTAGTTGGACAATTAAAAAAAGATGATAAAATAGTAGATATTCCAAATCATACGCCTAAAAAGTTTGAACTCGCCCAGGATGTTCGTGGTCGACTTGATGGAATAGTAGAGTCTGCAAAACTCTCGGAAAAAGATTTAGCTGTAACATGTGAAACCATTTGCAAGAAGCATAATGTATCCCTTTCTCGTGATGAATTAATAAAACACATTATCAAGTTGTTTGATGAAAATTATGCAATCGACATTACAGAAATAACGGAAGGCGTAAGTAATGAGCATAAGAGTAGTATGAAAAGCATCTATTCGAATCTCATATCTTTTATCGTGAAAAAAGCGAACATTTCTGAAGAGGATGCTCAAATGCTCGCCAAAGATTTAATTGATGGGTGTGCCAAAAATAATTTGATAAATAAAAGCTCCATTTCAAAAATGTTTGTCAGTTTATTTGAGGATGATAAATTGGATAGATACCTTAATAAAACTGAAAGGAACGTCTTTTTAGATACTCAAATATTACTGCAACTGCTTTGTGTATATCATGGCTATGATAAAGAATATCCAGATTTTCTCTACCAACATGCAGCAGAACTTATTAACGGATGCGAAAGTTCTACGATCCCCATTAAATTATATACAACGACTGGGTATATTGATGAAGTTGTACATCAAATTCTCGATGCTGTAAAACTGGATAGGTTCCTAAGCCTTTCGTATGTCCAAAGCCTTGGCCCATCAAAAAATGTGTTTTGTAATTTTTATAATTATTTAATCGATGATGGTGCTGATTATGAGTCGCTAAAGGATTTTATTGCAGACTTGCTTGATATTGATAATGTTAATTCAGAAGATGAGATAAGAAATGCGGTATCAGATGTGTTTACATACTCCGATTGCCCCATAGAAATCAAACATCACCCACGGTATGAATCAGATGTTTGGTTAAAATACAAAAGAGAGTACGAAAACTTTCTGAGTTATAGCCATTACGATAAGAAATCACCTCGCGCTCGCAATAATGATTTGTGTTTAGTCTTATTACTGTCAAAGGAGATGGATGCGAGTGAAATGGAGCCCTATTTCATAACCTGGGATACCTCTTTTTATAAATTGAGAGATCGTTTCTCCAAACTTCAAGAACTTTCTCGTTGGTATCTATACTCGCCACAAAAATTTGCGAATACTCTATCCGTCATTAACATGAAGATTGATCCTAAGACAGTTAACTATAATATTATCTCTCTTGTTGAAGAGAATTTTAATGCGTCCAATGATACTATTAGTTTCCTTGATCAACTAAATGTCTTTTTTGAAGGCGAAGATTTGTCAAAATCAAGATTAGCGCGAAGATTTGGTAAGTTACGGGAAGACTTGCTTAAAGCCAATCAAACTGATAAAATTACCAAAGGTAATTTGCCCATAGACGAATTTATGCTATTGCTCTCCGACTCTTTTTCTAAACAACAAGGAGCGAATGTTTTTACTGATTTAAAAGGTTTATTTAATGATAATGAGTATGCAGATGCTATTGTCAATATCTTGAAGGCGCATATGGATTCATTCAAAACCAGTGAATTGAAATTGAAAAGTGAAATTGTTGAAGAATTCAACACCCTAATTAATCAGCGAAAGCAGATGCAATCAAACACTACTCTTTCGTAGGATTTGAAAACTCGATGGATTTTATTGAGATGAAAACAGCCGCTTTAATGAAGCGGCTGTTTCGTTTTATTGAAACCGCATAAGAATCACTGATTAAGAGGAGAGAGATGGGGGTAACGCCACCACGCGGGCCGGTTCGCGGGGGCGAAGTTGGCGCGGGCGGGCGGGCCGGCCAAAGTGTGGGGCCGCCTTCGGCGGTCCTTTCGGGAAAAATCATCCTCGGTCGCTGCGCTCCCTGCGGTATTTTCCCCGAAAACTTTGTCCGGCTCCGCCCCGTGGCCCGCGCCATTCTGCCCCCGTAACCGGCCCGCGTGGTGAAGCATTACCTTTTGGGTTGGTTATAAACTAATTGAGAGCTGCCCTGCGGGGCTGCTTTCGCATTTAATAACCACAAAAACAATTAATTATGTTTTTCAATGAAATGAAAGAGTTGATGACGCCCGGTGTGGACATCAACATGAGCATCCGCAGCCTGGACGACGGGCGGATGTTGATCGCGGTGCTGCCCAAAATGGACGGCCTGAAAGACGAAGCCAAAAACCTGCTCGCCCCGCTGACCCTCACGGGTACGCCGGATGAACTCGATGCCGGATTTATCGAAGTCGTCGGCCGCCCCGTCCAGAAGTCCGCCGGTTTGCTTACCAACATGAAGGCGTTCGAGGAACAAATGAAAAAGACCGAGGCGGATAGCCGCCAGAACAAGCAGCAGAAAGGCACGGCAGGGGCAAGTAAACCGGCACCAAAACCGCAGTCCCCGTTCGAAAAAATGATGCAGCAGGTCACGGAGTTTGAGAACGCCGGCAAGTTCAACGACGCCCTGACGGCCCTAAACAACTTCAAGAAATCCGCCACCCCGGAGCAGGTGGCGAACATCGACGGCCGCAAGGCCAAGATACTCAAGAGGCAGGGCGAGGCGGCCAGCCTGTTCGGGCAACCGGCAGCGGCGGCGCAACCTGCGGACACGGCCGCCCCGGCTCCCCGCCCGTTCGTTCCGGGCAACCCTTTCGCTACGGCGCCGCAAACACAACCCAATACTAACCCTTCAACCAACTGATCATGGCACTCGAATTAAAAGGCCTCCCTCGGGTCTTCACCTTCAAACACAACAACCGGAACCTGACCCTCGACGATCCCGATCCGTCGATGTCGCCCGACGAAGTGATGAGCTTCCTGTCGAACCAATACTCCCAACTGACCACGGCCTCCGTAGGCGAGGTAGAGATCAAAAACGACAAGGCCGAGTACACGTTCACCACCACGCTCGGCACAAAAGGATAACCCCATGAAAAAGGCAAAAAAGAAACCGATATGCAAGCAGTTGGAAGCACGGGTGGCACAGCAGTTCGCCGCCCTTATCGTCAAAGAAGCGTCCCGGAGTACAGACCGGGACGTTTCCCGCAAACAGCGGATACCCGCCCCGTCGGGCCAGGCAATGATTTTCTGAAAACGGTCATAACGCCGCAACCGCGCAGGATGATTAAAGGGAACGACGACCCGATATTTCTGGACGACCGCCAAACGTACCTTCGCCTGCTCGACTCTGCCCGCAATTACGCCCGTTTGTTGGGAAAGCCCCTGGAACACGATCCCGGCCGTTGCTTTGCCGAGGGTATCGCAAACCTGTACAACGAACTGAACGCCATTATCGGACATGATTTCAGGTTGAACTTCGAGGATTCCAGGGCCGGGCTGTCGTTCTGCGTTTACCGCTACCACAAATGGTACGATGCCTACTACTTTCTGCCCGTGAAATTCATCGACGGACTGGAGGGGCGGTTGAAACGCATCGCCGTCACATTCGTCCATGAATTTGCCAAAAGCAACGGATTGTCGGATCATTTCGACGACTACCACGGCGAGAGTGTGGTAGATCATTTGAGAAATTGCCTGACCGAAAAGGGCCTCGATGACGTGGACACAAAAGAGGTCGAAAAACTGATCCCGTTATACGAAGACAGCATTTTCGATCATTTATTGAAAGGGGTGAAGGGCCGAAGCTATTACAAAAGGTTGCCCGATGCGATCCGGCGCTATAAACCGGCGAACGACTACGAAGCGGAACTTATCGGCCTTTTCAAGCAAGGTTTGCAGTTCATCGGCAGGCGGAAGCCCTCGATCCTCAATTACGGTTACGACGCTCAATGGGAGATTGAATCGGATTGGGAGCCGTTACAACTCGAACACCTGATACGCATCGTCTACGACCTCCATGATGTATTTGCAGAAGAAGTGAGAGGCTACATGCAATGCACGATAAACGAAAGCTACACCATATCGCCGACCTCGATGCTGTTCCTCTCGCCGCACACCAAAAAACCGCTGACGCCGGACGACTACCCGGAGCGTTTCATGCAGTGGTTCGACGATTTCATTAATTTGATCGCAGAACCGGAAGATGATGAATAGGTTAATTAAAAACCACAAGCCATGAATGAAATGACCCAACAATTCACCAACCCGATGCAGCCCCGTGCGGCCCTGATCGCCTACGAGTGCGAGAACGATAACCGCGACAGCGACTATTACCTCGAACTTCGCACCATCGACCGGCAGGGCCGTATGGCCGAGGGGATGCCCGTGACCCACGAATTTATAAACGCCATCGTGCAGGGCTATTCGACGGTGCAGACGGGCATAGCCCACGGCGCCGTTCCCCCGAATATGCTCTATTGCGATGTCCGTCCCGGCCGCGAGCGGTATGTGTGGTTCAACCCGCCGGGGCGCAGGACGATGTACTTTACCTCCGCGTTGAATATCCCCGACGGGGAGTACCATGTGCCGGGGGTGGTGTATCACGTCAAAGATGAAAAACTGATGATCTACGCCTATACCGGCAATAGCCCGTCGCCCGATTCGGTCTTGTACGAGGCCCCCTTTTTCAATATTTACGGCTACGGGGTCTGTATGGGTTCGGCGAAACTGGACAAACCCGAAGACCCGTCGCACAAACAAATGCTGGAATATTGGGAGAAGAAATTCTGGAACTCCAAGTTTTCGCACCTGGGCGCCGGAAATCCCGTCGACGGTAACCTTGTGTTGCTGACCAAAAAGGCGAAAAACGCCCCTTTCCCGGAAAACAAACTCAAACCGTTGAAGATTATCCTTAAAGACCTGCTCAAATGAAACGCATCCATTTTTCCGACAAATACCTGCTCTCGCCCCAGCACCCGGTCACGGTCTGCGTAATCGGGGCGGGGGGCACGGGGTCCCAGGTACTATCCAACCTGGCCCGTATCGACGTTACGCTCCGCGCCCTGAACCATCCGGGGCTATTCGTGACGGTCTACGATCCCGACGAGGTGAGCGCGGCCAACATCGGCCGCCAGCTCTTCGGCGGGGCCGACCTGGGGCTGAACAAGGGGGTGTGCCTGGTTACGCGCATCAACCGCTTTTTCGGTTGCGACTGGCGGGCCGAACCGCGCCCGTATCCTACCGACGTAAAGAACGGCGACCTGCATAACATCACCATCACCTGCACGGACAACGCGGCGTCGAGGATCGAGCTTTGGGAAAATCTGAAAAAATACCGCAATACGAAACACACCGACCACGCCACTCCGCTTTATTGGATGGATTTCGGTAATTCCCCGGCATCCGGCCAGGTCATATTGGGTAATGTCCGCAAGCATATCAAACAACCGCGTTCGGAAAAATTCAAAGCGGTCGAAACGCTACTCAACGTGACGGAATTGTTCGATTTATCCACTGTAAAGGATGAGGATTCCGGCCCGAGCTGTTCATTGGCCGAGGCGTTGGAAAAGCAGGACTTGTTCATCAATTCGACCTTGGCGCAGTTGGGGTGCGGCCTGATCTGGAAATTGTTCCGCAACGGCAATATCGAACACCACGGCCTCTACCTGAACCTCGACACGATGAAAGTCAACCCCATCGCCGTGTAACCCCCTGCGGCGCATACACAAAAAGGCACTCCCCGCGCTCATGAGCGCGGGGACTGCCTTTTTTTATTCCGGTTTTTCTATCGTCTTGCCCAGGAAAAACCCGAACACCTGCCCGCATCCGTACCCGTCCCCCATCAATCCGTCGACCATCGCGGTGTAGGTTCGCCCGCTTGTCAGCAAATCGTCGAATAAAAATATGTCGCGCCCCTCCACGTCCACCTCGTCGACGTAGTGGTTGTAGGTGCGTCCCGCAAGGCTCTTGCCCTTGTTTTGGTTTTTGTCGAACATGATGTTTACACGGTCGTATCCGTTCTCGATACCGAGGCGGCGGGAGAGTTCTTCGCAAAAGGTTTTATAGCGGCGCTCGTGCAATTCGGCCGTCGACGCAGGCACAACCAGCAGCAGCGGGTCGCGCACGTTCTCCATGATGAACGGGTTGTTTTCGATGCACTGCGCGACGAGCCGGGCGGCAATTTTCACATAGACCGGATGCCCCTCTTTGAAGCGGTAGAGCAAGTTGCGGCAGGCGCGGTCCCGCCGCGTGAGCTGTATATCCTTGCGGTACATAGGGATATAGTCGAACAAGTAGCAGCATTGGGTGATGTTGCGCGGGCGCTGGAGCGTCATATATCCCCCGAAGCGGTCTATTTCGGGGTAGAACAGCGGCCTGTCGTCCTGAAAATTATAGGGTAATTGCGGATTCATAAGCGGGGTGTTTCAACACAGATGCGGCAAACCGCGCAAACGATGCAAGGGACTGATAATAAAAAACAAAAGGCCACCATCCACCACGATCTACGATGCACCCGCTTCGCCGCCGCATACCACATCCCGCCGGCAAAGGTAAGCCCCCGGGCCATATCCTTGCAAGTTGTGGCCCGCCTTCGGCGTGCTTCCGTCCACGGCCCCGAGCCGGACGCTAAAGCGCCGGATCGGTGCCGCGCCCGGAAAACTTGCCGGAATGTCCCGGCGGCTTACGCGGGCGGCGGGAGATAGTATGCGACGCCGAAGCGAAAGACGCAAAACGCACGGACAGGGGGAACAATACATCCGGCGCCCCCACAAACCACACAAAAGGCGGAAAGGTCCGAAATCCGACAAATCAAAATATCATCAGGGAAGAAAAGTTGCTCGCCTCGCAAATCCGCATAACGGGTGGAGAGGAGGGGGCGGCGTGCGCCGCCCGCACCGCCCCGGCCGGGGCGGGAATGGACGCCTGCCGGTGGCCCGGGCGGGCCGTGAAACGGCCCGCTTTCCGCCTGCCGCCGGGGGCCTTCGTCGCGCCTTGCCGCCGCGTTTGCAGCCCTTCACCCTATGCCAAACGGGGACAAACGGGGCAAAACGCGGACGGAATTTCACGGTTTGGTTTTGTGTGGGTTCATTTGCCACCCGCGAAAATGCGAACCGACTAAAACCTAACGCTATGGCAGACACAAACCCCGAAATCCCCGGCGGCGGGCAATCCGCCTCCCTCCAGGGTGAGGTCCCCGAGATCATTCTGGCCTTCGACCCCAACGACGTGCTGCGGGTGCTTACGGGTATGCGCCCGGACGGCACGGCCGACACATTCCCCCTCGAAGAGAAATACCTGAACAAACTGCTCGAAGAGCGTGAGCCGGACCGGAAGAAGGCCAGGACGACCGGCACCGAAATGGGCGGCGCTATGCCTGAAATGGACGAGCGCAGCTCGATCTGGAAGAACCTGGTCGAGAACTACGCCAAAGCGGCGAAAAACCCCCTTCGCACGGGGGTGTACGGCGTATCCCGCAAGGCGGTGCGCAAGCTGCGGGACCTGCTGCGCGACGGGAACAAGGAGAAGATCAGGGAGTTTCTCAAAGAATTCGAAATCAGGCCCAGGGAGGCCGCTCAAACCAATAAAAATCAAAAAGCAATGGCAGACAACCAGCAGGCCCCCGCAACGGGCCAGGACGGCCAGAAACCGTCCAAGTACAATCTTTCGATGATCGACCCCAAGCATCTCGAACTCTTCGGCCTTTCGGTCGAAATGCTTCAGCGGATGGGGCACATGGACAACATCTTGCGCGGAGGCAAGACCAACGATGTGATCCCCGTGACGATGGAGGTCGGCGGGGTGAAAGTACAGGCCTACGCGAAGCTCTCTTTACGCCCGACGGCCGAAGGCCCGGTCAAACTGCACCTGAACTGCGTGAAGGAGAAGCCCGACTTCGTCAGGCCCATGTTCGGGCACACCCCCTCGCCGGACGACACGCGCAACCTGATCGACGGGCCGAATATGGGCCGCCTGGTCACGCTCAAGATCGACGGCGAAACGGTTCCGGGCTTCATCAGCAGGGACATGAAGACCAACGAGGTATTCCGTTGCAAACAGTCGGACGTGACGATCCGGGACGAGTATTTCGGGGTGAAACTCGACGATTTCGAGAAGGAGCAACTGTTCGACGGCAAAGCCATCAAGCCCGAGGGTATGACTACCAAGGACGGCCGCGAACTGAATAACGTATATCTCCAGGTGAGCGCCGAATCCCGCCGTGTGGAGCCGGTTTTCACCCAGCGCACCGAACGGGTGCAATCGCTCGGCGGCGTGGAATTGAGCGGCCAGCAGAGGGAGGACTACGATACCTACAAGATGATCAAGGTCGAGGGGATGAAGGGCCAGAAAGAGGGCGAGCTATACGACCGCTTCGTGATGAAGGACCGCTTTACCCAGCGGCCGGTCTACTACCGCGCCAACCCGGAAACGGGCGAGGTGATCACTCCTGCGGTGCTGTCGAACGTGGATATTCCCAAAGAGGACCAGATCGCGCTCGGCAAGGGCGAAACGATCTTCGTCAAGGACATGGAATTCCAGAACGGCGACGTCGGTTCGCGGTTCGTCAAACTGGACATGATGACCGGCATCCCGATGTACGCCACCGCGCCCGACGGCTTCGTCCAGGTTCCCCAATACGAGGTGCCTCCGAAAATATGGAACGCCACGCCCACCGGCGAGCAAAGGGCTGCGCTCCAGAACGGCGATTCCATTTTCCTGGAGGGCCAGAAACGCGCCGACGGTCAGACCATCTCCGGTTGGGTCACGTTCGACGCACGCCGCAACCAGACCGTCAGCCACGACAGCGACCCCTATGCCGAGCGCAAGGCCGCCCAGGGCCAGAACACGGCCGGGGAGCAGAAGAAGGAGCAGAAGCAGACCCGCAAGCAGGACGAGAACCCGAACAAGAAACAGGGCCGCAAACGCTTCGGCTTATAACCGCACGGCTATGGCAAACGACAAGGATATTACACGCACCGCCATCGCCGCCCTGCTGGGCGGCGCCGAGCTGGCGGCCCTGGGCCTTCCGGCCGGACAGAAGGAGGCCATCGTCGATGCGTTGCTGCGCGAGGGCCAGGCAGGGCCGTTCCCCATGACCGCCGCCCTGGGCGGCGTCACGGTCGAGATCGACGCCCGGCTGCGCCTGATGGCGGGCGACGAGGGCCTGCGCATCGAGGTCGCGGGCATCGAGCCGCCCGCACCGGACGAGGAAGCATAAACCCCATTAACCCGAGTGGCCGTTCCCCGTTCCCGCAAGGGGGACGGCCCTTTTTACACCCTTAATAGAACAAAAGTATGATCGTCATCATAGCAGAAAAACCGAGCGTGGGCCGCGAGATCGCCCGCGTGATGAATATAACGGGCAAAGGCGAGGGCTATTTGCACGGCAACGGCTACGCCGTCACCTGGGCCTACGGCCACCTGGTCGGCCTGGCCCTGCCGGGGGATTACGGCTACGAACGCCCGCAGGCCTCCGACCTGCCGATGCTCCCCGAACCCTGGAAGCTGATCGTGCGCCGCAACAAGACGGCCAAAGGATATGAAACCGACGCCACGGCCAACAAGCAGCTGCGCGTCATCAAAAAACTCTTCGACGGGTGCGAAAGCATCGTCGTGGCCACCGACGCGGGGCGCGAGGGGGAATTGATCTTCCGCTACATCTATGAGCATTGCAAATGCAAAAAGCCGTTCCAAAGGCTATGGATCAGTTCGCTCACCGACACGGCGATCCGTGCGGGTTTCGAGAACCTGCGCCCCGGCGCTCAATTCGACGACCTCTACCGGGCGGCGGACTGCCAGGCCAAAGCCGACTGGCTGGTGGGGATCAACGCGAGCCAGGCGTTGCGCATCGCCACCGGCACGGGCAACAACTCTTTGGGCCGTGTGCAGACGCCCACGCTGGCGATGGTCTGCGCCCGATGGCTGGAGCATACGAATTTCACCCCGGGCAAATACTGGAAACTCTCGGTGCTGATACAGAAAAAGGGGCAGCAATGCCGCCTCACGTCGGTCAAAGAGTTCGAAACGAAAGAGGATGCGGATAAAGCCTACGCGGAGATAAAGAAAATGCCGGAGGTGCATATCACCAAGGTCGCGGTCAAAAAGACCCGCCAGCGCCCGCCGCTGTTGTACGACCTGACGGCCTTGCAGAAGGATGCGGCCACGCTCCACGACTTCACGGCCGAGCGCACGCTCCAGGTGGCCCAGCAGCTCTACGAGCACAAGCTGATCACCTACCCGCGCACGGGCAGCCGCTATATCCCCGACGACGTGGCGGCCACCGTTCCCGACCTGCTGTACCGGGTGCTGTCGATGCCCGAATACGCGCATTGCACCGAGATCGACCGCCCCTGCGGGCAGAGCGTCGACGGCGCGAAGGTCACGGACCACCACGCCCTGCTCACCACGGGCCTCGACCCGGCGGCGCTGGAGGGGGATCAAAGAAAAATCTACTGCCTGATCGCGGGCCGTATGCTCGAAGCCTTCTCGGCAGACTGTGTGAAGGAGGTCGGAACGGTCGAGGCCGCTGCCGGCGGTATCCGCTTCGCGGCCACCGCCTCGCGCATCCTCACCCCCGGCTGGCGGGCCGTTCACGGCCGCGCCGCCGACGCGTCCGACGACGAGGCGGACAGTTCGCCGCTCCCGCCGCTCGCCGAGGGCGAAACGCTCACGGCCGCGTCGCAGTCCCTTTCCGAGAAGCTGACCACGGCCAAGCCGCTCTACACCGAGGCCACGCTGCTCGGGGCGATGGAGAACGCGGGGCGTAAGCTGGAGGACAAAGCCCAGCGCGACGCGATGGCGGATACCGGATTGGGCACTCCCGCCACCCGTGCGGCCGTGATCGCCACGCTCGTGGCCCGCGAGTACATCGAGCGCAACGGGAAGAACATCATCCCCACCGGCAAGGGGATGGCGCTCTACAAGGGAGTGAAGGCCCTGATGGTGGCCGATCCGGCCATGACGGGCGAGTGGGAGAAGACTTTGGCCGGCATCGGGCGGGGAGAATACGATCCCGCGACCTTCATGCAGGCCATCGGGGTGCATACGCGCCAGGTCACGTCCGAGATCCTTCAGATGCAGGTCGGCCCGGTTCCGGGAGCGCCTACCTTCACCTGCCCCAAATGCGCGGGCAAGGTGACGCTGCACCAGAAGATCGCCCGTTGCAACACGGCGGGCTGCGGCCTGGTGGTGTTCCGCAAGTTTTTGAACAAGACGCTCACGGACGAGCATTTCGCGCAGCTCTTCGCCGATGGCCGCACGGACGTGATCGAGGGCTTCGAGGGCAAGCGCCGCGTGCCGTTCCCCGCCCGGATCAAATTCGACGAGCGGTTCAACGCCACGTTCGAATATGCCGACGACGGGAAGCCTAAAAAGTCGCCCGCGAAAGCGAAGAAAACGGAATAAGTATTTATCACGGATCAATATAGCCGTCCCAATAGCCTGGGGCGGCTTTTTTTACGACCCGTGCAGGCCGAGGAACGGTTCGCGGGGGCAAAGTTGGCGCGGCGGTCGGGACGGCCAAAGTGTGGGTCGCCTGCGGCGATCCTTTCGGGAAAAATCATCCTCGGTCGCTGCGCTCCCTGCGGTATTTTTCCCGAAAACTTTGTCCGTTCCCGCCCCGGTGGCCGCGCCGTACTGCCCCCGTAACCGTCCCCCGGCCCGCCCGGGGCATAAAATATTTTTGATATGGATCACTCGATCAGATTCTCCTTGAGCGCTATCGCCCGAATGTCGATCATGTGCCTTGAACACCTCCCCCGGCTATTGCTGATGGGACTGCTTTACTGCCTCGGCGTACCCCTCTGGATCGTCCTGGCGACGATGCTGTTCCGCTTTCCGGGACGGTTGGCCAGCTGGCTGTTCTCCCTTGCCTTGCGGGCCGGAGCCGTCTGTCTGATCTGGTACTTTCTCCACTGACCGAATCACCGGCCGTCCGCGAGGGCGGCCTTTTTTATAACCTAAAATCAAATGCAATTATGCCGACAGAATTCCTCAAACGCTACGGCCGCGACATGAAGGCCGCGATGGGGCTCGACGTACCCCCGCTTCCCGTGCGCCGCAACGAACCCCGCCGGACGGCTCCCGTGCCCCGGACGACACACGCCCCGGTGCGCATCGGCGAGCTGGTCAAAGAGTTCACCGAGCATGTGATCCCGCACCCGCAGCGCAGCGAGATCGCACGCCGGATTTTCAACACCGAAAACAAATTGTAACACCTAAAAAATCAAAATTATGCAAACGCAAACTGGAAACAAAAAGAACCAAAAGGGTAATCCCGGAACCGCAGCCGCCAAACCGGCGACGAAACAAAAAAAGGCTGTTGAAAAGGCCGCAGAGGCCAAAACCGAGGCCGTACCCGAAGCCGTACCAGACACCGCACCCGTCCCTGCCGTGGAACAGCCCATGTCGGGCGAGGTATCCCGGGTGATCCCCGTCGGCCTGATCTCCGCCAACCCCTTCGACGACCGTGGGCCGTGCAGCGAGGAAAAACTGCTCGAAATGGCCGCCAGCATCACCCGCCACGGGGTACTGCAACCCATCGTCGTGCGGCCCGTGGGGGACGGTTTCGTTTTGGTGTTCGGTACCCGACGCTACATGGCCTCCCTGGTGGCCGAGCGGCAGTATATCCCCGCTTTCGTGCGCGAGTACACCGACGAGCAGGCGGCCGAGATCACCCTGGTCGAGAACCTCCAGCGCGAGGACACGACCCCCGTGGCCCAGGCCAAAGGGTTCGCCCGGCTGATGGACATGCGGCGTTGCACGGCCGAGCAGGCTGCGGAACACTGCGGTGTGAACGGTAAGTTCGTCCGTACCCGCCTGCGCCTGCTCGACCTTGTGGCCGACGTGGCCGCGATGCTCGACGCCGAGGCGATTACGCTGGGCATGGCCCAGGTGCTTTGCCAGTACCCCGACCAGTCGCAGCAGCAGGTCTACGACGACCATCTTTCGCCCGACTGCCGCAATTCATGGCGCGACCTTCCGGTCAGGGAGTTCGCCCGCATCATGGAGAGTACCTATGCCGGGGCGCTCGACACCTTTCCTTTCGAAAAGTCGGATTGCCTGGCTTGCGTATCGAATTCGGCCACGAGCGAGCTGTTCCCCTGCGAGGGCGGTTGCGGCAAGTGCCTCAAGCCGTCGTGCATGATGGCCAAGCAGTTCGACTATATGAAAGCGGCGTGCAAGGCCATCGCGGACGCGACCCCCGAAACCAATTTCTTCATCCGCCCCTCGTCCGATGCCGATCCGCGTGTGGTCGAACACCTGGAATCGCTGGGCTTCGTGCTGCTGACCACCGACGAGCCGAAATACCTGCCCGAGAAACCGGAAATGCCGGTGCAGGGCGATATGCCCGACGAGCAGTTCGCCGCCTTAAAGACGGAGTACGACAGCGCCCTGGCGAAATACAACCAGGTAGGCAACCGTCTGGCCGACGGCTCCGCAGAGTTGATGGTCGAGATCGGGGGACGCTACCCGATAGGGTGCTTCCGCCTGACGGCTAAAGCCAAAGAGCAGATCGAAACGGCCCGTGAGGCGGCGGTCAAAGGGACCAAACCCGCTAAAGCGGAGCAGGCTGCGGCCAAGGTACAAAAGGCGGGCAAAGCTCCCCAGCCCAATGCCGTCGAAACGGTGGCGGAGTTGGAGGCCCGTATCGAGAAACACAAGCTCGACGCGCAGAAGAAAATCGCCCTCGCCGTGGCGGAATTCCTGAAAAAGGCCGAGTTCCCCGAGGCGGATTTGTTGCCGGTCGAGGAGAACGCGATGTATTTCATCATGCTCGACGCCCTGCGCCCGCAGCATTGCGGAATGTTCGGCTTCGAGCCCGGCCAAGCGCCCAATGACATCGAAAAAGCCACGGCGGTTACCGCCATGACCCCGCAGCAGAAGATGACGGTGATCCGCGACTTCATCGTCGCCCACGTCACCGCGACCCAGGAGGGGCTTGCCCCGACCATCGCCAAAACGATTGCCGAGCAACTCTTCCCCGCCGATTTCGGGGCGATCACCAAAAAGGCCGAAGACAAGATCAAAAAGTCCGTCGAGGGGTTGCAGGGGCGCATCGAGGCGATCCGAAAGAAAACCGGGAAGAAGGGGAAACCGGCAGCCGGGGCGAAGATCGGCGAAGCCACGGCGGAACCGGTCCCCGTTCCGGTCGCTGAAAATGCGGGCGCCCCGGTGGATGTGGAGTTCGAGGAGATCACCTCCGACACCCTCGGGACCGAAACGTCCGCCGTGATCGAGGACCCCGCCCGCCTGCTGCCCGAAGGCGATGCCGAGGCGGCGTAATCATCCTGCGGTTCAATGTGTCGTCACGCCGCCTCCGTTCCGGGGGCGGCGTTTTTTATGCCTGCTCCTGCGGGCTGTCCTGCGCAGGCTGCGGGACCAGACGACGAGGGCGATGATGATCAACCAACTCATTTCTTCGGGTGGTAATCTTCGAGCCGCACCCCCTTTTTTTTGAGGAAATCCCGCACCTCGGACGCCTTGTAGAGGCACTTGCCGTTATCGGCCAGGTAGTAGGGTACGAGCTTTTTTGTGCGGTATCGTTGCAGGGATCGCTTGGTCACGCCCAGCAGTTTGCACATATCGTGGTTTTCCAGGAATGTGTCGCCGTCCAGCACGTCGTGCAGCTTGCGCGAGGACTGGATCATCTGCTCCACGCGGTCGAACCGGGCCATGACCTTGTTGAACCAGGCGTCTATGGTTTCGTCGTCGATCCTCATTCCTCCTCGTTCGGTTGGGCTGCTGCGGCGGCTTCGCGCCGGCGTTTGAGTTCCGCCGCGCCGGGTGTCGCGTCGACCAGCGCCTCGCGTTCGGGCACGAGGCGTTCGCGCATCGCACGGCGCACCCCCTCCTCGGAGTAGTAGGTTTTGTGGCTCACCATATTGTAGGGGATTTCGCCGCGCTGGCGCATCCGGGCCAGGGTGCGGTTGCTGACCGCCAGCAGTTCGCACACCTGTGCGGCGGTGAACCATTTGCCGCTTTTGGGCTTGTGGGGGGAGGCGGGTTGTAGGTTGCGCAGCAGCGCCAGGGCGACTTCCAGTTTGCTTTCCAGCGCGAGGCGCTTGCGTCGCCCGAAGATAAGGATACACATAACTTTGCAGTTTTTAAGATTACGGCTGCAAAGGTGGGGCGGGCATTTCGGCCCCTGCCCCTATCGTGTGAAAAGTAGGGATGGAATTGTTCGGTTCGGGTCATAAAAAAAGCGCGGAACCGCGCCATATCCACATCCGGGGTACTGGCACGCACCCCCAAACCGGACAGGCTGGCTCCACGCTAAATGAATAGCGGGAGCACTGCTTCTGTCGTCCCGGTTTGTTTTGAAAAGTGCCAGTTTTCGGATGGGGGACTACCCTCACAATGCTTTCGTTACACTCGCCGCCCTTGTGCGGCTCTGTTTCGGCCCGTTATTTTCGCGCCGGGTCGTGCGCGTACAATTCATCCATCTGCTCCAGGTACTCCTTTTTGAGCCTGTCGAGGAACTGCGAGCGGTTGCGCCGCAGGCTGATGTCCAGGTAGCTACGGGCAATGTTGGCCCCCAGGTCTATGTTGAACATCAATTCCAGATAGCGTTTTATCTGGTTGATCGACGCCTTGCCGTTGTTGATGCACCGCGCCGCTTTGATCGCGTACATCAGTTCGATCAGTTCGAATTTACTCCCGGTCCACATCAACCGCTCTTTCGGCAGGTTGAAAAATGGTTCGCCTCCATCCCCTTCCACAATACGGAACTGCTCGCGCAGGTACACCTGCACCAGGTCGTTCGCCAGGATTTTGGCGACCTTGTAATCATAAAGAGTTGTGAAATTGGGATCGCGGTCATAGTAGTACCCCTCGTCGATCCTCCGCCCACTGTTACCCCTGATGAAATAATACCGGTCCAGATGCGTGCTGCCGCTGCGAAAATAGTGAAAAAACTCGATATTCCGTTCGAAGAAACCCGTTATGCGTTGTGCCTGGACGCGGAAATAGGCCGCCTGGGCCTCTTTCCCCGCAGCGGGCAGGCTGATCTCGATCTCGTAAATGCGGCTGTGGTAAAGCAATTTGGAGAGCAGGCAGGGCTTTTGTTCCCTGAAGAACCGGACTTCGTGGGCCTCGTCGGGAAATGTGTAGCCGGTGGTGAATTCTTTGAGCCGTTGCATGGCCCGGTCCATGCACTCGACCGATTGCCGCGCTTTTTCCAGCGTGGGTTCGTTCGTTTGTTCGATCTGCCGGAGTCTTCGGTCGACCTCGTCCGTGAGATTGGAGATAAAATTTTCCATACCGTGATATAATTAGGTTAAACATGGCCCGGATGTGTCCGGGGGTTCTTGTAATGCCACCTTGCTTTACCGGTAGGAATCCTTTCCGCCTCTCTTACATGGCCTTTCCGGCCTCCTTCCGGTGTCTGGTCTGTCGCTTCTTCATCGTTCGGGTATGGGTAGTCGTTTCGGGGTTATCGGTCTGTCGTTTCCGGGCTTTCATCGGCCACGGCGGCGGCCAGCAGTGCGGCCACCCTCCTTTTGGGGTAGGAGGCACGCAGCAGGTAGATCAGCTCGCGCCGTTGGGTTTTGAGTTTGTCGGCGGAATCCGCGTCCGCGACAAGGAACACTTCGACCTGGCCGATGTGCATCCGTATTTCGTCGGTGATCGTCACCATGACGGGCTGCGGGCCCGGGTTCCAGGCTACTTTGCGGAGTTTTTCGAGGTCCAGGCCGCAGCTCGCCATTTCCCATTTGTCGAAAGCGCAGGTGATGATCCTCGCGTCCGCTATTCCGGTCAGCGTGAATTCCGTGTGCGGCGGGATGGAGAACAGCGTCGGCGAGGCGACGGTGATGCTGCCGTAGGGGGTTGCGGTGAGGATCGCGGCGTTGCGCGTCACCGCCACCATCAGGGCCTCGTCGCCCGTGCGTGCGGTGTGCTGTTCGCCGCGCCCCAACCGCAGTTTGGCCCACGGGGGGCACTCCGCGTTCCAGTGCAGGGGGTTGTCGCCTGCTTTCTTATCTATCGGGCATACTGTCATCGGATCGTCCTGTTTTCATTGTAATCGCTTGCCGTCGTTTCCTGCCGCGCCTCCGTCGGTTCAGAAGGTTTGCCCGGCCCGCCCGACCACACGGCCGCCGTCGGGCGTGAGTACGAACACGGCGCTCGTTTCCCAGCACGCCCCGAACCAGGGCATGCTCTGCTCGTATTTGCAGTCGCACGCCAAGGCGATCACCTCCCCGGGGTCGCGCCCCTCGTAGAGTGTGCAGAGCGAATCGACCATCCGTCCGGCCAGCACGGCCAGGCTGTCGGCCACGGTCACGGGCCGCAGCTCCAGCGCCAGCACCTTGAACCCCTGGTCGGGGACGGAGGCTTCGGCCATCAGGAAATCCCGGACCGCCTGCCGCTGGGCGGCGTCTTTCGGGGTGCAGGCCGCCAGCGTCAGCGCGGCGCACAGGGGGTAGAGTATCTTCGGTTTTTTCATCGTATTCCTATCGTTCGTATTCCTGCGCCAGCACGGGCCGCAGCAGGTGGGCCAGGTGGGGGCGGCGGTAGCTGCCCATCAGTTGCTCGAACAGGCGGCCGCGTACCGAGGTGGGCACATGGGCGAAATCTTCCCCCTCGCGGATGAACGAATCGGCGTGGGCCAAAAGGCCTTGCAGGGGGGCGTTGATCGCCACGGTGCAAAACAGCGGGTAGCATTTCGCGGCGCGGCGCACCAGGCGGTTGATGTTGCGGTCGGTGGCTTGCAGCGTGCCGATGTCGAAGGTGCAGAGCAGCACTTGTGCCGTTGCGATGCCGCCCAGGGTGTACTCCTCTTCGGCGGGGATGGCGAACATCTGGCCCGCACCCGCGCTTTTCTCGCCGTAGGCGACGGTCGTTACGGCCACCTCTCCCGCGAGCACCATCGCCAGCGCGGCTTGCACGCCCGTTTTGCCCGTGAATTTCTCGCCGGGCCTGAAGGTGATCTTGGTCCACGGGCCGGCCTGGCGGACGGCTGCTGCGGGGATGTGTTTAATCGTTGCGGGTTCCATTTTGTCGGGTGCTGCTAATTACTGTTCTGTTCGTTCATTCCGGCGAGTATGGTTTCGAGGCGCGGGGGCGCGGGGTCTTTGGCGATCACGCGCTTGTCCGCGTCGAGCAGGTAGAGGGTGGGTATGGCCCGAAAATCGTAAATATCGTCTTTGACCGCCGTGGAGGTCGTGCGGGCGTTGATCCACGCGAAGGGTATCTCGTTTTGGTGATCCGTCCAACCTTTCAAATCTTCGTCGGGATAGACGGCCAACACGGTCAGGCGACCGTAGTTCATCAGGGCCGACACCACGGGCGAGTTTTCCAGGAACGAGCGTATCTCGGCGCAGGCCGGGCAGCCCAGGTTGTAGAAATAAAGGAGTAGCAGATCGGAATCCACCGAGTGCAGGCGGGCCCTGCCGCCGGTGGATAGCGCGATGTCGAAATCGGGGGCCACCGTGCCGCGCATCGCCTTGCGCACCCGCTCCCGCTGGAAGGCGGGGCGCAGCCTTTCGAGGCTGTCGAGGTGGGGCGAGGCGAGGATGGCGTCGAGGGCCACGGCGTAGAGGTCTTCGTTGCGGTGGGGCGAATTGGGGTCGTAGAGGTACTTTTCCGTCGCCCCGGCGAACCACCTCAGCACCGTGCTGTCGGCTCCGGCCGCCGTAATCGTCGCGGCGAGGGCGCGGGACGAGGCGTCGGGCGCGGCGGCGTTCAGCTCGCGCACCCAATCGGCGAAGAACGGCTCCAATCCGGGGGCGGCGGCCAGCGCCAGGTCGGATAGGTCGGAGGCGTCCCAAAAGTGCGCCACGGCGTAGTCTGCTTTAGCCCGCTCTTCGGTAAGGACGCCCGGCACAACCGGATAGGCGAACGGCTGCGGCCGATCCCCGGCGGACTTGCGGCCGCCGCAGGACACGGCGCACCACGCGGCCACGGCCACGAGTGCCAGCGGCGCGAGCCTTGCCAATCCTTTATTTATCCGATACCGGTTCATTTGCGATCCATTGTTGCGTATTCACCCTTTATGCACTCCCGCCCGGCCTGCGTCCCGCCGCTCCGGGCATGGCTGTGGGTGTAGAGGTTCCACGAAAACCATGTCCAGAAGGCGATCAGCAGGGCGAATTTCAGCGTCAGGGTTATCTGTTTGCGGGTCGGTTTCACGACCGTTCGTTCGTTTTAGGTAATCCCGGCCTGCGGATCATGCGGGGAATCCGCAGGCCGAGGACTTTCTAATTACTCTCTGACGCAACGAATGGATTGCCCCATAACCTTCGAACTATAATTCTGTGCAGTATTAGCCGTTCCATCAGTCCACAAACCGAGTTTGTAGTTATTACTTGCGTCATATTGGTTAGCACTGTGAATTTGTACGCCATTATTTAGTGTAAGTTGACCGAAAGACGATCCATTTCTATAACCTGCACCCGGAAAGAATACCGAATTGTTTATTCTTACGCCTGAATTTGAAACAATAGTTATCGACGCCAATGGTCCCCAAACACCCCATTGGGGAGCAGAACCCGTTATGCCCATCGGGGGAACTTTCCATCCTGCGGGACAAGGATCGAACACGGTCTTGCCTCCATTAACCCATGACGTTGCACCGCTTGAACCACTCCAAGCGGCCGCCCATCCGAAAGGATTTTGAACAGAACTTATCAAAGTATTGGATGCTGCGCCCTTTGATCCCCAGGTAATGGAACCAGCTCCGCTATATATCTTATCATTCGTATTGGGGAACGGGTCTTTTCTTCCCCATTGGTAATATAGTCCCATTACAGGGTCACCTGAAGTACGAGGGGATATCCAACCATCATTACCTGCCCTCATCGCTCCGAGATTCCTATCCATCCAGTAGGTTATTCCTGCGCCATTGAGATTTGTCCCCAAATTGCTGGATTCAATAGTTGCTTTTGAGTTCGTCACCCAAATATGCCAGCTCCACTTAATCCTGTCCGTGCCGCTTCCGACCGTAACAGCTACCACGGCATTGCCTTCGCCAGAGCCGGGCGTAACGATAAGGAATCCCAAACCCCCTTTGCCTACATACTGTAATTGGGCAATATTTGAATTGGCAGCTATGCCATTTGCGTTATCAGTCCAGACGAGTTCAGAACCGCAAGTAACCCCATCGGCAATTTGTTTGGTAGTACCCAATCCCATTGCGGTAAGTATTGTGGAGTTGTTGGCCCGACTGACCGGAATTACTGCCGGTTTACCACCGGGGGTGACAATGTAACAGTTCGATTCCGGCTCAGGACTACCGCAAGGAATAGACAATGTTTTTGTAGTAGTCATTTCCTGGCTTGAAAGTTCAAAATTCAATTCGCCGTAAAGGAGTACTTTGTTTGTCATATCGTCCACAGTTGCGAATGTTACGACCGTACCGCTGGGTAGGTTAGGATTGCCGCTGGCGACCACTACGTCGATGGAGCTACCCGCCGTGATCCCGTTGCCCGTTACCAACGCGGCGCCATTTAAACCTGCATTGCTCTTGGCTTTGAGCACCCAGGGCACGCTCGATTTTACGGTAACCGTATGAGTACTCGCATCAAGCCGCCACAAATCTGCATCGGTTTCGATGGTCATATTCTTTGCCGAGTGTTGCAGGATAACCTTTTGGGTCATAGCGGCGCTTCCGGTTCCGACCGTGTAATCAATCTGCGTGCGGCGGATGGGGAACGGATCGGTTTCGAGGTATGCCGTCGTATAGGTTGTCGGCAGGGCGGTGTGTTCGACCTTGCCCGAACCGTTGGTAATGTCGGTCAGGTAAATGTCCGATCCGGTGTTGTCGTCGAGTCCGCTTATCATCCTCCAACTCTGCCATTCGACATAGGGATAGTAGGATGCGTCGATAATCTGTACCTGCTTTTTAACCGATTTGAGCGTATTGGTTTCCGGCGCCCAATTCACTTGGTATTTCTTCACGGCCGGGATTTCGTCTGCCTCGGTGAACCACACGAGGTTGGCGATCGTGTTGAACGAGTCGTCGGTAATGCTCAAATTGCCTTTGCCGTATTCGTGTTGCAACACGGTGATCCTCGCCTCCAGTCGTCCGGCCTTGATCCAGATGTAGCCGGTGCGGGGGCTGCCGGTGGCGTTGTCGGTGACGGTGATGCCCACGGGGACGGTCGCCTCGCCTGCGCCGTAGAGGGTGCCGGGGGTCTTGTCGGTCGAGAACCACGTAGCGGGGGTCGTCCCGTCGGCTTCGGTGATTTTGGTGATCTTCCAGCCTGCCGCCACGTCGGTCTTCAGGGTGATGGACTGCGTTTCGGCCTCCATGTAATACTCCAGTTCGCTCGACGGGCGCACGGCCAGGTAGTTCTGCCCGTCGAAGGTGATGTCGCCCAGGTCGCCCTCGTTCCATTGCAGCACGCCACCGTCCATGTTCAGCGGGTCGGAGCCGAAGGCTTCGGCTTCCGTGGGATAGCCCTCGCCGTCTATCGAGGTGATGTTGACCAGGTAGCGGTGGTTGCGCAGGATGTCCAGCTTTTGCTGCGCCTGGGGCGCGGTGATGCGCTCGTAGAAGTCGACGCGGTACCACGTCTTGACGGTCGTGTTCAGCGCGTCGCCCGGCTTGGTGTAGTAGCCGCCGATCACCAGGCAGGGGGCCTTCGCGGGATCGGTCTGGGTCTTGTTGTCCACCTCCGAGATGTAGATGCCCTGCATCAGCCCGTATCCGGCGGGCGAGAGGGGGTAGGCCAGCGCCGCCGTGTTGCGCTCGGCGTATGCGGCCGCCACGGTCGGCAGGATGGCTTTGCCCGCGTTGCCGCCCGTGCCCATATTGGCGTCCAGCGGGGCGGCGTAGCCCTTCTTATTGGTGTTGTAGACGTTGATGTCCGAGATTTTGAACACATTGCCCAGGCCGTTGGCCACGGGGCTGTTGATGTTGCCCGTCACGTTGATCCCCACGTCGATGCGGGCTATCGAACGCACCAGCGCGATGGTGGGGAAGGTCAGCGTGGGGGTGACGGCGTAGGAGGCCGTTTCGCCCCACATGGGCAGCTTGGTGTAGCTGGCGCTGCTCGTCGCGTTCCACTTGCCGCCGCTCTCGAAGCGCACCAGCTCAAGCACCTGCGCCTTGCTCATCGACGAGGTGAACGACGATTTCACGGCGTCGATCTCATCGCGCAGGTTGGCCAGGATCACGAACTTGTGCTCGTCCGTCCCGGCGGTCTGCTTCAACAGCACCTTGAAGGTCTTTTGGTTGACCGCGCCGTTGTTGTTGTTGATGTCGGTGCCGTGGCCCACGTACAGGAATGTTTCGCCGCCCGCGCCGTCGTCCTTGAACGCCAGCACGTCCAGCGTGGCGATGTGGTTCTCCTCCACCTGGCCTATCGAGCGGGTGTTGGGGGTCGATGCGCCCGGGACGCTCACGGTGAGCGTCAGGTAGCTCCCGTCGGCGGGGTTTTGTGCTTCGTAACGGTCTTTCATACACCCGGTCAGCGCTCCGAGCAGGAGTGCGGTGAGAACGGGCAGGATCAGTCTGGTTTTCATTCTATCTTGTTTTTCGATTATCGTCTGGTTTGGGGGCGGCCTATATTCCGCCTTCCTGCAACACGTCCACCCAGTCGGTCACGGTGACGTAGACCGTCAGCGTGACCTCGCCCTGGTAGGCTTGTTCCGGTGTGCCGGAGCCGGGGCCGGAGGCGGATTGGATCTCGACCTTGTAATGGTTGTTGCGCAGGATATGGCTCGACGCGTTCGAGGATGCGTCGGTGGTCGTTTTCAGGTTGATGCGGTAGTAGCCCGGTACGCCGTCGTACTCCGCGCCCACGATCAGCGCCGTGCCTTTCAACCGGTCGGCCTCGGTGTATGCGGGGGACTCGTAACAGTAGATCGAGCGGATGATCTCGCCCCTCGGGTCCACACCCGGGCCCGTGTCGGCGGCCAGGTACTCGGTCGCGTGGGCCAGGATCGGCGTTCCGGTGGGGTTGCCGTCCGTGGCGGGCACGGCGGCCACATGGGCGCAATCCTTGCCCCCGACCGCACTGGCGTCGTAGCGGAAATCGCTGAAATCCCAGGCCACGTAGCCCGAGGTCTTGCGGTTGTAGAGCATCGCGCTGGTGAGCTGGAAATTCGCCAGCCCGGCTTTGAGCGTCACGTCCACGCGGGCCACCATGCGGATCAGCGGGAAGGTGCCGATCACCTTGCCGTCGGCGTCCACCAGCACCTCGTCGGTCTGGGCGTACATCGGGAACGGCTTGAACGTCCCCCCGCCGTTGTTGTAGGCGGGCCATTCGCCGTTGCCTTCCGAGCAGACGATCTTGCGCAGGGCGTCGGCCATCTTCTCGTGCTGGACAAGACCCGTTATGTAGTCCGCGCCGTTGCAGATCACCACGAATTTCTGCAATTCGGAGTAACCCTTCACCGAGGCCGTGACGGTGATCACGCCCGCGTTGTCGGCGCGGCGGATGTTGCCCGCCCGGTAGCCGTAGCGCCACTCGTTAGAGGGGTCCTTATAGAATGCCAGCACGGTGATGGCGTCGATGTCGATCTGGCTCTCCTCGTCCGCGCTGATGGCGCGTGTGCCGCCGCCGAAGGGGACGGTCATCGAGAAACGCACGTCCTTATCCTCGCCGCCGGGCGTAATGTCCGTTTGCGGCTCGCGGGAGCAGCAGGCCAGGGTGAGGGCGGCTATTACCGCCGTGATGATCCTTGTGTATCGCTTCATATCTCTTGCTATGCTCATTGCTGGTTAGTATTCGCCCCCGGGGGTGATGATTTGTGTGACCCAACTCGGAACGCTGACCGACACGCCCAGGTCGTAGAATTTGATCAGGATGTCTATCGTGTCCTTCAGCGCCGTAGGGTTGGCCTCCAGAAACTCCTTGAGGTTCACGGTGGCTATGACGGTGCCGTCAGAGGCTTTGCGCACCGTGATCACCATATCGTCCGTTATCTCGCCGAACGCGCTGTGGAACGCGGCCAGCTGCGCGGGGCCGTCGGCGGTGGTCACGCCGTGGGCCGCCTGCGTGAAATCGACCCTGCGGTCGGTCGTGTTGTAGAAAAAGTCGTACTGCGCCCAGAGTTGTTCGATCTCCACCGTCACCTCATACGGCACGCCCTGCACCCAGACGTTCACGGTGCGGTGCGCCCTGACCAGCGGCACTTCGTGCGTCAGGCTCCCGTCCCGGGGAACGCTGAACGTGTAGATCGCCATATCGCTGTCCGTTTGGGTCGCGGGGCGCTCCTTCTTCGGGCCGTAGTAGACCTCGTCGCCCGATGCGGTGGCCGCCGCGTCGATCTCGGCGCAGCACTGCGCGAAGGTGGTGACCCCGGGGGTCATGGCCCCGAAGCAGGAATTGCTCCCCATGTTGCCCCAGCACACCACGCGGTAGTCGCCCGGGGGCAGGCTTAACCGCCATCCGGCGAACTCGTCCAGTTCCGATTTCTCGAAGCGGCGGTGCTCGACCAGCCGGTTGTCGGCGTCGAAGATAAAGGCGTCGACCGTTGTGATCGTCTGCGGGAACAGGTCGGCCCCCGCGCCGTCTTTGAGCGTGAAGATCAGCGTGGCGTTGTCGCCCCACACGCATCCCGAAAGGTCGTCGTAGACCATTTCGCATCCGGTCAGCGCCAGGGTGAGCGCCATGCAGGCCGTGGTGAAAAATTTGGATAATACTCTCATATCGCGTTTTTGTCGTTATTGCTTCGTCGCCGGATGGCCGTGGCCGTCCCTTTCGGCGGAAATATCCCGCCTTTAGTGACCGGGAGGGGACATTCAACCCCGCCCGGCCTGTATTGGAAATTATCCGATTTTATTCGGTCGCGGGCCATGCGCCCGCGTTCCCCGCGTTAGACGCCCGGGGTTACGTTCTGGATCGTCCACTCGGTGACGACGATCTTCACGCCCAGGTCGTATTTCGACATTTCGGGCTTGGGAGTGATGTATTCGGCCTTGATCTCGATACCGTTCTCATCGACGCCCATCTTGTAGATGTAGTTGGGCTGGAAGGCGGTAACGGCGCCGGCGTTGTACTTGTTGAAGGTCACGTAGCCCAGGAAATATTTCTTGCCGTCGGCGTAGTAGCCCGAGGCGTATTCGCCCTTCACCAGCAGGATCACGTGGGGTACGTTACCGGCGAACACCTGGTAGCTGTAAGCCATGGTGGAGGCGTCCAGTTTCACGTTGGTGTTGGCGGCGGCATTGTAGTAGTGAGCCAGGGTGTAGGCGGGAACGCTGACCGAGGCGAAATCCGCTGCGGTGGCCGAGGGGCTGGTCGAGGTCAGCGGGGTGGTGATCCACTTGGCGTCGTCGGCGGCGTGCAGCTTGGCCGAGGCGGTGGCGAAGGTGTAGTCGTAGGTGGGGAAGTAGTTGTTCACCCAGATGCCGACCAGTTCGATGCTGGTGATCCCTTCGCCTGCCTTCACGGCGCCGATCTCCATGCGGGCGGTCAGCGCGTTGAGGGTTACCTCTGCCTCGCCGTAGGCGTGGCCGTCGGTAGCGGGATCGGCGGCACTCATGTTGACGTTGGCCTCACCCATCAACAGCTGGCCGTTCACGCCGGTCTTGGCCGCGAGGTTCTGGCTGGCCGAGGTGTAGGCGTACTGCTTGATGGCGGCCGCGTTGTTCAGGCCGGTGAGCGTGGCGTCGGTAGGCGTGTTGGCCAGCACGAGCACTTTGGTCACGGCCGACGATACCTGCTCGAAACGGGCGTACTTATCCGTGCGCTGCTGTGCGGTGAAGGTCTTGGTGTCCAGGATCAGGCCGCCGTTGTTGAGCAGGTAGACCGTCACGTCGTCCAGCACCGAGGTGATGTTGGCGCCCGTTACCGGGGTTTCCACGGCGCGGGTTACGATGTTGTCCGGCAGTTTGACCATCAGGACGTTGTTGCCGGTTGCGGCGGGGGTTTCGCCGTTGTCCTTGTTGCAGGCGGTGAAACCTACGAGTGCTGCGGCCGCCAGGGCCATGATTCCAAAAAGTTGCTTTTTCATTTGTGAAATTTGTTAGTTAAAAAAGTTAATTGATTGATTTGGTTGTTGTTTGTTTTGTTTTTTGTTGTCGTTGTTTTCTCGATTCTGTTCTTTTTTCGTCGTTTTTTTTTCGGTTTATGCTTTTTGGTTTGCCTTTATATCGTTTCGTCGGGTTATCGCTGTTTGGACGAACCTTTCGCGGTTCATCCCGTCCTTGTCCTCGTTCCGTCCCGGTGGGGTCGGCGCTTGCGTGCGCCGTTGTCCCCCGGTTCCCGCAACCTCTATGATGTCGCCGCAAGCAGCTTGCGGAACTCCTGCGCCTCGCGTTGGGTGATCTTTTCGGCCTGCTCGTAGATCCGGTTCATTTCGCGCATCCGCTGCGCCCGGTCGGGGATATTGGCGAAGAGGGCCTTCATGCACTCCAAATACCCCTCGACGATCCAGGGCCGCGCGTCGAGCAGCATCATGTCGAAGCTCACATATTCTTTCATTATTGCACCTCTTTGAGTTTATCCAGTTCGGCGAGGTTCTTCGAGGCCTCGGCGTTGCCGGCGGTCGCAGCGGCGGTGAAGTGCCCGGCGGCGGTCGCGTAGTCGTCCCGCATCGCGGCCAGAACGCCCATGTCGTTCAGCCAGGCGGCGTCGCGCTCGGTGACTTTGTCCAGATAGGCCCGTGCCACGTCCGTGTTGCCTGCGGCCAGCGCGTTGGCGGCGGCGTTCAGGTTGGCGATGTCGTTCTGCGGATAGACCTTCGCGGCTATGGCGAACACCTCGTTGTATTCGGGGCTCTCCTTCGGGTAGCTCTGGGCCACGAGGAACATTTCGTTCAGGCTCATCAGCGACGGGGTGGTCTTGATCGTCACGCGGCCCTGCTCCACGGTAAAGGGGATCACCGTGTATTTGACCTCGTAGTCCGAGCGGCGCAGTTGCGGGAACATCTCGGCGAGCATCTCCTTGTAGGGTGCGCCGCCCTGCATGTCCATCAGTTTCTTTTCGCGCCCGTCGAAGATGTCCGTACCCCGGATGATCGCCAGCGCGGCATCCTTATACGGTTTGTCGGAGTTCGCGACCAGTTCCTCCAGCCCCGTCCAGTCCTCGCCCCGGCCGTTCACGCGGAAAAGGCTCTCTTTGAGTCCGTAGGTGCTGCGCACGTAATTTTTAAGGGCGATGGCGCGGTTGTTCGACAGGGTCATGTTGCTCGTGTAGCTCCCCTCGGGCGAGGCGTAGCCGTCGATGATGATCTGGGAAACGGTCGTGTAGGGGTCGTCGTTGATCAGCCGGACCAGGCTGCCTATCTTGGCCAGTTCGGCCCCGTTGTTCTTGAATTCGGGACGCAGCTCCGAGCGGCCCACGGCGAAGTCCAAAAACGCCTTGCCGCTTTCCGAGCGGTTTTTGACCGGCTCGGGGTTGGGTTCCTTGTAGCTCACCGCGTAGTGCAGCTCGATCACCTTCACGGGGTCGGGCGTGGGTGTGTTTCGGTTCTCCATGCCGCCCGCGATCAGTTCGAAAGCCATCGGCACGATGGGGCCGTTGCAGCGGCACTGGTCCTCGCGCAGCCGGAAATTGCCCTCCAGCATCCACGGCTCGTAAGGGGCCACGGCGGCGTAGCGGAATGAACGCCCCGGATTTTTGTGCGCGTCGATGGCCTGGGCCACGCCCACCGGTTCGCGGTGCAGGGCTACGAGCCTCTTGTATGCCTTATATCGGTTCTTGCCGTTGATCGTCACCGAAGGCAGGTCCATCGCCGCCTTCATCTCGGGGTTGCTGATCTCGGGAGTGAGCAGCACGAACGAGCGCTTGTCTATCTTCACGTCGTTCAGGTGGATCGTCATGTCCACGTAGACCGAATCGCCCTGCACGTAGTAGTCGTTCTGCACCACGCTCACGCGTCCCTGGTACATGGGGTTGTATGCCTGGCCCCATCCGGGGAGCGCGGTTATCGTAAGCAGGGCCAGCAGCAGGGTTATTTTATTCTTCATCGTTTCTTGTGTGTGAAATTTTACTTTGCCGTCCGGCTTATTTGATCATGAACACCAGCGAGAGCGACGCTTTCGTCGGCCCGAAATAGTGCTTGGTTTCGGCGCCCACCTGCTTGCCGCAGTTGATGCAGTTATAGGTTTTGTAGTCCAGGTAGGCGTATCCCGCGCCCGCTTCGGCCTCCAGTCCCCAGCGCTTGCCGAGTATCCACTGGTAGCCGACGGAGGCCCCGCCGCCGATCAGCCACCCCTCGAAGCGGTGGGCGTTGGCGTAGGCCGAGAAGGGGGGATCGGGCACATGGCCCACGTTGTAGACGCCGCCGTGGGCGTGCAGCCCCCAGAAGAAGCCGTTGAACGCCTCGCACGACCAGAACCGCACGCCGGGCTGGAAGAGCGTGTGTTTCCATTTGGTGTTGTCTTTGAAGTCCCACCAGTTGAGCATCACGGGCAGGTCGAGCGTCGTCTTATGGCCCAGGCGCACCTCGGGGGCGAGCCACACGCTTGCCGTGGCATCCCACAGCAGGTTGGTCTTGAGAGCCCAATGGGGGGTTTCGGTCAGGCGGCGGGCCGTTTCGTAGCCGCCTTTGGGGGCGGGCACGGGCTGCGGCTCGGGGGCGAGCGTAAAGGTGCGCGTCTGCGCCGGGATCACGGCACCACGCACCGCCGCCGGTTTTTCGGGTTCCGGGGCCGGGGCGGGTTTTTCAACCACCTGGCGCGGCTGGGGTTTGGGCGTGATGATGATGGCGCTGCCGTTGTACATCCACGTCAGCTCGGTCCCCTGGAGCAGGCGGCCGAGTACCTCTTTCGCGGTACCGGAGGGGTTGCCCACGGTCACTGTGCGCCCCAGGTCGACCACCTTGTTCTTGTAGCCGATCAGCAGGCCGGTTTGCGCCTCGATCTGGCCGAAAGCCTGCTCCAGCGATATGGTGCGGCTGGTAAGGGTCACTTTCTGATCCTGGGCCGCCGCCGGGGCCGCCGCCAGCAGGGCCAGCAGCGCCACACCCGCCAAACGGGCCGCAAGGGTTTTCCAATTCATGTTTCGGTTCTTCATTTTATCTTTTTCCATTCGGGTTTCGTTCTCGTTATGCCGCCGCATCAGGTCGTGGGTTTGATCTTCACCTTTTTACCGTCTATGGCGTAGCTGAACTCGTTGCTCACGGAGTGCAGCATGAACATCGCCTGGTCGAGGTTTTCCGTACCCCGCAGGCGGAACGTCACCACGGTTTGCGGGTTAAGCTCCCCTTCGGTTTCCACCTTCACGCCGTAATACCACTCGATAGCGCGGATTACCTCGTCGTAACGGCTGTCCAGGAACGTCAGGCGTGCCGTTACCCAATCCGGTACCCGGGCCGTGACCTGCTCGATCACGTACTTGCCCGTGGCGTTGTCGTAGACCAGGCGTTGCCCGGGTGCGATGTCGACGACCGTTTGGCCCCCGGTGCCGGTGATGCCCGCCACCTCGACCTTGCCCTCGTAGAGCGTCACGAGCGTCTGCGCGTTGCCGGGCGAGGCCACCACGTTGAAGCGGGTGCCGAGCACGCTCACTTTCAACGCTCCGGTTTCCACCACGAACTGCCGCAGGCTGTCTTTTTCCACTTCCAGGTAGACCTCGCCGGAATCGAGCACCACGCGCCGTTTTTCGCCCGCCCCGAAATCCTCGGCATAGCTGATGGCGCTGCCCGGCCGGATGAAAATATCCGAGCCGTCCGGCAGTTCGATACGGCCTTGAGCGCCCAACGTGTCGGGAACGGCCATCGTCACCATAGCGATTTGCGGGGCCACGGGCTGCGGGCGCGAGAGGAACAGCCACGTACCGCCGCCCAGCACGGCGAACAGCGCCACGGCGGCGGCCACGCGCATCAACGTGCGGCGGCCGGGCGCCAGGGACAGCGTTCCGCGCTTTGCCGCTCGTTGCGGCTCTGCGGCGCTAACCTCATCCGTATCGTAAGGCAATGTTTCCTCCCGCATCTGGAGCAGGGGAATGTCGTTGCGCATCTTTAAGAACTCTTCCTCGAAGGCCTTCGGGAAATTGAGCTTCCGGGCTACCTCTTCGAAAGACTTCATGGCATCGGGGTCGGCATTTTTGTCGAGCTTCGTGCCTTTCGTCCATAATTGGTACATCGCCTCTATTTTTTCTTCACTTTGGTACTTTCCTGCGATCCATGCACGGAAATCCCCAACCACATTCTCGGGGAGAACATCGTTGAAGTACGCGTCCAGGAACAGCATAGCCCGTTTGATAGCTTGTATGTCCATGACTTGTTTTTTCAATTTTCCGTTTCGTTAATTTTGTTCGTAAAAAGTGCCAGTGGAGAAAGGGCGGGAATGGAAGCCTCTCTAACAATATAAAACACTGACAGGCTTAAAATCAAAATAATAGTTGAAAATCGTTGTGGTACAGCAAGTTGCAAGGGTGGCGTTTTTGGCGCTTTTTGGCTCGTTCCGGCACGTTGCGTCCCTTCGGCGGCTTGACTGCGCCGGATGTTTCCCGGCTGTCGCACGGGGTGGTGTGGCTGCGTTGTCATGGCTTGTCGGCGGGGGATATTACCCGGCCGTCGCACGGGGTGGTGTAGCTGCGTTGTCATGGCTTGTCGTTCTCGTTATTATGTTTTTATTGCATCGTGGTTATGCCGTTATACGGCTATTTTTAAGGCGATTAACTATTCAGCCTGCGGTCTGGGCAAAGGCAAAGCGCGGCCATTGCAAACGCCGGGTAGCGGTTTACATCGGGTTGGGGTTTGGTGCGGGAACATGGCAGCGCTTCACGGGAAGGCCGCTTGTTGGGGAATCATAACCCGGAGGGAATGGGGGGCTTTCCCCTAATTGGAAAGGAAGAAGAGCAGCACGACGGAGAGTGTCTTGTGTACTTCCTGGAGTTCTTTACGGGCGTTGTAAAGGTGGCTTGCCACGGTATTGACACTTATTTTGAGCTTCTTGGCGATCTGTTCGTTGGTCAGCCTTTCTTTTTCGCTCATTTCGAAAACCTGCCTGCGCAGTTTAGGCATCCGGGCCACGATCAGGCGCAGGTGGCGGGCCTCCTCCTCGGCCATGAACTGTTGTTCCGAGGTGCTGTCGCCCTCGGAAACGCGGTTGGCGAGTTCGAAATACTTGTCGTTGATTTTCAGCTTTCGGAAATAGTTGAACACCAGGTAGCGGGCCGCCGTGAACAGGTAGCGCCGCATGATGGTTCCCGGCGCGATCTCGGCCCGTTTCTCCCAGAGCTGGATCAAGGCGTTCTGGGTGATGTCCTCGGCCTCCACGTCCGACTTGGTCATGGCCTTCGAGTACGCGTAGATGTGTTTGTAATAGAGGTTGTAGATCGTTTGGAAAGCCTCATGGCTGCCATTGCGCAACTCTTCGAGGACTTCGTCTGAAATGTCCTCGAAAACTACCGTCGTTTCTTTTTCTTTTGTTGGATTATCCCTCTTTAATGTCTTGGTTTCATTGTCTGTACCGCCCATCTCTAATTTCATTTTCGGTGATAAAACGAATCGGGTTTTTATAAAATTGTGCTGGTACGGAAAACGATAGCTTTCCGCAAATGTCCGGCACAGGGGTTAGTAGCGCGTCCAGGACGGTGGTGTTAACCTTCGGTTATCCTTCTTCTTGCAGGGCATAACCAGCGCATGCCGCTTCTGCTCCTGCTTGGTGAGTCGGTTCGGGTACGGGTGACGGTTTATGCTTACGCCTATTTATGCGGTGCGGCTCACTCCCTGCAACCCCTCGTTTCAGCTCCGCGATACAAACCTATGAAAAAAGCGTGGCATTTCATCACCCCGACCTTCCTCCACTGGCTTGTAAGAGAGATGACAGGACAAATCATACCACGCTAAACTTTTGTTTAGTGTGTAGAAATTGCCCGATTTCATCTCTCTATTAAACGCCAGTGGAATAAAGGTAATCGGTATATGTCTGCCGCAGTGGGCTGAAAAACCCGCGTGGCGTTGCAAATATAGCTAAAAAATTATTTTCAGCTAATTTGCAGTTTGTAACTTATATCGTTGGGTAATCCGAATGTAGACCTTTCCTGCTGCGCGAATGTTTCGCTCCGGTTCCATCCCTGATGCGGGCTTGGTAGTAAACGTGGATGAGTGCCATGATAGTATCTGTTAGTCAGATTATTGGGTTTTCGTATGCGGGTTCTTCCTGCCATTTCTGTTGAATGATCAATAAATAACACTATGTTTTGATAGCCTGTCGTTTGCGGCTGAACCTGGTCCCTCTCTGTCGGTCCGAATACTTTTCCGGCGTGTTGTTTTACTCGATACGCATCGCTTTTAATGGGTGGATAAAAAAAGCGTGGTAATCTGCGCCCCACCTCTTAAACCGGCAAGTCCAGGGGGAAAGGGCAAGATATACCACGCCTGAAACTGTATGAACACTCGATAGATACAGTAGGCGTTAAATAGTATGCTTGCCCGATAATTCCCCCGCGTAAAAAATGACTTGCCGGAAATTTTCTGAAGGTGTATCGGCCAATATGTCGGAACCCCGCCAAGCGGCAGTTCGCTGCAAATGTAATGATTATCCGTTCATTGCCATGAAATTGTTAAAAAAATCACGAAATCTTCCCAAAACCGCTACCCGCCGCAATCCCGATCAGGGCGGATAGGGGAAAACTGTCGATCCTTGAGGTTATCTATTCCGGTACTGTATGATGTATGTGCTGTATTCGTCTTTGAGGATGGCGAAATGGTCGGACAGGTAGACGTCCGGCCTGAAAAAGTACCTTCTGCCGCTGTATTCCTCCCCCGGATATTTGAAACAGAATGCGCCGTTGCCCAACGTCAGCCGGAAATAGCCGTAGCCGTTCCAATGTTCCGATCCCCCGCCGGTAGGGCTGCCCAGCCCCGAGAGTCCGGCTTTGCCGATGTATTCCGTGCGCTGGAAATAGCACAGCTCGACCGCGCCTTGCGTTGCGGGAAAGTGATCGAAATCGAACGCCTCCTGCACGGTAAGCGTGCTGTCGGGCAGGATGGCGGTTTCCCGTTCGCGCTTTTCCTTGAACTCTTCGCGGTACTCGTATTTCCATGCCTCGAAACCCAGGCGCACGATGCGCCATTCGCCTTTCGCCAGCAACATGGCCGTGCTGTCGAACGTAAATGCGGCGTCGGCTTCATTATAAACCGGGCGGAACTGGTCGGGGCTTAACTTCTTGCCGACGGTCGGCGGTACGATCACCGTGGGCTCGCCGTTGTGCAGCCACGCGCTGTACCCCTCGGGCGATACAAGGTATGGCTTGCAAAAATAGGTATTGTATTCCCCGTCGGGCAGCAGGTCGCACTCGTAGCCGGAGCGTAAGTACATACCGTCGGGCAGGGTGAACGTCCCGGCAATATTTCCCAATGTGTCGACCCGGTAGAGGTGCGTTTTATCCTCTCTCATTCCGTTATAAAACCGCTCGAAGGTTTCCAGTATGTAGTTTCCGGCGGCATCCCTTAATATCTGGTTGTGCTCCATGCTGCCTTGCAGTCCGGTCACGCTGAATCGGGGGTCGGCGCTTTGGCCGGCGAACGGGAAATCCCGGTAGGCTTCGGGTACGGACCTGATGGGCAGCAAATTGATCAGGATGCCCTTTACGGGAACGAAGGCCCACACCCATAGCAGCCCGATAAGCAGGACGATGGAGCCGAGGACGATAAGGAATGTTTTCATGGGTTTGAGGCTCGCTGCACCCGCCCCGGAAAGCGGGCGTTGTGCTGCGTTTTTCTATCCGTAAATTTCATTGAAGGGCGAAGAGAGGAATTCCTCGTCGATTACCTCGTTTGCAAAGTCGATGAACTGCCGCAGGCCGCCCTCTTTCACGAACGCCGACCAGACTTGCTTGCCGCGTTTTTTCTTATCGTAAAACCGCAGGACAAGCTCTTTCAGGTCGGCCTCTATCGCGGCGTCGGCCGTGGCGTAGCGCTTTCCGCCGTTGCGCAGGATATAGGAACCGTCCCGCCGTTTTATTTCGATGTACGTCCCGCATCCCTGGTTCGCGGTTTTGTCGGAAAATTGGATGCCGATACAGTAGAAATCGTCGCCTCCGGCGGCCAGTTCCATAGTAACCGTCCCGTCGAGTACGGTAATCTTGGCGGTTTGTTCCTTTTCCTTTGAGAACGCCTGCGCTTGCGCGGCGCAAAGCAATAATGGGATGATAAAAAGTGCGAGTCGTTTCATGCGGTCTTATCGTTTGGTTTTCACGGCCAAAGATAAGCGTTTATCGGCAAACCGCATCTCCGGCAACAGATCATTCCACCCGCCGCATCTGCCGCAGGTAAACGACCCCGTTTGGGTAGGTCATTTCATCGACGGTACGCCACAGGCGCGGTTCGGGTTGCCCGCCGGGAAATAGGGGGACTCCCTCGCCGAGGTTTCTTGGTATCGTAAAGATGCGCATTTCGTCCACCAGGTCGGCCTTCAGAAGCATGTCGATGATCTCCCCGCCGCCTTCGAGCCACACGTCCTTGCCGTTGGCCGGGCTGTTGCGCAGGGCGGTGATTCGGGGGATAATATCGTCCGTGATGAACTCCACGCCGGGTTGCGGCTCCCATCGGGTGCGGGTGACGACGAGGGTTCGGATGCCCTGGTAGGGCCACGTCAGGTCCATCGCCCGCACGGCGCGGTAGGTTTTCCCGCCCATAACGATCACGTCGACCGAGCCGATGAATTCGCCGTAACCGTAATCCATTTCATTGGTGATTGGAAAATCCGTCAGCCAGTCGAGTTCATGGTCGGCCGTGGCGATGAAACCGTCCGCCGATGCGGCGATGTAAAGAATGATGCGTTTCATATCGGTGGTTATTGATTTTGGGCCTATCCGGTCCGCCTCCCATCCCATCAACCGCACATTTCCACGCAAAAAAAGCGTGGAACTCCCCACTGTTCCAGGTCTGGGCACCGGCAAAGGCCCCAAGGCGAAACAGAGAAAGCCCACGCTATACACAAGTGCATAGCATGGCCTTCGACTGGTTCCCGCCCTGTTTGAAGTTTGCCGGTTTCAGACCTGGGGACGTTCAGTTCGAACGCGTACTAATACAATACGACGGGACTTTAACCTCCCCATCGCATTACAAAGATAGGTTTATTTTCCAATTTCCGGCACCTCCATCCGAAAACGAAAAAACGTAAAAACAAGCCCCCGCCCGGTGACAAACGAGGACGAACGGGGCAAAACGCGGACGTATTTTGGTCGCTCCGCAAGCAGCTGATAGGTTTGCCGCCGGATTGAATATCCGTAGCAAAGCAACCTTAAAAACTGAAAATATGGAAACCTATCAAAATCTCGAAGCCATGTTAGGTGTTTGGGAAAGCGTTAACCTGAATCCCGCGATTATCGTTTCAAGGGAATACGGCGGTGCCTACCGGCTTACCATTCTACATGTCGATATTTATACCCGCCAGGCACACCCGGCAGTCCATCCGATCGAATCAGATGATCAGGGAATGTATATCGGCATATTATCAACCTGTCAACGGATTGAGTTCGACGCGATGTCCGACACTCTGCATTTATCGGTATTTGGAGAGTATATCAGAAATTAGGGCAAAATGGCACTGATCACTATTGAAGAGGAATTGTTTAACGAGTTGCTGGATCGGATCAGCCAGCTAACCGAAGAGGTATATTATCATTTTGGTGAAGATAGGAACAATATAATATTAGATAACCAGGATGTTTGCCTACTGCTTCACATTACTCCCCAGACATTGCGGACATACAGGCAAAGTGGTTTATTGCCTTACACGCAAATCGGCCGCAAATTCTGTTATAAACGATCAGACCTGAATAATCTCTTGCAAGCCTCAACTATACATAACAATACCCGAAATGGAAACTAAAAATAGAGAATCACCAGAGATAATCGCATTTATTGACAATGTGAGTAAACTCTCCGGATTAATGAAGAAATTATATTCCAAGAAACATCTTCGGTTACGTGGGGAAAGGTATCTCGACAACAAGGAAGTATGCAAAATGCTCCATATCAGCCCGAGGACATTGCATCATTATAGGGATAGTGGAAAGATCGCTTATATACATATTACCGGGAAAATTCTTTATAAAGAATCTGATGTCCTAAAATTAATAGACGGGAACAGGACCGAAGCAATTACATTTCAGGGGTGGTATTAATCCCCCGTCGTCAAGAGGAGGCTAATAAATCTTGCCGTTATCGGCAAAAATTCATGCACTCGACTTCGGGTAAAGCTGATTTTTGCCAATAGCAGTTGAAATTAAATTCATCATGGTGCTTGCATTATGTCTGTTTTAGATTTGTTCTTTGACGTATTGATTTACATGAAAAGGGGAGTATTTATAGCCCGGGATTCGAACTGATATTGTTAATAATTATATGTAAGAAAATTAGTTCAGGGGTTGGTTTTAAAAGACGAAATACCTATCTTTGTATTGGATTCAAAAGGTTTGGTGTTAAAACGCTGCAACGAAGCAAAAGACAGCCGTTGGACGAGCCGTTGGATTTCAGAAAACGATAGGATAAATTTCTTGTAATCAACATATTACGAACGGGTTAAAGACCCGTCCATACCGCCACCTAAGGAAAATCCCTGATAATCGACTGATTATTAGGGATTTTCCATTTCACTTTACCGGCCTTCTCTGAATCATGAAACATATTTATAATCAAGGCATTAGTAAAAACAAGTGCTTATTGTTTTCATCTGCTCTGTAACCAATTCGTAACCATTATACGACAAACCGCGGCGTGGTTACAAATTGGTTTAGAAGAAATCTTAATTTGCATATTGTGTATATAGCTAACAATTAGCCGGTTTAATCTTATGCTATTTGTTTTGTGATTATCAGAGTGGACTGAGGGTTCAAGTCCTGCCCCGCCCGCTTTAAAAAGTTATCTATGACAATGTGGTATATTATTTGTTCATGGCATGGATATTAAAACCATGAATAAATGAAACCAACATTCCGACTCTCCACCGTATTGCTGGCATTTGTTTGCAGCATATCGGCCTATGCGCAGACATCCACCCAAAAACTGCCCCCCGACCAGGCGAAGGAGGAGCAGGCCTATGCCACCGCCATCCAGGCCTGCCTGTGGGGCGAGCCGTTCCGCATGTATGCCCTGTACGCCCCCGTGGCGGTCAGGGGCAATTCGATGGGGGTGAATTTCTACGTGAAACACACCGAGCTTAAAACCGCCGCCGACCGGTTTGTGGTAACGCCCAACAACGTGACCATCGACGCCTACGCCTACACCGACCTGACCAAAGAGCCTGTGGTGATCTTCGTCCCGGCGTCGACCGAAAAACGCTGGTACATCGTGCAGATCGGCGACAGCTTTGACGAGGTGATCCACAACGTGGCCGGAACGAAAGGGCCGCAGCCCGGAACCTACATCGTTACCGGGCCTGAATATGAAGGCCCCGTTCCGGGCGATATGATGCAGATCCGCAGCCGCACCAACATCGGCATGTCGGCCGTGCGCATCTTCACCACAGGGGGCGACGATCTTGCCAAAGCGGTCGATTTCCAGAAAGGCTTCATGCTGATGACCCTGTCGCAGTACCTCGGCAAAGGCATCGCGCCGGGGCAACCGCCCGTAACGTCGCCGTTCGCAACCTTTAAGAGCGCTGCGCCCGCCGAACTTCAGGCGCTCGACCTGATCGGCTTCTGGATGACGCAGGCGCGTCCCGCCGCGGCCGACCAGAACGATCCGCTGGTGGCCTCGTTCCATTCGATCGGGCTGAGCGCGGCCAACGGATTCCAATGGCAAACGCTCGATGA
>JAVBNX010000026.1:0-53768 GCA_031551275.1 Rikenellaceae bacterium
TGCACGTTGAGGCATACGCGGCCCGATTCCAGGAATAATTGCACGTTGATCTGCGAGGCGCCCGAATGCTTTATGGCGTTGCCGGCCAGTTCCTGCGCGATGCGGTAAATAACGATCTCCAACTGATGCTCCAGTCGGCGCTCCAATCCGTAAAAATGGAAATGCGCGAGCGGAATAGCGTTACAGTAATCTTCCAGGGCCACTTTCAGACCGTATCTCATCAGCGACTGCGGCATCAGGCTGTGGGATATGCGCCTCAATTCTCGGATCGAGTTGTCGAGCATCTCCACCACGGCGTTGAAGTCCGCATTGTCCGCTGCGCCATGATGGCGGCGGGCATTGCCCAGGTTGTAATTGATCACCGAGAGCATATTGCCCAACCCGTCGTGCAGTTCGCGGGCCAAACGCGTACGCTCCCCGATCTCGCCTTCGATAAGCGAGCGCGAAGCGTCTATGAGGCGTCGTTGTTCCGTCTCCACCAACCGTTGCTCGGCGAGGCGGCGTTTCTGGCGCAGGCTGCTCACTACCAGCAGCACGGAAACGATAAGCAACAGGGTAAATGTGCTTATGCTCCATATAATTATACGGTTACGGCTGCGGCCGGCCTGCAGGCTGAGGATGGTGCGCTCCTTCTCGGCGGCCTGGTACTTGATGCGCATCTCCCCGATGAATTCCTTGTTGCGCTCGCTGGTCATTTCGTTGTGCAGGGCGGCGTATCGCTCGTAGGATTCGAGGGCGTGCCGGAAATCGCCGGTCTTGCGGTAGAGCTCCGAAATGCCCCGGTAGGCTTCGCTTATGTTGCGTTTGGAATGAATCTCTTCGTTGATCTCGAGCGATCTCCGGTATGCATCCAGGGCCTGGTCGTAGCGGCCCAGATCGGCATAAGCCGCCCCGAGACCGTTGTAGACGTTTCCCATATGGATCCGGTCGTCGACATGGAGGCCTATCGAGATGGATTGCTCGAACAGCGGGATCGCTCCGGCGGGATCGCCCTGCCGGTGTTTGACCAGGCCGAGGAAATTGTAATTGACTGCTTCGCCCATGCGGTTCTCTATTCCCTGGTCGATCCTGAGCGAGCGGGTGAAATAATAGTAGGCCGAGTCCAACTCGCCGCGCATCAGGAAGGTTTCGCCGATATTGGTAAGGTTTATGCCCACTCCTTGCGGATTGCCGCGTTGCTGTTCGATGGACATCGCGCGCCGGAAAAAGGGGACTGCCTGGTCGAATTCGCCGAAAACGACATGGATGTAGCCCATGCTGTTGGTGGCGTAGGCGATGTGCTCCATATTGTTCGTCTCCTCAGCCAGCGTCAGGGCCCTGTCGTGTGCCTCCATGCCCAGGAAGGACTCGTCCAGGCGGCGGTAGGCGACCCCGAGCAGGTTGAGCGATTCGATCATCCGGGTCTTGTCTCTGCTGGCTTCAGCGATCGACAGGGCGGCTTTGTGGCACTCCACCGCCTGGCGGTAGGCCGAGTGCTCGCGAAATTTTCTTCCCAGGCTGTTGTAGACCGCTGCTGTTTGCACCGTCCGCGGGGCCTTGCGCAACGAGTCGAGCGTTGCGGAGAGGTCGGGCACGTCTACACCTGCCCGGGCCGTGAATGCGGCCAACAACAGGAATAACGGGAAAAGACGCCTCATAACGGTAAGGATAACAGTGTACTGAGGTGCAAGATAGATATTTTATGGTTCCGGAGCACAGCCCCGGAACCATTTATATTACTGTCCGGTAATAGTGACCCCTTCGGGCACCTCGAATTTCGAGGCCGGTGGGGCCGAGGCATCGATCGACAGCACTTCGAGCTTCATGGGCATCTGCATGGTGGTGCCCCACATCTTCATAATGATGTTGCCCCATGCGGCGTAGTGCACGTCCATGCCCAGGCGCTGGCTGGTAACGTGGAATTTCTTGCACGTGTGGCCCATGATGGTCGTGTCGGCCTGCTGGTCGACTTTCATGTCGTTGGCGGCGAGCTCTTTTTTCATTTCGTCCGTGAATTGATCCGGATCGAAGCCCATGGCGTTCTTGAATGACTGGGTGGTCTTGACGCCGGTCATTTTTTCCAGGTCTATCTTCCAGTGGTCGGAGCCTTTGGTAATCTCGATCGAGTTGTCGAGCACCACCTTCTGGCCCATCATCGTCATGTCGGAGTAGGATTCGGTGGCCTGCCACTCGCCCCACTTGTCGAAGTAGACGGTGGGGGTAGTTTTCATGCCCATCGCTTCCATCTGCTGGCGGATGGTGCCGTGCTCGACGGGAAAGAGTTTGGCGGTTTCGGCGGCCTTCGTTTCGGCTTGGGCTTCTGCGCCCGAAGCGGCACCCTTGGGCCCGCCCCCGCCGCACGCAGTGAGCAGCGCCAGGACGGCCATTGCGCAGATGGTGATTTGTTTTCTCATGGTTAAGGGTTTAATGTTTTACTTTTTCGATGATCTTCCCCCAGGTGGCCTCGTCCTTCATCACCTGCCAGGTAATCCAGTAGTTGCGCCAGTAACCGACCTCCTGGTCGTAGCGCTCGTTGTAGGGCGGGATGTTGATCGACAGGAACTGTATCTCGGCAGGCCGTGAAAGGTCTACCAAAACCGGATTGACCTTGAACACGGGACGGGGTTTGTCGTCTTCGCCCGCTCCGTCCGGGCGGACCAGGGGGTTCAACTCGTCCCAGATCAGGCATTGGGAGTTCAATTCGCCGGGCAGCATCGTGAGCATCGCACGGCGCTGGGCGGCGATACTCTCCCGGAGGGGATCGTCCGTTCTCTGTTCGGAGCGTACGCCCGCTATCATTTTCCTCATCTCGGGAACCGACGCATCCCTGACCGCCTTCATCTGCGCGATCTGCTCGGCCGAAAGCCCCTGCTTTCCGGCGTTTAGGATGTTCTCATCCATCTCTTTGATGATTTTCTCTATATTGGCCTGCATCCCGTCGATGTCGCTGCGGGATTCGGCCTGCATTTTTTCGTATGTCCCGAACCACGCCTCCATGTATTCGCGGTAGCTTACCGGTACATAGAGCGGGATCCCCTTGCGGGTGACGACCACCCGGTCGTAACCCCGCATATGGAAGACGGGATGGCCCATCCACCGGTCACCGTGATCGGGAACCCCGGTCACATACGAGCGTCCGGGCAGCAGCGTTATCCCGAAAATAAGGTCGGAAAGGTCGTTCGCCCGCAGAAGGATGCCTTTCCAGTGTTCGTTGAATGTTTTCACCTGGCCGTTACCGTCCTTGAAAAAGGGATTGAACTCCACGCTCACATGGCTGCGGATGTAGTCCCGGGTGAACGAGCCGGTGAAGTCGTCGTCGTTGCTCCACCTCGGGACGCCGACCGTGACGGACGACAGGCCCCTGCCGCCCGCGCCCTGGAGGTTGGCCAGCAGCGGGCTGGTCATCAGGATGCCGTGTATCTCCTTGATCGCGTTGCCCATGGCGTGGAGTTGCGCGGCGGGGTAATCGCCCCGGTTGAACATCCCGTCGATGGTCCACCAGCTCATCTTCACCGTTGAGCGCCGGTAGGGGAGGAAATCATAGCCGATCATCTCTCCGTCGAACATGAAATCCTTGTGGACGACCTGGTCGGAATAAGGATATCGCTGCGCCGCCGCCTGTAAGGTCGTCAGCAGGATCAGTGACAACAGAGTATGTCTCATGGCCATTTTCGTTTGGAAAGGGTAATAAGCCCGCCCTCCGGCAGGCCGGAGGGCGGGTGTTGGTTTCTACGGTTGTCAGAACCTGTAAGCGATGCCGACCGAAGGGACGAACACACCGCCCCCGCTGGCGATCTTGTACTTGAGTTCGCCGTTGAGTACCCAGGTGTCGTTCAGGGGATAGTCCACTCCGCCCCCGATGTTGAAGGCGAATACGGTATCGGAGTAATCGCCGCCGAACCCTCCGAATCCTTCGAACCCGTCAAAGCCTTCCACGGTCACTTTTGAACCCAATACGCCGAGCCCCGCCAAGGGATAAAGGACCACCTTGCCCACGGGGAACAAATAGTGCGCGTTGACACTGGCGTCCCAGTAAGAGATCTTGGAAAAGGGTAATGACTTCGGAAAATAGTAGTTGAACGAGGGCTCGACGCGGAGGCGGTCGGTGAAATTGTACTGGTACTTCAAGCCGAGGCCGAATGTCGTGTAACCGGTTTCCGTAAGCACGCCGAGGTTGACGCCTGCCGCGCTGCTGCCTTTGCTCTGGGCCGACGCGATCGTGGCGCAGCAGAATACCATGAGGGTTGTGAGAACGATTTTCTTCATTTTTTTAAGTTTTTAAAGGGTTAAGTAATTGGGTTTTGGGTTGTTCTTTTAAGAGGGTCAATCCGGGGTTTCGAAGCGCCAGCTCACTCCGTCCGGGATCGTGGAGGAGTATGTGTTGACGTCGTTCATGACATCGTTGGTCTCGGCGTAGCAGTTCCACCCCTTCTCCAGACGGTAATCGTACGTTTTCGAGGAGGTCGCACCGGTCGCGCTGAATTTCCTGTCGGCGTAGAACCAGTGCGCCGTTACATTTCCTGAAAACTTGCCCAGTACAATGTGACCTTTGAAAACATTGCCCGCGTAGGCGTCGAACCTTATGTCGTAAGCCCATCTGGCTTGCGGGTCGCTGAGTGTAATCTGATCGGGGAGATCGTCCGATGCCGGATAGAGGAACGCATCGTCGATCCATGCGGGCAGGGTAAGAGAAAAACCGCCGCTGACAAAGGGCGCCGAGGCGATCGGGGCACTGCTCGCATAAGGGTATGGCACGGCGTCCACCCGGTCGATGGCAATGCCCCCGGTATCGATGCCCGAGGCCGTGATGACCGTCGCCCCGGGTTCGGGCCCGGTTTTGTCCTTTTTACAGCCCGCGACGAGGGAGGCGGCGATGGTCGCCGCGATCCATACGGATGTTTTCATTCCGTTGTAATTTTAGAGTTTTACGAACTCCACGCGACGGTTCTTGGCTCGGCCTTCGTCGGTCGAGTTGTCGGCGATGGGATTGCTTTGGCCTTTGCCGGCGGCCTTGAGGCGGTCGGCGGCGATGCCCAGTTCGATCAGTTTATCCATCACGGCCTTGCTGCGCGCGTCCGAGAGGGTCTGGTTCGAGGCGGGGTTGCCGGTGGAGTCGGTGTGGCCCTCAACAGAGAATTTCAGGGTCGGATTGTCCTTCATCAACTGGGCGATGCGGTTGATCTCGGTCATCGACTCGGGCTTGACGGTCGATTTGCCCACGTCGAAGGTGATGCCGTAGGTGACGATCTTGCCATCGGTCATCATGCGGTCGTAGAGCGGCACCGCCCCCTGGGCCATACGGAAATCTTTGATCGCGAAAGGTTGCTCCGGCTGTGAATTCTCAAATCTCAATGCGACACGCTTGGGCGCTTCCATCGACGGGAGGTTGATTACCCGCGAACCGTTGAGGTAGAGTTTGAAGGCGCGCTTGTTGAACGACAGGGCTACGTGGTGCCACTCGCGACGCTTCAGAAGGGGACCGAGGTCCATTCTCCCTTTCCGGTCTTCCGTACTGCCGGGCGCTTTATAATGCCAATCCAGGCTCTGGCCGCCGTATAAGACGAATGCAACGTGACATATGTATTCGTAGCCTTCAAAACTTTCGTTGTGGAGATACAGGTTATACGTACCCCACTGCTTACCCGGATCATCTATCAAAATATCGAACTCGATGGTGAACACATCCGGCAGGTAGCCTTTCATATCCTTCATCAGCGGAACGATCGTGGCGCTCGGGTCCGCATATATCGAATTGCTGCCCTGGAAGGCCGCGATTTCGGCAGTCCCGTTTAGCAGATCCCATTTACTGGGGAATTCCCCGGATTTTTCGTTTGCCAGATCGTCGGCGAAGATGATCACATCGCCCGGTACGAAGTCGCTCTTGGCGTAGGCCGATTCGAGCGCTTTCGGGCTCTGGGCGGCCGGTTTTCCGCCGCCGGATTCTCCTGCGTCGCCGCTTTCATCCCCGCCGCCGGCATCGCCGTCGCCCGATTTTTTGCTCTTGCTTTTGTCTTTACTCTTGCCCGATACGGCGCCCTCCGCCTTGTCAAAGGCCCCGTCGACGGTCTTGTCGACCTTGTCGTTGACCTTGTCCTCGGTTTTCTGCTTTGCCCGTTCGGTGGCGCGGTCGACGGCCTGCTGGCCAAGCTTTTCGAGCCAGCTTTGGGCGTCGGCCTGCGCGGTTGCGAAAATTATCGCTGCGATGAGTAGAAGTAGTTTTTTCATGGCTTTGTTTTTTGGGTTATTCGCTTTGGCCGGTATCGGCAGGGGTCGCCTGCTCCAACTGTTCGGCGGCCCGTTCCAGGTCTTCCGGTAAAACTTCGGCGGCGTCCATCTCATTGATGACGGTGTTCATGCCCGCTTCCATAAATACGGCGGCTACCCTGGCGGTAAGCGCCATCAACTCCAGCCGTTTGAGCGTCCCTACCTGCTTGTTCTCCAGGGCTGTGGCGAGGGTTTGCAGTGGCGCCTCCAGTTCTGCTTCGAGCGCCTGCCAGTCGGCCTGGGTCATGGATACCTTGTTCTTTTCCACGCGGTCGAGGGCCTTTTCGACCTGGCTCATGGCGCTGTCCACGCTCGATCCGCCGCATGCGAAAGCGAAGGCGGCCAATAAAACGATTGCGAAGAAGTAGATTTTTTTCATGTCCGTAAGGTTATAAGGGTTACTATGTGTTGTCGGCTTCGAAGATTCCGGAATAGTTGCCGTACACCCTACGCCCGTCGGCGAAAGTGACGTCGAAACGCAGGATATAAGCGCCGAAATCGTTCATCCCGCCGTTACCGGTGCGCTTGATATATACATGGCCGCCTGTGATCGTCGCTGGGACGTCGTTCCAGTAGCATTCGTAAAAGAAAGCACTTGAATACGTTGCGCTATTGTAACCGGTATAACCGATATCCCAGAATTTTGTGGCATCAGCCAGAGAGAAATTTGTCCCGTATTGATCATGCGCAATACCTATGGACAACCAATGCTTGATCGTGCCGTCCATGAACCCCACGCCCAGCGCCTCCTGGTCATAGCCCATATTGTACGTCCAGCCGTTTGCGATGGTGATCTGCCGGGCTGTGCCATCGACTGTCATCGTGTTGGCGGGGCCGTATTCGGGTTCTTCGGGCTTATCCTTTTTGCAGGAAGTGAGCGCCAGGGCCGCTACGGCCAGCGCGAGTATTACAAATCTGAAATTCACCGTAATCGGGTTTTGAATTAAAACATGCCGCTCCTCACGCCCAGGATGGCCCCGAGGATGTACGAGAGCGCGAAGGCGATGACCACCATTACCACCAGCGATACCACGAAGTAGCCCGTAACCTTGTCGTCCGGGGTTTTCATCATGGGCTTTATGCCGCTGTAGAGCAGGTACAACGCGTAAAGGCTGATCAGTCCCGCCAAAAAGGCCAGGCTCCAGTGGATGTGGAAGAATCCGCCCAGACAGACCGGCGTATAGCAGTAGGCGGCCAGCGAAAAAGCCTTGTCGAAATTCTTCTGCGAGCCGAAATTGGGGGCCAGCATGTCGAACACGAAGGCGGTCAGGTAGGCCCCGCCCATGACCGATAGCAGTTGCAGGACAGCTTGTTTGAGTCCCAGCCCCAGGCTGCCGGAGATGTGGATCCCGAACGCCCGTTGCCCGATCAGGCCCCAACCGATAAAAATGGCCACAGCGGGGATCAGCGCCAGCAACAGCAGGTAACCCGTCGCCACTTTGGCGTGCGGGGCGTTCTCCTGGTCGATCGCTTCCCACTCTTTTTTGGGGGAGACGATGATGTTCTTCACTCTTTCGATAAGTTCCATGGCAATGGTTGTTTTTGGGACTACATTTCGCCCGGTTTGGAAATAAGCAGGTTGTTGGCGTTCGAGGTCACGGTTATCCGCACGCTCCAGCCGTCGGCGTTATCGCCCCAGAACGAATAGTACTGCTCGTTGTCCTCGTCGCCGCAATCGACGTTGAAGCCCGCCTGTTTCAGCTTTTCGGCGTAGGCCTTCATCCGGTCGAGCGTGACGCTGCGGCCAAAGACGATGCTGTACCCCATGCCCGTGTTGGCCGCCTCGCGGACCTCCATATCGGGCTTGGGCACAAGCCGGGTGTACTCGTTGTCGACCCATTTGCCTGAACTGGCGTCGGTTATCTCTATGGCATCTTTGACCGATCGCTCCATCTGGTTTTGCATCCCGTCGCTTTGCTGTTTGGAGCCCTTGTTGATACAGGAGAGCGTAAGCGCCGCCAGTGCGGCAATTGCGAAAAATCGTGTGGTTTTCATGATGTCGCGTTTTTTAGTACATGTGATCGTAGCGGTGGTCGCGGTTGAGCATGGGCGAATCCTTCGGCCGGTTTTCTTCAGGAGAATCCCAATAGAAGGTCGCAAGCACACTGAACGCCTCGTAGCGCCGCTTGAGCTCGACGGCGTACTTGCGCACGATGCCGTAGCCCTTTACGATCTCGGCCTCGATGGCCAGTTTATTTACCGCGGTGGGTTCCAGTGAGGCTAATTCCCTGACGATCGCCTCGGCCTGCCCGGAGCTTTTCAACTCGATGTCCAGCAGGGCGATGTTGCGGTTCATGTACTTTAATGATATGGGCGAGACGGCCGGGCAGAGGAAATTGAGAAAATTCTGATAGTCGAGCGCGCGGATCTTGGGGAGGTCGAACTCGCTTTCCATGCCGTCGAGGCGGGCGTATTTCTTAAACGCCGCGACGCGGGCCGCGATTACCTCGTTCACGTATTGCGACTCGGGGAAAGAGGTCTCGAAGCGTTGGAGCTGCGCCATATACTCGCTGCCCACGCTCACGAGCTGATTCTGCAGCTCGAGTATGCGGAGTTTCTTTTCATCGACCGGCTCCGCTTCGACCATACCCATGCCGGAGAGGTCCATCCCGCCCAGCATCTGCATGGCCATGGCCATCTGGTCCTCTTCGGAGGCGTTTTCCATCTTTTTGCCCATCGCCTTGAGGCCCTCTACGTCCATGCCGGTCGCCTGTTTGAGCTGGCCGTCGGCGTAGTCCTTTTTCTGCGCGTCGCTCATGTTGGCGATCCGGGCCCTCTCGGCCGCGGAGATCCTTCCGGTCGGGCTGTTTTTCAGCATCTCGGCCATTTCGGCCTTCGCAGCGCCCTCTTTGCTTCTCATCGCCGTTTCCTTCGCTTTTATCAGGCCGTCGATGCGTGCGATCGTGGCGTCGAGCGATTTTATGTAACGGTTTACCTTGACCGTATCGGTCTTGCAGAATGAGGTAACGGTGTCGCCGGCGGCGCGGGGAACCTGGTTCCACAATTCGCGCGGGGTCTGGGCTGTGGCCTGCACGGCCAGCAGCACAGAGATAATAAGGGTCAGTGCCGTTCTCATTTTTCAGGGTATTTTAAGGATATGAGTTCGCTGGACGACATCAACTTGCCTTTCGCGTCGTAGGCCTCGCATTTGACCATGCCGATGCCGCGGGCGTACCAGGCCACGCTTCTGCCCCGGACGGTCATGCCCATGGTGGTGGCGGCCGTGTTCTGGGTTACCTTGTAGCAGGAAAAAGTGCCTGCGGGGATGGTTATCTCCTCGATGCCCGTGCACCCGGCGTCGGTGATGGAGAGCACGCTCTTGAGTTTCATCATGCCGGCGGCGGCCGATACAGTCACGTTGGCGTCGGGGATCTTGTCGCCGGGCTTCATGCGCCCCGAGATTTCGGGCGGTATCCCCGATATTTCGACCTTCATGCCCTCCATGGCTTTGGCCATCGGGGCGGAGAACTCCTTCATGTCGAGCACGACCACCCCGTCGATGACGCTGGTGGTGCACCGGATGGTGCCGTGGTCTTCGCCGGCCAACTCCATCTTCTGGTCGAGCAGCTCGATGGTGTAGTCCACGTAGAGGCTGTCGACTTTGCCGCGCACGGCGTCGATGGTGGTGCGGGTGTGGCTTTTTACCTTGCCTGCACCGTTCTTCTCGGCCATTACCAGCACCATACCCGTTTTGGTGGGGAAGAACGTGCCGGTTTGTGTCTGGATTCCCGCCGCGGCGAGCAGCAGGGTGATCGCGATAAAGTACAATTGTTTCATAAGCGGAGGGTTAGTTGTTTGTCAGATCGTTCGGCGGCTAATATGTTGCTTCGCTGTAATCAGACGGAACGGCAAAACTGTTCGCGGGAATGGTCTCCGTAAAAGAGGTCGCTTCGAGCCGTGCGCTGTTGGCCGTTCCGGGAGTACTCGTATAGTCCTGGAGCCAGAACGTGATGCGGCTCCATCCGCCCCATTCGACCGTTTCGCCGCTTTCGCTCCACGAATAGACCGAGCAGGATTTGCCCGCGACGGTTTTGTTCGCCTTTTTCGTGTAGTTGGGATAGTACCCCCATAATGAGTTCAGGTCGTCGCCGTAGTACATAAACCTGAGCCTGATGCCGGCGGCACTGACATAGGGCGCCTCCATATAGGTTTTCGTTTCGACCATCAATATGTACCCCTTTTGGGCGGTCTCATCGAAAATGTAGATTACCTCATCGCCGTCATCCTGTAACTCCACCCGTATGCGTTTGCCGTAATCGTCGAAGGTCAACACGGGGTTGTACGTAGTGGAGCTTCCTGTTGAATTCCAGACTGTCTGCAGGTAGGTTACTTTGCCGGTTTTGATCCCGTACAGCCACTCTCCGACAGGTACCATGGGGTCGGGATTCTCGTCGTCGCCGCATCCCGTGCAGGTAATCAGGGCCAGGGCGGCCATCATGAAAAGTTTCGTCCAATTCGAGCTCATGTTTTTTGGGGGTTTGGTGTCAGTGTTATAAAGGTTTCCTGTAATTTTCAGATTACAAGACAAAGCTATACCTGTCCTGAGCGCAAAAAAATCCCCCTTTGTGGGAGTTTTTTGCGCAGGCGGAATAAAAATTTACGCGCCTGGCTGAAAACTCCCACAAAGGGGGTATTGCATAGATGTGTAAAATGTTACATTTGTCGGGATATAACCATGCAATCCGCAATGACATTACCGACGACCCTGATAAACGTGGCTATCGTGGACGACCACCGCATGCTGGTCGAAGGGATCGTTAAAGCCATCTCCGAGTCGGGCGTGGCTACCGTCACGGGAACCTACCACTCGCTGGCGGAGTGCCGCATCGGGCTTGCGCGCTCGCTGCCGGAGGTGTTGCTGCTGGATATCCACCTGCCCGACGGCAACGGCGTGGAATTCTGCACGGAACTGCGCGAACTCTATCCCCAACTGAAAATACTCATGCTGACCAGCTTCGGCGAATTGTCCATACCCCGCCGCGCCCTGCATAACGGGGCGATGGGTTATGTGCTCAAGAACGCGCTGATCGAAGAGGTAATCGAGGGGATAGTTGCCGTGCACGCCGGTGAGGAATTCCTTTGCGACGAGATCAGCCGCATGATGAAAAAAACATGCGCAGGCCAGGCCGTGTGGTTGACGAGCAGGGAGAAAGAGATGCTCCAGTTGATCGCCAAAGGCTTTTCCAACCCGGAGATCGCTCAGATGATCCTTCTCAGCGAGGAAACCGTCAAGACCTATCGTAAGAACCTGCTGCTGAAGTTCCAGGCCCGCAACAGCGTCGACATGGTGCTGCAGGCCATCGAGCAGAAACTGATCTGACCGCGTGCCCTGAATCCGGGTGCCAGCACAGGTGCCGGTTTTCCTTTGGGGACCCGCCGGGGGACCCGAAAAATATTCAGAACGGTGTTCTTGTGGGTATAAGCTGCTGTTTTTGAGTGAAATGATGTGAATGTGGCTGCCAATTATTGACTATTCTAATCGCTCTCTAATCCCGCCAATAATGGCATCGGCATCGTAATTCTGATTGAGGTACGCCTGTATCATTGCCTTGATCTTCTTCATCTGCTTGCCCATCGCGCCCTTGGTGCGTTGTTCGGTTTTATTACGCTCAACGGGCTGGCTGCTTTGTCGTTGTGGCTCTACGCCCTGCCTTTGCATGCGGGAAGCCTGCGCTGGTTTCGCGGCCTGCTATTCTTCCACTGCTACAATGTGGTGGCCGTCTATGGAGTGCTGATGACCTATTTCGGAGTAAACTATCTGTTGGGAGGTATGCATAGCTATGGGGGCGAGGTCTCTGTTCCCGCCGCCGCATGGTTGGCTTTATTGCCTTTGCTCTTGGTTGTGGCGACGGGGGTAAAGTCGGTATTACTGCGATTGTCTGCAAATTAACCCGGCGGTGTATAATTATTGAAAATCACAGAACGACAAGTTATTATTCCTGTTTTGTCAAATGGATTGCATAGGGAACCAATCCATATCTCACAACCTGCCTCGCCCCGGTCCATATTGGTTTAAAAATGCTATATTTGTATTTATAAGCCTTGTTCGGCATGAGAATTTTTCACGCTGTACGGATATTTGCATGGTGGTTGGTGTGCCTGCCCGTCTGCATGGCGGCGGGCGGCCCCTCAGAAGTGTTTCCGCGCAAGGAGTACAGCTACCGCCGCTACACTTCGCATGACGGGCTGCACCATATGATGCTCGATAACCTGATGCAGGACAGCCTCGGGTTTATCTGGATCGGCACTTACAAGGGTTTCGCACGTTTCGACGGATTCCGTTTTACGCCGTTCCTTTCGGAGACGATGGAGAACATCCTGCGCATCGAGGACGCCGGCGGCGGGGCGGTCAGGGCTTTCAGCCAGACTTGCTGCTATACCGTCTCGCGCAACGACTCGCTGAGGACGGCTACCCTTACCGACAGCCTCACGCTGAATTCCTATAATTCCTCCCTGCTGCCGCCGGGTTGGCTCATCTACCAAAACCCGTCTTCACGGCATAAGTACCTGATGCGGCTCGACGGCGACTCGTTGCGGGAGGTGCTTTACGCGCCGGAACTTGACCTGACCCGCAACAACCGGCTGTGGATGGATACTGTCGCCGGGGTGCTGTATATGCCTGCGGTAAGGTCGCTTGCGGTGCGTGAGTTGAAAAGCGGTAAGACTACGCAGATAGCCATGCCGGAGATAGAGTCGTTCCTGGATCACAGCCGTTTCGGATTGCTTGCGATCGGGAAGGAGGGGATTTACAAGGTGCGGGGAACGGAGTTGGATCTGTGGGTGCCGTACCGTTTCGGGATGCTCAACAAGCAGATGCTCGAAACCGCCGATGGAGGGATACTGATCCGCGACTTCCTTTCGCTGTACCGGCTGCGGGACGGGCGCGTAGATATGTTGCGCCACGATCCCGACCTGCCGATGTGGGATATGCGGCTCGACCGCGAGGGGAATCTCTGGGTGGCCACGGGCAACGGGTTGTATAATTTTTTTCGCTTCGATTTCCTCAATTATTATTTCGACGGCCACTCCATCAAGTCGGTCGTGCGGGACAAGGCGGGGGCGTATTGGTTCGCCGGGCTGAACGAGGAACTGTTCCGGATGGCGGACGGCAGAGCCGTTCGGACGAAGTATCCCATGCCATCTTTTCTATCCACTACCTCGTTCAGTTACGGTTCGGGCGCGGTGGGCGGCGAGGTATTCTTTCCGCGCCGCAACGGGGTGCTCGTGCAGGGCGGCGGGCGGTACCGTTGGGCGGGCCTGCCGGTGGATTACAGCTATAAACGCGTAATTCCTTACCGCGGCGGGGTGGCTTATGCCGCTCATGAAGCGGTATTGGTGGCGGACGCGGCGGGAAAGATCGTAAAGACGCTGACGGAAGCGGAGCTCGGCCAGGAAAATATCTACGATATCGCCGTGGATGGCCGGGGACGGCTCATAGCCTGCGGGGAGCGGGGCCTGAGCATTATCGGGGAGAGAGCGGTAACCGGCGGGGACGGAGTCAAACTTACAAGCGGGCCGAATACCGCGGATAACTTCGTGATGGCCGCCGACAGCGCGGGGCGGATCTGGTCGGCAAGCGCCAACCGCCTGAATCTGCTTACGGAGTCCGACTCGGTGGCGACGGTGCACCGCTTCCCGGGCAATGTGGTTGTCGGCCTGCGCGATGCCGGGGGCGGCCAGTTGCTGATCGCCATGCTGCGGGGCTTTTATCTGATGGATGTGGAGGGGTATTTCCGCACGGGGGAGGTGCAACTACTCTACTACGACCACAACAACGGCATGATCGGCCTCGAACCCGTTATCAACGCGCTTTATATCGATTCGGACGGGCGGGCATGGATGCCCACGACCGAGTGCGTGGTCTCGTTCGAGCCCCGAAAACTGGTGCACGGGGTAAGCGCCCCGGCCCTGGTGGTGCAAGGCTGCGAAGTCTCTCCCGACAATGTGCGCTGGGAGCGTTTCGATGGCGGGACCGGGGCGGCATTCGGATACAGGAGCCGCAATTTCCGTTTTTCATTTATCGGTCTGAACTACTCAGCCGGGGCCAATGTCCGCTATGCCTACCGGTTGCGCGGCTTCCAGGAGGAGTGGAGCGCGCCGGGGGGTAACCGGCAGGCCGTGTTCAACAATTTGCCGCCGGGCGACTACGTATTCGAATTGTACGCCGATTCGGGGACGGATTCCTCGCGCAGTGCGGTGCAGTCCCTCGCCTTTACGATCCGTCCGGCCCTGTGGCAACGTGCGTGGTTCCGGGTAATCGCGGTGCTGCTGCTTGCCGGAGCCGTCGCCGGGGCGGCCATCGGGTTCCAACGCCGCCGCACCCGCCGCCAGATGGAACGCCTGCGGACCGAAAAAACGCTCAACGACCTGCGCATTCGCAGCATCCGCCTCAAGGCGATCCCCCATTTCAATTCCAATGTGCTTTCGGCCATCGAATACTTCGTTATGACCAAGCCCAAAGAGGAGGCCAACCGCTTGCTGAACGTCTACTCGCGCTTCACGGGTCTGACCCTGAGGGAGGTGGACAGGGCGTCGCGCTCGCTCAAGGAGGAGGTCGAGTACGCCACGCTCTACCTGCAACTCGAAAAGCTCCGTTTTACCGGCAAGTTCGACTACCGTATCGAAATCGGCCCGGGGGTCGACGAGCAGGTCCAACTCCCCAATATGATCCTGCACACCTACTGCGAGAACGCCGTCAAGCACGGGTTTTCGGCCATCGCCTCGGGGGGTATGCTTACCGTGTCGGCGCGACACCTGGGAAATAGCGTGGAGATCACCGTGGAAGACAACGGCATCGGCCGGAAAGCGGCAGCGGCACGCAACACCCACGGCACGCGGCAGGGATTGGAGATACTTACCCGGCAGATCGAGATATACAACAGCTTCAACGAAAGGAAGATCGTTCAAACGGTAACCGACCTTTACGATGCGCAGGGTAAACCTGCCGGTACGCGGGTTACGGTTGAAATTCCGTACGGATTTATCTACGGATAGGCCTATCTCGCGCCCGAGATCCGGCGCATCAGGGTGTTTATGCCGTTCTGGGAAAGAGCGACCTCCAAAGCCTGCCCCGAGGGCAGCTGGAAGTGGCACACGTTGTTCTTCACGTCGAGTTTGTAGACGTAGTCGCAGTTGACCAGGTGCTTGCGCCCGCAGCGGCACATGCACTCCACGCCGGCCATCCTGCGCTCGATGTCGGCCAGGCGCTCGAACAGGGTCTCTTTGCCGCCGCCCGCCGTGTAGAGGGTCGTGCAGTAGGTGTCGGCCTCGAAACAGACTATGTCCGACTCCCTGAGGTTGAGGAACGAGTTATGGGTCCTGAAGCGGTGGGCCCGCCCCCCGTTGGCGGCAGGACGTGGTAAGGCTTGCTCTTTTTCTTCGATCCGGCGCACCACCTTTTCGACCGCCGAGGCCAGCTCTTCCAGCCCGACGGGTTTGATCAGGTAGTCGGCCGCGTCGAGGCGGATGGCCCGCAGCATATATTCCGATTCGCTGAAGGCCGTGGTAAAGATGATGTGCGGCAGCGGGGCGGAGGAGACCTCTTTCAATCGCTCCACCAGCCAGAGCGCGTTGTTGCCGGGCAACTCGATGTCGAGGAATAACAGGTCGGGCCTGTGCTCCAGGATGCTTTCCAATGCCGAGGCTGAATCCCCGCACGAGTCCACGACCCGGACGGCGGGGTGGTAGACCCGCAATTTCTCTTCCAGCGAGAGGCGCGAATACTCCTCGTCCTCGACGATAATGGCCGTGATCGTTCTCATGGCAGGGGCGTTTTGTCCCAAATTTACATAATCGATCCGTTTCTGCAAAACCCGACCGCCGCAAACCTCTTTTTACAGTCCGTTTTCCGGAGTTTCGGGACGCTCCAAAAGCTCCGCTCATGGCCGTGACGCCCCCGTTCGTGACCCGCCGCCCCAGGCCCGTGACTAACCCGTTGAAACATGGTAAAGATGCTCTTTTTGTTCCTTAATTTTGGAATAGGCAACCCCTAAAACCCAGGCATATGGAACGGAAAATATTTACACTCCTTCTTCTCGCAGGGCTGTTCATCTCATGCGACAAGGGCGAAGACGGCAACGACAAAGACCCCGTCAGCGAGAGCGCGACGATCAACGGCGTTACGTGGGCCACGCGCAATGTGTACCTTGCGGGCGAATTTGCCGCCGGACCCGAATCTTCGGGCCTGTACTATCAATGGAACAGCACGAGGGGATGGACCCCAGTCAGCGAAAGAACCGACTGGGAATACAGCGTCGGGGACGGTGACGTCTGGGCATCGTTCAACGACCCGTGCCCCGAAGGCTGGCGCGTGCCGACCAAAGACGAGCAGGCAAGCCTGCTCGACGGCGCCAAGGTAACCCAAGAGTGGAAGATCTTGAACGGCGTGGAGGGCGTCAGGTTTACCGATAAACTTTCCGGCAACTCTGTTTTCCTGCCTGCCGCGGCCAGGCTCTGGAACCTTGATGGTACGATCCTCAACACAGGCAATGGATATTACTGGTCGAGTATAAAAGACGAGATCGGCATGGCGTGGGCCATGTACTTCTGGAACGACAACGGTCCGAATGCCTTCCGGAGCACCGTAGCCACCAAGTATGGCTTTACCATCCGCTGCGTCCGGGAATAGCCGCCCTCCGGCGTTGAAATAGACAAATCATTAAACTTTAAGAACATGGAACGGAAAACCTTTACCCTGATCCTCCTTGCGGCATTGGCTCTGGCCTGCGGCAAGGACGATGGTGACGGTGCGACGACCAAGCCCCCCATCGAGATCGAGACGGTCGCCATTCCCGCCGGCACATTTACCATGGGCAGTTCGTCCGAGCCCGACCGCTGGACGAATGAGATCCCCCATCAGGTAACCCTTACCAAGGCGTTCCGGATGGGCAAATACGAGGTTACCTGCGAGCAATACGCCGCTTTCCTCAATGCCAAAGGCGTCTCAGGGGAGGCCTGCACCGCCGACTTCTATGCCCCTGTGCGCAATACCATCGGCGGCAAGTGCACCTGGGGCGCCAACGCGGGCCAGGTAATGGTCTACGACAGCGAGGACCTCGATCCCGACGGCTGGGGCGGGGTCAAATGGAACGCGGGCGTCCACCAGTGGGAGCCCACCTACGGGTTCAATAAGCACCCGGTAATCAACGTTACCTGGTTCGGGGCTTACGAGTTCGCCCGCTGGGCGGGGGGCCGCCTGCCCACCGAGGCCGAGTGGGAATACGCCTGCCGCGCGGGCAAGACAGGGCCCTTCGGGGTGGGCGACGGCACGAAGCTGGACCACACGATGGCCTTTTTCGACCACTCCCGTCCTTACGAGCTTCCCGGCGGCGAGTACCGGGACTATGGCCGCATAGCGCCCGAGTTTACGGCGCAGGTCGGCCAATACCCGGCCAACGCCTGGGGCCTGCACGATATGCACGGCAATGTGCTGGAGTGGTGCAACGACTGGTATTACGGTCCGGGCGAGCACCTCGACGTGACCGACCCGCAGGGACCCGAAACCGGCGAGGGCCGCGTCGCGCGCGGGGGCAGCTTCTTCTACCAAGCCTCCTACTGCCGCTCGGCCTACCGCATGGGGAACTTTCCCGACCACGCCGGATACGCGGCCGGTTTTAGGATCGTCTACCAACCCTGACGGCTACAACTATCAGAACCTAAACTCTCCGCATATGAAAAAGATCGTTTTTACCCTTTGCCTGGCCGCATTGGCCGCTGTTGCCGCAGCACAAGACCTGCCCAAGAATATCTTCGGCATCCGCGCCGGACTCAGCGTCTCGACCCTGCGTGTGGACGAGGACGAAACAGGTGTCGAGCCCGGCGGTTTGACCAGCTTCCACCTGGGCGCCTCATGGCAGCATTTGATTACCCCCTCGATGCCCTTTTATTTTGAGACGGGCCTCTACCTCTCCCAGAAGGGTTGCAAGGCCACCGGCCGGATGTGGTTCGCCGAATACGACCTCGATATCAAGGCGATGTACCTGGAAGTGCCCGCGCTGGCCGTCTACCGCTTCGAGTTGCCCCTCGGGTTTGCCGTGCAGCCCTTCGCCGGGCTCTATTTCGGATACGGGATTGGCGGCAAGGCGAAGTTCTCCTCCGGCTCCTACTCCTCCGAGGCCAGTTTGTTCAAAGACGGCAACATCAGGGACTCAGACGGCGACCCCCAGCCCTCGCCCCAACTCCTCAAACGCGGCGATGTGGGCCTGCGCTTCGGTGCGGGCGCCACCTGGGAGCGGTATTACCTCGGCCTGGGCTACGAGCTCGGGCTGACCGACAACGTCAAGGAGGATGAGTACGGGGTTGGTTTCGCACGCAACCGCACGTTTACCTTCACTTTGGGGTATAATTTCTGACAGGTATGAATACGGAATCTTGGATCATTACATTGCTGGGACTGTTTTCGGTGGTAACGCTGTTGTCGTGCGGCAAAGGCGACGACGGCGGGAAGACGCCGGACCCCGGAACCGGCACCGAGAAACTATTCAAGGGGATCATGACCTGCTACATCCCCGCCGGAACCTTCATGATGGGCAGCGCGGAAGGCGAACCGGAGAGGATTTGGGATGAGCCCCAACACCGGGTTACGCTGACCCAAGGGTTTTATATGAGCAAGTACGAGATTACCTATGAGCAATACGACGCCTACTGTGAGGAGATGCAGCTGCACAAGCCGGATGACGACGGTTTTGGCCGCGGTAACCGCCCGATAGCGGTAAGCTGGTCCCGCGCCAAAGCCTTCGCGGAGTGGGCGGGCGGCAGCCTGCCCACCGAGGCGCAGTGGGAGTACGCCTGCCGGGGCGGCAACCAGAACCTGCCGTTCGGGGTGGGCGACGGAAGGGGATTGTATTCGGATATGGCCAACATCAACGGGGAGTACCCATACCAATTGCCCGGAGGGCAGATCTACCACTATACGGGTGGACCCACTCATCCGAACCACAGGCTCGATAAAGCCATAGCGGGAGGCGCATACCCTCCCAACAGCTTCGGGCTGCATGATATGCACGGGAACCTTTGCGAATGGTGCGCCGACAAGTACGACCAGAATTACGGTCTGACCGACGAGCAACTGGCCGGGACCGTTTTCGATCCGACCGGCCCTGCCTCAGGCACCGTCCATGTGGCCCGCGGCGGAGACTGGGAGCATTACGGCCACCACTGCCGTGCCGCCAACCGTTTCAGCCTAAGCCCCGTAAACATTCATGGCTTCCGCGTGGTCTTTATCCCTTAGGTTGTCGACATCCGGCAGGACTTCCAAAAACACTGATCATTCCCAGGGACACCGAGGAGATAAGATTGAATGAAATGGCAGGAAGGGACAATGCATATCCGATACGATGTGTCCGTAGCGCTCGATGAATCGGATGCCGCCTTTGTATCCGGTTGGAACTCTTTTTGTATATTTGTACCATAGACGGTAGCAATGAAACACTTCATCGTATCGGTTAGTCTTGCGTTTTTTTGGCTGGCGGGCCACTCCCAGGAGCACAAATACAGCGTGCCTGTACTTATGGATATTGATTTTCCAGGCGTTAAGTATCTGTATGACACGCCTGGAGGCAGGGTCGTCCGGGAGTTGAGGCATAATGCCCGGGAAGAGGACTTTGTCGTTTTTACCATTCTGGATAAGAATGATTCCATGTTCTATGTCAGCGCCGATTACTGCATCAAAGGCCATATCGGCAAGGGCTGGATAAAAAAGGACGATACGGTCGGGATCTATTCGCGGGCCTACAATAAGCCGTTGGTCCTGTTTAAAAGCCCGGATCCGGGCAGCGGGGCGGAGTGCGTCATGGAGGAGTACCACCCCGGGGTTTTTGTCGTGACGGATTGCGCCGGGAGGTGGTTGAAGGTCCGGGTGCGCTGCAACGGAAAGGATTACCAGGGATGGATGGCCCCCGATATGCAGTGCGCCAACCCATACTCCACCTGTTCGTGAGCGGGGGCGTTACCGGGAAGAAAATTTTTGTGTATTTTTGCGCTACTAAATATTACCGCCATGAAAACAACCCGACTCCCCTCCATGCTCTGCGCCGCCATGGCCGTATGTGCCGTATCGTGCAATACGCCGCCTGCGCAGCAAACCGTTGAAGGGACCGTGGCCGATGCCACGATGAACAACGTGATGATCGTGACCGCCTCGGGCGACACCGTGAACATCAGTACAATGGATGCCGACCCGGCCAAGGTCGAAGGCGTTCTGCTCGGCGAGGAGGTCCTGGCGACCTACGTCCCCGAGAAGGTCGGCGAGGGCGAAGTCATGAAGGCCGTGGAGCTTACCGTAACCAAGCACATCCCCGCCTTCTACATTGTTGGCACGTGGACGGAGCCCAACCCCATAGACCCCACCGCCAGACAGGGGCTGACCCTCAACGAGGACCGCACCGCGGTGTCGGTGGGCATGGCCACCCTACTGTTCAAATCATGGGATCTGGACGGCGATGTGCTGGTATTGAATAGCGAAAGCATCGGCAACGGCCAGACGATCGAGGCCGCGGACACCATGCGGATCGTCAAGATCGACGCCGACTCCCTGGTCCTGCGCCGTGAGGACGCCACGACTTGGCGCCTGGCAAGGGATTGACCCATACGCTATGACCAGGGAAGAACGCGTAAAAGTTTGCAGCCGTTGCCTGAGCCGGGAAATGGATATGCGGCAGGGTTTGTTGTGCCGATACCTTCAGCGTACTGGATCTGGCGTTCTACCTTTTGGCCATCGTCGAGGGCTATAAATTCTCCTTCAGGATCGATAATTCCAAAACCATAGAGTCGGTCAAAGCCAAACTTGCAGGCAGGGCCGGGTAAAAAACTACTAACCGCTGAGAAAATGAAATGGTTTTTGAAGCTCAAGCATTGGCAACTGTTCCTTCTGATAGTAGGGCTGCAATTTTTTACCATTCTCTATATTGTTTATAGGGATTTCCATGCCCCTTTCTCCCCCTTTCCTGGCCAACTGTATCAACCATATACGGTTGTCTGTCTTTTCCCTATAGCTATCCTGGGTTGCTGGTTCTACGCAGTGGCAACCCGCCTCTATGAAAAAATTCCGGATGAATTGAAAAGGAGCCTGACCCGGTTCAAAGTCTTTCTTATCTTTGCGGGAACCTATATCGTTCTCGGTTGGTCGTTGATGGTGTTCAATGCGATCCAAGCTCATATGTGGTTGATCGCTTTGATCTTACCCATGCACATTTTCGCCATGTTCTGCATACTATACGTCTTCTACTATATCGCCCGGTCGCTCAGAACGGTAGAATTGGGGCGCAGAGTGGAATTGAGCGATTACCTTGGCGATTTTGTGCTGATCTGGATCTTCCCCATAGGCATATGGATCATCCAGCCCAAGATCAATAAGATCTTCGCCGAATGATCCATATCATCCGCCCTGGGCGGGCTTACATGATCCTGTAACTCAACGTAATTGTCCCGCGCATATTCCACATGCTGTATGCGAGGTAGTTTTCGCCGGGTTTGAATATGTCCTTGAAGCCGGCCGAGAAGCGCCCCGAGAGGGTAAAGCGCTTGAGTACCTTGCGCTCGTAGCCCACCAGAAAGCCCACGTCCCAGTTGTCGAGGTTCTCGTTGAAGTTCTGGTAGGCGGGGTCGGAGGGGTTGACGATTGTAATGTCGGTTTCATCGTCGGGGTTTTGCAGGCGGCCGTCGAGGGCGGTCGCGTCGAACCGGCTGCTGCCTGTGAAGATGTGGGAGTAGTAGCCGCCCAGAAAGACGCGGTTGCGCTCAGAGATCTTGTATTTGAGGTAGACGGGGAACTCGAGCTGCGAGAAGGACATCGAGGTCTCCGCGCGCCCGAAAAAGAGCACGTCCAGTTGGTTGTCGTCCTTGAACCGCTGGCCTTTGGTCAGCGTGATGATCTCCGCGTCCAGGGCTATGGTCTTGTAGGTGGCTTCGGCCACGATCGACCAGCAGAAGTTCAAATCGCGGTGCAACGACAGCCCGATGGCGGGGGAGAGGTTGGGCGTGGCGTTCATTTTGTCCCCGTCGCCGATCGCTTTGTTCAGGGGCCAGGGCACGGCTCCGCCTATGTCGAGGCCGGTGTGGATGCCGATGTGCCAGTGCCTTTGGTTCTTCCAGGCGGGCACGTACTCCCTTTTCTGCGCCAGGGCACAGTGGCAGGTTGACAGCAGGATCGCACAGATGATTATCTTTCTCATAAATCTTTCTCTCTATTCGTACACGATCCTGATGTTGTCCACCTGCATTTGGCTGCCTTTGTTGGCGAGCAGGTAGTCGCCATAGGCCGCCGAGGAGAACTGCACGCTCAGGTGGGTAAAGGTCACGGTGCCGTCGATGGGAAGGAATTGGTCCCTTTCCCACTTGCCCGCCCGGATTACCGTTGCCTGGTGGCCGTATTTGGTGGTGCTTTCCAGAGTGGAGTAGATCACCTTGCCCTTCGCCGCGCTTTGGGCCGTGTTCGCGCCGTGCGGGGAGACGGGGTCCGCCGGGGCCTTGCCCGGTTTATTCCCGTGGTAGACGTATGCCTTCGAACTGTTGAAATTGATCAGCTCCACGGTGGCCGAGCCCCAGTCCTCGCCGACGGGTTGGTACCATACATCGAACATGATGCCCTTGATCCGGGCCGTGGGGGCGAACGGTATCCCGAAGTTGGTCAGCGATACCGGATCGCTCAGCCCCGCCAGCACGTTGGATGTGTCGAACGTCCCGAGGAAGAGGGCGCCCGCCGCCAGGTTGCCCAGTATGGATGTGGTTGTCAAACTGGCCGCATAGTCGTCTGTTGCGCCCGTTGCGCCCTCGACCTTGGCTGCGACATCGGCGAAGGAGGTGTTGGAGACCGTCCAGTTGTTGGGAGTGACCTTGTCTTTCCAGGAGTTGAGGTCCCAGTTGGGCAGTTGGGGGCGGTAGCTGAGTTTTACCGTCCAGGTCTTGATCCCGCCGTTCTGGGCCTTGACGGGGATCGATACCTCGTCGGTCGGTTTTGCAAACCTGAGTTTGCCCATGGGGGCCGCCAGGCAGGAGGCGTTCGCGGTTATCACGATGTTCGAATAGTCGAACTCCAACGGGAAAGTCGCCCCGTTATTCTCGACGTAGAGCGTGATCAGGGTGTTCTGCGCGTCGTAGGTAATCGCCGGGTTGATCAGGCGGAAACCCGCAGGCGACGGGTTGTTGACCGTCATCGAGAGGATGTCCGCTCCTTCGGCCTTGATGGGGGGCTGTAACGATACCGTATAGGTTTGCGTCGTGCTGTTTTGTGCTTTGACGACCACCTCCGCCGTCGATTGCGCGTCGGCGAAGACCAGGGGCGCGCCGGGCCCCGGCGACAGGATCGATGCGAAATTGGAGATTGTGTAGGCGGGGTAGACCTGCATCGGGTAGCAGTTCTCGTCGTTCTTCAACTGGATGATGATGCGCTTCTCCTCCTGGGCGACCACCACGGGCAGGTCAGGGTCGGGTTGCGTGTAGTTGGGGATGATCCGGGTCAACCCCATCGCGATGATGTCACATTGTGCACTCGCCCCGCCGCTGGCGGCCAGTTTGATGGTCCAGGTCGTCTTTTCGCCCGATTCGGAATACACGTCGATTTGACGCTCCTCTTTGATCAACTCGGTCGCCTGCTTGGGCGCGGTGGCTACCCAGGCTATCGAGGGCACCGTGCAGGTGGCCTCTGCGCTGGTGGTAACCACCACGTTTTTGAGGGTCAGGCCCCATTTGGTCGAGATGATGGGGATGCCGAGGAAATTGGTGTCTTCCTTGACGAATTCGTCGTTCTGGAAGAACGTATAGGTCAGCACGATCTGCCGTTGGGCGGGATAGACCGTCGCCTGCGTCTCGCTGATCTTGATGGAAGGCCCCGTCGATTGGGTTTGTAAGATCCCGCTGGGTTTGGTAATCCCGATGGTGTTTATCGTGGTCCCGTACTTGAACGAGGTAATCTCCGCCGCGCTGGATCTGTATTGCTGCAATTTGATGTTCCATTTCCTCGCTACGGTGCTGTACGGGTCGATCAAATAGAATGTCTTTGCCGCGTCGTAGCCGTCGAACGTGAAGGTGGTGTCCTCCTGGATCCAGATCCGGTCGGCCCACTGCTGCAAGGCGAGGTGGAGATCCGTTTCGAGGGGTTCGCTGATCGCGGAGCCGACAGTTTGCCCGTTTAAGGTCTTGCCCACGGTCAGGACGATCTCGCCGTTGGCATTATCGACCAGCATATCGTCGACCACCCATCCTTCGGCCAGCGGTTGGGAGGTGGAGTAGCGTTCGTCGATCTTCAAATAGGTGTAAGGTTCGGCCTCCGCTCCTTCCACGAGGGGCGCGTTGCGTAGCGAGACTACCCACACGCGTTGCAGGCCGCTCTCGGCGATGATATTCAGGTGGTAAACGTCCTGCTGGCTGTCAAAGGTAAGCGAGGTGCTCCCGTTCTGGAAGTCGAACGCGTCGCCCTCGTTGCCGGGCTTCCAGATCTTGCCGAAACGCGCCAGTTCCGCGATGGTAAATTCGGGGGTCAACGAGACGGGATAGTCGATCCCCGCCCCGAATATTTTAAGCGTGTCGCCCTGCAGGGAGATGTGCAGGTTGGGGGACAGGGGTGCGTCCGAAGGCTCCTGCGCATGGATTTTCAGCGATTCCCGCACGCCGCAATCCTCCTCCAGGGGGATCTCCCGGGGCTTGATGAAGTAGGCCCTGGTCGAGCCGTTGCCGGCCACGACGTAGAACTTCAACTCGCCGTTGATGTCCTCGAAGGTCTGTTCCCGGTCGAAGTCCAGGCCGATGATCTTGTTGACCTCGGGCGCCGTGCGCATCCGGGCGTGGAATTTCATCGGGAATTCGTATTTACCCCAGAGGATGGGGATAAAAATGGTGTCTCCTTCTATCGTGGCCTGGTCGATAACGATGGCCTCGGGTGAGTGGGTGGTGACGGTAAAGGAGTTGATGTTGTTGTCCGAGCTGAACTTATCGAGCTCGGCGCAGGAGTGGAACAGGGTGAGGATCAAGCAAGAAAAGAGTAGATTTTTGATCTTCATAGGCATTTAAGTAGGGTCATGGCAAAATCCGCCAATGTTTCGGCAAAGTTAAGTAATTAGATGCGAATAGAAGCACGATCGCTGCATCCGGCTGAAAAAAAGCGTCCGGATTTGCCAACCCCGGACGCTTTTTGATCGTGCAGCACCCCGTTAGTTACTCAACGCAACCGGCTCGCTGAAACTGTGCATGCCCGGTTTGAGCAGGGTCTTTTTGCCCGAGTAGGGCATCGTCAGGGTGGCGGTGCTCCCTTTGGGGACGGTAACGCTGAGGTGGAAAACATTTCCTGTAATCCTCCAGTCGACGGCGATCTTCCCCTTGACGCTTTGGTAGTCGGCCTTCACGTAGCTCAGATCGCCCACCGGCGAGGGGGCGATGAAGAAGTGCGCGAAGCCGGGTTTTTCCGGATCGGGGTTTATGCCCGCCAGCGAGCGGTAGAACCACTCCTCGATCTGCCCCATCATAAAGTGGTTCCAGGAGTGCCCGCGCCTGGGGTCCCATTGCTCGGTCAGGGTGGTCACGCCCAGTGCGATCTGGAAGCCGTAGCCCGGTACGCTGTTGTGGTTGTGCATTTTGTACATTACCTCGTTCTGGGAGTTGCGCGCCAAAGCCTGGTAGAGGTAACGGTTGCCCACATCGCCTGTGGAGAGCCTGCCGCCGTGGTTCTCAATGTCTTGCAGCAGGTTTTCCAGCACGACCTGCTTGTGCTCCGCCGGGACGATATCCAAGAACAAAGGAAACGCGTTGGAGCACTGGCTGCCGTTGCCGTAATTTTGCGTGGCGGGGTCGAACAGCTTGGTGTTGAACGCCTCGGCGATGCTGTCGGCCAGCGCGCGGTATTGGGCCTGGGCGAGCTTGTCGCCCCGCAGGGCGGCGGCCTTGGCGGTCAGGTCGGCCGCCAGGTAGAAGTGGCCCGTCGCGGTAATGCCCAAGGGGGTGTTCTGCGAAACGCCTGCGGGCTTCTCCCCGTAGTCGTACCAGTCGCCCAAGCCGTAGGAGAGCACGAAACCTTCGGCCTTGGAGGCCAAGTAGTCGGTGTAGCGCCGCATAACGTCGTAGTATTGCCGGATCAGCGAGTCGTCGCCGTACCACTCGTAGTACATCCAGGGGATCATCACCCCCGCCGTGCCCCACTCGGGCGAGTCGCGGAAGCCCTCCTTGAAGATCACGTATTCGGGTGCGATGTCGGGGATCAGGCCGTCAGGCAACTGCGAGTCGGCGATGTCGCGCATGATCTTGGGGTAGAGCGTGCGCATATCGTAGTTGAACAGCAGCCCCGGGCCGTTGAGGTGGCTCTCCTCCAACCAGCCCAGCTTTTCGCGGTGGGGGCAGTCGGTCAACACGGCGTGCATGTTGCTGCGTGTGGCTTTGTCAATGATAAAGTGGGCGCGGTTGAAGATCTCGTTCGAGCACTCGAAGTTCCCCGTGTTGGGGGCGGAGGAGTGGGCGAAGTTCGAGGTCAGCGAGCGCACCAGGGGACGGCTTCCTCCCTCCGCGGGGTTATCCGCCCCTGTTACGTCCCCGTCCGCCTCCAGGTAGTCGGCCCCCTCCAGGCGCAGGTACTGGTAGCCGTAGTAGGAGAACATGGGCGTCCACTCTTCCAGGCCCTCGCCCTTGAGGGTGTACTCCCACCAGTAGGGCGCTCCGGAGCTGCCCTGGGCGATGTCACCGCCCGTTTTGTCGAGCTGCTCGGCGGGGAGCAGGCGGATTTTTTGTCCTTTTTTGCCCTCGACCCTAATGGTCGGGAAGCCGGAGAGGTTCTGGCCCATATCGAAGAGGTACTTGCCGGGCTCGATCTGTTTGAACGAGTGGACCGGGAAGCGCTCCATGATCCGCACCGGGGGAGCCGTCTGGGCCGTCAGTTTGCCTTTCGGGCCTTGTCCGGTAACCACCGTCTTCCAACTCGAGTCGTCGAATCCGGGCTTGTCCCAGCCCGGTTGCTCGAGCGTCGCGTCGTAGTCCTCGCCCCCGAAGATGCAGTTGAACGAGGCGGGGCCTTCCGACCACTTCCACGAGGCGTCGGTAACGATCCTCACGGCCTGTTTTTTCCCGCCGCCGACCTTCGCTTCGAGGATCAGCACCGGGGGGCCGTAGCTGTGCCGGAATTTGGTGTAGCGTCCCCCGGCCACGTTGTACATCCCGTTGCCCAACACCACGCCGATCGTGTTCCGGCCCTCGACGAGGTAATCCTTAATGTAGAACGTATTGAAATATACCGTTTTATCGTACTCGCTCCACAGGGGTTGGAAGTAGTCCTCGCCCACGCGTTTGCCGTTGATGTACAGGTGGTAGTGGCCCAACCCGCTGATGTCGATCGTGGCGCTTTCCACAGGCCCGTCGACCGTGAACTCCTTGCGCAGCAGAATGCTTTGTTTTGCCAACGGTGCGACCTTGTTCCATTGGGCGGCTAACGGCTTTTTAAGCCCCGGGGTGTGGAAGTCGTTGCCCCCGGGCAGGCGCGAGTCGCCGCGGGCGATCGCCCCGATCCACTCGGCCTCGGAGCCTCGGTAGATCATGGTCTGTTGGAATTGTGCCTGGGCTGTTGCGGCACCCGCCAGCAGGGCGGAAACGATAGCGATAACGCGCGGTCTTAATCTCATAGTCGGTCCTTTTTCGGATATAACAATCCTTTTGGCGAAAACCCTACCCCGTCTCAAAAACTCCTCTGCCCGATCAGGTAATAGGCCGTCGTGGTGCAAAAGTTCCTTACCCCGGGAATCATCCCGATGGCTCCCCACAGCCTGCGGGGCCTGATCCCGAACTTCGCCGAATAGATCGGATTGATAAACCACAATTCCCTTGCGAGCACCTTGTAGCCCGTCCGCCCCATCATTCCCTCCATCCGCTCGAGCGAAATGCCCAACTCCTTGATCTCGATCAAATCCGCAGCTCCGTTCTCATGCCTGTCCATCAGCCATTTATAGGCTCCCATGGGCAGCAGGTGCAGCCACGGCGCCCGGCTCAGAACCTTGCTTTTGCACATCTGTTGGTGCCCCCCGAAGGGCATCTGCCAGGGCGGGAATGCGATAAAGACCGCCCCTTGGGGATTCAAAAATCCCTGAATATGCCCCAGCAGCCGCTCCTGCCCGGGAATATGCTCTATGGAGTCCTTCATTACCACCAGATCGAACCGCCCCAACTCACCCGGATCCGCCAAAAAGATATCCTTTGCCACCAGCGCCAGTTTCCCTTTTGCCATCCAGTCCCCCAGTTTCTCCGCCGCCGCCTGCAAACTCCTTTCGTTCAGGTCCACCCCCACGCACTCGCATCCTCTCTCCAGCAGCGCCGCCAATACCCCTCCGCTCCCGCATCCGATCTCCAACACCCTTACGCCCTTGCCCAACGCCGCCTTTTTTTCTATAAAAGGGATCACATACTTCTGCGCGTTCCCCTTCACGATATCGAAATAGCGCCCCTGGTCGCCGTGAAAGTCGTACATATCAGGCCTTTTGTAGTGTAAAGGAGAAGGTCGTCCCCACGTCGATCTTGCTCCGCACGGTAATCTTTTCGTGGTGGGCCTCCAGGATCAGTTTGACGATGGCCAGCCCCAGGCCCGTGCCGCCCTGCTCGCGCGAGCGGCTCTTGTCGGAGCGGTAGAAGCGCTCGAACAGGCGGGGGATGTCTGCCAGGGCGATCCCGATGCCGTCGTCGGTTACCTCGATTACCACTTTGTCGAACAGGTCCAGGAAGCTCACGCGGGTACGGCCCCCCTCCCTGCCGTAGCGGATCGTGTTGGAGAGCAGGTTGACCACCACCTGGGAGATGTAGTGGACGTCCCCCTTGACCAGCGTGGTGGTCCCGGCGGGGGGCGGCACGATGTTCAACGCGATGCGGCGCCGGGCCGCCTCCATCTCCAGCGTGTCGGCCACCTCGCGGCACATGGCGTAGACGTCGAAGGTCACTTTGTTGAGCGAGAGCATGCCCGCCTCGATCTTGCTGATCTCGTCCAGGTCGTTGACGATGTTGATCATCCGGTCGATGCTCTTTTCGGCGCGCTCCAGGTACCTGCGGTTGATCTCGGGGTCTTCCAGCCCGCCGTCCAAAAGGGTAAGGATGTAGCCCTGGATGTTGAAGATGGGCGTTTTAATCTCGTGGGCGATGTTGCCGATGTACTCCTTGCGGTACTTCTCGACCTCGTTCAGGCGGTCGATCTCCTTGCGGTTCTTCTCCACCAGCGAGGAGAGGTCCTCGCTCAGGGTGTCGGTAATGTTGGGGTCGGTGGCGAACTGGATGTGCAACTGGCTGGTCGAGAGCTCGTCGGCGAAGACCATCTTGTAGATGGGCTGGATCTTGTAGACGATGTAGCCCCGCACCAGGTAGTAGGCGAAGATCCACGTGGCCAGAAAGTCGCCCACCGTGGTGGCCAACACTTGCCACCAGGTGCACCCCAAAGCCCAGGAGCAGATCAATCCCCCCAGGCAGGATATACCAGCCAGCAAAGCCGTCGCATGTTTTATGCTGCTCAGTTTCTTAAACACGGTGTCGCTTGGTTAGAGGGATTTTGTTTTAGGGCCTGTATTGCCTGATCAGCCGGACGATGTATTTGCCCACGATGTCGAATTCGAGGTTGACCACCGTGCCGGGTCGGATCGTTTTGAAGTTGGTGTTCTCGTGGGTGTAGGGGATGATGGCCACCTCGAAGGAGTCCTCCAGGGAGTTGACCACCGTCAGGCTCACGCCGTTCACGGCGATCGAGCCCTTCTCGACGGTCAGGTTGTCGTTTTGGGGCGTGTACCCGAATTTGTAGTACCAGCTGCCGCCCGACTCGGTGACGCTCAAACAGGTGCCCGTCTGGTCGACATGGCCCTGCACGATGTGCCCGTCCAGCAGCGAATCGGCCTTCATGCTGCGCTCGAGGTTGACCAGGTCGCCCTCTTTGAGCAGCCCCAGGTTGGATTTGATAAGCGTTTCGTGGATCGCTGTGACGGTGTAGCGGTCGCCCTCGACCTCGACCACGGTCAAACAGACCCCGTTGTGGGCCACGCTCTGGTCGATGTGCAATTCGTGGGCGAAGGGGCACTCCAAGGTGAAGTGCCGGTTGGAGCCCTCCTCGCGGATGGCTTTGACTATGGCCGTGGCCTGTACGATTCCTGAAAACATGGTGCGTGGATTAGTGCGGGACTTTGTTGATGATCACTGCGCGGATAATGTAAAGTTTGAGGATCGAATCGGGGTCGATCTCCATTTCGTCGAACTGGGCGGTGTTGCGCGGCGAGAGCCTGAGCATGGCACTGCCGGGGATGGTGCGCACGGTGCGGATGCCGGTAAACTTTTCGCTGACCACCAGGTAGTCTTCGCCGGGGAGAAGGTTCGCGGGGTCGATCGCCTTGACGATGATGCTCGAGCCCTGGGGGATGTCGGGGTGCATCGACCAGCCGAAAGCCAGGGCCGCGAAGTCGCTGTCGCCCAACATGGGCATGTTGAGGTGGTAGTTGGGCGCGGGCATGGCCTCGGAGAGGACCACCCTGACCGCGTCGGTCTCGTAGTAGGGGATGCCGGCCGCGCTCTGGGTCTCGGTAATGAACATGCTCTTGCCCTCGCCGGTCAGAAGCCACGCCTTGCTGATGCTCGGGTATTTTTTGGTAATAAGCTCCACGAGGTCCCTGCTGATGCCGTTGTTGCCCTTTTTTATCTGGTAGAGGTTCTCGCTCCGGTTCAGGCCGATAGCGCGTGCAAAGGCGTTAACGGACAACCCCGTCCATTTAACGATCTTCTCTATTCGTTGCCAGTTGGTGAGCATTATAACAATGGACGGCTTTGCCGGGAAGCACAAAATTAGAAATAAATTGCGAGATAAACGAACCGGCCCTCAAAATTAATCTGAATATAAAATTGTAAAAATGGGTAAAAATTTCCATCTTTGCACCCGGCAAAGGCCAAACGGGGCGTTTGCCGGCTACGGTCCTGTAGTTTAATGGATAAAATGAAGGATTCCGGTTCCTTTGATTGGGGTTCGATTCCCCACGGGACTACATTATTGAGGTTGTGTCGTACATGGGGGGCTGCGCACATCGCACGCCATATTTCACAGATCCCCCGAATTTTCAATCCTCACGTACCATATGTACGCTGCGGTTGAAAATCCGGCCGATCTGCAAAATCTGACGCACGCTGAGCACAGCTTCGTTCTGGAAAGAACTGTTCGGGTACCGGGTTCTGGAAAGGACGGCTCATTTACGGGAACCTTGTCCCGAAAGGGGTGACTTAAAACGCGAGAAAAATGCTCCTTTCCATTGTTTGGAATTTTAATCCGGTTTTGTTTTCGGTCTTCGGCTTCGAGATCAGGTGGTACGGGCTGACCTGGGTGCTTTGCTTTGTTTGCGGGATGGTGCTCTTCACCAACTTCGTCAAGCGGGAGGGGTACCCCGACAAGCTCTTCGATTCGATCTTCTGGTATGCCACCCTTTCGACCATTATCGGGGCGCGGCTGGGGCATTGCTTTTTCTACGACCCGCTCCATTACCTGCAAAACCCGATCGAGATCTTTTACTTCCGGCAGGGCGGGCTGGCCAGCCACGGGGCGGCTTTGGGGCTGCTTCTGGGGCTTTGGATGTTCTCGCGCAAGAACAAGATGCCCTACCTCTGGTCGCTGGACCGGATCATGATCGCCGTTACCGTTGGGGGGGCGCTGGTCAGGATCGGCAACTTCTTCAATTCGGAGATCTACGGCACGCCGACCGATTTGCCCTGGGGGGTCGTCTTCCAGCGGGCGGGCGAGACCGTGCCCATGCACCCCACACAGCTCTACGAGGCGTTCGGCTATCTGGTCGCCTTCGGGGTGCTCTCGTGGCTCTACTACGGCAAGGATATGGCGCGGCGCAGGCCGGGGCTGCTCTTCGGGCTGGGTATCTTTCTGGTCTTCGCCTGGAGGATCGTGGTGGAGGTCATCAAGAACCCGCAGGTGGACTTTGAAAAGAGTATGGCCCTCGATATGGGGCAATGGCTGAGCATCCCGTTCGTTTTGCTGGGTATCGGGATGGTCGTCTGGTCGCTGAGAAGGCCCGCCCTCAACCCTGTGCCCATCGGGGAGATAGCCAGAAAGGCGGAGGAGGCCGCCAAAAAGGCCGCCGCCAAACCCAAATCCAACACCACCGGAAAAAACAAACGGCGATGAAGACGGTATCCAAGATCCTGTTCAACACCCTTGCCCTGCACCGCAGCGTAACCCTGCCCGGCGTGGGATCCCTCCATGCGGAGGTGGCCCAGGCCGAGTTGCAAACCAAGCGCAAGCTCCAGTCGCCCGGCGTGAGGATCAAATTCTCGGCCCAGGAGGACAGGCACATCGACTCGCTGGTGGATCTGATCGCCGAGAACGGCGGTCTGGACGCGGTCCGGGCCGATGAGGTCTACAAAGGCTGGCTCTCCGAGGTCCAACACGGCGACAACCTCTTTATCGAAGGGGTGGGGGAGATCAAAAGCGGATTTTTCCATCCGTCGGGCGAGTTGAGCCTGCTGCTGAATCCCGCGGGGGGCGAGCCGGGGAGCATCATCCCCATGAAGATACGCCTCGAGCCGGGGAGGTTTCTGGTGATCGTGCTGACGGTCATCATGATCTCGGCCGTGGGCGGTTTCTGGCTCTGGAATTTCTATTTGCGCGACCTGGAGAGCGTCCGCAAGAAACGGGCTGCCTACGCCATCCCCGGATCGCAGGGAAACGACCAGTTCAGGGCCGACCCCGTCGAGATAATCGACATGCGGCCCGACTCGGTCATCGACCCGGTCACGGGCCTGTTGGTCTCGAGGGCCAGCCTCGAGATGATGGACACCACGACCGGGATCTCCGACGCGCGACGCGCCGCCATGACCGGGCTCGAAGCCGTTGAGGCCGCTACCCAGGAGGCCATCCGCAAGGCGAAGCTCGAAGAGGCCATGGAACGCGGCATCGCCGCCGACTCGGAGATGACCGAGGAGCAGCGCCGGGAGGAGGCCAAAAAGCAGCAGGCGGAGAAGTTAGCGGCTGAGAAGCAGGCTGCGGACAAGGCGGCCGCCGATAAGAAAGCCGCCGACGAGAAGGCCGCGGCAGAGAAAAAAGCCGCTGCCGACAAGGCTGCCGCCGACAAGAAAGCGGCGGATGAGAAGGCTGCTGCCCAGAAGGCCGCGGCAACGAACGCCACCAAACCAGCGACGACCCCGGCCACTGCGACGGCCACCGCTGCCGGGCCCCTCTACCACCTGATCGTCGGGGTATTCTCCACCGAGGAGAACGCCGACAAGTGCATTGCCCAGACCAAAGCGAAGGTCTCCGGCCTTGCACCCTCCAAGTTCAAGATGGGGGCGAAGTTCGGCGTGTCGGCCTTCAGCTCCGCATCGCAGGCCGAGGTCAACAAGAAAAAGGATGAACTCAAAGGGCAAATGCCCGATTTATGGATATACAAAGGAAAGTAAACCTATCGATGGATTTTGTTAAGGAATTGACGTGGCGGGGCATGATACAGGATATGATGCCCGGAGTGGACGAACAACTGAAAAAAGAGATGACCACGGCCTATCTGGGGATCGACCCCACGGCCGATTCGCTTCACATAGGGCACCTGGTGGGCGTGATGATGCTCCGGCATTTCCAGCGCTGCGGCCACAAGCCCATTGCGCTGGTGGGTGGCGCGACCGGCATGATCGGCGACCCCTCGGGCAAGTCCAACGAGCGCAACCTGCTCGACGAGAAGACGCTCCGGCATAACCAGGAGGCGATCAAGCGCCAACTCTCGCGCCTGCTCGACTTCGAAAGCAACGCCCCCAACAAGGCCGAGATGGTCAACAACTACGACTGGATGAAGGAGTTTTCGTTCTTGGAATTCATCCGCAGCGTGGGCAAGATGCTTACCGTCAATTATATGATGGCGAAGGACTCGGTCAGAAAGCGCCTATCCGGCGAAGGCGAGGGGATGTCGTTTACCGAGTTCACTTACCAGTTGCTGCAAGGCTACGACTTCCTGCACCTCTACCGGACGATGAACTGCAAGATCCAACTGGGCGGCTCCGACCAATGGGGCAACATTACCACCGGGACCGAGATGATCCGCCGGGCCGACGGCGGCGAGGCGTGGGCGATCGTCTGCCCGCTGATTACCAAGTCGGACGGGGTCAAGTTCGGCAAGACCGAGCAGGGCAACGTCTGGCTGGACGCGCGCTACACCTCGCCCTACAAGTTCTACCAGTTCTGGCTCAACGTCTCCGACGAGGACGCCGCGCGCTACATCCGGATCTTCACCCTGCTGGACGAGGCCACGGTCAGCGAACTGACCGCCAGGCACCAGGAGGCCCCCCACGAAAGGCTGCTGCAAAAGCGCCTGGCCGAGGAGATCACCTGCGCCGTCCACTCCCGCGAGGAGTACGAAAAAGCCGTGGAAGCCTCCTCGATCCTCTTCGGAGGCGGCAACGCCGAGGCCCTGCGCAAACTGGACGAAGAGACCCTATTGCAAATCTTCGAAGGCGTACCCACCATCGAGGTTGAAGTAGGAGCGAGCATCCCGCTTCTGGACGCCGTAGCCGGGACCGCCGAGACCCCCATCAAGGAGATCTTCCCCTCGAGGGGCGAGGCCCGCAAAGTGATCGAAGCCGGCGGCCTCTCCGTCAACATGGAAAAAGCCCCCCTGGACAAAGTCTTGACTGCCGAAGATTTTTTTGTAGTGGGAAAATACGCCGTAGTCCAAAGAGGAAAGAAAAATAAATACATCTTAGTGAAAAAATAAACACCATCAACCTCCGGTGTCGGGCGGGAGCACCTTAGAAAAACCCCCTCCCCTACGGTTAGGGGAGGGACGGGGAGGGGTGATCGAAAGCAAATCGCCCCGCAGGGGTGATCGAAAGGCAAATGGAATAGCCTTCCTGAAAGTCTAAACGGAACATAACGAACAAACATAAATCAACGAACGAACATGAACAGATCGAAGATCGTCGCAGGAAACTGGAAAATGAATACCACCCCGGTGGAGGGTGTGGAACTGGCCAAGGCCGTAGCCGCGGGCCGCAGCGAGGTAGACAAGAGCGTAACGCTGATCGTCGCCCCTCCTTTCACCCACCTTTCGGAAGTGGTTAAAAATACGCGCGGCACGGGCGTCGCCGTCTCGGCGCAAAACTGTGCCGCCCACGCCAAGGGCGCCTACACGGGCGAGGTCTCGGCCGCCATGATCGCCTCGCTGGGCGTCGAGTACGTGATCCTGGGCCACAGCGAGCGCCGGGAGTACTACGGCGAGACGAGCGAGACCCTCAACCAGAAGATGGAGCAGGTCTACGCCAACAACCTGACCCCGATCTACTGCGTGGGCGAGAAGCTGGCCGAGCGCGAGTCGGGCAACCACTTCGATATCGTCAAGGCGCAGATCGAGGAGGTCGTTTTCAACCTCACGGCCGGGCAGTTCGCTAAGCTGGTGATCGCCTACGAACCCGTCTGGGCCATCGGCACGGGCGTGACCGCCACCTCGGACCAGGCGCAGGAGATGCACGCCTACATCCGCAAGGTGCTGGTTTCCAAGTTCGGCGCCGCGGCCAACGAGTGCCCGCTGCTCTACGGCGGAAGCTGCAACGCGAAGAACGCCCAGGAGCTCTTCTCCAAAGAGGACGTCGACGGCGGTTTGATCGGCGGGGCATCGCTGGTTCCGGCTGATTTTCTTACGATTGGGAAATCGTTTGCCTAAATAACGTGGGGCCGTCCGAGTTTTTTGCCCCGGACGGCCTTTTTTGTACCTTGTAGCCAGCTTTTCCCGTGCAGCGCAACCGACTACAACAGACTTTTTTGCTGACCCTGGCGGTCTGCGGGTTGCTGTTGGCTGCGGGTTTGCTCCCTTCAGTAAGGGTGGCGGGGATTACCACGCGCAAGATCGATATCCTTTCCGAATTAAAGCGCAAGAACGTATATCAAACTCCCGATTCGGCCCTTCCGGGGCCTTTCGGCTTTCGGGTGGACGGGTATCTATCCGGTTTTGAGAGGGACACGGCGGCCGTAAAGGTGCGGCCTGTGGGCGAGCCTTTGGTGGAGCTTTCGCGGGGCGCGCAGCGGGATTCGCTCCGGTTAGCGGGCCCCCCGGGAGGTACGGCTTCGGGTCCGGAGTCCGGGACAGCTTCCGGGACGGATTCGGGCGCGGCTGCGGGCTCCGGAGCCGCTGCAACCGCTGCCAGCCGCTGGCCCATTGTGGATTTCAGTCCGGGCGGGGACGCGCTGGCGCGCTTCGCGGCGGCGATCCGCTCGGGCAGGCAGTGCCGGATCGGGTTTTTCGGCGATTCGTTCATCGAGGGCGATATTTTGGTGGGGGATTTCCGCGAACGGCTCAAAGAGGAGTATGGCGGCGGGGGCGTGGGTTTTGTGCCCTTGTCGATCACGAGCCCCAAATTCCGGCAGACCGTCACGCAGGATTTCTCGGGCTGGACGACCTACACGCTGGTCAATAAACGCAAAGCACCCGAGGAAGTGCGGGAAAAGCTGACCGCCACGGGGATCGTCTCGGTGGCGGGGGCGCACTCCGTGAGCAACTTTACCGCGACCAATTTCCGTGGCCACTCGAAAAGCTGGAACCATACGGAAATCCTGTTTATCAACCGGGGCGAGCGCCAACTCGAGGTCATGGTTGACGATACCATCCCGCACAGCTACACCCCCGCGCAAAGCGAAGACCTGCAAATCATCGCCATCGAAGGCCGTGCCGCCAAACTCCAGATAAAAGTCACCGGCGAGGGGGAATTCATCGGCTACGGGGCGATCCTGGAGAACCGGACCGGGATCCGCGTCGACCTCCACTCCCTGAGGGCCAACAACGGGACTTTGGGGCTGGATTGCTCCCGGGATGCCGACGCGGAGATGGCCGCCGTGCTGGACTACGATCTGATCGTGCTGCAATACGGCCTGAACGCGGTCGACGCGGGAGTGACGGGCTATGCGGCCTTCGGGCGGCAGCTCTGCGCGGTGGTGGAGCATTTCCGGGCGATCTATCCCCGCGCCGACATCCTGGTCATGGGGGTGGGGGACAAGGGCGGCAACGTGGACGGGGAGTTTACCACCCTGCCCGAGGTGCTGGGGATGCGGCGCGCCGTGCGCAACGCGGCCGAGCAATCCGGGGCGGCCTACTGGGACACCTTCGCGGCGATGGGCGGGACCGGGAGCATGGTCCGTTACGCCGAGTCGGGGATGGCGGCCAAGGATTTCACCCATTTGAGCTACGCAGGCGGGCGCCTTATCGGACGCAGGATGGCCGAGGCGTTGATACTTGATGTGCAGGGCCGATGAGGGAGGCGATCGAAAATATCCTTTGCCTGCTGCGGTACGACCCGGATGCGCCCCTGTTGTTTTCGAGCGGGTTGTTCCTCTTTTTGTTCCTGTTTTTCTCGCTCGGGTATTGGTGGCTGCGCAAGACCACGCCTCTAAGGATCGTCTATGTGATCCTCTTTTCGCTCTATTTCTACTACCTGAGCGGCGGCTATTACTTTGTCGTACTGCTCTTTGTGGCGATGTCCGACTTCACGATCGCGCACCTGATGCACCGCACCCAAGGGCGAAAGGCCAGGAAAGGCTGGGTGGCGTTGAGCCTGGTAATCAATTTGGGCCTGCTGGCCTATTTCAAATACACGAATTTTTTGATCTCGATCTGGAACGACCTCTCGACGGGCGATCCGTTGGAGTTCAAAAAGATATTCCTCCCGGTGGGGGTGTCGTTCTTCCTGTTCCAGTCGTTGAGCTACACGATCGACGTGTACAGGCGCAGGATCGAGCCGCTGAAAAACCCGTTGGATTACCTCTTCTACCTCTCCTTCTTCCCGCAACTGGTGGCGGGGCCCATCGTCCGGGCGCGGGACTTCATCCCCCAGATCCGCCAAAAGCCGGTGGTGACCGACCAGATGCTGGGCGCGGGACTCTTTTTGATCCTGACCGGGCTGTTCAAAAAAGCGGTCATTTCGGACTACATCAGTTTGAACTTCGTGGACCGGATCTTCGACAATCCGGCCCTGTACAGCGGTGTGGAGAACCTGCTGGGCGTCTACGGCTACGCGATCCAGATCTATTGCGACTTCTCTGGCTACTCCGATATGGCGATCGGGCTGGCCCTGCTGCTGGGCTTCCACTTCAACGTCAACTTCGATTCGCCCTACAAGTCGGCCTCGATCACCGAGTTCTGGCGGCGGTGGCATATCTCGCTGTCGAGCTGGCTGCGGGATTACCTCTACATCTCGCTGGGCGGCAACCGGAAAGGGAAATTCCGCACCTACCTCAACCTGATGATAACCATGCTTCTGGGCGGCCTGTGGCACGGCGCCTCGATGCGGTTTCTGATCTGGGGCGGACTCCACGGCGCGGCGCTGGCCGTCGAAAAGTGGTTTTTCGGCCTTTTCCCCAGGGTCAGCCCGATGGGTAAAGAGCGGAGCCGGTGGGGGCGCGTTTTGGGGATCGCGGTCACGTTCCACATCGTTTGCTCGGGGTGGGTCCTGTTCCGCGCGGCCGATATGGAGCGCTGTAAAGAGGTTTTCCGGGCGATTTTCACTAACTTTAGCCCCGGTTTGCTGCCGCAGGTCCTCTCCGGGTACGCCCCGGCGATGGGGTTGATCGCGTTGGGCTTCGTTCTGCACTTTTTGCCCGGCAGAAGCGAGCAATGGGGCAAAAAGATGGTCGAAAGGCTGCCTTTCTGGGGTAAGGCGCTGGCGGCGGCGGCGGTAATCTGGCTGGTCATGCAGGTCAAATCGTCCGGCGTGCAGCCGTTTATATACTTTCAATTTTGAGAATTATGTGGAACGCACTGATACAATTCGACCGCGACCTGCTGCTGGCCCTCAACGGGAGTTGGGGCGAGGGGTGGGACCAATTCTGGTTTTTGGTCTCCGGAAAGACGACCTGGATACCGCTCTACGCGTTGATCCTCGTGCTGCTCTGGCGTCGCTACGGCTGGAAGCAGACCCTTCTGGCCGCCCTGTTCGTCGGGGTGGGGATCGCCTTTGCCGACCACATTTGCAATATTTTCAAGCACGGCTTCGAGAAGCTAAGGCCCACCCGCGACCCCGCCATCGCCGACCGGGTCCACCACGTCGGGGACTACATGGGCGGGCTCTACGGTACGTTCTCGGCCCACGCCGCCACGGTGTTCACGCTGATCCGCTTCACGATCCCGTTGGTCAAGTCGCGGATTTATACATGGTTGATGATCTTCTGGGGCCTGCTGGTCTGTTACAGCCGGATCTACCTGGGCGTCCACTTCCCCGCCGATATCCTTTTCGGCACCCTGACCGGGATCCTGGTCGGCTGGGCGATGTACAGGCTTTACAAATTATTCCTTTCCAAATATGGTGGGCGGTTCCAGAAATAGGTTCGTCAGGCGCTACCCCCGAGTAAGGCTCACGGCGTGGGGACTTTCGATGCTGACCGTGTTGTTCGCGCGCCCCTTCTACCTGCCCGCCCCGGGCGTTTGGCTCTTTGGGGCGGCCATGCTCCTCGCGATTGCGGGCGGTGCGCTGGGGCGGATCAAAAACGATTCCCGCTTTTCGGAGTTGGGCCTGGCCCTCGCCGTGATGCTCTACGTGGGCAAGTGGTGGCTGGTTTTTCCGGCCGTGTGGCTCGCGTCGGGATTCAACGGCAGAGCGGTCTGGAGGCCGTCGGCCCCGGTGCTCGACTCAAGCGTGGCGGCCTCGCGCGATGCGTTGGCACTCGGTTTCTGGTTCGCTGCGATCGACCTGGTCAAGTTCCTGCGGATCGACTTCGAATGGAACGCCACGCCGTGGAGCGTGGGCCTTCTGGTATTGGGCGCGCTGTTGACCGTTTTCATTCGGCGCAGGGGCGCGTAGGCACTCAGGCTCACGCACTCAGGCTCACGCGCTCAGATTCAGGCGCTCAGGGCAGGTGCAAAACCTGCCCCCGGTTGGCTGGGGTGTAGGAGACATGGAGCCACCGGTAGTCTTTCTCGTCGATCAGCTGGTCGAATGCCAATCCGCTTTTCAGGATCATTTCGAACAGCTTTTTGTTCTTTGCCGGCCCTCCCGCGTCGATATCCGCCGCCTGCCCTTTGGTATGCTGCGAGTTCTTCGCCCCGCCCACCCGCGCGTTCAATGCCGCGCAGCGGTAGCCGCTGTTCACGCGTATCGGCGCGCCCCAAAGTTCGCGCAACGGGTCGAGCAGGCACTCGATCAGCCGTTGCAGGCTCTCCGCCGCCTCCACCCCCGGCGTGTTGTCGAGTCCAGCCGAGATCGCGGAATCGGAACGGACCAGTTCTTCGGTTGTGAAATATTTCCCCATTTTCTGACGATTTTCGCTCAAAAATAGCACCTGCCCAAGATGCGCGTTTATCTGATTTTGGATCAAACGATCCATATATCGCTATAAATTTTATAACTTTGAAAATGGAAACACGGCCAATATAAACGATAAAATGAGTTTGCCATGAAAACCCAATTGTTAATAAATGCACTTCAGACGCGTACGTTAATCGGAATACGGACCACTATGCTGGAATGGGGCAAAAGAATAATCGGCTTTATCGATGAAGTCGCCGGGGATTATTGCGTGATCAACGAGATTGACGAGTATGGCTTTTTTATAGGAAAACCCCATATTCACTTTGGGGATATTGTCAATATAGATATTGATGACCCTTACCAGAAAAGGTTGATGTTTCTGCATCGGCACAAGGATGCGTTCGATATCGATGCAAGATTGACCATTTGGGAAAAAGGAGCGAAATTGATTCCCTATTTTGATGAATTGATCAAGTCCGGGAGTATTGTCACGCTCTTTTTCGATGAAGACGATTATCTGACCGGCTGTTTGTCGGAGTACAGCGATGAAGAGCTTGTTATCGATTGTGTCGGCAGCGATGGGGATGAAGACGGAAGGTCGTGTTATCCGATCGACAAAATCATCGGCCTGAGGTATAACGGCATCGAAGAGCAAAAGATTAAATTGCTGCGTGATAACAGGGCGGTGTTTTATTAGAGCCAATAGCTTGTAAATAAAATCACTCAGAAACATTTTTCTGAGTGATCAAGCAGTGATTCCGAGGCGGTTCGAACGCCTGACCCGCAGCTTAGAAGGCTGCTGCTCTATCCAACTGAGCTACGGAACCATGGCCCGGGGTTTCGGGCCTGCAAATTTAGTGAATTTGTTTGGGCTGTGCAAGACGGCGGCAAACTGCGGCAAAAAAGAGCGGGGAACAGCGTTAGCCGTTCCCCGCTCAGGTTCAGATTATCAGGGAATTACTCCTCCTTCTTTGAATAATCCATCCCGGCGAAACGCTTGTAGGTCTCATACCTCCACAGCGCATTCTCCTGCGCGGCCTTGAAGAGCTCGGCCGCCTCTGCGGGGAAAGCCTTCTTGAGCGATGTGTACCTCACTTCGTTGTTGATGAACTCCTGGAATTTGGTCCAGTCGGGCTCTTTGGAATCCATCGTGAACGGATTCTTGCCCTGCTCGATCAACGCGGGGTTGTACCTCCAGTTGTGCCAGTAACCGCACTCGACGGCTCTTTTCTCGGTGACCTGGGACATGCCCATGCCGCCCTTGATGCCGTGGTTGATACACGGGGCGTAGGCGATGATCAGCGAGGGGCCGTTGTAGGCCTCGGCCTCTTTGAGGGCCTGGAAGTACTGGTTGTGGTTGGCGCCCATGGCCACCTGGGCCACGTAGACGTAGCCGTAGGTCATGGCGATCGCGCCCAGGTCCTTCTTGCGGATGCGCTTGCCCGCGGTGGCGAACTTGGCTACCGCGCCGACCGGGGTCGCCTTGGAGCTCTGGCCGCCGGTGTTGGAGTAGACCTCGGTGTCCATGACCAGGATGTTGACGTTCTCGCCGCTGGCGATCACGTGGTCCAGGCCGCCGAAGCCGATGTCGTAGGCCCAGCCGTCGCCGCCGAAGATCCACATTGAGCGTTTGACCATGTATTGCTTCAGTGAGAGGATCTCCTTGCAGGTGTCGCACCCGCAGGCTTCCATCATCGGGACCAGCTTTTCAGTGGCCGCGCGGCTCAACCCGCCGTCCTCTTTGCCGTCGATCCACTCCTGCATGGCGGTCTTCAGATCGGCGCTGCATTTCTGGCAGTTCGCAATGGCGTCTGCCATCAAAATGCCGATGCGCTCGCGGATCTTCTCCACGCCCAGGTTCATACCCAGGCCGAACTCGGCGTTGTCCTCGAACAGGGAGTTGGCCCACGCCGGACCCTGGCCCTTTTGGTTGACGCAATAGGGGGTCGAGGGGGCGCTGCCGCCGTAGATCGACGAGCAACCCGTGGCGTTGGCGATCATCATCCGGTCGCCGAAGAGTTGGGTGATGGCTTTCACGTAGGGGGTCTCGCCGCAACCCGCGCACGCGCCCGAGAACTCGAACAACGGCTGGCTGAACTGGCTGTTCTTGACCGTCTTGGTCTTGTCGACCACGGTGTCCTTGTAGCCCACCTTGTGGTGCATGTATTCCCAGCGGGCCTCTTCGGCTTTCTGGCTTTCGAGGGGTTTCATTTCCAGGGCCTTGGTCGGCGAGGGGCAGATGTTGGCGCAGTTGCCGCAACCCGTACAGTCGAGCGGGGAGACCTGGATCTTGAATTTGTACTCTTTGAGTGCGCCCGCGCCCTGGATCGTCACCGTGCCTTCGGGGGCAGCGGCGGCCTCGGCGTCGGTCAGCAGGAACGGACGGATCGCGGCGTGGGGGCACACGTAGGCGCACTGGTTGCACTGGATGCAGTTCGCGCTCTGCCACTCGGGTACGTTGACCGCGATGCCGCGCTTCTCGTAGGCCGAGGTGCCGTTCTCCCAGGTGCCGTCCTCGCGGCCCGCGAAGACGCTCACGGGCAGGTCGTCGCCTTTCAGCGCGTTGACCGGCTCGACGATCTTGTGGATGAACTCGGGAACCTTGGGCTCGGGAGCCGCTTTGACCTCGATGGAAGCCCACTCGGCGGGGACTTCGACCTTGATCGGGGCGCCGCCCTTGTCAACGGCCGCGTAGTTCATGTTGACGATGTCCTCGCCCTTCTTGCCGTAGGATTTGAGGATCGCCTTTTTCATCGCCTCGACCGCCTTTTCGTAGGGGATCACGCCGGTCACCTTGAAGAAGGCGCTTTGCATGATCGTGTTGGTGCGGTTGCCCAACCCGATCCCGGCTGCGATCTCGGTCGCGTTGATGATGTAGAAGTTGATCTTGTGCTGGGCGAGGTATTTCTTCATATCGTCCGGCAGCATCGCCTTGGTGTCCTCGGCGTTGTGGATCGAGTTGAGGAGGAACGTACCGCCGTCCTTCAACCCTTTCAGCAGGTCGTACTTGCCCAGGTAGGAGGGCACGTGGCACGCCACGAAGTCGGGCGTGTTGACCAGGTAGGGCGAGCGGATGGGGGTGTCCCCGAAACGCAGGTGGGAGGAGGTGTAGCCGCCCGATTTCTTCGAGTCGTAGCTGAAGTAGGCCTGGCAGTATTTGTCGGTCGTTTCGCCGATGATTTTTATAGAATTCTTGTTGGCGCCCACTGTGCCGTCGGCGCCCAGGCCGATAAAGCGGGCCTCGAAAGTGCCTGCCGAAGCCAGGCTGATCTCCGCGCCCACGGGAAGCGACAGGAAGGTCACGTCGTCGTTGATGCCCACCGTGAAACGGTTCTTGGGCTCGTTCATCGCCAGGTTATCGTACACGGCGACGATCTGCGCGGGGGTGGTGTCTTTCGAGGAGAGGCCGTACCTGCCGCCGATGATCAGGGGCTGGTTCTGACTTCCGTAGAATACGTCCTTGATATCGAGGTACAAAGGCTCGCCGTTCGCGCCGGGCTCCTTGGTGCGGTCCAATACGCAGATGCGCTTGACCGACTTGGGAAGCACCTCCAAAAGGTACTTGGGCGAGAAGGGACGGTAGAGGTGGACGGTGATGAGGCCCGTTTTTTTGCCCTGGGTGGCCAGGTAGTCGATCGTCTCCTTGATCGTCTCGGTGACCGAGCCCATCGCCACGAGGATGTTCTCCGCGTCGGGCGCGCCGTAGTAGGTGAAGGGCTTGTACTCCCTGCCTGTGATCTCCTTGATCTGTTTCATCGACTCGGCCACCATATCGGGCACCGCGTCGTAGAAACGGTTGGAGGCCTCGCGGCTCTGGAAGTAGATGTCGGGGTTCTGGGCCGTACCGCGGGTCACGGGGGCGTCGGGGTTGAGCGCCCTTTCGCGGAAGCCGGCCAATGCTTTCCCATCGATCAGTTTGGCCAACGAATCCTGCTCCATGACCTCGATCTTCTGGATCTCGTGCGAGGTACGGAAGCCGTCGAAGAAGTGCAGGAAGGGAACGCGTGATTTGATGGACACGAGGTGGGCGACGCCCGCCAAATCCATCACCTCCTGTACGCTGCCGGTGGCCAGCATGGCGAATCCGGTCTGGCGCGCGGCCATCACGTCCTGGTGGTCGCCGAAGATCGAGAGGGCCTGTGCGGCCAGCGCGCGCGCCGAGACGTGGAACACGCCGGGGAGCAATTCGCCCGCGATCTTGTACATATTGGGGATCATCAGCAGCAAACCCTGCGACGCGGTGTAGGTCGTGGTCAGCGCGCCTGCCTGGAGCGAGCCGTGGAGTGCGCCTGCCGCACCTGCCTCGGATTGCATTTCGACCACCCGGACGGTTTCATTGAAGATGTTTTTCCTGCCGTTGGCCGCCCATTCGTCGATGTACTCGGCCATGGTCGAGCTGGGCGTGATGGGGTAGATGGCCGCCACTTCGCTGAACATATAGGCAATGTGGGCTGCGGCATAGTTCCCGTCGCAGGTAATGAATTTTTTTTGAGCCATGTTTACTTTTATTGTGAGTTTGTAAGTTCCGTTACCGGGCACGAATGCCGCGCAAAGGTAAACAAAAAAAGAAAGATTCGGAAATATGCAACCCCCTTATACCGTAATAATACGATAATTTTTACCACCTTTGCGACATTAATTTGTGTAAGCAGGGGTTTTAGTCATAAAAATGAAGTATCTGTTCCGGTTGATAGCCTATCTGGCGGTAATGTTTTTCGTCTTTTCGGCGGGCACCGTGCTTTTCATGCGCTTCGTACCCGTGACCATTACCTCGATGAAGCTCTTCCGCCTTAAGGACAATTACAAAGAGTACGGGCTGAGGGTCTACTCCAACTGGCGCAGTTTGGACAGGATCGACTCCTCGCTGGCCAACGCGGTAATCGCCTCGGAGGACAATAACTTCCTGCACCACAGCGGATTCGATTGGGAGGCGATCCAAAAGGCCCGCGAACGCAACGACACGAAATCCGGCAAGCGGAAGCTGGGGGCCAGCACGATTACCATGCAGGCGGCCAAGAACATCTTCTGCCCCCCCTCGCGCACCTGGGCGCGCAAGGGCCTGGAGGCCTACTACACGCTGCTGATCGAACTGATGTGGCCCAAGCATCGCATCATGGAGGTCTACCTCAACCTGGTCGAGACGCGCCCCAACGTCTACGGCGCGCAGGCGACCGCCAAACGCTTCTACAAGAAGGACGCATCGCAGCTCAACGCTTACGAGTCGGCGATGATCGCCACCGTACTGCCCTCGCCCGCGAGGATGAACCTGGGGGCGCCCTCCCGCTACATGACCTCCCGGGCCGGGACCATCCGCCAAAACATGCGCAACCTGAAGCCCGAAATGAAGATGTCCGCCGAATGATCGACTACATAAAACATACATTGCCCAACCGCATGACGGTAATCGCCCACCGCCAGCGCAGCACGCGCATGGCCGCCGTCAACCTGCTCTACAAGGTGGGCGCGCGCGACGAGAACCCCCACCGGACGGGATTCGCCCACCTGTTCGAGCATTTGATGTTCCGGGGAACGAAACTTGTGCCCGACTTCGACCTGCCCGTGCAGTTGGCTTCGGGCGAGAACAACGCCTTTACCAACAACGACTACACCAACTACTACATCACCCTGCCCGAGGTCAACCTCGAAACGGCCCTGTGGCTCGAGTCCGACCGGATGGAGGGCCTCGACATACCGCACCGGAAACTCGAAACCGAGAAAAAGGTCGTGATCGAGGAGTACAACCAGCGCTACGCCAACCAGCCCTACGGGGATATGTGGATCAACCTGCGCGCGCTGGCCTACAAGACCCACCCCTACCGTTGGGCGACCATCGGGCTGACCCCCGAACACGTGGCCGGGGCCTCTCTGGCCGACGTGAAGGAGTTCTACAAGCGCTTCTACCACCCTGGCAACGCGATCCTCTCGGTGGCCTCGCCTTTGGACCCCGAGCAGGTCGTCAGGATGGCCGAAAAGTGGTTCGGGGAGGTCCCGGACCGGGGGCGGGTGCACCGCGACCTGCCCGCCGAGCCCGCCCAGGCCGGGGCCCGCAGGCAGGAGATACTAAGGCCTTTGCCCGCCGATATGGTAACGGTGGCATTCCGCATGGGCGAGCGCAAAAGCCGGAGTTTTTACCTCTGCGATCTGATGACCGACATCCTGGCGGGAGGCTCCTCGGCCAGGCTCTACCAAAGCCTGGTCAAAGAGCGGCAACTCTTCTCCTCGATCAACGCCGTGGTCACGGGCGAGGTCGACCCCGGCCTGATCGTGGTCACAGGGCACCTGCATCCCGGAGTGGCCGTTGAAACAGGCGAGAAAGCCGTCTGGGAGGAGTTGGCCCTTTTGCAGGATAAACCGGTAGGGGATAGGGAGCTGGAAAAAGTGAAGAATAAATTCGAGGCCAACGCCATCTTCGGCGAGGTAAACGTGATGAACCGGGCCATGAACCTGGGCTACTACGAGATGCTGGGCGATTTGGACCTGATCAACCGCGAGGTGGATATCTTCCGCTCAGTCACCGCGCAGGAGCTCCGGGACGAGGCTCGCAGGCTTTTCCGGGAACAAAACAGCTCCACACTAATCTATCTGGGAAATGAAAAAGCATGACCTTACCCCGCCCGTCCCGGCCATGCCCGGGGGCGTGTCGTTGGATTCGGCTGCCGTGACCGTGGCCGCGTCCGGGACGAGGGTCTACTCCCTGCCCGCCACGGGCGACGGGGTGGTCCGGGTCAGCTTCGTCTACCGCGCCGGGACCTCGTTGCAACCGATCCCGTTCTGCGCCTCGGCGACGGCCAACCTGCTGAGCGAGGGAACCGAACGCTACTCCGCCCTGGAGATGGCCTCGGAGCTCGATTTCTACGGCCTTTACTACCAGGCCGATATCGACCGGGACTACTCGGTCATTACCATGTGCTGCCTCTCCCGCTACCTGGACAAGGGGCTCGAATTGGTCGAGGAGATACTGACCCGTCCCGCCTTCTCGGAAAGTGAAGTGGAGAATTACCGTACCAAAAGGCGGCAACAACTCGCCGTGGAGCGCAGCAAGGCGAGCTTCCGGGCGAGGGAGTTCTTTACCCGCTCGCTTTTCGGTCAGGAGCACCCCTACGGCGCGGTCTCATCCGAAGAGTTGTACGACAATCTGACGCACAGCGACGTGCGCGAATTCTATAAAAAGCACTACACCGCATCCAACTGCTTCGTGGTGGCCACCGGCGAAGTGGACGACAGCGTTGTGGAAAAGGTCGCCGCCGCGGCAGCCCGCCTGCCCAAAGGCGGGGCCGTCGCCGCGCCCGCGTTTCCCGCGCCTGAAACGGTAAAAAGCGGCTTTCTGGAGCATCCCGGCGCAGTCCAGTCCTCGATCCGCATCGGCCGCATCCTCTTCCCGCGCAACCACCCCGACTTTATCGGCATGCAGGTGGTCGCCACCGTGCTGGGAGGCTATTTCGGCTCCCGCCTGGTCAAAAACCTACGCGAGGAGCACGGCTTTACCTACGGCGCCTACGCGGCGATGATCAACCTCGACCGGGAGGGCTATTTCTCGATCTCGACCGAGGTGGCCGCCCCCGTGACGGGCAGGGCCGTGGAGGAGATTCTCTCGGAGATCTCCCGGCTGGCCTCGGAGCCCGTGCCGGAGCAGGAGCTGGACATCGTGCGCAAGATCCTGGCCGGCGAGGTGCTGCGCATCCTGGACGGCCCCTTCGGGATCGCCGACGTGACCATCGAGAACATCCAGAACTCTCAGGACAACGCCTACCTCGACCGCTTCATGGCCGAGGTGGCCCAAATCGCACCCGAGCGAATCATGCAACTCGCCGCGCAATACCTCGCACCGGACGCGCTGACGATTACCGTGACGGGGGATACGCGTCCCGAAGGGATATAAACAAAAGGTTTTAAGCGGGAACGCTCCGCCGGAACAAACGCGTCATCTTGCGCGCCATGCGCTTGGCGCGGACGCGGAAATTGGAGCCCCGCTTCAAAAAGACCGAGCCGCACAGCAAATTGGCGTTCCAGCCCCTTATCGCGGCGTAGCGCTGCATCACGTAGGCGAGCGAGCATTGGTCGAGGTGCAGGCGGAGAAACTCGTTCACGCAGTCGCCCCGGCTCATCCGCTTGAAGGAGGCGCGGTTGATGTCGATCAGCGAGAAGCGGTAGTGGTCGCCCTCTTTGCGGAAGAAGATGTTGTAGTCGTTGAAGTCGTTGTGCTTGACGCCCTTGGTGTGCAGTTCGACCATAAAGGCGGCGAAGTCGTCCAGGATGGCCCTCTGCTCAGGGAGGGGGTATTGGGGCAGCGTGGTAAACGCGGGGTCGGTAATCAGCGTGTAGAGGTAGTAGCCGGTGTGGAACAAACCGCCGACCCGGATCTCGATGTAGGCGATGGGGTCGGCTGTCTCGATGCCCATCTTTTGCAACTTCAGGGCGTAGGTGTAAGCCTTCCTCGCCTTGTTTTTACTGAACCATGTGTAGATCACGCGCTTCAGCCAGGCGGGCTTCTTGTGGCGCTTGACCACCAGGTCGATCCCCTCCACGCGGACCTTTTCGACCACGTTGCGGGTGGCCCTCAGAACGTCGTCCGGGGCGTAATCGCGGGATGCGACTTTCCAGATGAACTCCGCGAGGCCTGCGTATCGCGGATTGATGGTAATCCTGGTGTTTTCCATAGAATGAGAGGGCAAATGTAAGGAAAATATTAACCACAGGGGGTATTTTCCATAATTTTGTGTACATTTGTGGCGTGGAGAGAGCGACGACAGGGGACGGCAGTCCCCTGTTTTAGTAGCAATATATTGATAAATAGCCTGATGGATAAACACAAAGTGATCGAAGAGGCGGAAGCCTGCCTGACCGGGGACCTTTTCCTGGTCGAGGTGGTCGTCAGCCCCGCCAACGAGGTCGAGGTGATCGTCGACGGCGACGGCTCGGTCTCCATCGACCAGTGCGTGGCCTTGAGCCGGGCGTTGGAGCAGCGCTTCGACCGCGAGCAGGAGGACTTCGAACTGACCGTCTCCTCGGCGGGGATCGGCAGGCCCTTGAAGCTGCTGCGCCAGTACAAAAAGCTGCTGGGAAAACCGGTCGAGGTGGTGCTCAAAGATGGCCGCAAAGTGATCGGCGACCTGGACAAGGCCGACGAAAGCGGCATCGGGGTAAGCTATGAGGCGATGGAGCTGCCCGAGGGCGAAAAACGCAAAAAGAAGGTGCGCAAAACGGTATCGGCCCCCTGGGACGAGATCAAGTCGACCGTCGAGCACCTCGATTTTAAATAGGTAAAAAGGAAAAACACAAAATAACGATGGACAACCTTAATCTGATCAGTAACTTCGCGGAGTTCAAAGAGCTGAAAAACATCGACAAGAGCACCATGATCGGTGTTCTGGAAGACGTTTTCCGCCATTTGCTCATCAAGACCTACGAAACGGACGAGAACTTCGACATCATCATCAACGCCGAAAAGGGCGACCTGGAGATATGGCGCAACCGTGTGATCGTCGAGGACGGGCAGGTCGAAAACCCCAACCAGCAGATCTCGCTTACCGACGCGCACCTTTTGGACGAGACCTACGAGGTGGGCGAGGAGGTGGCCGACGAGATCAAGCTCGAGAGCTTCGGCCGCCGGGCGGTCCTTTCGCTGCGCCAGAACCTGGCCGCGCGGATCATGGACCTCGAAAAAGCCAACCTGTATGAGAAGTACCGCGAGAAAGTAGGCGAGATCATCACCGGAGAGGTCTACCAGGTGTGGAAAAAGGAGATCCTCGTGTTGGACGACGAGGACAACGAACTGATCCTCCCCAAACAGGAGCAGATTCCCAACGACTTCTTCCGCAAGGGCGACACCATCCGCGCCATCGTGGCCCGGGTGGAGATGAAGAACAACTCCCCGCAGATCATCCTGTCGAGGACCGCGCCCGAATTCCTGGAACGTTTGTTCGAGCAGGAGGTCCCCGAGATATTCGACGGGCTGATCACCATCAAAAAGATCGTGCGCATCCCCGGCGAGCGGGCCAAGGTGGCCGTCGAGAGCTACGACGACCGGATCGACCCGGTAGGCGCCTGCGTGGGGATGAAAGGCTCGCGTATCTACGCCGTTGTCAAGGAGTTGAAGAACGAAAACATCGACGTGGTCAACTACACGGCCAACACCCAGCTGATGATCCAGCGGGCGCTGAACCCCGCCAAGGTCTCCTCGATCCAATTGGATGAGGAGCGCAAGACGGCGGCCGTCTACCTCAAGCCCGCTGAAGTGTCGCTGGCGATCGGCAAGGGCGGCCTGAACATCCGCCTGGCCAGCATGCTGACGGGCTACGACATCGACGTTTACCGCGAAATGGAAGAGGAGGACGTCGACCTGGACGAATTCGCGGACGAGATCGACCAGTGGATCATCGACGCTTTGAAGGGCATCGGATGCGACACGGCCCGCAGCGTACTCGAACACCCTGTCGAGGAGCTTGCCAAACGTACCGACCTGGAAGTGGAGACCATCGAGGAGGTCGTATCGATCCTCAAATCGGAATTTGAATAATTCCCGGTTTTTGAGTATTTTTACAGAATTCAACAAAACGAAATAGAGAATCAGAATGGCGGAAGAGAGAAAAATGAGGTTGCTTCAGGCGGCACGGGAATTCAACGTGGGCCTGGGGACCCTTGTCGACTTCCTGGCAAAGAAAGGCGTTAAGATCGAAAGTTCGCCCTCGACACAGATCGGGTCGGAGGTCTACGCCCTTTTGGATAAGGAGTTCGGCGGAGGCAAGAGCGGCGAGAAAGTCAACATTCGCGAGCGGATCAACTTCCGTCCCGAGACCGTGTCGCTGACCAACAAGAAGGAACTCGACCGCCCCGAATCGGACTTCAAGGAGGAGACCGTGGTCAAGAGCGGCATCATCTCGGTCAAGGACGAGGTCGCCGCCATCAAACCCAAGGTACTGGGCAAGATCGATTTGGATCCCAAGCCCAAGGCCGCGGAGCCTGCACCCGCGCCCGCACCGGCTCCGGCCCCTGCACCGGCTCCGGCCCCTGCACCCGCTCCTGCGGCCAAGCCCGCCGAGCCGGTCAAGGCCGAGGCTCCCAAACCCGTGGAGCCCAAGCCGGCGGAGGCGCCCGCCCCTGCACCCGCCCCGAAGGCCGAAGCCCCGAAACCCGTGGCTCCCAAGCCTGCGCCCGCCCCCGTGGAGAAGCCCGCCGAGCCGGTCAAAGCCGAAGCTCCCAGGGCCGAAGCTCCCAGGGCCGAGGCGCCCAAGCCCGTGGAGACCAAGCCGGTGGAGACGCCCGCCCCCGCCCCCAAGGCCGAGGCGGCACCCGCGCCTGCCCCTGCCCCCGCGCCGAAAGCTGAGCCCACCCCGGCCCCCGTCCAGGAGGCCCCCAGGGCGGAACCCACCGTATCGACTGAGATCCAGAATAAAACCTACGACGAGCGCAAGGCCGAAAGCACCGAGGTCTTCCGCCTGGAGGACAGCAACAAGCTGGCCGGCCCCAAGGTGTTGGGCAAGATCGACGTCAGCACGTTGGAGCGCGGCAAGTCGGGCCCCGGCGAGCGCCGCGAGAAGCGCAAGCGCATTACCAAGGACAAGGTCGACGTGACGCGCCAGCCCTCCCCCGGGCAGCACCCGCCCCGTCCCGGCCAGGGCCAGGGCGGCAACAACCAGAACAGACCCGCTCCCGGAAAGGGCAAGAAGGGCGCACCCAAGCCCCTTTTCCGTCCCGAAGTGAGCGACGAGGACGTATCGAAACAGGTAAAAGACACGTTGGCGCGCCTGACCTCCAAGGGCAGCAAGTCCAAGAGCTCGAAATACCGCCGCGACAAACGCGACGCCGTCGCCGCCCGCATGGGCGAGGAGATGGAGCGCCAGGAGATCGCCAACACAACCCTCGAGGTGACCGAATTCGTTACCGTGAGCGAGCTGGCCTCCATGATGGACGTGCCGGTCACCGAGGTCATCAAGGCCTGCATGAACCTGGGGTTGATGGTCTCCATCAACCAGAGGTTGGACGCCGAAGCGCTGGTGGTCGTGGCCGAGGAGTTCGGCTTCAAGGTCGACTTTGTCTCGGTGGAGATCCAGGAGTCGATCGACGACGAGGAGGACAGCCCCGAGGATATGGTCTCCCGCCCGCCGATCGTGACCGTCATGGGCCACGTCGACCACGGTAAGACCTCTTTGCTGGACAACATCCGCTCGGCCAACGTGATCGCGGGCGAGGCGGGGGGTATCACCCAGCACATCGGGGCGTACAGCGTCAAGCTGAACGACCGCCGGATTACCTTCCTGGACACCCCGGGCCACGAAGCCTTTACGGCGATGCGCGCCCGCGGGGCCGCTGTGACCGACGTGGCGATCATCATCGTCGCGGCCGACGACAGCGTGATGCCCCAGACCGTCGAGGCGATCAACCACGCCACGGCCGCGGGCGTACCTATGGTATTCGCGATCAACAAGATAGATAAACCCGGCGCCGATCCCGAGAAGATCAAGGACCAACTCGCCCAGATGAACTACCTGGTCGAGGACTGGGGCGGCAAATTCCAGTCGCAGGAGGTCTCGGCCAAGAAGGGCCTCAACCTCGATAAACTGTTGGAAAAGGTGCTTTTGGAGGCCGAATTCCTCGACCTGAAGGCCAACCCCAACAAGAAGGCGAGCGGCACGGTGATCGAATCGACCCTGGACAAGGGCCGCGGTTACGTCTCGACCATGCTGGTCAGCAGCGGTACGCTCCGCATCGGCGACATCCTGGTCTCGGGGATCTACTCGGGCCGCGTGAAAGCGATGTTCAACGAGCACGGCGCCAAGGTAACCGAGGCCGGCCCCGCCACCCCGGTCCAGATCCTGGGCCTGAGCGGCGCGCCCCAGGCGGGCGACACGTTCAACGTGATGGACGACGACCGCAGCGCCCGCGAGGTAGCCAACAAGCGCGAGCAGTTGCAGCGCATCCAGGGCCTCAAAACCCAGAAACACGTCACATTGGACGAGATCGGCCGCCGCATAGCCATCGGCAACTTCAAGGAGCTGAACATCATCGTCAAGGGCGACGTCGACGGCTCGATCGAAGCCATGAGCGACTCGCTGATCAAACTTTCGAAAGAGGAGGTCCAGGTCAACGTGATCCACAAAGCCGTGGGCCAGATATCCGAGTCGGACGTCTTGCTGGCCGCCGCCTCGAACGCCATTATCGTCGGCTTCCAGGTGCGCCCCTCGGTAAGCGCCCGCCGCGTGGCCGAGAAGGAGGAGATCGAAATCCGCCTCTACTCGATCATCTACGACGCGATCAACGATATCAAGGATGCGATCGAGGGCATGCTGGCTCCCGAAACCAAAGAGGAGATCGTCTGCTCGGTCGAGGTGCTC
>JAVBNX010000003.1:0-85583 GCA_031551275.1 Rikenellaceae bacterium
TAAACACCGCTCTCAACTTCTCGAACTACTTGTAGCTTGAAACTCATGCTGTAATCGCACTGCGTACGCCTTACATAAACTCCTTGACCTTCCGTTTTCATAAATTTACTTTTTTTGTAAACCTATTTCAGGACGGGACACACGATCAAAATACGAAAGCCGCCTTTTGGGGCGGCTTTCGTATTTTGTATCCCTGCTCTCCTAAAGCGTGAACCGGGTCTCCAGCATCGTGGAGTTGCCCGCCCGGTCGCTTACCTTGAGGATCAAGCTGTGCGCGCCGGAGGCCAACGCCTTGCGCGAGTCGAAACGGTGGGTAATCACGCCCCGGGTATCCTCTTCCAAAAGGATCCACTCCCCGTCGATGGTCGCCGCGTAGGAGGCCACCCCCGAAAAGTCGTCCGCGACGGTAAAAGTGATCGAACTGGCACCCGCCAGGCTCGCGCCCGTGGCGAAGGGCGAACGGATGACCGGGGCTGCCGTATCGGCCACCACACAGTAATTCCCGAAACGCCTGAGCTGGCCCTTGACCGCGCCGTTTTCCCACCGGCCGCCGGCGTAAATGAGTTGGTTCTTATCGGTCAGCCGCGCGATGACGGCCTGGCTCTTCAACGCGTCGGGGACCACGCAGGTAATCTCAACGTCGATCGAATTTTTCAACGGTGTGTTTTCGTTGTGGATCGCGTAGAGCTCCGACAAAACCACCAGCGAGCCCTGCACGGGCAGGACCGCCTCCTCTACCCTCTTCTGGCGGAAGAAGAAGGGCTCGTAGACCGCCCCGGCGGGGATGCGCATCTTCAGGCCCTGGGTGTGGCACACGAAATCCTGGTCGCTCTTTACGGGGATCCCGTCCGGGTTGGACATGGGGGGAGCCGTGGCCGCGACGATGGGCTGCCCGTCGGCCGTGCAGGTGGTCATTACCCGTTCGGGCATGGATTTACGCCTGACGGTCAGGCTCAGCGTCGAGGCGTTGCCGTTGTCGTCCATGAGCAGGAACTTCACGGCGTGGGGCAGCGTGTCCCGGGGATCGACCACCCCCCGGCTGACCACCGTGGGATAGAGGGAAATCTTGTTCCCCTCGGCCAGGCCCATCGCGTAGACGAAATAGGGCGAATGCAACTGCAAAGGGTAGTAACTGACCACGTCGACCATTTTGGTCTGGTCGAACCCGAACCCGTCCATCCGGTACTCCAGGATGGGGCGGCCGTCCAACTCCTGCCGGATGTATTTGATGCCCATCGTATTGGACGCCCCGTTCTTGTGGTCGACCGCCTCCAGGGCGAAATACCCGCCCCTTTCGATCTCCAGCTCGGCTTTGGCCCGGTACTCCCCGTTGCCGGTCCTTGTGATCTCCACGGGGATCAGCGGGTACCTTCTGGGCGTGTGCATCAGCGTATCCTGCCCCACGAACCACAGCCTGGTAATCCTGGGCGGGATCGTGTCGGGGACGGCGACCACCCCGACGGCCAACGGGTCGATCACGCGCCCCGTCGCGTTGTGGCGGATCTCGAAGTGGAGGTGCGGCGCGGTCGAGGAGCCGGTGTTGCCCGAAAGCCCGATCATATCGCCCTTGCGGAAGGCGAACCGGCCTGCGGGCAGGTCCGCGTCCAGGGTGTTGCTCCGCTTCTGGTAGCGCACCGTGGCGGCGTATCTCTCCAACTCGGGCGTGAAGGCCTGCAAGTGGGCGTAGACCGAGGTCGTCCCGTTGGGGTGGACCATGTAGAGCGCCCGTCCGTACCCCGAGGGGTTGATCACCATGCGCGAGATGTAACCGTCGGCGACCGCCATTACCTTGTATCCCTCGACCGAGTTGGTCTTCAGGTCGATGCCCGAATGGAAGTGGGCCGACCTGAACTCGCCCAGGTTGCCCGCCATCACGGGCGGCAGCTCCATCGGCGGGGTGTAATACCCCTCCCAGATGCGCGGCAGGGGGGCGGGGGCCTGCGTATTCCTCTGGCCCAAAACCCAGGCGGGCAGAACGGATAAAATGATCAAAAAGTAATATCTCCTCATAACGTATCTAAAATGTCGTTGATCGTATCGTAATCGTATCCCAGCGAGACGGCGTAACGGGCCAGCTTCTGCTTGACCTCCCACTCGCTGTTGCCTTTTACCGTCGGTTTTTTCCGCTCCAGGATCGCCCTGAGCCGCTCCCCCATATCCGGTGCTCCCTCCCCGGACGCCTCTTTGAGCGCCGCGTCGGCCACCGCCTGCGAAACTCCCTTGGCGCGCAACCCGGCCGCGATCTTGCGCAGGCCCCACCCCCCGAACGCGAGCTTTTCGCGAACGAACGCCGCGGCATAGCGGCTGTCGTCCAGAAAACGCTCCTTTTGGAGTTGAAGGATGATCTTTTCGTGGGAAGAAGGCTCCACGCTCCACCTGTACAACAGCCTGCGTGCGTCGCCTGTGCTGCGTTCGGCTTTGGCGCACAGTTTCCGGAGCGAATCCAGGGCTTTTTCGGGGGTTTTGGCTATGCCCGGCATCGGATCATTCGCGGTTTTCCGCTGAGGTCCTCGCGCACTTCGACATCGGTAAAGCCTTCGGACACCAACAGTTCGGTAATCTTTTTGCCCATCGTCTCGTAGATCTCGAAGTAGAGCCTTCCGCCGGGCCTGAGCAGTCGTTTGGCGTGGACCGCAAGGGCGCGGTAGTAGAGTATCTTGTCGGCCTGCGGGGTGAATATGGCCATCATCGGCTCGTACTCGATCACGTTGAAGCAGATCGTCTCCTTGTCCGCAATGGGCACGTAGGGGGGATTCGAGACGATGATATCGAAACTGCCATCGGGCAGCGCGCTCCGCCACTCGTCCGGCGCGGCCAGCATATCGAGCTTGGATAAATTAACCTCCGCCTGGTTCAAATCGGCGTTCTCCTGCGCGATCTTCAGGGCGTCGTCCGAGATGTCGATGGCGCCGACCCGGCTTCCCGGCAGCAATTTGGCGAGCGAAACGGCGATGCAGCCGCTGCCCGTCCCGCAATCGAGGATGTCGGGCGCGGTCTCTTTGATCCCGGGATCGTTCGCGATCCACATGACCAGCTCTTCGGTTTCGGGCCGGGGGATCAAAACCCCTTCGCGCACATGGAAGGGAAAGCCGCAGAACTCCACGCTGCCCACGATGTACTGCACGGGCCGCCACCAGGACAACTCCCTGACCACGCGGTCAAGATCGACCTGCGAGGTGTCGACCTCCCGGTCAGGCTCGATCAGAAAGTCGATGCGCTCCAGGCCGAACAGCCCCCTGGCCAGCACGTATGCCGCCGAGTAGGCTTCCCTGGGATCGTAACGCAGCATGAGCGGCGCGGAGAGTGTTTTGAACAGTTCGCTTCTTTTCATCCGCCTGGGGGAGGGAGTGGGTCGGGCAAAGATAGTATTTTTCCTGGTATTATGTATATTTTTGCAACAAAAGAGACCTTTCCATGCCCGAGCCCCGCCCCGACACCCTCCCCGCCGCCCAACGCCTCCGCGCGCTGGTATTCAACAAAGCCCTCTATTCCGAAATGAAGCAGGAGGTCGGCAGGCGGATCGTCGCCGAGGGGTGGCACACCCAGGCCCTGGAGATGGCCTGGGACCCCGACCCGAGGGTGGCTTTCCGCATCTTCTGGGGGCTGGAGCACGCTTTTTTCCTCGACCCCGGATCCTTTGCGCCCCACACCGGCCAGTTCCTCGACACGTTCATCCATGCCACCAACCCCAGCGCCATGCGCCACTGCGTCAACATCCTGTGGGGTATGCTCCGCCGAGGGACCGTCCTCGCGCCGCAAAGCGCGGGACCCATCGCCGAAAAGTGTTTCGATCTGTTGATCGACCCCAAAATGAAGGTCGCAGTCAAAGCGCGCGCCATGGACATCCTGATGTCCCTGGCCCCGTCGATCCCCTGGGTCGGCGAGGAGTTGGAAGCCACCGTGCGCGCCCAAATGCCGGGCGCGAGCCCCGGATTGTCCAACAAAGGATCTAAAATCCTGCTGGCCCTGCGAAAAGCAGAAAAATACAAAAAATAATTTACCTTTGTCTTCCGTTCCTATACAGAATCACCCTCTACCCAATACGATATGATGTCTTCCTCCCCCGAATGCAAATTGACCGACATCGAGCCGGAGCAGTACCGCACGCAACTCGAGCAGATGGTCGAGGAGAAATCCAAAGACCTGATCGCCAGCCAGCAGGAACTTGAGGCGACCACCCGCCGCCAGGCGCTGTTCATCAAGGTGCTGCAAATCCTGCAGTTGGAAGAGGACATACCCACGGCCATGAACAAGGCCCTGGCCGAGATCGGCCCTTACACCGGGGTCGACCGCCTGTCGGTATGGGAGAACCACCCCGACGGGGTAACCTACGGCTGCACCTACGAATGGTGCAACCAGGGCATCGATTCGGCCATCGAGTACCTGCGCAGTCTGACCCTCGAGGCGGGGAAACCCTGGTTCGATATGCTCGAGGACGGCAATTACATTTGCACGTCCGACATCCAGGCGCTCCACCCCTCGATCGTGGAGATCCTGTCTTGGCAGAAGGTCAAGTCGATCGCCGTCTTCCCGCTCTCGCAGCGCGGCATCAACTTCGGTTTCCTCTCCTTCAACTTCTGCTGGGACAAGCAGTGGGACGAAAAGGACGTGGAGCTGATGAGCCAGATCTCGCAGATCGTCTCCACCGCCACCAAGCGCTGGCAGGTCGAGGAGACGTTGCAACGTTCGCAGCAAACCATGCAGAAGGTGTTGGACAACATCAACGCCAACATCTTCGTGACCGATTACGAATCGATGAAGATGATCTTCGGCAACAAGCCCTTCACCGAGGCGGCCGGACGCGACTGGCGAAACACGGAGTGTTGGAAGATGCTCAACGCAGGGCTGGACGGCCTGTGCAAACACTGCCCCAAACCGGACCTGCTGGACGAGAACCACCGTCCCACAGGCGTTCGCTTCTGGGAGGACTACAACCCGCTTACCCAACGCTGGTACACCATCCAGAGCACGGCCCTCCAATGGATCGACGGCAAGTGGGCGATCATGGAGCTTGCCACCGACATCACGCAGCGCAAAGAGCAGGAGCTGGAACTGATCCACGCCAAGGAGAAGGCCGAGGAGTCCGACAGGCTCAAATCGGCTTTCCTGGCCAACATGAGCCACGAGATCCGCACCCCGTTGAACGCCATCGTGGGCTTCTCCACGCTGCTGGCCGAGACCGACTCGCCGGAGGAAAAGCGCCAATATACTACCATGGTGCAGGAAAACAACGACCTGTTGCTGCAACTGATCTCCGACATCCTCGACATCTCGAAGATCGAGGCGGGGACGATGGAGTTCACCCCCGGCATGGTGGATGTAAGGCGGCTTTGCCGCGAGCTTGTCCAGGGTTTTTCGCTCCGGGTGCCCGAGCAGATCGAACTGGTGTTCGACGAAAACCTGCCCGAGATCATGATCGAAGGGGACAAGAACCGCATCACCCAGGTGTTGGCCAACTTTATGACCAACGCCATGAAGTTTACCCGCAGCGGCAAGATCACCCTGGGCTACGAGGCGACCGAAGACGGATCGCTCAAATTTACCGTCAAAGATACCGGCATCGGCATCTCGGAGGAGAAACAGAAAGAGATCTTCCACCGCTTCGTCAAACTGGACGCCTTCGCCCAGGGAACGGGCCTGGGCCTCTCGATCTGCCAGAGCCTGGTCGAAAGGATGGGCGGACGGATCGGCGTCGAGTCCGAGGTGGGCAAAGGCTCCACTTTCTGGTTTACGCATCCCTGGCAACCCGCGGAGTAATCCCGGAGCCGCTTGGATTCCGCCTGATTTTTCGTATCTTCGCAGCCTTAACACGGGGTGGGCCGCCGGCAAAACGCGTCCCTGAGATCACACCCATCGAACCTGTCGGGTAATGCCGTCGTAGGGAAAAAGGCCTGGTCGTCTCCGTATTGTATGATTTGAACGACCATGGAAACCTTTGATTTTACCCGTCCCGCCTACGAAAAGCACTTCGTTGAAGGCTCCCTGCACCCCATCCGCGTGGCCATGCAGCGCATCGCCCTTTCCAACGGCGAGAGCGTTTTGAGCTACGACTGCTCGGGACCCTACTCCGACCCCGCATACCGCCACGACCCCGGACAGGGCCTTCCCGCCCTGCGCGATGGCTGGCGCAAGCCCGGAGAAGAGTTCCACACCCAACTCTGGTACGCGCGCCGGGGGATCGTTACCCCCGAGATGGAGTACGCCGCGCTGCGGGAGAACCCCCTGAAAAAACCGGGCCTTCCCACCCCCCAGACCGTGATGGCGGACATCGCCGCGGGCCGGGCCGCCCTGCCCGCCAACCGCTGCCACCCCCAGGCCGAGCCGATGGTCCTGGGCAAGCACTACAAAGTCAAGATCAACGCCAACATCGGCGCGTCGCCCGGCAAGAGCGACCCCGAGAAGGAGCTCGAGAAAGCCCTCTGGGCCGTCCGTTGGGGCTCCGATACGGTAATGGACCTCTCCACGGCGGGCGATATATCGGCCACCCGCGCCCAAATCATCCGCAACATGCCCGTCCCGGTGGGCACGGTCCCCATCTACCAGGCCCTGGAGATGGCGGGCGGCAAGGTCGAGAACCTGACCTGGGAGATCTACCGCGAGGCCCTTTTGCAGCAACTCGCCCAGGGCGTCGACTACGTTACCGTCCACGCCGGGGTTACCCGCCAGGTCGCCTCGATGGCGGCCAAAAGAGTTACCGGCATCGTCTCGCGCGGCGGGGCGATCCTGGCCGGCTGGATGGCCGTCCATAACCGGGAGAACTTCCTCTACACCCATTTCGACGAGCTGTGCGACATTTTGGCGAGCTACGATTGCGCCTTCTCGCTGGGCGACGGCCTGCGCCCCGGCTCGACGGCCGACGCCAACGACCCCGCCCAGTTCGGCGAGCTCAAGGTGCTGGGCGAGCTGACCCTAAGGGCCCGCGAGCGCGACGTGCAGGTCATCATCGAGGGCCCGGGCCACATCCCGGCCGACAAGATCGCCGAGAACATGGAAAAGGAGGAACTGCTGTGCCACGGCGCCCCCTTCTACACGCTGGGCCCGTTGGTAACCGACGTGGGAGCGGGCTACGACCACATCACCGCCGCCATCGGGGGCGTGATGATCGCCGCGGCGGGGGCCTCCATGCTCTGCTACGTGACCTGCAAGGAGCACCTGGCCTTGCCCGACCGCGACGACGTGCGGGAGGGCGTTGTAACCTTCCGCATCGCCGCCCACGCCGCCGACATCGCCCGGGGCAACCCCTACGCGATCGCGCGCGACCTGGCCATGAGCAAAGCGCGCTACGAGTTCCGCTGGGCCGACCAGTTCAACCTCGCCCTCGACCCCGAGCGCGCCTACCAAATCCACCGCGAATCGAAAGGGGGGCAGGAAAGTGATTATTGCACCATGTGCGGGCCGGACTTCTGCGCCATGAAACTTTCCCGCAAGGCATTTGATAAAAAATAATTTTCGGGTAGTATCCTTTATTATTTTATTGTATCTTTGTGCCAATTGGAAAATAATCGAACTTTCAAATGCCTGATGTCTATGACAAGGTATCAAGGGAAAGAAAACCGGATTGGCTGAAGACCGCGCTGCAAGGAGGAGAAGAGTTCTCCTCTGTGGCGCAATTAGTTAGGAAAAACGCTCTGGCGACCATTTGCAGCAGTGGACTCTGCCCCAACCGGGCGGAGTGCTGGAGCCACAGGCGCGCAACGCTGATGATTATGGGTGATATCTGCACCCGGAGTTGCAGGTTTTGCGCCACCAAGACCGGAAAACCTCTGCCTTTGGACAGGGACGAGCCCGAAAGGGTCGCCCGTTCAATCCACGCCATGGGATTGAAGCACGCCGTGGTCACGTCCGTTACCCGGGACGACCTCCCCGACGGCGGGGCCGCGCATTGGGCCGCTACGGTTAACGCCATCCGGCAACACAATCCCGGTACGACGATCGAGGTGCTGATCCCCGACATGGATGCCCGCAAAGAGCTGCTGGACATTATATTGAGTTCCAGTCCCGACATCGTGGGCCACAACGTCGAGACCGTCCGCCGCCTGACCCCCACGGTGCGCAGCCGCGCGAAGTACGGCACGAGCCTCGAGGTCCTGAAAATGATCGCCTCGGCGGGTTTCCGCGCCAAGAGCGGCATCATGCTGGGCATGGGCGAAACCCGGGACGAGATCCTCGAAACGCTGGACGACCTGCGTGCGGCGGGGTGCAGCATCGTCACGCTGGGCCAATACCTGCGCCCGAGCGTAAAACACATTCCCATAGCCGAATACATTACCCCCGGGGAGTTCGACCGCCTGGGCGGCGAGGCCCGCGCCAGGGGTTTCGACTACGTGGCGAGCGGCCCCTTGGTGCGCTCCTCCTACATGGCCGACGAGGCCCTCAAAGCGATCAACAAATGAGCGATAAAGTCCTATACATCAACCTGGGCGAGGTGGAGTACGAAAAGTGCACCGCCATCCAGCGCAGCTACTTCGACCCGTTGGTCGAGGCCAAGCGCCAGGGCGAGAAGGTATGGGACGGGAAGGGCCCGCGTCCCGGCCAGGGCGACCACCCCCGCGTGGTGCTCTTTTGCAGCCACCCCCACGTCTACACGCTGGGCAAGAGCGGCAAACCGGGCAATATGCTCGTCGACGAAGCGTTCTTAAAGAACATAGGCGCCGCCTTTTACCGGACCGACCGGGGCGGCGACATTACCTACCACGGCCCCGGCCAGATCGTGGGTTACCCGATCCTGGACCTGGAACTGACCGGCCAGGGCCTTAGGGAGTACATCGAGGGGATGGAGCAGAGCGTGATGGACGTGATGCAGGAGTACGGTCTAAAAACCCGCCGGATGGAGGGAGCCACCGGGGTCTGGATGGCGGAGGGGCCCGCGCGCAAGGTCTGCGCGATCGGGGTCCGCAGTTCGCGGTACGTGACCATGCACGGCTTTGCGCTGAACGTGTGCACGGACAACCGCTTTTTCGGATACATCAACCCGTGCGGTTTTACCGACCGCAGCGCGACGTCGATGGAGGCCGAACTGGGCTTTAAGCCCGATATGGAGGAGGTCAGGCAGAAGCTGCTGGCCCGCTTGGAGAAGAATATGAATATTAAAATAATACAGAACGATCATGCCTATCGAAAAGAGATGGGTTGTCAGACCTCAGAGCGATCCGGCCCGGACGGCCGACTTGGCTGAAAGGCTGGGGATCGCCCCCGTACTGGCAAACCTTTTGATTCAGAGAGGCGTAGAAACAACGAGCGATGCAGAAAGATTCTTCAACCCAAGACTGGACGATCTCCACGATCCTTTCCTCATGCAGGACATGGACCGTGCGGTGGACCGGATCGGAAAAGCCGTCGAGAACGGCGAGAAGATCATGGTCTACGGCGATTACGACGTCGACGGAACCACTGCGGTAGCCCTTGTCTACTCCTTTCTCCGGCGCCTGGGACACCGGGAGCTGTTGTTTTACATTCCCGACCGCTACACCGAGGGCTACGGCATCTCGGTCAAGGGCATCGACTATGCCCATGAGCGCGGCGTAACGCTGATCATTACCCTGGACTGCGGCATCAAGGCGGTCGAGAAGGTGGAGTACGCGGCCAAACTGGGGATCGACTTCATTATCTGCGACCACCACCTGCCGGGCGACAAGATCCCGTCGGCGGTCGCCGTGCTCGACCCCAAGCGCCCCGATTGCAACTACCCCTTCCCCGAGCTTTCGGGCTGCGGGGTCGGTTTCAAGATGGTGCAGGGCTACTGCCGTAAGCACGGCCTGCCCTTCTCGGAGGCCGAGCGGCTATTGGACCTGGTGGTGGTAAGCATCGCCTCGGACATCGTGCCGCTGGTGGGCGAGAACCGCATCATGGCCCTGTACGGCCTGCGGCGGCTGAACGAAAAGCCCAACAAGGGCCTCTACTCGATCATCAAGATATGCGGCCTGGAGGGCCACACGGTTACCATCGACGACATCGTCTTCAAGATCGGCCCGCGGATCAACGCGGCGGGCCGCATGGCGGTCGACCCGACCGACGAGAACGCTGCCCGCTCGGGGGGCCACTCGGCGGTCAACCTGCTGGTCGAGAGGGACGAGGAGACGGCCGAGGGCTTCGGCTTTCTGATCGACAACTTCAACCAGGACCGCAAGAGCGTCGACCGCTCGATCACCCAGGAGGCCCACGACTACATCGAGAACAACCCCGAGCTGAAGAAACTCAAGAGCACGGTGGTCTACAACCCCAACTGGATGAAGGGCGTGGTGGGCATCGTGGCCTCGAGGCTGATCGAGACCTACTACAAGCCCACGGTGGTGCTTACCATGAGCAACGGCCTGGTAACGGGCTCCGCGCGCAGCGTCCCGGGCTTCGACCTCTACCAGGCCATCGAGTCGTGCGCCGATTTGCTGGAAAACTTCGGCGGGCACATGTACGCGGCGGGCCTGACCATGCAGCCCGAGCGCGTGGAGGAGTTTACCAAACGGTTCCACGCCTACGTCGACGCCCACATCGACCCCGAGATCCTGGTTCCCCAGGTCGAGATCGACGCCCCCTTGCTCTTCAGCGAGATCACGCCCCACTTCCGCGAGGCCTTGCTGCGGTTCCAACCCTTCGGCCCGGGCAACAACGCCCCCGTGTTCGCCTCCTACAACGTGAGCAACCGGGGCGACGCCAAGCTGGTCGGCGCCGAGCAGGAGCACCTAAAGATGGATTTGATGCAGAGCGAGCGCCCCTACACCTCGATCGGCGCGATCGCCTTCGGGCAGCCCCACCACTACCTGTGGGTCCGCGGCGGCCACCCTGTGGACGTCTGCTACACCCTGGTCGAGAACCACTACCGGGGAACGGTAACCCCCCAGCTAAGGATCAGGGACATCAAACCCCGGGTAAAAGCATAACAAAAAAGGTGAGGAAAATTCCTCACCTTTTTACTATCCCCCTACCGCATATTCACATCCCGGTAGTAATAAGCGCACTTGCGGGCATACTCATAAGAACACGCGAACCGCTCGGCCGCCATCCAAAGCGCGTCGATCTTCCCCGTCCCGCGCTTGACCTCCCTGTCGATAAACGACCTGATGGCCAAGACCTTGCACCGGGTAAAATCGACCACCCCGATCTCGATCAGCTTTTCGATTACCTGGCCTGCGGCCATTTCGGGGTAGTGCTCGCAAAATTGCTGCACGAACTCTTTTTCATACAACGTCATCATGGCCTGGTTTTTAGTCGGTAATGAATGTGCAAAGCGTTGATTTTCCGTCGGGTTTGTACCCCGTGACCCTTTCCAGGCGGCAGAGTACCGGCTCCGGGCCGATCTCCAGCCTATAGAGCGCCGAAAAGTTGGCCGTATCCTCCGTGGGCTGCCCCAGGGCCTCGATATCGGCAGGGGAGAGGTCCACATAGAGCGAGATCCTGCGCGCGCGGTTGGCCCTGCCGATCGTTGCGGCGTAGAGCCTGTGCAAACCGGGCAGGTTGTCGCGGTCCTCGAAACAGAGCGTCGACCCGCGGGTGATCGAGCTTTGCGTATCATCACAGAGCAGATCCCCCGAATCGAGCGCGTGCGCGCTCTCGGGCGGCAAATGGAAGGCGGCCAGGGGGTAGGCGGTCCCGTTGGTCGGCCAGCCCCACAGCTGCCCCGAGGGGAGGGAGGCCAGGCCGAGGTAACGCACGATCCGGGGCGGGAACCGGACCACCCCCGGGTCAAGCTCCCCGGCCTTTGTGCGGACCTGCATCAGCGAGGCGCGCACGGCGTCGGGATAGAGGTTGCGGGCATTGACCGTGGTAACGAACAGGGGGTTGGCCTGCGTTTCGGCGCTCTGGTCGGCCATCAGGTTCTCCACGCGGAGGGTTTTGCGGCCCAACACCTCCCCGTTGGCGGCATTCCACTCCTCGCTGGTCAGATCCCCGGTTTTGTAACGCAGGGTAAACGAGGCAGGCAATTCGCTGCCCGCTTCGGCTACCACGACGGGCTTTTTGCGGTCGATCTTCCCGCTCCAGTCGAAGATGCGGCTGCCAGAGAGGCTGTCGGCAGGCTCGATGACCGCCTCGCGCGACAGCTCATCGACGGCTATACGCAGGTTGAACATCTGCACCAAGGCGTTCACAAAGTCGATCTGCCGGGAGCTGTCCACCATCACGTCCGGGAAGGTCAGCTTGGTCCCCTCGCCCGGCGTGGAGCCGAACAGGGGCCTCAAACGGCAATTCTTGCTCAGCGTGAAGGCGGTCCCGGAGGGCGCGCCCCCGAAGCTCAACCTGTCGAAATAGTAGGGCGAGGCGGGCGATACGCTGACCGGCTGGCTTTGCAGGGTAACCTCCACGTCGGTGGTTCCCGTCTCGGCGACGTAGCCGTAATAGACCGCCCAGTCGCCCGTGTAGGGGACCAGTCCCGTTCCCGGGTTGTAGTAGAGCCTGGGGTTGGCGACCCGCTGCGTCCCCGACGCGGTGGGGGTAACCAGGGCCGTCCTCGCCGAAAAGTTGGCCACGACGGTCTCCGTCGCATCCCCCGGCTTGAGGTTGTCGGGATCGGCCGCGGGGTTGGTAATCACATCGTGGCGCAGTTGGTAACTCCTGCCCGACACGTGGTTGAAGACCACGATCCGGTATTGCGTCCCGGAGTTGTATCCTCCCTGGCGCATATCGGGGTTGCGGTTGGGGATCTTGAAGGTGTGGGTGGTTACCCCGTCGAGCGAGATCCTGTTGAACCCCGACAGCTCCTCGCGGCTGAGCATGGTGTAGGCCGTGCGGTAGTGGAGCTTGTACTCGAAGGCCACGTCGATCTCGCGGGTCGGCACAAAGGCCGCCCTGCCCGACCGCAACGCAAAACAGCCGTTTGTGTTGAACAGGTCGTTCTGGCTGGCGGTCGCGACGGCCGTCTCGACCAGGTTGCCCACCGAGCTGTACGCCTGGCCGGGGTCGGCGACCACAAAGCCCAGGTAGTCGGCCGTGGTGGATTTGTCCTCAGCCCGCCCGGCCCGGAAGTCCATCTGGCTCTTTTGCGCGTCGGTGTCCACGGAGGAGTAGTTGCCGCTCATGTAGAGCGTATCGAACCAGGGCGAGTCGACAAAGGCCGAGCGCACGCTGTATCCCGCATCCTTGAAGACGGCCTTGAGCAGCTTGCCGCAATGGACGAAGGGGTGGTAGTCGGCGTAGGTCAGCACCCGGACCACGCTCCCGGTGGTCTGCCCCGAGATCATGGAGGATTGCCGGGCCACGGGCAGGAAGCGCACGGCGGCGGAAGCCTCCTTCCAACTGTCCGACAGCGCCTTGGACGTAAGGGTCAGATTGTAATCGACCCCCGCCTGCCTGAGCGTGCGCGAGGATAAGACCCCCACCCAGTCCGAAGCAGAGGGGTCGATCAGGAATTCGAACCGGGAATCCTCCTGAGGCGAGGCCTCAGGCGCCGATACGCAGGCTTTTAAAAATCCCCGCCCGGCGGCCAGCAGGAAGCCCCGGAAGAAGAGCTCCATGCGGTGGGGCGACTGGTTGAAGAGCGCCTCGGCGTTGACCTGGTCGGTAAAGCCGATCGCCTGCCTGTTCTGCGCCGTGGCGGGGAGCGTGAGGGCGATCCGGCCTTTTTTCGCACTCTTCTGCAAAAGGCCGGACGTGGGGGCGTCGAAGGAGAGTTCAGGGAGGCTTTTTTCGTCCCACTCCAAGGGTCGGTTGTCCAGAAAGATCTCCATGCTACGCCTCGGTAAGGGTAATTTCCATCCGGGAAAGCTCGCCGCTGCGCACGACGACCGGTAAGCCGGCGCTGCACCCGACCTCCACAGCATTCTCCCCCTCGATCAGCCACACTTTGGGCGAGGCGGCCATATAGGCCAGTTGGCGCATACGGGCGGCAGGTTCGAATGCAGACGCAAGGGCCAGCACGGTTTTATTCCCGGCGGTTACCGACTCGCTCAATAAAACGGGAAAGGTATAGTGGTCGACCATCCCGTAGGGGTTGACCCACGCCGTGCGGACGCCCTGTGTGGGCAAAGGGGGCAACTGGTAAGTGCGCGAGAGGACAGGAGCGCCGTCCAGGTCCAGGGCGATTCTGACAGAGGTGTAATCCCCCGGATTCTTCCCGGCGGCCAAAATCCGGCTTTCCAGGTCGTTGCGGTTAACGACCACCACGACAATATCCTGCGTCGACAGGCTTTCGGCCTCGATGGAGAAGGGGTCGGCGCCCTCGAAAAAGAGCCTGATCCCGAGTTCCCCCGAGACGATCACGGCGATCTCGTCGATCTCGCCCGGGTTGAGGATCTGCATTTCGGGCGCATCGGTCAAGGCGCGCCACTCGACACCCGGCCGGATGCCCCACAAGCATTCCACAGGCAGGGCCGTTCTGTCCCCGGCCACAACGCGCACAGAGACGGTCCGGGATGCCCTGTACAGCCCTGTAACAGGCTCGAGCAGGGGTGCGACACAGAAGTTGGGAAGGATCACGGGCGAGGCGTCGACGGTAAACTCCTCCATCCCGCTCATCCGTTTGACGGCGGGGACACCGCTGCCCGCATGGATCTCCACGCGTGTGATCGCGTCCGGATCGGCCTTTGTGATCCGGTAAATCGTCCCGCTTAGGGCGGGATGGTACTCTTTGGGTTGGTTGGCTATGGTCATGGCAAGCGTTTTACTGGTTTAGGCAAAAGGGGATAACGGCCTCCATCGAGACGGCTGCGGAGAGATCGGCCGAAAGGGTCAGACTGCCCGGGGCGGGTACCGCCTTTACGCCGCGTACCAGGATGATTTCGCTGTGGTCGGGCAACTCCAGGCAGATCGACAACGCGTCGGCGTCGATCTGTTGGCGGATCTTCCGGGTCTGGTCCGGTGTTTTTCCGGCGGGCAGGGCCAGCAGGTGGAAATCGACCTTGTAGGTCAGCCGTCCGCGCTTGCGGCCCTCGACCGCGGCCAGTTTCGGGGGCTCGATCCACATGGCCGGAAAGGCCTTGACACTCTTGGGCAGGGCGGCCAAAGGCCCCGAATAGGGCGCGTATCCGGCCCTGCGCGCTGCCGAAGACAGCGCATCAATTAACATTGTGCTCTTCATTTGGGTTAGTAAGTTATGGGTAAGCTGTGCAAAAAGCCTCTATAAGCTGTCGATAACCTTTAGAGTCTGTCTAAAATTTCAAACTTCATGCTTTCCGCTTTCCGCCGCCGTTTTTTACCCCCTCCTCCCGCGTCATAGGAGCCGCTATGCCTTGCTCGGCGGGCGCAAAAATCGTCTGGCGAAAACCAAAAATCATTTCGTTCGAAAATTTAGACAAACTCTTAACGGGTCTCCAATACCTTGATCAGTTCCCCCAACTCCCTGGAGATGGAGTTGACAGTATCGTTCGACATTTTGAATTGCGCCCTCTCCTTGGCCAGCAGGCCGAGGCTTTGGTGTGCCTGGCGCATGATGTCCAGGCTTTGGGTTTTGAGCAGGGCCACGCAGGGCATTGCGCGGTCGTCCAGCTTTCGGATCGACTGGGATGAGTTCATGGTAAGTTGGGTTAATAGTTTATTCGATAATGCCGAAAAACATATACATCTTCCGACTTCTGCAAATATATAAAACCGGACCCCCCTTTGTCAAGAGGATGTCCGGTTTATTTTAATTCTGTATAAAGTTTCCCGCTAAAACGCGATCCCCACCCTGAGCCCCATGTTGGAGACCGAGCTGACATTATACCCCATCAGGTCGGTGTTGTTGGTCGCATAGCTGTAGTAAACGCTGAGGTGAATCCCGAACAGGTGGTCCGAAGTCGGGTAAACGGTCATCCCCAGCTCCGGCGAGAGGTAGAACCCCCAGGTGCGGTCCGAGCTGTCGAAGGTCGAGTAGTAGGAGACGAACCTAACCATCGAGGGCCCCGCCTTCATCGAGAGGTAGGGCTCGAAGGTCTCCTTCTCCTTGCCGAAGCGGTAACGCCCCGTTATGCCGAAGGGCACCTGGTAGAGGCTGTGCTGCTGGTCGGTGGTCATTTGCGGACCCTCGGGCAGGTTGATGGTCTGGCGGGGGAAGTACTCGTTGTGGGTCTGGTAGCAGATAAAGGCCCCCAGCCCCCAGTGTCCCGAGGCGTAATACCCCGCCTCGAAGTTGACGCCCCATCCCGAGGCTTTGTCGGCGAAGTTGTTGTCGAAGATCATCTGCCCCTGCCAGTCGATGTGAAAAAAGCCCCTCGGCATGAGGGTCTGGGCGCCGGCGGCGGCAAAAAAGCCGCAAAATACGAGGGTAAAAAGTAGCTTTTTCATGGCTTACAGGTAAGGCGATTGGTCGAGCGATTGGTCGGCGGCGGTTTGCAGCCTTTGCAGGTCGGTGCTGTCGTCGCCGGTAACCTCCCCGGTCATCACGGCGTTCCAGAGCACGGGCAGCGAGCTCCCCGAAGCCGTCAAATCGACCATTTCGGCGGTCAGTGAGCCGACCGTGACCTCGGCCACGTACTCGCTCGGGTAGATGTATTGCGAGCCGGCCCAGTAGGCGGGGTCCCAGTACATGGGATAGCTCTCCATGTACACCGAACTCTGGAAGTAGGTCAACTGGATTCCCCTGTCCGCCAGGCTCTTGTTCTGTTCCAGGGTATAGCCCCGCTGGCTGAGCGTGGTCTTGTAGATATCGATGATCGATTTGGCGTCGTCGTCCTTCCAGTACTCGGTCAACTGCCCCGCACCCACGATCAGGATGCTGTCGGGAACGCACAGCGATCCCCGCACGGAGAAGTCGACCGTCTTGTCGTGGTCGGTCCAGACCACATACTGCTGGCTCAGCTCGGTCATATCGGGAAGCTGCTGGCAAGCGATGGCCGCGATCCCCGCCAAAAGAAACAAACACTTTTTCATAGAAACGTTTTCGCCGTCAGGTGCAAGTTTCATTCCAAACCCGTGGGGATAAACAAAAAGCCGCCCCGATCGATCGGGGCGGCCTTCAAAACTATCGTCCGGGGTTAACCGAACAACTGTACGAAGAATACCGAGAAGATCAGCACGGCCAGACCGGCGATCAACACCAGCATAGTCGTCTTGCTGCTGCCCTTCCACTCCTTGAGGATGATCCCCCAGATGTTGGAGCAGGCGATGTTCAAGGCCATCAGGATACTCCACGAGAAGGCCAACAGCACCGGCGCGCCGGTCATAAAACTCTTGGCGATCTCCAGTCCGAAGAACTGCGAGTACCACAAGCCGCCCGCCAAGGCGCAGAACAACAGGTTGTTGAGCAGAACGCCGCCTTTCAGGTAGTCGCCCGCGCTCTTGTTCCTGATGTTCTGGAACAGGCAGTAAACGATGTTAGTGGCGGCGCCGCCCAAAGTGACCATGAACACGACGGGCATACCGGCGAACATGGGGCTCGCGCCCGCAGTGAGCAGGTACTCCTTGATGGGTGCGCCCGACTCGAGGCCCAGCGCGAAGCAGGCGCTCATCACGCCGGCCAGCAAAGCGACCAACAGACCCTTGGTCAGGGCGAAGTCCTTGATGGCCTCGCGCTTCTGCTCCTCGGTCATGTTCTTCGAGCGCAGCGAACCGGCGTAACCGATGATGGCGATGCCCGCGATGGCGATGCACACGCCCAACAGCAGGATCAAACCTTCGCCGTGCAGCAAGTCCTGGCCCTTCATCAAGGCCGGGATGATCGTGCCGAACGCCGAGCAGGTACCCAGGGCGATGCTCTGCCCCAGGGCCACGCCCAGGTAACGCATGCTCAACCCGAAGGTCAAGCCGCCGATGCCCCACAGGGCACCGAACAGGAAAGCGCCTCCGAACCCTTTCAGGGCGAACAGGCTGCCCAACGAAATCCCTTCCGGCAGGAAGGCGACCGCGCCGATCAACGGGAAGACGAGCCAGGCAAATACCCCCTGGGTCAGCCAGAAGCTCTCCCAGCTCCACTCCTTTACCTTGCGGATGGGGACGTAGGAGCTCGATTGGAAGAAGCTGCCGACCGCGATGATCAGTAATCCGTAGATGGCTTCCATGGGTTACCTTTTGGAGGTTACGTCGCGCTCGTATTTTTGGATTTGCGGGATGAACTCGGCACCTACGGGTACGTTGTTCTTCGCGCAGAAGTAGTCCCAAACGGCATTCCAGGGCATCCCCTTGGCCTCTTCCAACAGCGCCAGGCGCTCGAAGTACTTGCCTTCGCCTTCCAGTTTGCGCAGCTCTTTGATCGGCTCGAGCAGGGCTTGCAGGAACGCTTTCTGGGTGGCGCGGATTCCGATGACGTAGGCGCCGATGCGGTTGATCGATGCGTCGAAGTAGTCCAGGCCGATGTTGACCCTGTCGAGGGCGTCCGCGCGGACGATCTCCTTGCTCAAATCCAGCAAGTCGTCGTTGAGGATGGTCACGTGGTCGGAGTCCCAACGGATCGGACGGCTGACGTGCAGCATGATCTCGGGGGTGAACAGCAGCAACGAGCTGATCTTGTCGGCGATGCTCTCCGAGAGGTGGAAGTGGCCCGTGTCGAGGGTAACGATCTTCTGCTTCTTGGCGCCGTAGCCCAGGTAGAAGTCATACGAACCGACCGTGTAGCTCTCCAAGGCGATGCCGAAGAGTTTGGCCTCGATGCAATCCTTCATGTTCTTGTACTCGGTCGAGAAGATCTCGTCCAACGATTTTTCAAGGATCTGGCGGTAGAGCAGCCTGTTGACGGTCAGGTCTTTCGATCCGTCGTGGATCCAGAGGTTCATCACGCAGGGGTCGCCCTGGAATTTACCCATCTCCTCGGAGATCTTGCGGCAACGCTTGGTGTGCTCGATCCAGAAGTCGCGGATCGCCTTGTCGGGGTTGGACAGGGTCAGATCGCCGCTCTTCGGGTGGCCGAACGAGGTCGAGTTGAAGTCGAGCTTCAGGTTGTTTTCCTTCGCCCACTCCATCCAGCTCTTGAAGTGCTCGGGGCCCACCTGGTCGCGGTCCACGACCTTGCCCTGGAAGTCGCCGTAGATCTCGTGCAGGTTCAACCTGTGGTCACCGCCGATGTAGGTCTTCACCTCCTTGATGTCGGCCCTCAACTCGTCGATGTTGCGCGCCTTGCCGGGGTAGTTGCCCGTGGCCTGGATGCCGCCGCCTGCGCCGCCGCCCAGGTTTTCGAACCCGGTCACGTCGTCAGCCTGCCAGCAATGCATGGAGATGGAGATTTTCTGGAGTTTCTGGAGAGCGGCCTCCACATCCACGCCCATTTCAGCGTAGCGCTCTTTGGCGATCTCGTAAGATTTCTTGATAAATTCGTCTTTCATGGCTTTAAATGTAGTTTTAAGGTTATTGGATTTTCTGGAATTTTTCAAAGGCTTGGTCCCAGGCTTTGTCGCCGGAGGGGGTAAAGATGTCGGGGGATACGGAGTCGCGGATCACGGCTCTCATCTGGGCCAGGTTTTCGACCAGGCCTACCGCTTTGGCTTGCATCATGATGTTGCCGATGGCGGTCGCCTCGCTCGGGCCGGCTACCACGGGGATGCCGATCGAGTCGGCGGTGAACTGGTTCAACAGCTTGTTTTGCGCGCCGCCGCCGATCACGTGGAACTTCTCGATGGGGAAGGGGGCCACTTCGCGCAGCATGCCCAGCACCTGCCTGTACCTGAGCGCGAGGCTCTCGAAGATGCACCTTACCACGGCTTTGTCGTCGCCCGGGACGGGCTGGCCGGTGCGCTCGCAGAACTTCTCGATCGCGCCCAGCATGCTTACGGGGTTGGCGAACATCGGGTCGTCGGGGTTGACCATGCTCACGAACGGGGTGGCCTGGTGGGCCATCTCGACGATCTGGGGATAGGTGTAGCTCTTGCCCTCTTTCTCCCACTCCTTGCGGCACTGCTCGAGCAGCCACATGCCGGTTATGTTCTTCAAAAAACGGGTCGTGCCGTCCACGCCGCCTTCGTTGGTGAAGTTCATCCCGAAGCTCTTTTCGTTGATGATCGGCTCCTTGACCTCGATGCCCATCAGCGACCAGGTCCCCGAGCTGAGGTAGGCGAACTTCTCGTCCGTTGCGGGTACGGCGGCCACGGCGGCGCCCGTGTCGTGGCCTGCGACGGCCACCACGGGGACCTGCTCCATGCCGGTCTCCTCGGCCACCTCTTTCAACAGGCGGCCCACCACGGTGCCGGGCATGGTCACGGGAGGAATGATCCCGGGGTTAACGCCGGCGGCTTTCAACAACTTTTCGTCCACCATTTTCGTCCTCGGGTCGAGGAACTGCGAGGTCGACAGGATGGTGTACTCGCAAACCTTCTGCCCCGAGAGCAGGTAGGTCAGCGCGTCGGGAATGAACAGCAGGCACTCGGCGGCCTCCAGCGCGGCGGATTTCTCGTTGGCCTGGGCGAAGAGCTGGAAGAGCGAGTTGAACTGCATGAACTGGATGCCGGTCTTCTCGTACACCTCCTTCTTGGGGACGACCTGGAAGTATTTCTCCATCGCGTCGTCCGTGTAGGGGTCCCTGTACGCGCGGGGCAGCCCCATCAGCGAACCGTCCTTGCCCACAAAGACGAAATCGACCCCCCAGGTGTCCACCCCGACGGCGTCAATCTTTATGTTGCGCTTGGCGGCGACCGCCAAACCGGCCTTCAAAGCCTCGTAGAGGGCGTAGATGTCCCAGTGGTAGCGGCCCAGCACGCGGATGATCACATTCGGGAAGCGGGTCAGCTCCTCCATTTCGAGCTTACCGTCCCGGATAGTGCCCAGGATGGTCCTCCCGCTGGTCGCCCCGAGGTCGAAGGCGAGGAAATAGGATGTTTTCATAAATGGTATCGGTTTTAGTAGCGGATTAGCGGTTAAAACAGCGCAATCTTTGCGAAATATAACAAAAGTACCCTTTCCCTGATGATCCACAATGAATAAAATGACAATAAAACTTTGAATTTTGATTTTTTTCAAAAACTCTTTACCTTTACCCTCGTATGCACCAGGCCAACGTAAAATACCTCGTCGCGAGCGAGCTCGACCTCTTATGGGGCCTGACGGTCTCCTCGGCGGGCTACCAGCACATCGAGCCGGGCACCTCCTATCCCCCCGCCAACCACCCCTCGGGCTACCTGTTCTCCACCTCGGACGGGCGCATCCTCGAGGAGTACCAACTGCTTTACATCTCCCACGGCCAGGGAACCTTCAAAAGCTCGTCCGCGGGGGAGATCCCCGTGCGCGAGGGGAGCATGTTCCTGCTCTTCCCCGGCGAGTGGCACACCTACATGCCCGACCCGCAGACCGGCTGGGACGAGTACTGGATCGGCTTCAAAGGCATCAACATCGACAACCGGGTTACCGCCGGCTTCTTCTCGCGCCAGAAGCCCATGTTCCACCCCGGCATCCACGAAGGCATCGTCTCGCTCTACAAGCAGGCCCTGGGCTTCGCCCTGGAGCAGCGCGCCGGCTTCCAGCAACTGCTGGCCGGGATCGTCAACCACCTGCTGGGCCTGACCTACGCCCTGGACAAGAACTCGCCCTACGAGAGCTCCGGCGCGGGACGCCACATCGGCCGCGCCAAGGTCATCATCCAGGAGAACCTCTCCTCCATCAAACCCGAACAGATCGCCCGGAAGCTCAACATGAGCTACTCGCTCTTCCGCAAGACCTTTAAGGAGTACACCGGTTTCGCCCCCTCGCAGTATATCCTGGAGCTGAAAATCGGCTCCTCCAAGGAGATGCTCTCGGCAACCGACCGCTCGATCAAGGAGATCGCCTTCCAGCTCGGCTTCGACAACCAGGACTACTTCTCCACCGCCTTCCGCAAGAAGACGGGGATGACCCCCATTCAGTACCGTAAATTCACGCGGGGCCGGTGAGCCGGCCCCGACAACCCCCTGTGAGGTTGCTGCGCGTATAGCACGGCATCTTTGACACATCCCCGTGCTTCCAAATCCTCACGTACATAAGTACGCTCCGGTTTGAAAGACCCGGCGATGCGCCAAATCTGCCGCACTCTCCGCACAGCGCGCCCGCGCCCGACGCGAGTCCGAGACCTATTGAGGCTGTTGCACGGCCCATCCGTCCCTTATTGCTGCCCAACTGTTAGGTGTTACCAGAGTGGTACTATTCCAGCCACGGAAACGGAATCCAGAGCGGTCGCGGCAGCACCTTATATCCCTTCCTCCCCTACGGTTAGGGGAGGAAGATGGAAGGAGAGGTGATCGAATCGGACTGCAAGGGAAGAGTGCAACGAATTCCCGTGCAGGCTTAGGGCTAATTCCTGAAATACGTTTAAAGGCAGAGCCAAGGCGGGTTGGAAACGCCGGGGCGGGGCACGGTACAACGTGGGCCATCAGGCCCAACTGGTACCCCGCGTCCTCGCGAGCAGCGAGGGGCGACCGCTTCCTGGTACGGCCTGATCCGGGAAACGAAAGGGGAGAAAGAGATCCGCGAAATGACGTTCGAGTATTTCGTGCGGGATGAAACGACGGGCTATCTCTACCTGAACTTCGGGAATACGGAAGAATTCGCCCCTTATCCCGATATTTGCGGTGTGGAATGGCCTTCGTCCACAGAGGTTTGGATCCGGATCGCGACCCCCTGGACCTGGCGCGACAAACCGGGCGACTGGAAGATGAAGCTCGTGGCCCGGGAGGAAGGATAGCCGCTACAATTTTTTAAGCGACAGCCGCACCAACTCCTCGACCGTGACGGCGGGGTTGTCCTTGAGGATCGAGGCGACGGTCTTTTCCGAGGCCGCCTTCGGGAAGCCGAGCATCGAGAGGGCGGAGAGGGCCTCCCCGGCGACCTCGCTGCGGGCGCCGGGCAGAATGCCGCCCGTCACGCCAACCGTGGTCGAGGCGGCCGCGCCCGTGATCTTGCCTTTCAGCTCGACGATGATCTTCTGGGCTGTCTTCAGGCCCATGCCCTTGACGTTCTTCAGCAGCAGGTCGTTCTCGGTCGAGATGATCCGGATCAGCTCTTGGGGCGAGTAGGTCGAGAGGGCCATGCGCGCCGTGGCGACGCCCACGCCCGAAACGCTGGTCAAAAGGCGGAAGATCTCGCGCTCCTCTTTGGTGAAAAAGCCGTAGAGGATCTGGGCGTCCTCGCGCACGATGTATTGCACGTAGAGCCTGGCCTGGGGCAGGTTTTCGAGTGCGGCGTAGGTGTGCAGGGAGATATTCAGGAAATAGCCGACCCCGGCGCAATCCACCACGGCGTAGGCGGGGGTCAGTTCGGCGATCGTTCCGTTGATGTATTCGTACATGGCAAATTGATAAATTTTGTACAAATCTAATCATTTTGTATATCTTTGCAGCTACAACGAAATCAAAGAAAACCCGAATCATGAAAAAAACGCTCCTACTGTCTTGCCTCGCGCTCGCTTTTGCTGCAACGGGCTGCAAAAACGGAAAAAACGCAGCCGCCGGGTCAGCCGACTCGACCGGAACCTACCAGGCAAGCAGCCAGATAGCCTATTTCGACCTCGACTCGCTGGTCAGCGGTTATAACCTCTACCTCGACCTGCGTACCCAGTACGAGGAGAAAGCGACCAAGGTCCAGAACGAACTCAACTCGAAGGGACGCGCCCTGGAGCGCGACGTGGCCTCCTTCCAGGAGAAAGCCCAGAAGGGCCTGGCCACCCGCTACGAACTGGCTGAAATGGAGGAATCGCTGGGACGCAGGCAGCAGACGTTCATGCAGAGCCGCGAGACCATGCTGCGCGACCTGGCCGAAGAGGAGCAGGTAATGCTCAACAGGATCCACTACAACATTACCGAATTCCTCAAGGAGTTCAACGCCGACTACCGGTACGGTATGATCCTGAGCACCCAAAGCGGCGGCCCGGTCATGCACGCGGACCCTGCACTGGATATAACCAAGGTCATTCAAGCCGGGCTTAACAAAAAGTATGCGGCTGAAAAAGCAACAGAAAAACCCGCAAAGTAGCGGCAGGAACGGCAGGACTTTCCTCCTTCTTCTGGCGTTGTCCACCATGCTGTGGTACGTCGCCAAGCTAAGCTATACCTATGACGCGGATATCCCCGTCAGGGTCAGCGCGGAAGGGGTCAAATTCAAGGTGCAGTGCCACGTCGAGGGGACGGGGTATCAGATATTCTTATACAAATACCTGAATCCCATCCATTTGTACGTTAAGATGGACGACCTGCACACCTCGCCGTCCAGGCGGACGGAAGGGGCGCTGACCCCCGACAGGTACACGTTGCAGGACATGATCTCCAAGGCGAGGAGCGACCTGAAGATCAGGTACCTGAAAGACGTCCCCGACATTGTTCCGCCCGAAGGGTCCAAACCATGATACAGATCGGGGTCACAGGGGGGATCGGAAGCGGTAAAAGCGTGGTGTGTAGGATATTCGCCGCGCTGGGCATTCCCGTGTACGACTCCGACGCAAGGGCCCGGGCGCTGATGAACGGGCGGCTCGCCCCCAAGATCAAAGAGCTGTTTGGGGAGGATTTCTACGTCGGCGGGGTGCTGGACCGCAAGCGGGTGGCATCCAAGGTGTTCATCGACAAAGAGTTGTTGGAAAAGCTCAACGCGATCGTCCACCCGGCCGTGGAGCGCGACTTCGAATTCTGGAGCCGCAACCAGATCAATGTGCCCTACGTGATCATGGAGAGCGCGATCCTGCTGGAAAGCGGGTTCGATAAAAAGATGGACAAGGTGGTAACCGTCTCCGCCCCCGAAGAGCTGTGCATCGATAGGGTCGTGGCGCGCGACGAAACCACGCCCGAGAAGGTCAGGCTGCGCATGGCCAACCAGATGGAAGACCGTGAACGGGTGGCCAAATCGCACTTCAACATCGCCAACACGGGCCGCGTGTCGCTGCTGGACCAGGTCAAGGACGTCGACCGGGCGATCCGGCAGGAGTTCGGCGAGCCGCCCTTGCAGCTTTAATATTATGAATCATAATATCATACGGATCGGCGGCCACTCTTTGGATCTCGCCCGGGCGCAGGTTATGCTGATCGCCAATTTAACACCGGACTCGTTCTTTAGGGCGAGCCGCGTGGAGGATGAGCGGGAGTTGATCCGGCGCGTGGTGGAGGGGCTGCAGGCCGGAGCGTCGATTGTCGACCTGGGGGGGTATTCCACCCGGCCGGGGGCGCAGGAAGTTTCCGAGGGCGAGGAGTTGCGGCGACTGACACAAGGGGCCCGGATCGTGCGGCGGGAGTTCCCGCAAGCCATCCTCTCGCTCGACACGTTCCGCAGCCAAGTGGCGCGGGCGGTCATGGAAGAGGTCGGATGCTGCATCATCAACGACGCAGGAGGCATATGCGGGGAGAATATGGCTGCTGTGGCGGCGGAGTTCGGGGCACCCTATATCGTGATGCACACCCGGGGAACACCGGCGGATATGGCAGCCTTGACCGATTATGCCGACCTGGAATCCGAGGTACGCGGATGGCTGCTGGATCAGGCCGCGCGGCTGAAGAACCTCGGCGTGGAGCAGATTATCCTCGATCCGGGCTTCGGGTTCGCCAAAACGCCGCAGCAGAGTTTGAAATTACTCGCAAGTTTGAGTAAATTGTGCGGGGAAGGCTATCCTGTCTTGGCCGGAATATCGCGCAAATCAATGATATACAAAACACTGGGCATTACCCCGGAAGAAGCCCTGGCTGGAACGGTAGCGTTGAATTGGGAAGCCCTGAGGCAAGGGGCGCGGATTTTGCGCGTGCACGACGCGAGAGAGGCGTGCCAGGTGGTTAATTTGTTTGAAAATGTTTTCGGATATGATAAAGGCTAAAGGCATTCACAAAAGTTTCGGAACCTTGGAAGTCCTGCGCGGGATCGACCTGACCGTCGGCAAAGGCGAGGTAGTCTCGATCGTCGGGGCGAGCGGGGCGGGCAAGACCACCCTGCTGCAAATCCTCGGCACGCTGGGCAAGGCGGACGCGGGCACGGTCGAGATCGACGGGCAGGTAACCGCGAACCTCAAAGAGGGCGACCTGGCGCGTTTCCGGAACAAGAAGATCGGCTTCGTGTTCCAGTTCCACCACCTGTTGCCGGAGTTCACGGCCTTGGAAAACGTGGCGATCCCGGCCCTGATCGGGGGGATGGACCGCAAGGCAGCCGAGGCCCGGGCGCGCGAGCTGATCGGGATGATGGGCCTCAAAGAGAGGGAGTCGCACAAGCCCGCCGAACTTTCGGGCGGGGAGCAGCAAAGGGTGGCCATTGCGCGCGCGCTGGTCAACTCCCCGGCCGTGATCCTGGCCGATGAGCCTTCGGGCAACCTGGACAGCCACAACAAGGAGGAGATCCACAAGCTGTTTTTCGAGTTGCGGGATAAGCTGGGGCAGACCATCGTGATCGTGACCCACGACGAGAGCCTGGCCAAAATGGCCGACCGATGTATTACCATGAAGGATGGGTTGATCGTTCCTGGAGTGTAGCTTCACATATCGCAGGCCATATTTTTCACATCCTCCGCCCTTTCAATCCTCACATACGTTCAGTATGCTCCGGTTGAAAGACCGAACGATGCAAAAAATCTGACCTACGCTATGCACAGCGCGCTTCCGGGAGCAGTCCGAACTGCACGCATTTACTTATGAAAGATACCTTAGAACGGCTGTACGACAAATACAACCGGGGAGAGTTTATCCAGGGCGATCCGATCAGCGTGCCGCACGGGTTCGCGGGGCGGGAGGACAAGGAGATCAGCGGGTTCCTGGCGGCGACCATCGCCTGGGGCAACCGCCATGTCATCGTGCGCAACGCGCAGAGGATGATGAATTTGATGGACAACGCGCCTTACCAGTTCGTTTCGCAGGCCGACGAGGGGGACATGCGGCAACTGGAGGGCTTTGTGCACCGGACTTTCAACTCCACGGACCTGGCGGCGTTCGTCCGCCTTTTGCGGGAGTTTTACCGCGTGCACGGCGGCATCGGGGCGTTTTTCGAGGGGCGGTACGCCGTAACGGGGGATCTGCGCGTCGTGCTCTCGCAGTTCAGGGCGGCGTTTTTCGGGGCGGAGCATCCCGGCCGGTGCGAGAAACACCTCTCCTCGATCGACAAGGGGGCGAGTTGCAAGCGGCTGAATATGTACCTGCGGTGGATGGTGCGGAAGGACGACCGGGGCGTCGACTTCGGGCTGTGGGAGCGGATCCCCGCCAGCGCGCTCTACCTGCCCCTGGATGTGCACAGCGGGAACACGGCGCGGGAGCTGGGGCTGCTGGAGCGGACGTCCAACGACTGGCGGGCGGTGGAAGAGGTAACCGGAAAGTTGCGGGAATTCGATCCGGCAGACCCGGTCAGGTATGATTTTGCGCTGTTCGGGGTGGGCATTGACAAAGGAGTAAAGTAAGATACACTTGCAGATAATCGACCCGGTTTACGGGAGATTTTATTCAGTTTGCTCCGACTTCTCCCCGGCTCAAACGGATGATATGCTTTTGCTTTTTGCGCTTATTTATCATTATCATACACAAATGGGTAACCAATGCATCCGGCGTTATAAAGTTTTGCTTTCGTTATTCAAATAATTACCTTTGTACCAGGTTAACTACACGCGACTCCGGCACGATTAATCATGAACGATATCATACTGACCGCTCTGATTAATTTATTCGCCCTCTGCGGCGCTTTGGCCAGGATCGACCGGGCACACTCCGAGCGGCTGTTGAAGACATACCTGACCCGATTCTTCGGAATACGGTCGTATGAAAATTACCTGGAATTATACAGCCAGTTGCGCGATGTGTATGAAGATACCAGTGCCGTCGATCAACTGGAAATAATCGGTCAGATATGCCGCAACCTGCAAAAGAAGGTCCTCTACGAAGATCAGGCCCTGATGTTGCTGCGGCTCATGGAGTTTACCAACACCAATCGTGACGGATTCGATGCGATCGTCCCGGTGCTGAAAAACATCGCTTCGGCCTTCAATATTCCCGACGAATTGTATCGGGATTTCCAGGCATTCGTAACAGACACCCCATCCCCGAATGTAATCATCCTCTCTGAGGAAGAGAATTCCATCCCCGGACTGACCGGACATCTGCGCATACTGCAGATCAAATCATTCAACAAGGTCTTGTTTACTTATGACGGACAAGACCTCTGCATGAACGACGTCCCTGTGGTTGCGGGAACATTCAAGGTCTGGGAAAAGAGCAGTGTACTCAAAGGCCGGCGGATGGGCCCGCTCTACCTCTCCAATATCTTACATTTCCTGGAAAAAGACAAGTCGCCCGCGACCATCGAATTATGCGGAAGAAACGTGGATTTCCGATTCAGGAACAGTGAGAATGGGATTCATGACTTCTCATTTGAACTCCATAGCGGACAGTTGGTCGCCATCATGGGAGGGAGCGGAGTCGGCAAATCGACGCTTTTGGGCCTGCTGAACGGCAACATTACGCCACAAACCGGCAGCATAGAGATCAATGGTTACCCGATCAACCATCACGCGGTTAAAAACCTCATAGGTTTTGTTCCCCAGGACGATCTTCTGATAGAGGAACTGAGCGTCTACCGGAACCTGTACTACACAGCCAGGCTTTGTTTCGACGATATGCCGGAGAAAGAGATCGACTCCCGTATCAATACCGTATTAAGTGATTTGGGGTTGTCGCAGGTAAAAGAGCTGATCGTTGGCTCCCCACTGAATAAGACAATCAGCGGAGGGCAACGCAAGCGTCTGAACATCGCCCTCGAACTGATCCGCGAGCCGGGCGTGTTGTTTCTTGACGAACCGACTTCCGGGCTCTCTTCCACCGATTCGGAGAAAGTGATCAACCTGCTCAAAGAACAAACATTCAAAGGCAGGCTGATCGTGGTCAATATCCATCAGCCATCGTCCGACATCTATAAACTGTTCGACCGGCTGTGGTTGCTCGACAAGGGGGGCTATCCGGTCTACGACGGCAATCCGATCGAAGCCATCACGTATTTTAAATCGGCAGCCTTCTTTGCCGACGCTCAGATAAGCACCTGCGAATTGTGCGGTAATGTAAATCCGGAAATCGTGCTGAACATCATTGACGAGAAGATGGTGGACGACAACGGGGTGCTTACCGAAAAGCGCCGGGTATCACCCGCGGAGTGGAATCAGCTCTACAAATCCTCACGAAAAGAACCCGGCGAATCGAAAGTCCTGGAGCTACTGGAAAACAAACAGCGGAGACCCTCGCTGATAAAGCAATTCTCCATCTTCCTGCAACGGAATCTCAAGACCAAACTGGCAAACAGACAATATTTGCTTATCGCACTGATAGAGCCTCCCCTGCTCGCTCTGATCGTCGCACTTCTTACCCGCTACTCCGGGGAAGAGGGGTACAGCCTGATGTACAACAAAAACATGGTCACCTATATCTTTATGGCGGTGATCGTTGCCACTTTCCTGGGGATGAGCGTCAGCGCCGAAGAGATCATCAAAGACCGCGCGCTGTTGAAACGGGAACGGTTCCTCCGATTGAGCCGCGGGAGCTACCTCTGGTCCAAGATCGTATTTTTGTTCGGGCTATCGCTGTTGCAATCAGCACTGTTCACTGTGGTCGGCAACACCATTCTGGGCATTCACGATCTGTTTCTCTCGTGGTGGATCGTCTTGTTTTTCGCCGCTTTCCTTGCCAATCTGACCGGACTGTTCCTGTCGCAGACCCTCAGTTCGATTGTGTCGATATACATCTCCATCCCCTTGTTGTTGATTCCCCAGATCCTGCTTTGCGGATTGGTGGTGAAGTTCGACGATCTGAGCGCCGGGGCGGAAAACAACTTCGTCCCGATCGTCGGCGACATCATCCCTTCCCGTTGGGCCTTCGAGGCCCTGACGGTGGAGGAGTTTACCAACAACGCTTACAACCGGATGTTTTTCGACGCCGAAGCGGAAAAATTCACATACCAGTACCAGCGCGCCGGTTTCATCTATCAACTCGAAAGCAAGTGGGAAACGGCCCACGACAAATACCTGAAACAAGATCCCGGTTTCGACAAATATTTCGGATTGATCCGCTATAACCTGCCGCGCGTGGCCCGGATAAGCGGACTGCCCCCATTCGGGGAGTCGGAAACCATCCACGCGGCGTGTTACACCCCCGCGCTATACGAATCGCTGAGTAATTATTTTGCAGCGGCCGATTCGATACTGGGCATAAAATCGGATAAGGCGACCTTCCTGCTGGACGACCTGGTTACCGGTTACAGGGTAAAGCACGGAGCGGAAAAGCTGAATGATCTGAAACGAAGAAGCCACAACCTGGATCTGGAGAAACTCGTTCTGAACACCACGACCGACAAGCTGTGCCTGATCCGGGGAGAAAAGATCGTCCCGAACGTGGGCGCGGCTTATTTACGCCCGGAAAACCATTGCGGCCGGGCGGCATTTTACAGTCACGTGAAAATGATCGGCAATACCCCTGTCCCCACTTTTGTCTTCAACCTGGGCATCATGCTGCTCATGATGCTGGGCACCGGCATTTTGCTGTTTTTGGAGATCCCTTCGCGTTTTTTCAAAAAGAACGAAACATAAAACAATAAACTCTTTTATTAATTTAATCTCTTCGGATCATGAAAAAACTGGCTTTAATCATCAGCTGCGCAGCTATTGCATTGGCAATCACTTCCTGCGGAAACAGACGGGCGCAAAAGGCCCAGGCGGAGAAAGATCAACTCGATTCCCTGCTTTTATTGGAACTGACCACCCAGGTCGATTCGTTGATGGGCATATTGGTAAACCGGGAGTACACTCCTCAATTCTCGGCAAAAGGCATTGCGACCGGAGCGATAACCCTTACGGATAAAGAGAAGAAAGTAAAACCCGACTACCTTCTCCCCGTATCCAGGGCGGACGAAATGCAGACCCTGATGCAAAAGAACGCCGGATTCATTATGTTTACCTTGGATCGCGCGGTCGCCAAACTCTATGGAATGCCTACGGATGAATACGATGCAGTCATTGCCCGCCTGATGGCCGACATCAACCTGAAGGACGCCCCCATGAATATCGACTGGGGTTCTGAGACCGCCTCGCAGGAGTTCGTTTCCCTCGGCATGGCCAAAATCAAAGAGGAATCTCAAAAAGGCACCCAAAAATACCTGGTAACACGCTTGGCCGCGATCGCCTTAGAAGACATGTACCTGTTCTGCAACAACCAGGAATTGTTCCTGACAAAAATGACGGACAAGGACGTGGCAGAGCTCACGTTCCGGCTCGCCCTTGTTGTCGACATAGTCGACCGCATTGCCGCTTATTATCCGGACATGGCTCCCCTCAAGGCCTGCATCGACATCCTCGCTCCGATCAATGCAACCGACGTCAACCAACTCAAAGAACAAATCGCGAGTATCAAACCGCAAATCGAAGAGGCGAGAAACAACATGCTGAAATAACAAGCCCGCATTAATTTCAAACGCCAATCATTTTCAAATGAGATGATTGGCGTTTTCAATTTTAGGGTAATGCGGTCAAAACAGACTGAAAGGTTCGAATTAGCCGGGCGACACGGACCATAACCGACTTTAGGCAAAAATCCTTACCTTTGCGTTTGAAAATGCAAAGGTTTTTCATCCTTTTTCTCCTGTTTTTGGCGGGTTGCTCGACCGAGCCCGCCGCGCCGGGCCGCAAGGTCTGGGGGATCGACGTGTCCAAGCACCAGCGGCGCATCGACTGGGGCAGCGTGATGGGCAACAACGCGCCCGATTTCGTCTTCCTCAAGGCGACGGAGGGGACGCTGATCGTCGACCCGACCTACGGCCACCATTGCAAACAGTTGGACGAGCGGGGGGTGCTGTACGGCGCGTACCACTTTTTCGGGCACAGGACCCCGGGGAAGGAGCAGGCGCGCAACTTTATCAAGACGGCCAACCTCAAGCGGGGCAACCTGGTCCCGGTGCTCGACATCGAGAAGCACCGCTTTATGACCGACCCCAGGAAGTCGGCGCGCGAGGCCAGGGCGTTTTGCAGGGAGATCAGGCGGTATTACGGGGTGAACCCGATCATTTACTGCTCGACCAAATTTTATGAGGATTACCTCCGGGAGGACTTCCCGGAGAATAAATACGTGCTTTGGATCGCCGATTACCGGGGCGACCCCGACCACATCGGGTGGGATTTCTGGCAGCACACCGACTCCCACAAGCTGACCGGTGTGAGCGGGAATGTGGACCGGAACCTGTTCAACGGCGATATCAAGAAACTTAAAAAACTGACGTTATGAGGATCGAGTGCGATTATTTGGTAATCGGCAGCGGCATAGCCGGGCTGGCGTACGCGCTCAAGGTGGCCGAGCACGGCAAGGTGGTCGTGGCGACCAAAAAAGAGCTTTCCGACTCCAACACCAACTTCGCGCAGGGGGGCATCGCGGCGGTAACCTACTCGCCCGACACCTTCGAGAGCCACATCCAGGATACGATGGTGTGCGGCTCGAACCTCAACCGAAGGGATGCGGTCGAGATGGTCGTGCGCAAGGCCCCTGACCTGATCAAGACGCTGATCCAGTGGGGGACCAAGTTCGACAAGGCCCGGGACGGACGCTACGAGCTGGCGCGCGAGGGGGGCCACACCGAGCACAGGATCCTGCACCACAAGGACCTGACCGGGGCCGAGATCGAGCGGGCGCTGATCACCAAGGTCAAGCAGCACCCCAACATCACGCTGTTGGAGTATCACTTCGCCGTGGACGTGATTACCCAGCACCACCTGGGCCAGATGGTGCGCAAGACGACCAAAGACATCGCCTGCTACGGGGCCTACCTGATGGATCTGAAGCGCGGCGATATCATTACCGCGTTATCCAAAGTGACGGTCCTGGCCACGGGCGGCGTGGGCAACGTCTACAACACGACCACCAACCCGCCCATCGCCACGGGCGACGGGATCGCCATGGTCCACCGGGCCAAAGGGGCGGTCGAGAACATGGAGTTCATCCAGTTCCACCCCACCTCGCTGTACAACCCCGGTGTGAGGCCCTCGTTTTTGATCAGCGAGGCCATGCGCGGTTTCGGGGGGATACTAAAACTCAAAAACGGCAAGGAATTCATGCAAAAATACCACTCCATGGGGTCGCTGGCCCCGCGGGACGTGGTGGCGCGCGGAATCGATACCGAGATGAAGGTACGGGGCGAGGACTATGTCTACCTCGACATGACCCACCTCGACGCCGAAGAGGTAATGGCCCACTTCCCCAACATCTACCGCGAGTGCCTCTCGATCGGCATCGACCTGACCAAGGAGATGATCCCCGTGGTCCCGGCGGCCCACTACTGCTGCGGCGGGGTGCGGGTCGATTTGAACGGGGAGAGCTCGATCAACCGGTTGTACGTCTTGGGCGAGGCCTCCTCGACGGGCTTGCACGGCGCCAACCGATTGGCATCCAACTCGATGCTGGAAGCGGTGGTCTACGCCGACGCGGCAGCCATCCATTCGGTCGCTCGGGCCTCTGAATTTGGTTTGGAGCTGGGCGTCCCCGACTGGAACGACGAGGGAACGACCTCGCCGGAGGAGATGGTACTCATTACCCAGAACAGCAAAGAGTTGCAACAGATCATGAGCAACTACGTCGGCATCGTCCGCAGCCGTCTCCGCCTGGAAAGGGCGCTGAAAAGATTGGAAATCATCTACCAGGAAACCGAAGAACTTTACGCAAAATCGACCCTCAGCCAACCCCTCTGCGAACTGCGCAACATGGTAGCGATCAGCTACCTGATCATCAAGCAGGCGCAGGCCTTGGGCCACAGCGTGGGGTTGCATTATATTGAAAATTAATGTCGTATAAGGAAGAAATTGCACGCCGGCGAACCTTCGCCATCATCGCCCACCCCGACGCGGGGAAGACCACCCTGACCGAAAAGCTCCTGCTCTTCGGCGGGGCGATCCACGTGGCCGGGGCGGTCAAGTCGAACAAGATCAAGCGCGGGGCGACCTCCGACTTTATGGAGATCGAGCGCCAGCGGGGAATCTCGGTGGCGACCTCGGTAATGGGCTTCGAATACAAAGGGGTGAAGATCAATATTCTGGACACCCCCGGCCACGAAGACTTCGCGGAAGACACCTACCGCACCCTGACCGCCGTGGACAGCGCGATCATCGTGATCGACGGGGCCAAGGGGGTCGAGACCCAGACGCGCAAACTGATGGAGGTGTGCCGGATGCGCCATACGCCGGTCATGGTGTTCATCAACAAGATGGACCGTCCCTGCCTCGACCCGTTCGATTTGCTGGACGAGGTGGAAAAGGAGCTGAAGATCGCCGTGCGGCCCCTGGCCATGCCGATCAGCGACGGGCCCACCTTCAAGGGGGTGTACAACATCTATGAGCAGAACCTCTCGCTGTTCCTGAGCGACGAGCGGCAGACGGCCACGGCCGAGACGGTTGATATCGCGCTGGACGATCCGAAGATGGATGATTACATCGCGCCATTCGGTCCCAAGCTGAGGGAAAACCTCGAGTTGACCGAAGGGGTCTACGGGGAGCTCGACCGGGAGGCCTACCTGCGGGGCGAACTGGCCCCGGTGTTCTTCGGCAGTGCGGTAAATAACTTCGGGGTCAGGGAGTTACTGGAGTGCTTCATCAAGGTCTCGCCCGAACCGCGGCCCTCGCAGACTTTGCAGCGCGAGGTCGAGCCCTACGAAACAAAGATGACCGGCTTCGTGTTCAAGATCCACGCCAATATGGACCCCAACCACCGGGACCGGATCGCGTTCCTGAAGATCTGCTCCGGCGTTTTCGAGCGCGGCAAAGCCTATTTGCACGTGCCGAGCGGCAAGATGATGAAATTCCCCTCGCTGACGGCATTCCTGGCCGAGAAAAAGTCGATCGTCGACGAGGCCTACGCGGGCGATATAGTCGGCTTGCACGATACGGGCAACTTCAAGATCGGGGATTCGTTCACCGAGGGCGAAAAGCTCAAATTCACGGGCATACCCTCGTTCGCGCCCGAATTGTTCCGCTACATCGAGAACGCCGACCCGCAGAAATTCAAGCAGTTGAGCAAGGGCGTCGACCAGCTGATGGACGAAGGGGTGGCGCAACTATTCACCGGAAAGGCCAACGGGCGCAAGATCATCGGCACGGTCGGGGCGTTGCAGTTCGAGGTGATCCAGTACCGCCTGGAGCACGAATACGGCGCCAAATGCCGCTACGAGGCGGTCAACGTCTACAAGGCGTGCTGGTTCGAGTCGGACAACCTCGAGCAACTGGAGGATTTCAGGAAGCGCAAATGGAACAACCTGGCCATCGACAAGCACGGCCGCGAGGTCTTCCTGGCCGATACTTCCTATGCCCTCTCGCAGTCGATCGAGCGGTTCGGGGACATCCGGTTCCACTTTACCTCGGAGTTTTAGCCTCTTGGAAAATGCCTGGCGAATTGACATACAGGGCTGTCGAGCAGCGGGATCTCGAGACCATTTGCGGTTTCCCGCAAAACGCCCGGGAACTGTTCTATATGTTCCCCAAGGCGGAGTTTCCCCTTACCGTGGAGCAACTGGCCGCCGCCGTGGAGAGCCGTCTCGAGTCGACGGTCATCCTCAAAGGAGGGGAGATCGCCGGGTTCGCGAATATGTACGACGTGGTGGAGAACCGGTACTGCTCGATCGGGAATGTGATCATAAACCCCAAATTCCGCAGGCAGGGAATCGGGGAGTTCGTGATGCAGGTCATGGAGGGCATCGCGACGGGAAAATACAACGTCTCCGAACTCCGCCTGGTTTGCTTCAACGGCAACCCGGGAATTTTGCTGTACTCGAAATTAGGGTACCATCCTTATGGCATCAAACGATGGACCGATAAGGAGAACGAACCCGTTGCATTGATCGAGATGAAACGGACAATAAAAAATCCGGAAGATTAAGACTTCCGGATTTTTTATTTACCGACGGTCCGCTATTGCGCCTCGTCGTAGATCTTCTCGATGGTCTTCCAGTCGTACAATTTCCACAACGCGGCAATGTACTCGGCCCTGCGGTTGCGGTAGTCGATGTAGTAGGCATGCTCCCATACGTCGATGCACATCAGCGCTTTGTGCCCCTTGGCCAGCGGGTTGCTGGCGTTGGGGTGCGACTCGATCGCAAGGTTGCCCTTCTTGTCGGCGACCAGGAAGACCCAGCCCGAGCCGAACAGCGAGGTGGCGGCTTTGGTAAACTGCTCCTTGAAAAGCTCCAGCGAGCCGAAATCGCGGATGATCGCGTCCAGCAGGCGCGCTTCGGGCAGGCGCTCGGCGCCGGGGGCCAGCGTGTTGAAGAAGAAGGTGTGGTTCCACAGCTGGGCGGCGTTGTTGAAGATCGGGCCCGAACTGTTGCGGATGATGTCCTCCAGGGACATGCTCACGTATTGGGTGTTCTCGATCAACGCGTTCAGGTTGTTGACGTAAGCCTGAAGGTGCTTGTTGTAGTGGTAGTCCATCGTCTCGGCGCTGATCGCGGGCGAGAGGGCGTCCAATTTGTACTTGAGGGGGGGCAGGGAGAAAGACCCGGCCGCTGCTGCATTTGCCATAACAGATAAAATTAAAATTATGAATGATAGTTTTTTCATCGATAAAAGTTTTGCGGTGCGGTTTTAGTAAAGGTAATAAACAAAATGCGTACCGCAGTTGAAGTTTTGGTTACCTTTTATGCTGATGGAATTTTCGTACATTTGCAGGATGATAAAAAGAACGATCCTGTTGGCGGTTTTGCTCGCCGCCTCCATCGACGCTTCCCAGGCCGCGAAGTGGAACTGGCCCTTCGGCAAAAAGAAGGCCGCCGCGCCCGCGTCGACCGCGCAGACGGCCCCCGCCAAAACCTCCGAATACGAACGTTTCCTCAAGGAGAAGCCCAAGACGGAGTTCGGGATGGTGCTGGTGCACAAAAGCAAGGAGAAGCTCTACCTGGAGATCCCCGTAAAGCTGCTCGGGCGCGATATGCTGCTGGGGTCGGTGGTCAGCGAGACCTCCGACAACTCGCGGGCCATCGTGGGATCGCAGCCCAACGCGCCGATGCACGTGCGCTTTTTGAAGAACGAAAACCGGATCGCCCTGACCTCCGTAGCCAGCGCAAACATAACCGACTCGCCCGACGTGGAGAAAGCCATTGCCAGGAGCAATGCCGACGCCGTGTTGCAGAGCTTCAAGATCGAGATGTGGAACCTCGACTCGACCGCCGTGGTAATCGACGTGACCGACTTTTTCGTCGGGGACCAGAAGCGGATGGGGCCCTTCCCGTTTGCGCCGCAGGGGAGCGTGCGCAGGATCGAGAATTTCCGCTCCGACAGGTCGTTTCTGGTCGGGTTCAAGGCGTTCGCCTCCAATATTTCGGTCAAAAGTTCGCTCTCCTATACCGTTACCACCACCTCGGGATCGCAGGAGATCTCGCGCGACGTGCCCTTTACGGCCGTGATGACGCGCTCGCTGATCCTGCTCGACTCAATAGCCCAGCGCCCCCGGATTACCGACGCACGGATGTCGGTGTTCTGCACCCCCAAGACGCTCTATTCGGCCCAAGAGCAGGGTACGCGCACGGTTTGGTACGCCCACCGATGGAAACTCGAGCCCACCGATACGGCCGCTTTCCGGCGCGGCGAGCCGGTCGCGCCCAAAAAGCCCATCGTGTTCTGGGTGGACGACACCTTCCCCGGGGCGTGGAAAGAGTATATCGAACAGGGCGTGCTGCAATGGAACGAACTCTTCGAGAAGATCGGGTTCAAAAACGCGGTGGAGTGCAAACCCTTCTCGCCCGACGACCCGAAATTCGACCCGGACAACATAGCCAACAGCTGCATACGTTACGCGCCGATCAAGATCGCCAATGCGATGGGCCCCTCGTGGGTCGACCCGAGAAGCGGCGAGATCCTGTGCGCCTCGGTCTACGTCTACCACGACGTTATCCGGCTGCTGAACAACTGGCGGACGATCCAGACCGCGCAGGTCGACCCCAAAGTCCGGGGAATGGAGCTGCCGCAGGAGGTTTTGGGCGACGGGCTGCGCTACGTGATCGCCCACGAGGTGGGCCACTGCCTCGGTTTCATGCACAACATGGGGGCGTCGAGCCACATCCCGGTCGACTCGCTGCGTTCGGCCTCCTGGCGGGGGGGTACGACTTATTCGATCATGGATTACGCGCGCTTCAACTACGTGGCCCAGCCCTCGGACGCGGGGGCGATGCTCACTCCGCCCCGGTTCGGGGAGTACGACCGCTACGCGCTGGATTGGCTCTACACGCCGGTCTTCGGGGTGGAGACGGCGGCCGAGGAGTATAAAGTTACCTCGGCGTGGATTACCCAGGCGATCCAAAATCCCATTTACCGCTACGGGCAGCAGCAGTTCGGGGTCAACATCGACCCGGCCTCATTGACCGAGGACCTGGGCGACGACGCGCTGAAAGCTTCGCGCTACGGGATCGACAACCTGAAGTACATCATGCCCAAATTCTTCGCCTGGGAAGCCGCCGGGGACGACGACTACGACTACCGGCAGGGAATCTTCGCAGGGATGATCTCGCAGTATATCCGCTACATGAACCATGTCTACGCCAGCATTGGAGGGGTTTACCTCAACGCCCGGTTGCAGGGCGACCCCGTGATCGCTTACCAGTGCGTGGCGGGCGAGCGGCAACGCATGGCGGTGGAGTTCTTTAAAAAGGAGCTGCGCGACCTGGCCTGGATGGACGAGCCTTCGGTGGTGCGCAACATTGCCTTTACCGGGGTGCCCTCCCAGGCGGTGCGGAGTTCGCTGATGGGGGCCGTGCTGAGCTTCCCGTCCAAGGTGGCCTACACCTTCCCGATGTCCTCGGGAGCGGATATCTACACCCCCCAGATGGCAATGGAGGATGTGTTCGACATCGTCTGGGAGCCTACGCGGAAAGGGACCAAACTGCAGGACTGGGAGATGGATTTCCAAAGGGAGTACCTTTCCGCGGTTTGCGCCAAGGCGGGACTCAGCTACGGGGGGAGCTCGTCCTTCGGGATCGGGGTGGCGGATGGGAACGAGCACCTCGGCGTGCGGCTGCCCGAACAGGCGGCCCAAAGGATGGAGTCGCAGGAGTGGAAGTGCAGTTGCGCCCAGTGCGGGACGGGGCACCACGGCGATGCGGGTCCGGACGGTACGGCGGGCTCCGGTTTGGCCAACGGGGCGATCATGCGCTCGATCATGTTCACATTCCCCGACCCGAGGAGCTACCAGGCCGAAAATTACGCCATGCTGATCAAGGCCAGGGATCTGGTGCGCAGCCGGATGGGTTCGGCCGCGGGGGCCGTGGCAGCGCATTACCAACTGATAATCAAAAACATAGAAAAAACACTCGAATAAAAGGTCCCGGTGGCAGGGAAAGGCTTGTGGTACAAGTTTTGAACGGTTAAAGGTGGACTAAAACAACACACGATATGGTAAAGAAGAGAAACGGGGAGAATTTCCCTGGCGATCAGCATGATACGAGCCAAAAGAACGCCTGCGGGCCCGAGTCCTGCGGGATGGAGACCCCGCCCGACCCTGACATGGTGGCAGACGAGAGCTTCCAGCAGGATGACACTTTGGCAGGAAAGGAGCAGGCCGACGAGTGGAAAGACAAATATGTGCGCCTCTCGGCCGAATTCGACAACTTCCGCCGCCGGACCCTGCGCGAGAAGATGGAGCTGGTGGCCCAGGGCGGCGAGGAGATCGTCAAGGCGCTGCTGCCCGTGCTCGACGATACGGACCGGGCGCTGGAGGCAATGCGGAAGACCGAGGACATCGAATCGGTAAGGGTCGGGATCGAACTGATCTCCACCAAGTTGCACGACACGCTCAAAAGCAAGGGCCTGGCCGCCATCGAGGCGATCGGCAAGGAGTTGGACACCGATTACCACGAAGCGATCGCCCGCATACCCGCGCAGGAGCCGGGACAGAGCGGCAAGATCGTCGACGTGGTCCAGAAAGGATACAAATTCAAGGACAAGGTAGCACGCCACGCGAAAGTCGTGGTCGGGGAATAAAAACGTGAGTTTCGTATACGAAACTCACAATCCATTGGGCGGACGGCCCGCAGGGTCGTACGCAAAGCCCTCTCCTACGGTTAGGGGAGGGTTGGGAGGGGTGATCGAATCTTGCGACTCCAAAGGAGTCGCTAACGTGGGTTCCGGATAAGGACCCAGGAAGATACGGTCTGGTTTGTAATAATTCATAAAGGGTCCTTATCCGGGACTCACGTTACTATGGCATCAAAACGAGACTACTACGAAGTACTGGGCGTAGCCCGCACCGCGAGCGAGGACGAGATCAAAAAGGCCTACCGCAAAGCGGCGATCCAGTACCACCCGGACAAAAACCCCGGCGACACCCAGGCCGAGGAGAAATTCAAGGAGGCGGCCGAGGCGTACGACGTGCTCAGCAACGCCGACAAAAAAACGCGCTACGACCAGTTCGGGCACGAAGGGCTCTCGGGCAACGGCTTCGGCGGCGGGGGCGGCTCCTACGGGGCGGGCGGATTTACCATGGAGGATATTTTCCGCAACTTCGGGGACATCTTCGGCGGCCACTTCTCCGGCGGGGGCGGCGGATTCAGCGGTTTCGGGGGCTTTGAAGGCTTCGGGGGCCAGGGCCGGGGACGCCACGTCAACCGGGGTTCCGATTTGCGCGTCAAGGTAAAACTGACGCTCAAGGAGATCCTGGCCGGGACGACCAAGAAATTAAAGATCAACAAGATGGTCTCCTGCTCGACCTGCTCGGGCTCGGGGGCCAAAGATTCGAACAGCTACACGACCTGCCCCAATTGCCAGGGGAGCGGCTACGTGACCCAGGTGGTCAACACCTTCCTGGGCCGCGCGCAGACCACCCAGCCCTGCCCCAAATGCGAGGGCGAGGGCAAAGTAATTACCACCCCCTGCGACAAATGCCACGGCGAAGGGGCAGTCCGGGGCGAGGAGGTCATCGAGATCAAGATCCCGGCCGGTGTGGCCGAAGGGATGCAGCTTTCGGTCTCCGGCAAGGGGAACGCCCCGAGGCACGGGGGCGTGAGCGGCGACCTGCTGGTGGTAATCGAAGAGGAGCACGACCCCAATTTCCTACGCGACGGGAACGATCTGCTTCACAACCTGAACATTACCGTCCCCACAGCCCTTCTGGGCGGAAGCGTGGAGGTACCCACCATCGAGGGCCGCGCCAAGATCAAGATCGAACCGGGCACGCCCGCAGGTAAGGTGCTGCGGCTCAAAGGCAAGGGGTTGCCCGACCTGAACGGGCACAGGAAAGGGGACATCATGGTTGTGGTCGACGTGGCCATCCCAGCCAAAATGACCTCCGAGGAGAAAAAGCTCGTCGAGCAGTTGGGCCAGAGCCAGAACTTCAAGTCGGCCGAGCAGACGCCCAAACAGAATATCTTCGACCGCATGCACAGCTTCTTCCGGTAATCCGGCTGAAGCAGCCGGGGGAATGAGATCCGGTGCAGGCCGGGGAAGCCCCGAACGAAAATCGCCGCCCTTGAAGTTCCAGGGGCGGCGGTTCTTTTTATTTCTTCGCCAGGTGCGGGCTGTGGCAGACGAAGTGGGGATTCAAAAGCGACTCCTTATTATATAGCAGGGGTCCGTCGTCCAGGGAGGCGACCTTACCGCCCGCCATGCGCAGGATGATCTCGCCCGAGGCGGTGTCCCATTCGTAGGTGTCGGAGGTGCGCACGTAGTAATCCACCGTGCCCTCGGCCAGCAGGCAGAATTTGTAGGAGCTGCCCTGCTCGACGACCTGGGTGTCGGGGTTTTGGAGCTTAAACTCTTCGATCAGTTCGAAGGTGCGCGGGGTGTTGTGGGAACGGCTTACCGCAACGCGAAGCGGCGTGTTTACCCCGGCGGTGACCGGCAGGGGGATGGCCTGGGAGACGATCGCATCGAACGAGTAGTCGGCGACCGGGTCGGGGGCCAGGTCCTCGCGGCGGAAGGCGCCTAACACGGAGTCGGCGAAGTACATCTTATGGATAAAGGGGACGTAGATGATCCCCATCACGGGCTGGTTGTCGGCCATCAGGGCGATGTTGACCGTGAACTCGCCGTTGCCCTTCAAAAACTCCTTCGTGCCGTCCAAAGGGTCGACCATCCAGAAGAGGTCCCACCCGGCGCGCTCGGCGTAGAGCATTTCGCGGCCCTCCTCGCTCAGAACGGGGATGCGGGTCTGGCCCAGGTAGTGCTTGATCAGATCGTGGGAGGTGCGGTCGGCGATGGTAATCGGGGTGTGGTCGCTCTTCAAATCGACCTCGTAGTCGCTGCCCCGGTAGATGTCCAGGATGATCGCTCCGGCCCGAAGCGCGGCGTTATACGCTTTGGGCAGTAAAAATTCCCTCTGCTTTTGGTTTATCATGGCTATATAACTATTTCGATTCAAAAATTGCGGGCCGGTCGGCGCGCGCGGAGACGCTGATGACCATCGGGCCTTTGTAACGCTTGCCGTACTGGTCCTCCCAGATGCCCTTAGGCAGGCGGACGGTCAGCTTTTCGTCCTTGCTCAACGCCGGGGCCACCAAATAGCGCGTCCCGATCATGAACTGGTCGCGGCAATCCGAGAAGCCGTTGCGGGGGAATTGGTACTCCATCACCCGGGCGATGGGCTCGCTCGACTTGGCCGCCTCGCGGATCAGTTGGGAGGTGTACTCCCCGGTCTTCTCCTTGAAGTGCAGGGCGTTCTTGACCCGTTGGTAATCGGCTCCGGTGAGCTTCCAGGGGGTGTCGCGGATGATGGTGACCGGCAGGGTGGCGGCCAGGCAGATCGACGCGGCCACCAGGGCCGGGTCGTCGCCCGCGGGGGGGAGGTTCAGGGCCGTATAGGTAATCCCGCACAGGGGCAGGGCGGTTACCTCGCCCAGACCGCCCGAGAGAGCGTCCCAACCCGCGCCGGTCGGCGTGACCGCGCTCAGGCAGGGCGACGCTGGGGGCAGGTCGACCCCCTCGTAGAGGGTAAGGGCCTGCTCGTTGGCCAGGGCCAGGTAGTTGGCCATAAAGGCGGGGGAGGGTTGCTCCAGGCCGGAAGTCTGGAACAGAAAGCCGTCCACGCCCAACGTGCGCAAAGCGGCAAGCGAGGCGCGAAAGCCGTCGGCGACCAATTGGCGCGAGAGGTCCAGGCAGGCGTAGTAGCCCGTGGGGGTATGCGAAACGCCGGGCAGCAAACCGCCTTGCGTAAGGTTTTTGACGTACTGGCGGCCCGAGGCGGGGATAAAGGGCGAGACGGTCAGCATCAGCCGGAAGCCCATTTTGTGGAGATCGGCGGCCAGGGCGGCCGGGTCGGGATAGTAATGGTGGTCGAAGCTCAGCCCCTCCTCGCCCTGCCACCCCGCGGGGATCAGCAAAGTGCCTGCGGGAAGCCCCTCGGAGAGGATCTGCGCGGCATAGGAGAGCACGCCGGCCTGGGTGTGGTCCATGCCCAGGGCCTCTTCGGGGGAGTAGATGGGCTTGGTGTAGAGTTCAACGTCGGGGATCTGGCCCGAGGGGGGAAAATGGCGGTGGCAACAGATCAGAAAGGCGTCCCGCAGCGTCTTGCCCTCCTTGACGGGGGTCGGGGGCTTGGTGTCCGAGAAGATCGTGAAGGCGTTGCCGTCGAAGCTCAGCGTGGCCGGGGAGTCGGACCAGAGGTAGCGGCCCTCGCTGGAGACCAGCATCGGGGATACGTTCCCGCTCCGGCCTGTGATCCGGGCCTGGAAAGGGGTCGAGAAGGGTTGGGGAAGGGTGTCGGTAACCGAAAGGCCCCACCAGCGCTCGGAGCGGATGGGGGCGAAGGTGGAACGGTACTCCTGCGCGAAGGCCGAAGCGGCCAGGCAGCATAAAAGGGATACTATCGGGGTGCGTTTCATTCTTTTATTTTTTCACGATCTCCAGCAAGGAGGTAAACCACAGCACGTCGTCCCCGAATTGCTGCTGGACGGCGCCGTAGTACTCCTCCATGACCAGGCCTGCGCCTGCACGGTGGTTCTCGTGGGTGTCGAATTCGACCATTAATGAATAGGAAAGGTGGTTCTCGTCGTCCCCCGTGTGGATCAAACTCAGGCGCGGCTTGCAGCGCGCCTTGCGCAGGCGGGGGAAGAACTTTTTGGTTATCATCTTCATCCACTCTTCACTGACGTGCTTTTCGACGATGAAAGTGTGGTTGAGTATGTATTTGCTCGTGGTCATGGCGTACCGAAGATACGGCTTTTTTTGGAAATAAAACACGGGGTGTTGCTTTTTAGTAATTAATGGTTAACTTTGCGGTCCAATTTGTACCAAGAATGTACGCTATTGTAGAAATCGCAGGTCAACAATTTAAAGTTGAAAAAGGTCGGAAGCTCTATGTCAACCGTCTTGTGGGGGACGAAGGTGCCTCCATTAGCTTCGACCGTATCCTGCTCACGGACTCCGACGGTCAGGTTAAGGTAGGCGCACCTGTTGTAAAAGGCGCCTCGGTAAACGCCACCATCCTCCGCCACTTGAAGGACGACAAAGTGTTGGTCTTCAAGAAAAAGCGCAGGAAAGGTTATCAAAAACTCAACGGGCACAGGCAACTGCTGACCCAGATCCAGATCGAAGAGATCGCACTCGCTTAATCGTAAAATCGCAGAAAAATGGCACACAAGAAAGGAGTAGGTAGCTCGAAGAACGGACGTGAGTCCGAGAGCAAACGACTGGGTGTTAAGCTTTTCGGCGGCCAATTCGCCAAAGCGGGCAACATCATCGTACGCCAGCGGGGAACGGTTCACAACCCCGGTGAAAACGTAGGTATCGGCAAGGACCACACCCTGTTCGCTCTGACGGACGGAACGGTGACCTTCAAGAAGAAAACCGACGGCAAGTCGTATGTAAGCATTTCGGTCGAGTAAGGCCGGATCGAAACAGAGTAAAAGAGGCTGTCCCAACGGGCAGCCTCTTTTGTGTTCGGGGAGTGCACAAGAACTAAATCCACATATACCCACTTTCTTTTAGCGGATGGTTCCCCGATCGATATTCAGCCCTAAGCATATCAAGGGGCCTGTCCTTATTCAAATCCCACCACTCTGAATATATCTTCCTGATCACGATCATATCTTCACGCAATAAAGGATTCGGCAACTGAGCGTTACCCACTTCTTTTTTTATTATGATCCCATAGTCGTATAACCTATAAGGCTGGACAGAATCGCTCCATTCTTTTGAACCGGAAACTTCGATCTGCGTTTTACAGAGTAAAAATTCAACCAGATAGGCGTATCTGATTCCGGATTGATTGAATAAAAAAGGCTCAATGTAAGATGATATCGGATTTTTAAAATCCCCCAGGTAGCTTGTATGGGGTACGTCAATGTGACCTATTAGACAGGGAATTGCGTTTTTGCCCATATCAAGAGCCTGTTCATAGGCACCTGCAGAAATACTACCAGCCGTTGATATGCTTTCAACAAGGTCGCTGCAATCACTTTTAACGGGCCTATTGCACGATAAAAACGACAATACGGAAATTACGATCACGCAATACCGATACATAATCATTTCCTTAAGACTATCGCCGACCTACTTGACGTAGACATTCAATATCTCGCCGATGTAGCGGAAGTGGAAATCCTGCGTGGGGTAGATCTTGCCGGCGATCGTTTGATCGACGAAGCACGCGGGGTCGAACTGGTCGACGTAGAGCTTGCGGCACTCCAGGATCATGTAAGCTTCCCGGAAGGCCATGCTGCCCGAGGGGGTTTGCATCGGGGTCAGGCCCGCCTCTTTGACCTTGTCGGTGTCGCGGCCGGACTTGGTGCCACAGATCTGAAGCGCTTTGCGGTACTCCTCTGTGAAGAAGGAGAGGGTGAAGAGCTCTTCCCGGTCGACGAACTCTTTGGTGTAGCGCTGGGGGCGGATGTAGACCGTGGCGACCTCCAGGCCCCACAACTCGCCCAGGGAGCCCCAACTGGCGGTCATCGTGTTGAAGGATTCGGGGTTGCCCGCCGTGATGAGCATCCACCCGTCGCGGATCAGGGCGGGCGCGCTCCTATTGAGGCGGTCGATGGAGATCGTCTGGTAGCTTTCCATGCCTTGCTTGTTCTCTTTTTGGCGGCAGCCGGGCAGCAGGCAAACGGCCAGCACGGCGACCAGGATTAATTTTTTCATGCTCTAAAACACCCTCTCGCTTACCTCGATGATCCGGATGCCGGTGATGACCCGTTTATCCAGGTTGGTGTGGTTCATGTAGATCGTTTCGTTGTCGGTGTACTTGTAGACTTCGTTGGAGGTCTGGCGGGTGGTTTTCTCGCCCTTCAGGTTGGTCTCGGTGTACTCGTAGATAAAATAGAGGCGTTTGTCGGTGGGGTTGCTGACCGTGATCTTCTGTCCGTCGATCACCTTGACCGTGATGCCGCCCATTGAGGCGGGAAGCTCCTTGGGGACCTTGGGCAACTGGCCCTCCTCCTTGCTCTCGGGGACGGAGTTCACGCTCGGGATCATGCCGAAGTTGGCGGGGCCCGATTCGGGCAGGATTTCGCGCGGGTCCGGGGCGGGCGGATGGGGAGTCCCCCCTTCGTTGCCGCCGCCCTGCTCCCGGGCGGGCTGCGAACGCTCGATGCAGACCACCTCGCCCACCTGGTTGGGCGAAGTGCAAGACTGGAACAGGCTGCCCGGCTGACGTTTGGTGTCGTTGTACATCTTGACCAGGAAGGCGCGCGCCTCGGCCTCCGTGGCGAATTCCGCCCTTCTGCCGTTGCGTGAATTGTCGGCGGTGTAGTACTCCGGCAAAGGCTGGATGCGGTAGCCCGCCTCGGCGGCGGCGCTGCGGGCGTTGTTGTCCTCACGCCGGATCTGCGCGGTTACCTTGACCGCCCACTTGTCGGCCAGGGCGGAGGAAACCGCCAGCAGCAGGACAAAAAGGAGGATCGGCTTTTTCATGGCGGTTAAAATTTATAGGTAAGCGAGGCAGACGCGGGACCCGCCTTGAGCATGAGCGCACGGCCCATCTCGTTCTTCTTTTGGGTCTCGCGGGCACCGGTCTTATCATACAACTTGCGGGCCCGGCTGTTGCCGCCAATGCCGATGCAGATCATCGGGACGCCCACGACTGCCAGGCCGCCGCCTATCAAGGCCATCGTGTTACCCAGTTTTTTGCTGTCCTCGTTCTCCTTGTCGGCCTGCTCCTGGGAGATGGCCCCGCTCGCGTAGTTGCCGGGTTTGGTCTTGATCGAAGCGACGATGACCCCGGCCAGGGCAACGCCGGCACCGGCACTGACAAAGCCCACACCCGTCCAGGTCAGCGCGTCGCCCGACTTGGACTTTCGGTAGATATCCGGGTAATTCCTCTCCAAAGCCGGATTGATCTTGAGTTTGCCGTTCACCCTGGCGTAAAAGGGCGGCATGGAGGCGTAACTTTTATCCACGGCGAAAAGCGTGCAGTTGAACATCGTGTCGCGCAACACTTTCTGGCCCGCGTAGGTGGTCTCCACATACATCTCGCGGCAGACGCCCCGGGTTATCTCGCCGTCGCTCTCACGCAGGTAGAACTGGTAAACGCGTTTGGTGTTGCGCGTTACGTCACCCTCCTGCATCGCGGAAATGGCCGATTGGCCGATCGACTTGCCCAGCGAAGAGCCGTAGCTCATGCCCGGCATGCCGTCCAACAGCGAGCGCATCATGTCGTAGTTCGCCTGCGAGGGGACGTAGGTTTTGTCCTCGGTAAAGGAAAACGTGAACTCCTCACCCGACCGTTCGGCGTAGGCCACACGGCTGGAGAGGCCTTTGCTGCCCACGATCGTCGAAGGATCGACGGCCACGCGGATCTTGCCCTGGATCTCGGAAAAATCGAAGATCACGAAGTCCTGTCCGTCGCCGTTGGTCAATAAGCAGGAAGCCCATTTGCCAGCCAGGCTTTTTTGAAGGGCCTGGGCCTTTACGGCGTCCTTCTGGACATATTCCAACTCGTAGATCCTGGTCTTGATCTGGGAGGCGTTGCCGGCCTGCGGGTCTGCTTCCAGGTAGAGCTTGTAGTAGTAGATGGCCAGCTCGACCGACTCGGCGTCCTTCTCGTTGCGGGCGTAGATATTGCCCAGGATCAGGTAGGGGTCGGGGCTGGAAGGGCTGATGCGGATCAATTCCTTGTAGGAGTTGATGGCGTCCTGGGTGCGGCCCATTTCGAGGGCTTTGTTACCGATGGCCATGTTGCGCATGTACTCTTCGCTTTGGGTCGCGTTTTGCGCGAACGCCAGAGCGGCGGCACAAAGCAAAGTCGCGGTCAGGATGGTCTTTTTCATGGCGGTCAGAAATTATAGGTTGCCGAGACCGACGCAGGACCCGCCTTGAGCATGATCGCACGGCCCATTTCACTCTTTTGCTGGCTGTTGATTACCCCCGCCTCGCGGTACAGGGCCTTGGACTTCTTGGCTTTCCCCACGCCGATGCAGATCATCGGCACGCCCGCGAGGACCATGGCCCCTCCGATCGCCGTGACGTATTTTCCAGCTTTCTTGTTGTTTTCCGTCATCCGGTCGGCCTTTTCCTGGTCGATATCGGCGGAGGTCTGCGTTTTGACTGTCATCAGGATCGCACCCATCCCCGCGGTAAAGGCACCCACCCCGGTCAGGGTGTACCCCCATCCCTTGAGGTCGGCACCCGATTTGGCCAGTTTGTAGATATCGGGGTGGTTCGACTGCAAAGCCGTGTTGATCCGGTACTTGTTCCGGATCCAGGCCTGGTAGGGCGGAAGGATGCTGTAATCCTTGTCCACGGCGAAGAGCATGCAGGTAAACATCGTGTCCCTGAGCACATTCTGCCCCGCGTGGGTCGTCTCGACGAACAATTCGCGGCAGGCGCACTGGGTCATCTCGCCGTTGCTCTCCTTGAGGTAGAACTGGTACATGCGCTTGGAGTTCCTTATCACGTCCTTCTCCTGCATCGACGCGACGGCCGAGTGGCCCAGGTTCTTGCCCAGTTCCGAAGTGTAACCGGCCGCGCCCGGCACCATGTCCAGCAGCGAGTGCAGCAGGTTGTAACTCGACTGCGAGGGGACGTGGGTCTTGTCCTCGGTAAAGGCGAAGGTGTACTCGTCGCCCGAACGCTCGGCGTAGGCCACGCGGCTGCCCAGCCCCTGGCTGCCCACCATCGAGGCCGGGTCGATCGTTACCCGGATCTTGCCCTGTACCTCGGTAAAGTCGAACAGGACGTAGTCGGTGCCCTCGTCGTTGGTGTACAAGCAGGAGGCCCAACGACCGATCATGCTCTTTTGCAGCTCCTGGGCCTTTACGGCGTCCTTTTGGACGTACTCCAACTCGTAGATCTTGGTCTTGATCTGGGAGGCGTTGCCCGCCTGGGGGTCAGCTTCCAGGTAGAGCTTGTAGTAGTAGATCGCCAGCTCGACCGACTCGGCGTCCTTCTCGTTACGGGCGTAGATGTTGCCCAGGATCAGGTAGGGGTCCGGAGAGGCGGGGCTGATGCGGATCAGCTCCTTGTAGGCGTTGATGGCGTCCTGGGTGCGGCCCATTTCGAGGGCTTTATTGCCTATGGCCATATTGCGCATATACTCCTCGCTCTGGGAGGCGTTTTGCGCGGATACGAAAAGGGCTGCGAGCAGCAAGATCGCAAGCAGGGTAGAGGTTTTTGTCATAGCACAGGGTATTTGTATTCCAAAACTAACACAATTTTGGAAAAAATACAACCTGCGCGTTAAATTTCTTTCCGGCGGGAAAGAGGCTATGGTCAAGCGAGTTCGGTCAAACGGATCCGGCAGAGGGGCGTGCCCTCGCGGCGGATCTCGAAAGCGTCGCCGGGGCCCTGGCAAAGGGCCAGCTCGTCGCCCAGGTGGGCTTCGTGCATGAAGTTGATATCCAGGCGGGTGCGGCCCCGGTTTTGGTGGCGCTCCTCGGGCATGAGGTCCAGCAGCCATTGGAGGTACTTCATGCTGTTGGCGTGGCGGTTGAAGTCCACGTCGCTGTATTTGACCCGGTAGGGCGTCTGATCCAGCGGTTCCATGTCGCCCAGTTTTTCGGGGGGGGCGAGCGGCGAGGGGTCGGCGGAGAGCAACTTGCCGTAGTCGGCGTGGGCGCGCAGGTCGACCGTGCGGCGGGTCTGCATATCGATCATGGCCCACAGGCTGACGGCCGTGGCCAGGGTTTTTCCCTCGCCGTCCAGCAGGCGGAAATTACGCGTGGTGGTCAGCCTGCCGATGTCGTTGACCCAGGTATCGACCTCGATCGCCTCCCCCTGCCGGGGAAAGCGGTCGATCTCGATGGCGAAGCGCAGCAACACCCAGGTAATCCCGCTCGACTCGTAATCCAGAACCCCGAAGCCGTTGGCGTCGGCGTCCAGGCCGGCCGTGCGCAGGGCGTAGTCGGTCATCGAGACCAGCGAGGCCCTCCGCGTGAAGTCGACCTCGTTGGCGTCTACCGAAAACCCGTATCGGCGGACGTTGTTCATTTACAGTTTGATGTATTTGTAGTGCTCGCCGTAGCGCTCGAAGGCGGCCTTTTCCAGCGCTTCGCGGTGGTCGGGGTGGGCGATGCTCGTGATCAGGCGGGCGCGCTCCTGGAAGCTTTTGCCGTAGAGGTTCACGGCGCCGAACTCGGTGACGAACCAGTGCACGTGGGCGCGGGTGGTCACAACGCCCGCTCCGGCGGTCAGCACGGGGGCGATCTTGCTCAGGCCCTTGTTGGTGACCGAAGGCATGGCCAGGATGGCCTTGCCGCCCTTGGAGCGGGAGGCGCCGTAGATGAAGTCGACCTGTCCGCCCACGCCCGAGTAGAAGGTCGTGCCCAGCGAGTCGGCACAGATCTGGCCGGTCAGGTCGACCTGCAGGGCCGAGTTGATCGCCGTTACCTTCTCGTTCTGCGCGATGATGAAGGGGTCGTTGGTGTAGCCCACGTCCATCATGGCCACGCCGGGATTGTTGTCGATAAAGTCGTAGACCTTTTGCGAGCCCATCAAGAACGTCGAGACCATTTTGCCCCTGTCGATGGCTTTGTTGCGGCCGTTGATCACGCCTTTCTCGACCAACGGGAGCACCCCGTCGGCGAACATTTCGGTGTGGATGCCCAGGTCCTTGTGGTTGCCCAGTTGCGAGAGCACGGCGTTGGGGATCGCCCCGATGCCCATTTGAAGGCAAGCGCCGTCCTCGATCAGGGCCGCGCAGTTCTTGCCGATGGCGCACTCAATTTCGGTCGGGACGGTAAAGTGGGCCTCCTCCAGGGGCTGGTCGTCCTCGACGAAGAGGTCGATCTGCGAGGTGTGGATGAAAGCGTCGCCGAAAGCGCGGGGGACGAAACGGTTGACCACGGCGATTACCGTCTGGGCGCACTCGACCGCCGCCAGGGTGGCGTCGACGGAGGTTCCCAGCGAGACGTAACCGTGCTTGTCGGGGCTGGAGACCTGGATCATGGCCACATTGCAGGGCAGCGTGCCCGAACGGTAGAGTTTTTGGGTCTCGCTCAAAAAGACGGGGATGTAGTCGGCGTAACCGGCCTGGGTGGTCTTGCGCACGTTGCCGCCCACGAAAAAGGAATCCAATTGGAAGACGCCTGCGTACTTCGCCTCCGAGTAGGGCGCGGGGCCCTCGGTGTGGAGGTGGTGGACTTTAACATTAGTCAGTTCCCCCAGATCGCCGCGCTCGCACATCGCCTTGATCAGGCATTGGGGCGCGCTGGCCACGCTGCTGAAATGAACATGATCCCCTGACTTGATTGCTTTTACCGCCTCGGCGGCCGACACGAATTTCATATTTTTAAGTTTTTTGATTAATTCCGGATGGACGGCGCAAAGATAAGCAATATTTTGTGAAAAAGTTAACAGTGTGCGCTCTTATTTCATAGGGACCCCGTGGGGGTTTATTCGGGAGCGGTGGGCGGGAAATGCGCATTTAGCTGTCTAAAAATTATGTGCTTTGTTAAAAAATTGCTATATTTGCGGAAATTTTCTTGAAATGGATGCACTGACGATTGACAATGTGGCGATCAGGTTCTCGGGCGACTCGGGCGACGGGATGCAGCTCGCGGGGACCCTCTTCTCGGAGACGGCGGCCCTGGCGGGGAACAGCATATCGACCTTCCCGGACTACCCCTCCGAAATACGCGCACCCCAGGGTACGGTGGCCGGGGTGTCCGGCTTCCAGGTACACGCCGGAAGCGCGGTAAAGACCCCGGGCGACTATTGCGACGTGTTGGTGGCGATGAACCCCGCGGCGCTGAAAGCCAACGCCTGCTGGCTGAAGCCCTCCGCCACGATCATCATAGACCGCGACCAGATGGGCGCGAAAGACCTGGAGAAAGCGGGATATAAAACCGACGACCCCTTTACCGAACTCTGCCTGACGGGCCACACCGTCGTCACGCCCCCGATGACCACCCTGACCAAAGAGGCGCTCGCGGGGCTGGAGCTCGACGCGAAAAGCGTGGCCAAGTGCAAGAACATGTTCGCGCTGGGGCTGTGCTTCTACCTATACAATAAAGAACTGGACCACGCCGAGGCTTACTTCAAGCGGAAATTCGGCAAGAAATCGCCCCTGCTCGTTGAGGCTAACACGCTGGTGCTCAAGGCGGGCTACAACTACGGGGCCAACACGCACGCCTTCGCCAACCGTTACGACGTGCCCAAGGCCGCGCTGCCCCCGGGGACTTACCGCAACATCAACGGCAACCAGGCCACGGCGTGGGGCTTTATCGCCGCCTCCGAAAAGAGCGGCAGGCCTTTGTTCTGCGGCTCCTACCCCATCACCCCGGCGACGGTCATCCTTGAAGAGTTGGCCGCGCGCAGGGACCTGGGCGTGAAGACGGTGCAGGCCGAGGACGAGATTGCGGGGATCTGTACCGCCATCGGGGCCTCGTTCGCGGGCAGCATGGCCGTCACGACCACCTCCGGACCGGGCCTTTCGCTCAAATCCGAGGCGATCGGTTTGGCCGTGATGACCGAGTTGCCGCTGGTCATCGTGGACGTGCAAAGGGGCGGGCCCTCGACGGGACTTCCCACCAAGACCGAGCAGAGCGACCTGGGACAGGCGCTGTGGGGCCGCAACGGGGAGTGCCCCGTGGTGGTGGTCGCCGCGTCGACCCCCGCCGGGTGTTTCGATACGGCCTACACCTGCTCGAAAATCGCGCTGGAGCACATGACCCCCGTGCTGATGCTTACCGACGGCTTTATCGCCAACGGAAGCCAGCCGTGGAGGATCCCCCAAATGGCCGATATGGCCCCCATCAATCCGCCCGTTCTGAAGAGCGCGCCCGAGGGGGGCTACAAACCCTACGCGCGGGACGCCGGGAGGCTGGCGCGCAGTTGGGCCATTCCCGGGACCCCCGGACTGGAACACCGCGTGGGCGGATTGGAGAAAGATTTCCTGACCGGGGCGGTCTCCCACAACCCCGTCAACCACCAGAAGATGGTCGAGGTCCGTGCCGCCAAGGTGGCACGCGTGCAGGAGTTCATTCCCGCACAGGAGCTCGAGGGGGAGAAAGAGTGCGACCTGCTGGTCGTGGGCTGGGGAGGCACATACGGCCATTTGACCACGGCGGTCAGCGAAATGAGGGCGCAGGGCAAGAAGGTGTCGCTTTGCCACATCGAGTACATCAACCCCCTGCCCAAAGGGCTGGACGAAATCTTCGCCGGGGCGAAAAAGATTGTGGTCTGCGAGCTCAACCTCGGGCAGATGGCGGGTTACCTGCGGATGAATTTCCAGAAATACGACTTCCGGCAGTACAACAAGGTGCAGGGCCTGCCCTTTACCGTGGCCGAACTCCAGCAGGCATTCCAAAACATCCTCAACACGAAGTAAGATGGAAGAGATCAAAAAATACCAACCCCAGGATTTCCGCAGCGACCAGGAGGTCAAATGGTGCCCCGGCTGCGGCGACCACGCCATACTGGCCTCTGTGGCCAAAGCCCTGCCCGAAGTGGCCGAGGCGCAGGGGATCACGCACGAAAACTTCGCCGTCGTGTCGGGCATCGGGTGCTCGTCGAGGTTCCCGTACTACGTCAACACCTACGGTTTCCACAGCATCCACGGCCGCGCCGCGGCCATATCGACCGGCGTGAAGGCCGCCAACCCCAAGCTCTCCGTGTGGATGGCCACGGGGGACGGCGACGCGCTGGCCATCGGCGGCAACCACTTCATCCATGCCGTGCGCCGCAACATCGATTTGAATATCGTATTGTTCAACAACGAGATATACGGCCTGACCAAAGGACAGTACTCCCCTACCTCGGCCTACGGCAAGGTGACCAAGACCTCGCCTTTCGGGACGATCGAGAATCCCTTCAACCCCGGCGAACTGGTGCTGGGCGCGCGCGGGACCTTCTTCGCCCGCTCGGTCGACGCCGAAGTGGGCCTGACCACCGAGTGCCTCGTGGCCGCGGGCAACCACAAAGGGACTGCCGTGACCGAGGTGTTGCAGAATTGCGTGATCTTCAACAACAAAGTCTTCGCGCCCTTCGCCGCGGACAAGCAGACCCGGGCCGAGCATACCATCGTGCTCAGGCACGGCGAGAAGATGATCTTCGGGGCCAACAAAGACAAAGGGTTGGTCCAGATCGGCCTGGAACTCCGCGTGGTTACCATCGGCGAGGGCGGCGTGACCGGGGAGGACATCCTGGTCCACGACGCGAAGGAGCAGAACCCCGCCATCCATTTGATGCTGGCCGGGATGAAATACCCCGAGTTCCCCGTCGCCCTGGGCGTGATCCGCGCCGTAGAGGACCAGACTTACGACCAGGCCCTCGAAGAGCAGATCGCCTGTGTCCGGGCCAATGCGTCGATCAAAAACATGGACGACCTGCTGCGCAGCGGGGACACCTGGGAGGTAAAATAGGAGTCCCGGGAAACCCTACTCGACGTAGGAGTCCCGGATGCCGGTCAGCGTTTCAAACACCTCGCCGATCGAGTCTTCGTTGTAGCGGCGGCCCCAGAACGAGTAGGCCCATACGGCGAATTCGATATCCAGGTCGCCGTCCCCGTCGCGCATTTTGCGCAGGGTCGATTTAGTTGTCCAGGGCTTGATCTGCGCGTAGTATTCGCTGTAATCCTGCCCCTCATGCCCCATGATGCGGGCGATCTCGAAGAAACCGTCCGTGCCCTCCAGGTCGCGGTAGGCGGCGATAAGCGCCTCGACGATGCGCTCGTAGCCCCGCTCGCGGTAGGTGGAATAGGGGATGAACTGGTTGACCAGGGGGGCGTAGTTGCGGTATATGGCGTTGAGGGTGTAGTGCGAGATCTTCTTGTGGAGGTACTTTATGATCTTGGTGTAGGCCACGCTGCCGGGACCCTCGGGGCGTAAATCCTGGCTGTAATAGGACATGTAGGCGAGCATCTCGAAGCGGGGGTAGGGGGAGTTGTTGGGGAAACCGCTCATCTCGACCTCGCGGGCGACGTAGGAGAGGGCGGCCGAGACACTGTCGATATCGTCGTCGGAATCGTGCCACAAAAAGTCCAGGCTGCGGGGTTGGGCAAGGCCTTCGGGCTCTTCTTCCTCTTCGCTCTCGTCGTCCCCGACGTAGTCGCCTTCGTCCCAGTCGGGCTCGGAGTAGCACTCGGCTTCGTAGAGCATGCGGTCGATATCGGCGCCCCGGTAGCCGTAGTAGCTCTCGCTATCCATAGCCAGGTAGACGAAGTTGGCCAGTAGGAGCATCCCCGCGAAGACACCCGCAAGGGTCAGCGCAACAGCTTTGGAACGGCTCCACATACGGCGGGCGAGGGTGGCGCACAGGGCGGTGCCGACCGCCATGAACCAGAAAACCACCAGGAAGAAGAGGGTGTGGAACTGGATGCGGTCGCTCAGGCCGTGCCGTACGGTAACCAGTCCGATCAAGGCGTAGACCGATGCGAGCAGCAGGGTCCAGACCGTAAAATTCGAGGGGAAAGACCACTCCGCGTCGCCCTCGGCGGGCGCCTTGAGCTTCAGGGCGGCATCCTTGGCCGCGACCAGGCAGAACCATGCAGCAATTACCCCCACGGCGGCCAAACGCAGAGCGCCGGGCAGCATAAAGAGATACCGTATCTCCCCGTGTGCCGCCGTGAAGAGGAACACCAGAGCGAACCCGGCGATGCAGGCCAGCACCAGCAGGTCGACCCCCACCGAGAGGCCGTCCAACGCGAAAACTTTGCTGCGCGAGAACCACTTGGCCAGGTAGAGCGACACCAGGGCGCAAAGCCCCGGCAGGGCGTAGACCAGCGCCACGGGCAACACGTCGCCGCCGATATGCTCGAGGTAATACCCGGGCGTAAGGGCGACAAAAACAGCCCCACAGGCCAGCAGGACGGTAAAAAAGATAAAAAACAGGAGGGGAAAACGCTTTTTCATGGCGCGGCGGGATAGGTTAGCGGAGACAAAAATAGTAACTTATCGCACAATTCGCAGAAAGTCATCCGAAATAATCTGCGGGAAACGGCGTTTTGCTATAATTATCGTACTTTTGTTTCATGCGACTTTCGAGGATATTCTCCACGTTCCGCAACCGGATCGTCATCATCGTTCTGGGGGTGGTGATCGGGTTGGGGTCGTTGTGGTTCACGGGCCGGATGACCAAGCAGTTGAGGGACAAGGAGCGGGGCGAGGTCCAGGTCTGGTGTTACGCGATGGGGCACACGCTGGATTGGGGGAACAACGACCCGTTGATCCAGCAGATCATCAACAACCGGAACAACATCCCGTTCGTCATCCTGGACGACAAGCTGCGGGTCAAGAACGCCCACCTGATCCAGGACAGGATCCTCTCGCACCCCGACCACCTGCGCAAGAAGATCGAGAAGATGAGCAACATGACCATCCCGACCATGGACGGGAGCACGTTGTACCTGTTCTACGGGGAGTCGCGCCTGCTGCGCACCCTGCAATATTTTCCCCTGGTCCAGTTGACCATCTTCTTTGTCTTTCTGGCCTTCGCCTACATTACCTTCCGCTCGACCAAGGACGACGAGCAGAACCGGGTCTGGATCGGACTGGCCAAGGAGACGGCCCACCAGTTGGGCACGCCGACCTCCTCGCTGATGGGGTGGCTGGAGTACCTGCGCGGCCAGGGGGTCGACCCGATGGCGGTCGAGGAGATGGGCAGGGATTTGACGCGGTTGTCCAAGGTGGTGGACAGGTTCTCGAAGATCGGCTCCCAGACGGAACTTAAAGCGGTCAACATAAACGAGTTGGTCGGTAGTTGCGTCCTGTATTTCCGCACCCGGATCCCCAAGAACGTGCAGTTGCACTACAACGGGCTGGCGATCGCCCCGGTCGAGGTAATGGCCAACGAGGCGCTGTTCGAGTGGGTAATCGAGAACCTTTTGAAGAACTCACTCGACGCCCTGCAGGGGCACGGGCTGATCAACGTGAAGATCTCGCAGAACGACCAGGCGGTCAATATCGACGTGTCGGACACCGGCAAGGGGATCCCCCGGTCGAACTTCAAGCGCATCTTCGAACCGGGATTCTCGACCAAGACGCGGGGCTGGGGGTTGGGGCTGTCGCTCTCCCGCCGCATCGTCGAGGAGTACCACCACGGCAAGATCGGGGTGCTGGAGTCGGAGCCGGGGCGCGGGACCACCTTCCGGATCACGCTCAAACAACCGAAATAGGATTTTTAAGCGGTTTTTTATACCTTTACGATATGAAACGGATGATTTTTCTGGCGGCGGCGGCGGCGATCCTGCTCTCCGGGTGCGTGAAGGACAAAAATGAGCAGGAGGCGACCTCGGACGAGCACGCCCTGGTCAAGGCGGGGGATTTGGTCCCGGATATTTCGATCACATCGATCGGCGAGGGCGAGAGTTACCTTTCGCGCAGCGAGACGCGGCGGACGCTGATCTATTTCTGGCGTTGGGATTGCAGCTATTGCGCGGGCGAAACCCCTACGGTGCTGGCACTTTACAAATCCGTGGCAACGAATCCCAACGTGCGCATCGTAAGCATTATGCGCGGCGATACGGGAACCTCATACAAAGCCTCCACCTACTGGGCGGAACAGTTGGACGCGGCCGGGCTAACCCCCGCCGACGGACCGGCTGTCTACTACGACGAGAACCGGGAGGTCTTCGACCAGTTCGCTTCGGGATACGTGCCCCGGTTTTGCGTGGTTGCCTCGGACGGGAAGGTCGAATGGAACACCTCTGGCGAGTTTTCGCTTGAAGTATTAAGTCGCAGGTTACTGGGCTATTAGAGCTTGCCGTGCCCCTGGACAGCCTGCACATAGCCGACACCTTATTGCTTGCCGACACCATCCCGGCGGACAGTTTGTTTGTGCCCGCGCCGCCTGCCGCCCCCGTCGATACGCTGATGGTCGGGCCTCAAGGGATCTTCGGGCAGGGATCGGCGTTGGCACAGGCAGCCCAAACGGGCGTGGAAGCGGCACATATCTCGCTGACCGACAACATCGTGGTCAAAGGCGCCGTGCTCCTGATTTTCATCTTTTACTGCCTGGTCATCGCCCTGTACGGAAGCCAGCTCAGAAGCCTGGCGGGGCTGGCGGCAGGGCGCAAAGGGACTAACCGGCTATTGGACCAGCAGGGCAACCTGACCCAGAACTTTATCCGCATCGCCCTGTGGATGGCCATTCCGACCTTGATCCTGATCGCGCTCAAGGCGGTCGATATGCAAATGCTGCCCATCCCGAAGTTCATACCCCCGGGACCGGTCCTGACCCTGGCTGTGGGCGGAGCGACCGTGGCCGCGTTGGTGCCCATCCTGCTTTATCAATGGCTGATGATCCGGATCGCGGGCAGGGTAACCAACCAAACGGCCTTTATGCAACGGCTGCAAATGCTGCGCCGGTTTATCTGCGCGCTGGGGTCGGTATCCCTCACGCCGTTGGTCATCTTCTGGACCGTGAGCGGGGCAAAAGGCGCGCCAGTCCTCGCGTTTATCGTGGCGGGGGTCGCCTGTTTGATCTCTTTTTTATTGATTTTGAGAACCCTTCAGCTCTTCTCGGAACAAAAAGTTTCGTTTTTGTATTGGATTTTGTATCTTTGTGCCGTCGAAATCTTCCCGGTCAGCCTGATCGTGCTGTTGGCAATAAGATGAGGTCCAGGGACGTTTGAGTGTTATAACCATTTTTGCAACAGCCTTGAAGATTACCAATGTACTCGTGTCGCAGCCTGCCCCTGCTGCCGCCGACAAGTCTCCGTTCTACGAAATCTCCCAAAAGGGCGGCATCAAATTCGACTTCCATCCCTTTATACGGACGCAGGGCGCATCCCTGAAGGAATTTATGGCCCAACGTGTGGATATCCTTACCCACACGGCCGTTATCTTTACCAGCCGGGGGACCATTGACCACTTCTTCCGCGTATGCCAGGAAGCGAGGGTAACCATCCCCGAAAGCATGAAGTACTTCTGCAACACGGAAGCCGTCGCGCTGTACCTCCAAAAGCATATCGTCTACCGCAAACGCAAGATATTCTTCGGGACAGGCACCTTCCTGAGCCTGATGGAACTGATCCTCAAACACACCGAGGAGAACTTCCTTTTGACCCTCGCCGAGCCGCACAACCCCGAACTGCCCGACACGATGGAGCGCCTCAAGCTCCGTTTCAACCGGCTGATCCTCTCGCGCACCGTGGTCAACGACCTGGACGCGGTCAAGCCCGCCGACTACAACCTGGCCCTCTTTTACAGCCCCGCCGAGATCGCTGCCATGATCGGCAAATTCGGCGCGGAGGGTTTGCCCCGCATCGCCACATTCGGCGAAGGGACCACGCGCGCAGCCCTGGAAGCCGGCCTGGACGTCGCCTTCATGGCCCCCACGCCCTCCACGCCCTCCATGTCCAAGGCATTGGAGCTGTACCTTGACAAGATCAAAACCGGAAAGAGCGTCGAACCCGTGGTGCTGGCCGCCAACAACCAGTCCGAGGAGTTTATCAAGACGCAGGAAGCCAAAGCGTTGCGCCGTGCAAGGGTCAAAAAACCCGCCGCACCCGCGAAAGGCCCGGCCAAATCCACGGCGGCCAAGTAGCCCGCCCCCATCTTTAGTTACGCTATGTCCACGTACGGTTTCCCGAAGTCCGAACGCCTGTGCGGCCAAAAACCCATAGCCGAGCTCTTTGAAAAGGGGAAACCCGGGTTCGTCTACCCGTTCCGCTACCTGGCCCTGGAAGCCGACCAGACCGCCGTGCTGATCGCCGTGCCCAAACGTAACCACAAAAAAGCAAACGTCCGCAACCTGCTCAAAAGAAGGACCCGCGAGGCCTACCGCTTGACCAAACCCGGCCAAACCCCCGAAAGCCTCCACATCGGGTTGGTCTACGCCGCCAAGAAAGTGGAGAAGTACGACGTCATCCAAAACGCCATCCAAAAGATTCTCTCCGCCCTCCAACCCCAAAATGGATGACAAGCGCCATATCCTAAAAAAGATAGCCATCGCCCCCCTGGTGGGCCTGGTGCGCTTCTACCAGATCTGCATCTCCCCCCTTACCCCACCCTCCTGCCGCTACACCCCCACCTGCTCCGCCTACGCGTTGCAAGCCCTCAGAAAATACGGCCCCCTGAAAGGCTCCTGGCTCGCAGCCAAACGGATCCTCCGTTGCCACCCCTGGGGCGGAAGCGGCCATGATCCGGTGCCGTAACCGGTGCTCAACAAGCTGCTATCGCGACTTTTTTTCGAAAAAGTCGCGATAGCAGCTTGTTTAGAACTTGTACGACAGGGCCAGGGACGCTCCGGCCGGGGTGTCGAAGGCGATCTCCGTGACCTGGAGGTCGGCTTTGTCGGGGGTTGCGCAGGCTGAGAGGTCGAGGTGCAGGTCCAGGCGGCGGCTCAGGCGGAATTTATTGAGCAGGCCGAAGGTCGCTATGGGCAGCAGGCGGGATGTGTCGTTGCGGTAGGTCCGGATGGCTCCCACGCCGAGGTAGGGTATCAGTTCGTAGAAACGGCGGGGGTACTGGCATACGGTGGCCGAAAGGTTCCACAGCAGGTCGGCGTGGATGTGGGTCATGCCGAACTCCTGGATGTGCATACCGCTCTTGGCGTAGCTGCCGCACTTGACGTAGTCGTTCATCTTCTCGGAGACCGAGTTCGCGGAGTAACCGTCGTATTTGACCCTCACACCGAGGGCGGGACGGAACCAGTAACCCACGTATGCGGTAATCTGGGGGGTGGTCAGCTCGCCGAAGGTCGCATCCCGGAAGTTATCTCCCCACCACATGTTTATCCCGCCTCCGATGGCTGCGAACCAGGGTCTTGCGAGTTTGTCTTTCGTCTGGGCCGATGCTGCGCCGACGGCGAGCAGGGCTGCGAGAGCCACGATGATCGTTTTACGTTTCATAGTTGGGCAAGTAGGGGGACTTTGGTCTCCGGTTAGAGGACCTTGAGCTCTGTGAGGATGTCGTTCGTGGCACGGACGGCCTTCGCGCTCTTCTCGAAGAGTTCCTTTTCGGCGGGGGTAAGCTTGATCTTGAGGACCTTTTCGACGCCCTTGCGGCCGATCACGGCGGGTGCTCCGATGCAGATATCCTCCTGGCCGTACTCGCCTTTGAGCATAACGCACGAGGGGATTACCTTCTTCTGGTCGCGCAGGATGCTCTCGACCACGTAGGCTCCGGCGGCGCCGGGTGCGTACCAGGCCGAGGTGCCCAGCAAAGAGGTCAGGGTCGCACCGCCGACCATGGTGTCCTTAACGACCTTCTCGGCCACGGCGGATTTAATGAACTCCTTGGCGGGGATGCCTTTGTAGGTGGCTTTGTCGATCAGCGGAACCATCGTGGTGTCGCCGTGTCCGCCGATCACGATGCCTTCCACCTCGTTGATGTTGGCGTCCAGGGCGATGCTCAGGTTGTATTTGAACCTCGCGCTGTCCAGCAGGCCGCCCATACCGAAGACGCGGTTGCGGGGCAGGCCGGAGATCTTAGCTGCCAGGTAGGTCATGGTGTCCATCGGGTTGGATATGATCAGCACGATGGCCTTGGGCGAGTGCTTCAAAACGTTCTCCACCACGCCCTTGACGATGCCGGCGTTCACGCCGATCAGCTCCTCGCGGCTCATGCCCGGTTTGCGGGGCATACCCGAGGTAATGACTACCACATCGGACCCTGCGGTCGCGGCGTAGTCGTTGGTCACGCCCCTGACTTTGGTGTCGAAACCACACAGGGTGGCGGTTTGCATAATGTCCATCGCTTTGCCTTCGGCGTAGCCCTCGCGGATGTCAAGAAGGACTACTTCGCTGGCGATCTCTTTGACTGCCAGCACATCGGCGCACGTGGCGCCTACGTTACCGGCGCCAACCACTGTTACTTTTCCCATTTTGTATTGATGATTAACCTATTAACTTTTCGTATGCGGCTGCGTCGAGCAGCCCTGCGACCTGCGCAGGGTCGCTCATTTTGATCTTCACGATCCAGCCTTTGCCGTAGGGGTCGCTGTTGATCGCCTCGGGGTGGTCGTTCAGATCGGCGTTCAACTCAACCACCGTGCCCGATACGGGAGCGAAGGCGTCGGAGACCGTCTTGACGGCCTCGATCGACCCGAAAACGTCGCCGGCGGCAACAGTTGCGTCCAAGGTGGGGACGTCCACAAAAACAATATCGCCCAACTGGCTCTGGGCAAAATCGGTAATGCCGATAACGGCCAAATCGCCCTCCACGCGCAGCCACTCGTGCTCGGGGGAGTATTTCAGATCGGACGGAAGATTCATTGCGTCGGATTTTTTAGGATTGATCCGGCAAAGATAGTATTTTTTTGTTAGTTGATTAACAATTCGGGGAAAGATTGTGTGATGGGGGGTATATATATAAGGTAGAGGTAGGCGGTTGCTTCGTCCGGGCGAAATTGCGGTTGCGGGGAAAAGCGGTCGCCCCTCGCTGCTCGCGAGGACGCGGGGTACCATTTGGGCCTGATGGCCCATGTTGGTACTTGGGCCCGGGGCGGTGGGACCAACCCGCCTTGGCTCTACCTTTAAAAGTATGTTACGAATTAGCCCTAAGCCTGCACGGGGGATTCGCTTCACTCTCCCCCTTGCAGTCCGGTCCGATCACCCCTCTCTCCATCTCTCTCCCCTAACCGTAGGGGAGAGAGGGATATAAGGTGCTGCCGCTCCCGCTCTGGGTGCGGTTTCCGAGTCTGGAACAGTACCGCCCCGGCAACACCTTGCAGGGGAGAGGCAACGAGGGTCTGTTAGTCCCCCGACCAACTTAACAGTTGGGTGGCAATAAGGGACGGCCGGGCCGTGCAGGTAACTCAATTATTCTTGGATTCGCGTCGGTCGCGGGCGCGCTGTGCGGAGAGTGCGGCAGATTTGGACGATCGTTCAGTCTTTCAAACCGGAGCGTACTTTTGTACGTGAGGATTTGGAAGCTGAAGGATCGTTAAAAGATGCCGTGCTATACGCGCAGCAACAAACCAGAGGGGAACCCGGGTTTACACCATCAAAGGAAGCAGAACCGCCTCCAGATCCGCAAGTGCAATCGAATTTGCTGCGTCGGAGAGCGCTTTGTCTGGATCGGGGTGGGTTTCGAAGAAGAACCCGTTCGCGCCGAAGGCTTTGGCGGCCAGGGACATGGGAGGTGCGAAACGGCGGTCGCCGCCGGTGGCTCCGCCTGCCGCGCCGGGGCGCTGGACGCTGTGGGTGCAGTCCATGATGACCCTCGGGACGATCTGCTTCATGTCGTCGATGTTGCGGAAGTCGACCACCAGGTTGTTGTAGCCGAAGCTGTTGCCGCGCTCGGTCAGCCAGACCTCTTTGGCTCCGCTCTCGGCCGCCTTCTGGGCGGGGTAGAACATATCCTGACCCGAAAGGAACTGGGCCTTTTTGATGTTGACGATCTTGCCGGTTTTGGCGGCGGCGACCAGCAGATCGGTCTGACGGCAGAGGAAAGCGGGGATCTGGACCACGTCGACCACCTCGCCCACGGGGGCGGCCTGCCACGACTCGTGGATGTCGGTGGTAAGCGGCAGGTTGTAGCGCTTGCCCGCGTCGGAGAGCATCTGAAGGCCCTTTTCCAACCCGGGGCCCCGGTAGGCTTTCAGCGAGGTGCGGTTGGCCTTGTCGAAGGAGGCTTTGAAGTAGATCTGCAGGCCGTACTTGTCCCGCAAACGGGCCACTTCGCGGGCGATGGCGTCCATCTGCTCGTCGCTCTCGATCACACACGGACCGGCAATAAATAGGGGTTTAACGCTTTCCATACATCTTTTCGTAATAATGTCCGTACTCTCCGCTGGTCACTGAATCCAACCAGGCAGTGTTGTCCAGGTACCACCGCACGGTCTTGGCGATGCCCTCTTCGAATTGCAGGGAGGGTTCCCAGCCCAACTCCTCGTGGAGCTTGGTCGAGTCGATGGCGTACCTCAGGTCGTGGCCGCTGCGGTCCTTGACGTAGGTAATCAAATCCAACGAGCTGCCCGGTTCGCGGTCCAGGGCTTTGTCCGTTTCGCGGATCAGGACGTTGATCAGATCGATGTTCTTCCACTCATTGAAACCGCCGATGTTGTAGGTCTCGCCCCGGCGGCCGTTGTGGAAGATCAGGTCGATGGCCCGGGCGTGGTCCTCCACGTAGAGCCAGTCGCGCACGTTCTCGCCCTTCCCGTAGACGGGCAGGGGTTTGCGGTGGATGATGTTGTTGATAAACAGCGGGATCAGCTTCTCGGGAAACTGGTTGGGACCGTAGTTGTTCGAGCAGTTGGAGATCACGACCGGCAAACCGTAGGTGTTGGCCCACGCCCTGACGAAGTGGTCGGAAGAGGCCTTCGAGGCCGAGTAGGGGCTTTTCGGGTCGTAGGGGGTCGTCTCGGTAAAAAAGCCCCCGTTGTCGAGCGACCCGTAGACCTCGTCGGTGGAGACGTGGTAGAAGAGCTTGCCCTCCATATCCTCCTTCCACGCGTCACGGGCGGCCATCAGCAAAGACAAAGTCCCCATCACATTGGTCCGCACAAAGGCCAGCGGGTCGACGATGCTGCGGTCGACGTGGCTCTCGGCGGCCAGGTGGATTACCCCGTCGAAACGGTATTTCTTGAACAATTCCGCTACACCCTCCGGGTCGCAAATATCCAGTCGCACGAAGGTATAGTTGGGACGGTCCTCGATATCGGTCAGATTGCCCAGGTTGCCCGCGTAGGTAAGCGCGTCGAGGTTGACGATGCGGTAGGCGGGGTATTTGTTGACCAGCAGGCGGATCACATGGGACCCGATAAAACCTGCGCCTCCGGTGACAAGGATGGTTTTCATGGGATAGGTATTAAATTTTTGCCGTCAGCTTGCGCACCAGCGACCAGTGGTTGAAAAACTCCTTGGCCAGCACGCGGATCACGTTGTAGGCCGGGATGGCCAGCAGCATACCCAGCACGCCGGCGGCCGTGCCCGCGACCAGGATCACGATAAAGATCTCCAGCGGATGGGCCTTGGCGGTCGAGGAGTAGAGCACGGGCTGGAGGATGAAGTTGTCGATCCCCTGGGCCAGCAGCACAGAGCCTCCGCACACCAGCACCATACCCCAGAGCGAGGCCCAGGGCAACGGATTGAGGATGCCCACGAAGATCGCTATGCAGCAGCCGATCAGCGGGCCGATGTAGGGGACCACGTTCAAGACCCCGACCACCATACCCAGGAAGAAGGCGTTGCCCGAGTCCATCCCCCAGAGCATCAACGTGCAGGAGACCAGCAGCAGCATGATCGTCGACTCGAAAAAGATCCCCGTGAAGTAGCGCATCAGCAGGTTGGAGATCGAGTCCAGGGCGTTGGATATGTTTTGCTGGTAGCGGCTCGGGAAGAGGGCCACCACCATGTTGTAGAAGAGTTGGTCCTCCTTCAGAAAGAAGAAGGTAATAAAGGAGATCGAGAAGAGGGCCACCGCCGTGTTGCCGACCACGGTAACCACCGAGGAGAGGATCCTGTTGATCCCGTCCAGGTTCAAAAGCGAGGTGAACTGGCGCGTCAAAGAGTCGGTCAGGGAGAACTCGCTCATCGAGTCCATCGAGAAGGTCTTCTCGATAAACTCCTGCAAGCGCGACAACGGTTCGCGGAACGAGTGGATCAAATTGGGGATATCCAGTTCGGAGAGCATCCTTACCTTACTGAATATAAGCGGAATAAAGAACGATATAAAGACCAGCAAAACCGCCCAGATGCCCAGCAAGGTAAACAGCGAGGCCAGCCAGGCGGGCATGGCGCGCTTGCCGATCTTCAGTTTGCGCAGCAACGTGACGACGGGTTTGCCGATGATCGCCAGCACGGCGGAGACCAGGATGTAGGCCACCACATTGCTGAAATACCAGACAAGGAAGAGCACGAGGGCCGTGATCCCAATCGCGATGATGTACTTCGCCAACCTGGATACCCCCTGCTCCTTTCCCATCTAAGTAAGTTTTGCGATCCGGGATTGCGACCCGGTGGTCTTATCGCCGATCCGGACCAGGATTTCGGCGTCGAGCGGAAGGTAGATATCCATCCGTGAGCCGAATTTGATGAATCCGCAGGGGGTGTTCTGCTCCACGCACTGCCCCACCTTGGCGTAGGAGACAATCCTCCGGGCGACGTATCCCGCCACCTGGCGGAACAACACCTTCCCTTCCCCCGTGTCCACCACGGTGGTGGTCCGCTCGTTCTGGAGCGAGGATTTGGGGTGGGAGGCCACCATGTAGTTGCCGTGGTGGTGCTCGAACCAGACCACCTCGCCGCCGACGGGAAACCAGTTGATGTGGACGTTGGTAACCGACATGAAGATCGACACCATCCGGCGTTTGTCGCCGAAGTACTCGCACTCGATTACCTCCTCGATGGCCACGACCGTACCGTCGGCCGGTGCGAAGACCGTGCCCTGCTCGAGGATCTGCTCCCGCGAGGGTTCGCGGAAGAACCACACGACAAGGCCCAGCACCCCGACCACGACCGCGGTCCAGATCCATTCGGCCCAACCGGGCAAAAGGGCTGCCCCGCTAAAGATCGCCAGCAAGGCTACGAGTATGGCGATGGTAATGACCTGGTAACCCTCTTTGTTGATTTTCATTGCAATTCCAGCAAAGTGAAATACAAATATACGAAAGGAATCGATAGAAGCAAAGCGTCGAAGCGGTCCAGCATACCGCCGTGTCCGGGCAATGCGCTGCCCGAATCCTTGATCCCGACCGCCCGTTTGAGCATCGACTCGACCAAATCGCCCCAGACGCCCGAGGCGACCACGATCGCGCCCAGACCGGCCCAGATCCACTGCGTGGAAGGCCTGTGGCCGAAATGGCCGAAGCACCAGGCGGCCCCGACGGTCAGGATCAGCCCCCCGAAGAAACCCTCCCACGATTTTTTGGGCGATATGCGCTCCAGCAACCTGTGTTTGCCCAGGGTGATGCCCACCAGGTAGGCTCCCACGTCGTTGATCCAGACCATGACCAGGTAGACCAGGATGATCTGCGGGACATAATCGTTATCCCCCGGCGAAAGGGCGATCCAGGGCAGCAAACTCAAGGGCAAAGCGATGTACAACAACCCCGTCAGGGTCGCGGCCACGTTGTCCAGCGGTTTTTCGGTGTCGCGGTAAAGTTCCGCGATAAAGACGATGGCGGGAACGACGGCCAAGGCGCCCAGGGATGCCGGGTAGATATAGCCCGCGGCGCTGAAAAAACTCAGGGCGATGGCTGCCGGGGTGAACAGGTAACCCCACACTTTGGCGGGCCTGGCTCCCCCGAGGGCTGCGATCTTATAGAATTCGTAGAGGCACCAAACCCCGACCACCAGCAGCAAAGCCAGCAGGCTCCAGCGGCTCCACATCACGCAACCCACCACGACCATCACGAAGAAGGCCCCGGTAACGGCGCGGGTTACCAGGGAGCGGAGTTTGCCGTTTTGCGGGTCCGGGGGGGCCGGGACCGTTTCCGTCAGATTTTCCGATTCGGCCATGGATTACTCTTTGGTGTCACGCTCCTCCTGCGGCTGAACCACGATCGCCTCCTTTTGGCCGGCGTTTTCGGCTTTGCCCAGTATCTTCTCCAGGTCCTCGCCCAACACCACCTCGCGTTCCAGGAGCATAGCCGCAAGCCGGTCCAGCCCTTCGCGGTTGTCTGTAAGTATCTTTTTTGCGCGCTTGTAAGCCGCCTCGACGAGGGCTTTTACCTCCTCATCGATCTCCTGCGCCGTCTTTTCGCTGTAAGGCTTGGTCAGCGACATATCGCTCTGGCCCGACGAGTCGTAGTAGCTCATGTTGCCCACCGTGGCCCCCATACCGTAATAGGATACCATCGCGTAGGCCATCTTGGTCGCGCGCTCCATATCGCTCAGCGCCCCGGTAAAGACCGTCCCGAAGGCGATCTCCTCGGCCGCGCGGCCGCCGAACAGGGAGGCCAGCTCGTCCAGGAAGTGCTCCTTGGAAAGCGTGTGGCGCTCCTCGGGGGCCATCCAAGTCGCTCCCAGCGCCCTTCCCCTCGGGATGATGGTTACCTTGATAACGGGCTTGGCGTATTTCAGTTTCCAACCCACGATGGCGTGCCCGGCTTCGTGGAAGGCCGTCTCGCGTTTCTCCTCGGGGGTCATCATCAGGCTCTTGCGCTCCATGCCGCCCACGATCCGGTCGATCGCGGCCAGAAAATCGTCCCTATCGACCGCCTTTTTGTTGTGGCGGGCGGCGATCAGGGCCGCCTCGTTGCAGACGTTGGCGATGTCCGCCCCCGAGAAACCGGGGGTGTGCTGGGCCAGGAAGTCGCGGTCCAGGTCCTTGACCAGTTTGAGGTTCTTGAGGTGGACGTCGAAGATCTCCCTGCGCTCCGAGATCTCGGGCAGGTTGACGTCGATCTGGCGGTCGAACCTCCCGGCACGCATCAAAGCGTGGTCCAGGATATCGGCCCGGTTGGTCGCGGCCAGCACGATTACCCCGGCGTTGGTCCCGAAGCCGTCCATCTCGGTCAAAAGCTGGTTGAGCGTGTTCTCGCGCTCGTCGTTGGAGGAGAAGCCCACGTTGCGTCCCCGCGCCCGACCGATCGCGTCGATCTCGTCGATAAAGACGATGCAGGGGGCCTTCTCCTTGGCCTGGCGGAAGAGGTCGCGCACACGCGAAGCCCCCACCCCGACGAACATCTCCACGAAGTCGGAACCGCTGATCGAGAAGAAAGGCACGTTCGCCTCGCCTGCCACGGCTTTGGCCAGCAAGGTTTTACCCGTTCCCGGAGGACCTACCAGAAGCGCGCCCTTGGGGATCTTGCCGCCCAGGTCGCGGTATTTTTGCGGGTTCTTCAAAAAGTCGACGATCTCCATGATCTCGACCTTGGCCTCGGCCAGACCGGCCACGTCCTTGAAAGTGATCTTGCTCTGGGAGTCCTTGTCGAACATCTGGGCCTTGGCCTTGCCGACGTTGAACACGCCCCCACCGCCTCCGCCGCCGCCCCTGGACATGCCGCGCATCAGAAAGATCCACACGGCGAGAATCAGAACGAAAGGCAATGCGCTCAGTAGCACGTCCAGCCAGAGGTTCTTCCGGGTGGTAAAGGTCAACGGGACGGTCAGGTTGTTGTCCGTTTTGAATTTATCGTATTCGCCTTCGAAGTACTCCAAAGAGCCGATGTTGAAGTAGAATTGCGCCGAATTGGCGGGGATGCCCTTGTACTTCTCCTGCTTGGAGTAGTTCTCCACAGTCTGGGGACGCAGGGTAATCTCGGCCACTTCGCGGTTGACGATCTCGATCTTGGATACGTCCTTTTTCAGGAGCATCTCCTTGGCCACGTCCCAGTCGATGGCGACGGGACGGTCCTCCCTGCTGGTCAACGACCAAATGATTAAAATGACCGCCAGGGCACCCCAGGCGATCAGCATGAAATTGGGCCGCTTCGGCGATGCGGGGGGAGGGGGAGGCGGCGGGGTATTATTTCGGTTTTCCATTGTTATTCTTTATGCTCGTACCGGGTGGTGGGGGCGTCCGCCCACAGCTCTTCGAGCTTGTAAAAATCCCTGAGTTCCCTTAAAAATATGTGTACCATCACGTCGATGTAGTCCATTACCACCCACAAGCTGTTCTCCATACCCTCGACGCGCCAGACTTTCTGGCCCGCCTTCTCCATCACAGCCTCCTCGACCCCCGCCGCAATGGCGGCGACCTGTGTGGTGGATGAGGCGTCGCACACCACGAAATGCGATGTGATCGCCCCGTCGAATCCCCTCAGGTCGAGGGAGACGATATTGTTTCCTTTCTTATCTTCGATTGCGCCTACGATGGTCTCTAACAATTTATCCATAGATTCATTTATGCCAATGGGGCAAAGATAGCTATAATTTTTCACATATGCGCACCGCCGCAACCCCCTTCCCGGCGCGTTGGAGGGCCGTGGAGTGCAAAAAAATTTGCGGGTATTGAAATTATTACTAATTTTGTGCCGCTTTGTCCCGTACAAAGCAGAAGATGGCGAGATAGCTCAGCTGGTTAGAGCGTCGGATTCATAATCCGGGAGCTGGTCTCCACAACAAGTAACACAACGTTCTTTGCATAAATTCGTTACACAAACAGGAAAGGCTGAGTTTTAAGAGGGTGGCCACAAATTTACCTCACAACTCAAATTTTTCTAAAATATCGTAACTATCACATGGCGAGATAGCTCAGCTGGTTAGAGCGTTTGATTCATAATCAAGAGGTCCCGGGTTCAAGTCCCGGTCTCGCTACTGAAAATCAAGGGGTTGGCAATGTGTTTTGCTGATCCCTTTTCTTTTGCCTAAACAATTTCCCCCTATCTTTATCGGCTCAATGTAAAAAGTAGGTTGGCAGACTGAGCCGATTTAGTATCACAATGCAGAGAGGGTAGCCCTCTTCAACCCCGTCTTTCCTGCCCTCACAGGCAAAGTTAAAGCCGCATCGCTGACGGCCCGCAAGGTGGCCGCCCGGCGGGCGGCTTGTTTGTGGGGGGAAATCATCCTCGGCGTCCTGCGGCCGCCTTGCGGTATTTTCCCCCGCAAAACCTTGACTGCCCGGCTCGCGGCTCAACGCTGCCTGTGAGGGCCGGAAAGACCACCTGTGTAAAGCCCATGCAGGGCTATAAACCAATCTTCAAAGTTGTTTTAGTACAAGTCACCCTGACGTCATGAATACATGACTTCATGAGCTCATGACTTCGATCAATCATTCATGCATGCTTGAGATCAATCATGCCGCCAGACGCAAACACTACAATCCCCACCCGAACCGGGTAATTTTGCCCAAGAATCATCGTTCGCGTCCTTTGTACCTCTTTATAGTACCCCAATGATTCCCCGGCCTGCCAACAGTAAGCGTTTGTCGAAAGACAAACCTATGTGCAAACGCACATAGCAAGTTGTGCTTTTGTATGACGGAAATATTCCTGTCATACGAAAACGGGGCGTTTACACTCCAGAGTCGCAACCCATCAGAGAATGCAAACCGGGACAAAACGAGTGTGGCCTTATGAGAAGAAACAGAACGGGAGCTGCGGCGCGATTACCGGCAAACACGACGATAGGTTGATGACACGGGCGATCGGGCTGTCGATTTTCTTGATGAGTTTAAAGCTGGAGAAGGTCCGGAATTCTCTGTGTTTTAACCTAAACCTTTTTTATGAGCGGAAATAACACATTTGACGAGCGCATCAAAGATGTCATGATGTGGGAGCGTGGGTAGTCATGGACGGCACCGAGAGCCCTCTCCCCTGAACCGCCTTGCCGAGCAGGTTGGTCCCAACACCCTTTTCCACTCGGGCGGCAAGTCGGTATACACAGCGTACAGGCCAACACGTCAGCCGACAGTCTGAACGCTCTTCGCTTCACTATTATCGGCGATGGCGCAGATGCCAGTTTGACCGTCGAGGGTGCGTACGCCCCAGGACGCTGCATATCATTGCAACTACTGATCCGGACGGCCGCCGGACCCTGGTTGTTTGCCGACAGCCAGGACAGGACGGTCTTGACACGCACTCTTGGCGAGGGCGCCTTACCAACCACGACACGCACTATGTTTATGACTTGCTCGGCAACTTGCGCTACGTCCTTGACTTGTCGCACGTTTATGCGAAGGATGTTGATTTTGTTCCTAAAAAAGTTTCGTGAGGCGGTCAGCGCCAAGGAACTGATCAAAAACGGGATTGTCACACTGGATGCAGGTTGCATCTCCGAAACAGGAGAAGGACATACGGACCCTGAAATCGTCTTTTTGCGTGAGATAGAATGTTTTCGAAAAGCAGGCTTTTCAAACACGGAGTTGCTTGTAATCTACAACTTAAACCACCCAAATGCGGCATACTCTAAAATCTATCGTGCTCGCCAGAAGGCCCGAGCCAAGACTGGTTCCCCCAAAAAACATGAAAAGAGAATACCTGATTAATTAAGTACTTTTTACCACAAAAAACGGGCGTAAACCAGCACATTTTGTTTATCCGGAAAATAGTGCAATGAATTTTGTGCTATAATGCGCTGTATTTTATTTAAATACGCATTTTTTGAGTAGATTGATTTTTCATTGTTTCCCCCCTGTTGTACATTACTTTAGCAAATAGAAGGGCATGGTTAAAACAGTCCATAAATACGAGCATACTAAAAAAAAGAATATGAAAAAATTTACAATTCTATCAGCCATTGCATATAAGATCATTGCTGTTTTATATGCAATGTTCTTGATGGGAGTACAACATCTTTCAGCGCAGGAAGTTTCTGCATCTTACCTTACCCCAGATCAGGTAAGTGCCTATCACCTGGCTCCGCAAGTGTGGAGTTTTATGAGGTACGGAAATATTCAGCCGAATTTATACACGGGGACTCTGAATTACTCCATACCCATTTACACAATTAAAAGTCCCTCCTTCGAGTTACCTATTTCGTTGACTTATTCATCCAATGGATATATTCCAAATGTTCAAACTAGTGAAGTCGGTTTGGGCTGGTTTCTCAATGCAGGTGGTTATGTAACGAGAGAAGTACGGGGAATGCCTGATGAAAAAGTCATACCTTATTCAGATGGTCCCGATGGTGTTGGTGTTACTTTGAATGGACATGACGGAGTTTTAAAGGGATTTTATCATTTACAAACGGACCAAGTAACCTATCCTTCCCCTGCTAACTATGGCAGGCTTTTTTGCCTTCACTTTAAATGGCCATCAACTCTACTAATCTCAAAAAACGTAGTTCCCTTCAGGCCTCTGACATGCTACGAAACAGAATCTGATCTCTATAATTTTCAATGCGGAGATATGAAAGGTTCTTTTTATATTACACCTAATGATATATTAATCTTCAACACAGATAAACCGCAGGGAGAATATAGAATAGATATCTCGCAGCTCGAGCATGGGATCATAGTAATTGAAACTGCTGATGGATACGAATACACTTTTGGGGATCCGGCTAAGTTGGCAATGTTAGATCATACCACAGACCCTTTAAGCCCCGGCGAGGAGGATGGGGACGGCAATCCATTATTACCAAAGGTTGATTGGAGTAATACCTGGCCAATTTCTAAAATCAAAGCTCCGGATCAGCGCCATGTATATTTTGAATATGACCAGGCTGCACCTGTGCTGGATATTATCAGACCTTATGTGACAGGGAAAATGGGACGGCCAAATATTAATTATCAGGAAGATACGCCAAATAGTGGCGTCTGGGTGCCTAGTGCCTCGAGAAAAATAACAATAAGAGGCCACCAATATGTCACACGGTTAAAAAAGATAACGACCGATTTCGGAGAAGAGGTTGTTTTCGATTATGACATTAAGGTAGGAGAATGCGCACAATTTAGACAAAGCGATCTTTCAGATGAATATACGTTTTCAGGTCTAAATAACAATGGAAGGCTATCAAAAATAACTATAAAAGCCGGAGATTTAATAAAAGAGTATGTTCTGTCTCATGGTTATGCATATGGTCTCAACACGAATCCTGTTATGTTTCTGAAAAGCATTACCATCCCTGGCGAAGGACTATATTCTATGGATTATTGGGACGAAAACAAAACATTCCCTCATCATGGGACAACTGGCATTGACCATTGGGGGTACTACAACAATCGAAATATATATGACTTCGATGCTCTGATACCACAAATAAGTCTTGACGCTAACTACGACGAAATAATAACAGGCTATAAAAGAGCACCAAATTTTTTAGGTGCTCGTATGGGTATGCTGAAAAAAATAACATACCCAACAAAAGGGTATTCTACATTCGAATATGAAGGCCATGATTACTCAAAAATCGTAAAGACAAGCAATGTAGATCTTTATCCCAGGCTGTATGATGCGCAGGAAGTGTGCATAGCCGGAGGTGTGCGGATTAAAAAAATAACGGATTATTCTAATGCAACCGATTCAATATGGAGAGAATTTTACTATCTCAACGATTCCGATTGTAATGTAAGTTCGGGAAATATGTTGAATTTTCCGCGCTATACGCGTTGTGAAGAAATATGGCGGGTTAATGATCTTAGTGCCAATCCTCTAAATTGGTTTTATTATCCAACATATCGAATTGCAATGGCCGGAATGAATCTGTCCTCCCATTCAATAAAGAGTGTTAATGTAGAATATTCAAAGGTTCAAGAAAAGTATGGAGACGGATCATGTATTAGATACAGTTTTATTAACTATATAGATAGGGCTGACGCTACCTTTGTTGGGAACTTCGGCAGTTGGCTTATATATGACCGAGGAATGTTTACCCATTATTCATCCAATCAATTTCTCAGAGGGCGCATTAAATGCAAAGAGCAATATAAGAGGATATCACCCACGGAACAAGTTTTGGTCATGAGGGAGGATTATAAATACACTGTTAGTCCTACTCATAATTCGTATGTCTCTTTACAGTTTAGTACTTCTACCGATGCGTCGACCCATATAGGTGGTTATTATGGCCCATATACTGAGAGTATAAGGCCTTTTGCTGCCCCTCCTGTTGACGCAACTGGAGTGATGGAAAAGTTAGACTTCGCAGGAAGTATGCTTTTATCTAAAGCTCGTCGGACTATCTACGTAGACCAGGATTCCCTCTCAACGGAGACCACATATTCCTACAATATGCGAGACCAGCTCATTGCAACCGAAGTGAAGAACAGCCGTGGGGATATCTCGCGTTATGAAACCCAATATGTATATGATATACCTGCTTCTCAAAGAGATGCCATCCACAACTCGATGGAGGCCAATTTCCGAATAGCCCATCCGATTAGGGCCCAGCACTCCATAAAACGCGCAGGAGAATCCCAATTCAAATTACTTAACGGGACCTTATTCTCCTACCAAAAAGGATACGATTTCAGCACTTGGCCTTATTTCAATATGGCCGGGGTAAGAATTACGGATCTTCAAGCACCGGTCGTACGCCAGGCTTTCCAATTCGACGACTTGCTTGCCCCGGGATATGAGTACCAGTATAAATACGATGATTACCATCGAATCGTAGAGATTCGCGATCGTGCCGACCGGACTACGGCGTATCAATGGAACGATATGTACATGGTCGCTGTCGGAAAGAATTTTACGGCGGGTCAAGTTAAAACTATGATTCCCGACCAGATGCACAATCGTCCCAATACCTTATCCGCGACGTATGAATACAAAAACTTCTTTGGGGTCTCAAAAATGAAAGATCCGAGCCAACGGGAAGTGCTATACAATTACTACCCGGATGGCCGGCTAAGGAGTATTATCTCCGATGAGGGTGTGAGTACCCAGTATGAATATCATACCAGAGAGTAATTCCATGCAATAATATAATCAGGCTCTTTTAAAGCATCGAAGTATGAAAAGGATCATCGCCATATTCGTTTTCTTGTTTTGTCTTGTACCGACATTACAAGCCCAGATAGACATCTACCCGTATAACTCCCTTGACGTGGCTCAAGCGGGCGGTACCTATACTATTCGCACTTACTGCCAGAATGGAAGCATCAGTCTGCTTTCCTGGCAAGATACCAAGACTCAGGTTAACATGGTAGAGTCAGAGGCGACATACGAAGACGATTATCCGGATTGCTATACCGAATTTGGGGTCACATTTTTACCTAATAATGATCGTCGTGACCAACGCGGGGTAATAACATTATCTTTAGCGGTTGAGGGACGTCCGTATCAAGATATTACTCTTCAGTATAAACAGGCTGCTGCCGCCGATGTAGAGTATTCTCCCAGGCATTTTGACATTCCTCGATCAGGAGGTGCCTATGCGATTACTGTATTGGATAACGGGATGTGCCCATGGGTGGATTCATGGCAAGAAACTGGGACGCAAGTCAATAGGATTGAAACCTTCCCTGTGGACATAGAAGACGCTGCTGAATTCAGAATTACCGTTCTGCCAAATAGTTCATCTGCAAAACATGGTATAATAACGATCTTGGAAGGCGACACGTATAGCGATCTCACAATTAGTTATTGCCAGCAGGCGGCGACGACTCAAATGGACTATTTCCCTTATTATTTAAATGTCGCCCAAGCAGGAGGTACATATAAAGTTACTGTCACAGACCTGACTGGATTGCCTACGATGGTAAGGTGGTATCAAACCTGGAGGGAAGTGAGCAACGTTGTGTCAACACCTGTACCGACAGAGCCTTCCGGCACAGGTTATTTGACTGAACTGTTTATTACATTCTCGCCTAATGACTTTGGTATAAAAAACGGCGAAGTAACGTTCGATTTCGGGTCAAAGGGTTCTTTCTCCATCCCCTATCAGCAAGGACCTTCTACCGTCTCAACAGAATTCTCTCCGGGCAGTATCAAACCGGTTTCACAGACGATTACCTCGGGGCAAACTCCGACGATACTTCTAAATGATGTGGCGGCTTGCGGAGGCACCGAAACAGTCACTTATCTATGGGAGTCAAGCACAGATGAGGCGATCTGGACGGTTATCTCTGGAGCCACAGAACCTTCTTACCAACCTGGAGTATTACACATCTCAACATATTATCGACGAAAGGCAATTGCTGGTGATCAAAGCGACTACTCCAATACAGCATGGGTCGAGGTAGTACTTCCTCAGGGCTTTTATCCAGGCAGCATCACACCGGCTTGTCAAACAATATATTCCGGACAAATTCCTGCTCGGCTTGTAAGCGAGACTGAGGCATCCGGTGCAGCAGGATCAATCGCTTATTTTTGGTCGTGCAGTACCGATGGAATAATATGGGGAGATATTCCTGACGCAATCGGATTAGCCTCTTATCAGCCATGGGCTTTGACTACCTCTATGTTCTTCCGACGGGAAGCGGTTGCTGGTACGTTGACCGACTATTCCAACACTGTTTGGATAGAGGTGTTGCCTGCTCAGACCTTTACGGCGGGGAATGAGAATTGGGTCTTTACCAAAACCAGTGCTGAGGGGGTGACCAGATCCGGTGTAACCTACTACGACGGGCTGGGATCTCCCAGCCAAGCGATCCAAATTGGTGCTTCTCCCCAAGGAAACGATATCGTTGTGCCTTTCTATTACGACAATGTAAGACGCTCAGAAAGTCGATCCTATCTGCCCTATGTCTCACAACGAGGATCCGGACAACCTGATAGTCTCCCCTTAGTCAACCAAACGGAATTTTATGAACGATATTACGGAAAACCGGAAACGCCTTATTCTGAAACAATATTTGAGGCTTCTCCGCTAAACCGCCCAGTCAAACAATACAATGCAGGGAGTGTTTTTCATGAAGATGACGCATATACTGCCTACTCTTATGAATTTAACAACGCGAATGAGGTATATTGGCTAAAAGTCGACACCCTTAACAGCCTGCGTTTCAATAATCCGGTCTATTTTCCCAAGAATTGTTTGCAGAAAAATACTGTCATCGACGCAGACGGTGCAACAAGCATTATTTTTACCGACGGGCATAAAACCATTCTTGACAGAAAGTTGAATGTTCAAAACAACCAAACAGAATTTATTGACACCTATTATGTTTATGATGATTTTGGAAGGTTGTGCTGGATAGTCAGTCCTATGGCGTCAAAATCCTTGGGCTACCTATTAAGTGATGGTTATTGGGATACGCAAAATGAAGAGGGATTTGGCAGACTGTATTGCTATAATTATAAATACGATGGTCGTAACCGCATTGTTGAGAAATGGTTACCGGAGAAGGGCGTTGAATATTTCGTCTATGATAAACTGGATCGTCCGGTATTAAGCCAGGATGGGAAGTTGCGGGAACAAAACAGGTGGGTCTATACGGTATATGATGACCTGGATCGTCCGGCTCGTCAAAATATCGTAGAAAATATTGCCGGTATGACACGCCAGCAGATTCAAGATAAACTGAACACAAATATGATGTCAGAATGTAGTCGCTACCCAGTTATAACCGATTCAAAAAGGGTATTGGTCCCTTTTAACGATGCATCGTTCAGACACGTGGCCACATTATCCGAAACGATGTATGGAGGGTACAAGTATTTACTTTATACGCCAAGTGAAGACACTGTACAGTACAACACGCCCAATGAGATTACAGTCATATATTTCGAAGAAGAGACGTCCATGGGTTTATGTGCGATCATGAGACCCATTATGGAGCAGATAGCCACAGAGAATACAAATCCCAACATTACTTTCGTATTCTATGACTGTGAGTATGAAAGAGAGATAGCTGATTATTATGGCGCTTACCAAGTCCCTAATATAAGGATTTACAAGCAGGGAGTCTTGAAGGAGAATGTCCTCGGACTGGCAAGTAAAAGTGAAATCGAGTACATTATTTCCAATGTACTTCTCGATCAATCCCAAGGGCTATTGAATCCGCCGGATAGTGCGCAAGTATTTATGATTCCAGAATATTTATCATACAACAACCGACCTCATACTTTAATTGACCAGGATCGCAGTCTTCTTACTCACGGCATGAAGATTTATGAGAAAGTCGCGATTCTCGATGGAGAAAGCGTCACGAACAACTATGTCGAACGGGCGTTTTATTACGATCGCAAGGCCCGACCGATCCAAACCGTCGAGAAGAACCACTTAGGTGGTATCAGTAGATATACCACCAAATATGATCCAATAGGGAACATTCTTGTTGCCCATGAGTCCCAGCAGAGTTCGGCGACGGCAGCATCTGACACTAAGCTTATTGAGTTTACATACGACCATTACGACCGTTTATTGTCTGAAACGACAACCTTAAACGGGGGTACTCCTGCCGTTGTACATTATGGATATGACGAATTAGGCAAGCTCGTTGCGAGAACCTACGGAGAGGGCGTGTCCGCGGTTACAGACAGTTTGAAAAGCAACATACAAGGCTGGCTTACCGAGTTGGGCAGCGATCTGTTCAAAATGAAACTGAAGTATTACGATACGGATATCGACTCGCTTAAAAGCTATACCGGTAATATCTCGGAGTGGCTCTGGCAACACCAAGGGACGCCGAATTTGGTTGCCAACCGTTATATGTTCGGGTACGACCTTCTCGGTCGCCTGAAATCGACCACACACAAAACCGGCAATACGATGGATGGGGTCATGAACACCCCGCCTGCATTTTTGTTTGCCGAGAAGAACATGACATACGACCAGAACGGCAATACCCTTACCCTTACCCGGGACGGACGCAATAAGAATACAGGGCAAGTAGGAGGGGATCAACTTACTTATGCGTATATCGGATACCGGCAGTATGGAAACCAATTAGTTTCGGTCCTCTCTAACGATGTGTTAGGGGAAGAGATCAACGGGATGGAGGCTTATTACGACCCCAACGGAAACCCGATGGATTATTACGCGAGAAATTTGACGTTCAAATATAATTTACTAAATTTGATGTCAAATGCGTCCTTTATGAACTCCTCAACCAAAGTGGACTACTCATGGCTTGCCGACGGTTCCAAGTCGCAGGTAAAGGACGACAACGGCGAAGGATACACCTATTTAGGTTCTTTGGTATACAGATTCAATGCAACGGATGGCGCGAGGCTGGAAAGTACTGACTTCGGTGCAGGCCGGATCATTGCCGGCAGCAGCGCAGGAGATTATGAGCCTTACTACCATATCAGGGACCATTTGGGTAGCGTCAGAGTCGTATTTACCTACGAGAATGGTTTGCCTCAGATCAAGGCGCAGAACGACTACTATCCCTTCGGCGGGCGGCACAACAACCCGGATCTCGCTATCGGGGACAATACGGTCAACCGCTACCGTTTCAATGGGAAGGAAAGCCAGACGGTCGGAGGGATCGGACTGTTGGACTACGGGGCCCGGATGTATGATCCGGTAATCGGGCGGTGGCTCGGAATGGACCCTTTGGCAGAACAAAGTCCTTGGGTATCCTCGTATGCTTTTTGCATGAATAATCCGATAAGGCTCATTGATCCCAATGGGATGACAACATATACATACGATTGGGATGCACAAGTCTATAGGGATGAAAACGGCAAAGAAGTAGATTGGTGGATTGTCTATTCATGGGTGAGGGGCGGAGGCAAGTCCGGCGTCCCTATTCAAGAAACAATCACAATCGGTCCGAATAATACTGATTTTTATGATATATTTGGTGAGTTCATTTTGGGGAGATGGCCGGATCGCAGAACGTTTGTTGATGGGGATCATATTACTGAAGAAGTTAAGCAGCACCCTTATCTGGCAGAGGTGCGGAAACTGATTATTGAACGACTCAAGCAGGAAAAGAATGATGGTGAGAAATATTACTCTCTGAATAATAAGACGTCACTTTATTTTAGTGATATAATGACTTTCGCATCAGGGGGTGCTAAGGGAAAAAATAATGTTTCGGTTGCCGCATTGGGATCATGTAATTTTTCGTTTACGATATTGTCAGTCGATCAGGTAACTAAGACTGCAAAAGTACAGATACGCGTAGATAACCCAATGACAGCATCCTCCGGCATTCGACCTCCTAAGGTAGGATACAGTAGTTTTTGGCAGAATTATATTTCTCCTGTCATTGACCTCGTAGCTGCCTCTCATGGAATTACGCCTAAATATCAAACAATTAAATGGACCGAGACAATTAAATTTTAATAATACCTGTGTGACATGAGAAAAGTGGGAGCTATTATTCTTGCCATATATCTGTGTGTTTCATGTTCGGGACCAGTGTCGGTTCCAAAACGTAACGATTTTATCGGCAGGTGGGTTCCTCCTGAGGGCGGTGTAATAGCCTTGAATGAAGATTCAACTTGCTATATTAACTTGCCCTCAAAAGCATACATAATTAGACTTTGTGAGATAAAAGAGGATTCTATAAAATTTTATGGTAGATGGACATTCTGTCCCTCAGATCAATATAGCCCAGGTCCCTATGAAATCAATATTACAAGTGATAGTATAATCTACACATCTAAACATGGTCTTGCATCCAAAGTGGGTTTTACTTTATATACAATAGGAGAAAAAGGATTTTTAGACGATAAGCCCCCTTGGTATCTTTTTACCTTGTACTTGGATGATAAACTGTATAAAATTAAGAAAGAGAGGGGTAAATAATTCAAATATTACCATCGGGGATAACACGTCAATAGTTATCGCTTCAATGAAAGAGTGCCAGACGGGCCGGGGATAGCGACCTGCTGAACTATGGAACTCGGATGTGTGATCCGATAATAGGGCGGTGGCTCGGAATAGATCCTTTGGCAGAAAAGTATTCTTCCCTGTGTGGGGGTAAATGGTATACTATGTTAAGTCAATAAGAATAATCCGAGAGTCTTGGCAAGCCCCCAAACACCCTCTACCGGCGGTCTCTGAGGCAATAGCAGAGGTGCATCGTCCTTTTGGCCTCAATGGCCTGGGCGGCGCATCACGATCAACCGGTCGCGGTGGTCGGGCATCACGTAGAAACGGTCGCCGTGGCGGCGGTGTTCCCGCTCGGCCAACCGGATCGCGTACTTCAGGCGGAGGTTGGCACGGGCGATGACGATGAATTTGCGGAGGTTTTCAAAGATGGCTTTCATAACGTTGTATTGTTGGCAGTTGTCGAAATTACGGAGTGGCAGACTGCCGAGGGTGGATCATCCCACGAAACTTAGGACTCCTACGGTGCACTCCTACGGCGGTATTTTATTATGGGGTCGCATTGGAGAGGATTCAAATGGTTGCCGCACTTGCAGGCCGCCGGGTCGGCGGGCGAGGTTGTTGTTCGATGAGACGGTATAGTTCGGGTTGGGATGGTGCATACCGAAGGGATAGTAATCGTTGTACTCGACCATCTCCCCGGTAAAACCGTTGATGACCGACCGGACACTGCCCAGGTGGTCGGTTTCGTAGTACAGCGGGGTATAGACAGGACCGGAGGCCCCCTCCGAAGCCTGGATTCTTCCGCCGCCGAAAGCTCCGCTTTCAAGCTTCAGATCGCCGGATGAACGTTGATATACCAAAGAACCCAGGTACTCGAAACCGTTGACGCCCGTGCCGCCTTTCACTCCCGCTTTCGTCCCGTCTGCCAGCCAGCGATATACAGCCCTGACAGAGGTCGTGTCGCTCGCATCGCAGGCTTCGCCAGTCAAATTTAGAAAACTATATTATCTTTTTGTCTTAAAGTATTTTTGATTATAGTATGTTTCATTTGTCTTTTTGTTGGTCAGGCTATCCTTGTTGTATATAAAGCACGTATTGGTTATGCCGGGAATATCATACCCATTAACATTTACTGAATCAATAATTAATTCATCTTCAATTTTTCTGTACTTTATGTCTGTACCACCAGATAACCCGCCAAAAAGCTTCCCATATCTTAAAATTGAATCATTTTTAAGAGATATGAATTTCTCATCCCATACCCTAATTCTCTCCTTGACTCCATATTTATTGTATATAATTGAATCGATAAAGGTAATTGACCTAAATCGCTGAAGTCTAAAAGTCGTCCTACAGGACAAAAAGAAAACGATGGTCAGGAATATCAAAAAATATTTCATCATTGTCTCACTTTAGATATTTATACAAAGGCTCTAAGCTATGTGATGTTCCGCTTGGGGTTATGTGGGTCTGGACTTCTCCGAGTTTAGTGCTCACAAGAGGCGCAAGGATTGAGTTTATGTTCGTTACTGTCGATATCGGAGGAGGCCCACCTGCCGCTACTATGCGTTGGTTCAACTCGCTCGACGCATCTATATAATTGAGTTTGCCATCATACGCATATTGCGCCCTGTAAGCCGACACTTCAGAGCTACTCGTATAACCTGAAGTTGCATGACCCGACTGGTCAAAGCTATACAGTCTTAGTGCAATTTGTCCTCCGTGTCTGGTTTCGTGCAATCGATTACCGGTATTGCTGTCTGTATACATTGTTATCACATTATGTCCTGCATTATTGGTTCCAGTTTTATCGGTGGATGGTTTACCTCGTCCAGCCTCATTATTTCTTGATGAAGCCCGAGCATACCTGTATTCCGTATTTTTGTCATCTCTCATACTTGAAATATCTGTTTTGGAAACCTCCAACTCTCCTATTCGAACATATATGTCTCCCGCAGTTTCTCCCTTTTTATGCAGCTTAACAATTTTGTTTTCCAATTTAGCTATTCTATTATCGATTTTCTTTTCCAGTCGCTGTGCTTTTTTCTCATTTGAATCATCGAAATACATTCCCGTAGGGTCAATGTATCGAATAGGATTATTAGCGCAATATGCATACGGGCTAATCGAGTAATATTTCTCCGCAAGTGGATCCACACTCCCCCACACAGGCAACTTCTTGCCGAGAAACCGCGCCCCGAAGTCCTGCATCTGCAAGTCGCCGGTGGTCTGGTCCTCCTTGCCCGAGAAGCGGTAGCGGTTCGAGGAGACGGTGTAGTTCGGATTGGGATGGCGCATACCGAAGGGATAGTAGTCGTTGTACTCGACCATCTCGCCGGTAAAACCGTCGATGACCGACCGGACACTGCCCAGGTGGTCGGTCTGGTAGTACATCGGGGTATAGACCGGGCCGGAGGTCCCCTCCGAAGCCTGGATTCTGCCCCCGCCGAAGGCTCCGCTCTCCAGTTTCAGATCGCCGGATGAACGCTGATATACCAAAGAACCCAGGTACTCGAAACCGTTGACGCCCGCGGCGTCCTTTACTCCCGCTTTCGTCCCGTCTGCCAGCCAGCTATAAGGGCTTTAAGGTCCTGCCCGGTCGTGCCAACAACTATATCCTTACCCGGGCTGAGAAAGGAGAGAGAGGTTTTACCTTATCATTATGTACTAATTTTATTTTCTTGAAGCGCGCACTTATTTTATAGCCTATCCACCAATATATTAACACCTTAATCGACTGCAAAAGGATTACAAGAACATATATATTGTTCAACGTATCTGCATACAACAACGCAAATAATAGAATATTACTGGGTAGGGTTACCCACCATAAAAATTTATATATAAAGGAATCATAAGCAAATCCGAGGTAATTATAAGCAGGATAACCTGAAAGTTGAACAATCGTCCCTAAACCTATCCATGCAATACTGATAATTAAACAAATAACTTTTATTTTACACATGGCTGTGAAGGTTTGAAAAAATTAACAACTGAGAATCCTGCGATAATTTTTCTTGCTCTACTTTTCTCTTGGGAACTACTATTTGGATCGTTGAGGACTTTTCGGCAATCAGATATCAATTCCATATCCGCACATTTAGTACTTGGGCTTAATGCACCACCTACCCCTTGTGCACCTAAGGCATCATAATGCAGATCGTGTTTATATGCAGCCATTTCTGTTGAACTCCAAGTTGGTTTATATTGATATGAATCTTTCCCATTGTAATCTTTAGGGTTATCCGGTCCTATATAACTTGAACCGAAATAATTTTTGTGTAAAGTTTCAGCATTGACACTATTATCGCTTGTCCCAAAAATAGTATAACTACTTCCATAAGTAATTTGTGAATTATCCAAAGTATTACCATTCATATCAGTAACCGCACCGTACTTATTCTCTTTAGCATCATTTGTAAATGTGTATTGAGCTGTAATATTTCCATCCTTATCACGGGATGTCAATATTGCTCCATCGGCAAGATGAACGACCCCTGATTTTTCTCCATATTTTTCATTCACATCAGCTTGCGATGTTACACTTCTATCATAATATATCTCATGAGTACCATCTACAATCCTATATACCCAGTCTCGCCCATCCGGATCAATGTATAATACCGGATTATTATTACAATACGCATATGGGCTGATCGAATAATATTTTTCCGTCAGCGGATCCACACTCCCCCAAACCGGCAACTTTTTGCCGAGAAACCGCGCCCCGAAGTCCTGCATCTGCAAGTCGCCAGTGGTCTGGTCCTCTTTGCCCGAGAAGCGGTAACGGTTCGAGGAGACGGTGTAGTTCGGGTTAGGATGGCGCATGCCGAAGGGATAGTAGTCGTTGTACTCGACCACCTCGCCGGTAAAACCGTTGATGACTGACCGGACACTGCCCAGGTGGTCGGTCTCATAATACATCGGGGTATAGACCGGGCCGGATGTTCCCTCTGAAGCCTGGATTCTTCCCCCTCCAAAGGCACCGCTCTCCAACTTCAGATCGCCGGATGAACGCTGATATACCAAAGAACCCAGGTACTCGAAACCGTTGGCACCCGCGCCGTCTTTTACTCCGGCTTTCGTCCCGTCTGCCAGCCAGCGATATACAGCCCTGACAGAGGCCGTGTCGCTCACATCGTAGGCTTCGCCAGTCAAATTTAGCAAATTATATCCTAATTGCAAACCGTTCAAACCATCTTTTATGCAATTTCCGTTCGAATCGTAGGCGTTGGGGTAGGCCTGGCCGTGGTTCTTGATCGAGACGAGCTGGTTGCCGTTGTAGACGGCGTCGGTCAGATCGTCCAGCACCGATCCGCCGTAACCGTAACGCTTCAGGGTTTTGAAATTCCCGTTGCGGTCGTAGGAGATGCCTTTCTCAGTAAAGTCGGTCGTCGGCGACCAATAATCGTAAAGCTCCGAGTTAGTCAGACGGTTGAGATTGTCGTATTCCAGAAGGTAAAATTTATAGGCATAGGGATCAAACGATTCCCACTCCCACTCAGAAATGTTGCCGCTATAACTCGGGGCTCCACCGTTGCAGACATCGTCATAACGTAGCCACATATTGAAATTTGAAGTGCGTTTCTCCATTAACCA
>JAVBNX010000024.1:0-31084 GCA_031551275.1 Rikenellaceae bacterium
TAAACACCGCTCTCAACTTCTCGAACTACTTGTAGCTTGAAACTCATGCTGTAATCGCACTGCGTACGCCTTACATAAACTCCTTGACCTTCCGTTTTCATAAATTTACTTTTTTTGTAAACCTATTTCAGGACGGGACACTTAACAGAATAAAGAACGCCGGGGCTGCGAAATGCGCCCCGGCGTTCTTTTTAGGGTATCATTGGGTAACTACCGTCCCATCAGGTAGGCCTTGAAGGCGGCAAAGTCCGACGTGAGCGGGATGGATTGTTTCTCCCCGTTCATAAAGGCCTGCAAACGGGCGGGGATCTCCACCTTTCCGGCCAGCGGCTCCACCGTTTCGAGGAACTTGGCGGGGTGGGCGGTCTCCAGAAAGACGCCGGTCTGTCCCGGTTTGAGGCTCTCCCGCAAGGCCATGTAGCCGCACGCCCCGTGGGGATCGAGGATGTAGTGCTTTCGGACTGCCGTTTCAGCCACCGTTTTGCGGATCGCCGCGTCGTCGTACCTCGCCCCGGAGATATCGACTTTGACCTTTTGGTAGTCGTTGCCGTAGAGGTCGAGTATGCGCACGAAGTTGCTCGGGTCGCCCACGTCCATCGCGTTGGCCACGGTGGCCACCGAAGGCCGGGGTTCGTATTTACCCGTTTCCAGGTAGTTGAAAAAGACGTCGTTGCGGTTGTTGGCGGCGATGAAGCGCTCGACCGGCATGCCCATCCGTTTGGCGATCAGCCCGGCGGCCAAATTGCCGAAGTTGCCGCTCGGCACGCAGAAAACGACCTCCCGGGCCCTATCCATCGCCTTGAGTTGGGCGTAGGCCCCGAAATAGTAGAACGACTGGGGCAGGAACCTCGCCACGTTGATCGAGTTGGCCGAGGTAAGGGTCAGTTTTTTGGAGAGTTCTTCGTCCAGGAAGGCGGCCTTGACCAGGCGCTGGCAATCGTCGAAGGTCCCGTCGACCTCGACGGCGGTGATGTTGCGGCCCAGGGTGGTGAATTGCTTCTCCTGGATCTCGCTCACCTTGCCCCTGGGGTAGAGTACGACCACCTCGATGCCCTCAACGCCCAAAAAGCCGTTGGCTACCGCGCTGCCCGTGTCGCCGGAGGTGGCGACCAGCACGGTCACCTTTTTATCCCCGCCCGCCAGGAAGTAAGCGAGCAGGCGGGCCATGAAGCGCGCCCCGAAGTCCTTGAAGGCCAGGGTGGGGCCGTGGAAAAGTTCGAGCGAGAAGATCGCCGGGGAGTCCTCGCCGACCCTTACTACCGGGGCGGGAAAGTTGATGGCGTCCAACACGATGCGTTGCAAGTCGGCGTGGGGGATATCCTCCCCGAAGAGCTGCGCGGCGACCTCCAGGGCGATCTCGGGCAGGGTCAGTTTGTCGATCCGCTCGAAAAACCCGTCGGGCATCGCCTTGATCCGTTCGGGCATATAGAGCCCTTTGTCGGGCGCGAGGCCTTTGGTAACGGCTTCGCGCAGCGACACATCGGGGCTTTGGTGGTTGGTGCTGTAATATTTCATGCTATTTTGAGAGCTTGTCTGCGATCAGGGTATCCATAAATCCGGCCCCAACGAGGTGGCCCAGCGACCCTTCCCGGGCCGAAAATTCGTCGTATTTGCTTACCCCGTCGGGAGTCTGCCGCGGATCGTGGATAATAAAAGGTATCTCCTCGCGCGTGTGGGTCTTCAAATGGCACGGCGTGGGGTGGTCGGGCAGAACGGCTACCGAGACCGGGTCGCCTTGCGCGGTCATGGCCGCGGCGGCCTCCATCACGGGGCCCACCACCTTTTGGTCGAAATCTTCGATGGTCCGGACTTTCAATTTGAAATCCCCCTCGTGGCCCGCCTCGTCGCTGGCCTCGACATGCACGAAGACGAAGTTGTTGTCCCTGAGCGCGTCGATCGCCGCCTGCGCCTTGCCCCGGTAGTTGGTGTTGTAGAGGCCGGTCGCCCCCTCCACCTCGACGGGTTTGAGCCCGGCGTAGACCCCGATGCCTTTGATCAGGTCCACGGCAGTAATTACCACGCCGCTTTTCAGGCCGTAGCGCTCGATGATCGTCTCCATCGCGGGGCGGTAGCCCGGCGACCAGGGCCAGATCGAGTTGGCCGCGTCCTTGCCCCCGGCCTTGCGGCGCAGGTTGACGGGGTGGTTTTCCAGTATTTGCTGCGATCTGATCACCAGATCGTTCAGGAAGTCGGCCGTTTGCTGCGGTGTCATCTTCCCCGGTTGGGGCTGCGCGCCCTCCATGGGACGGATCATCACGTTGCGGAAATCCGTTCCCGGCACATCGTGCGGCGGGGTACAGATCAGCCGTTTATCGCCGCCCCTGACCGTCAGCAGGTGGCGGTAGGAGACGCCCGGGAAGAACGTCACGCGCCCGTCGCCCAGTTCGGCCTGCAAAAAGAGCATCAACTCGCGGGCTTCTTCGGTCGAAATATGGCCTGCCGAGTGGTTTTTGATCTTTCCGTCCTCGACGCAGATCAGGTTGCACCGCATGGCCATCTCGTCCGGGCCTATTTCGATCCCCATGCCGGCGGCCTCCAACGACCCCCTCCCCTCGAACACTTTGGCGGGGTCGTAGCCCAGAACCATCAGATTGGCGATCTCGCTGCCCGGCGCGAAGCCCTCGGGGACGGTGGCCAGCATCCCGCTGCGGCCCTCGGCGGCCAGTTTGTCCATATTGGGCGTGCGGGCCGCCTGCAAAGGGGTAAGGCCACCCAGCTCGGGAATCGGATGGTCGGCCATGCCGTCGCCCAGAAGTACAATGTATTTCATCGGATGTTGGCGATGCTGATGATATCGGAGAAGACCCCGGCGGCCGTGACCCCCGCGCCCGCGCCGAAGCCCTTGATCTGCATGGGGTACTCCTTGTAGCGCTCGGTGGTGAGCAAAATGGCGTTGTTGCTCCCCTCCAGGTAGTAGAAGGGGCTCTCGGAGTCGACTTCGCGCAGGGCGACCTCGGCTTTGCCGTTGTCCAGGCAGGCGATGAAACGGAGTTTCAATCCTTTGGCCTCCACCTCTTTGCGGCGCTTCTCGAATTCGGCGTCCAACTCGGGGATCGCTTTCCAGAATTGCTCGACCGGACCGTCGAAGTATTTGCCGGGGATAAAGAGGTTCTTCTGCACGTCGTCGGCCTCGATCCTATACCCCGCCTCGCGGGAGAGGATCACCAGCTTGCGCACCACGTCCATCCCGCTCAAATCGATCCGCGGGTCGGGTTCGGCGTAGCCCGCCTCCTTGGCCATAAGAATCGCCTTGCTCAGGGGGATTTCGGGCGACATGACGTTGAAGATGTAGTTCAGCGTGCCGGAGACCACCGCCTCGATCTTGAGGATGCGGTCGCCGCTGTTGATCAAGGCGTTGATCGTGTTGATCACGGGCAGGCCCGCGCCCACGTTGGTCTCGAAGAGGTATTTGACCCCGCTCTTGCGGGCGGTCTGCTTCAACGCGGCGTAGTTCTCGTAGTCGGAGGAGGCGCCCATCTTGTTGGCGGCCACCACCGAGACGTTGTGCTCCAGAAGCCGTTTGTAGATCGCGGCCACCGCGTCGGAAGCCGTGCAGTCCACGAAGACGGAGTTGAAGATGTTCATCTGCTCGATCTCCCCGGCGAAGGTTCCCGGCGAGGAGGGCAGCCCCTGCTCCTTGAGCAATTTATCGTAGTTCTCCAAATCGATGCCCTCACGGTCGACCAGGTATTTTGTCGAATTGGTAATCCCCACGATCCTTAAATTGAGGGAGTTGTCCCGCTTGAGTTTCTCCTGCTGCCGGTGGATCTGCTCCAACAGCTTGCGGCCCACCAGCCCCACGCCGGCCAGAAAGACGTTCAGCACCTGGTATTCGGAGAGGAAGAACGAATCGTGGATCACGTTCAAACACTTGCGCAGGCTCTCGACCGAGATGACGAACGAGATGTTGGTCTCCGAGGCGCCCTGCGCGCAGGCGATCACGTTGATCCCGTTGCGGCCCAGCGTGCCGAACAGCTTGCCCGCGATGCCGGGCGTGTGCTTCATGTTCTCGCCCACGATGGCTACCGTGGCCAGGTCGCGCTCGCGCTTGATGCGGTTGATCTCGCCCAGGGCGATCTCCTGCGCGAACTCGGCGGTCAGCACCTCGGCGGCCAGCTCTGAATCGGCGTTGCGCACCCCGATCGAGGTGGTGTTCTCCGAGGCGGCCTGCGAAACGAAGAAGACGCTGATCCCGGCCTTGGCCAACGATTTGAATATGCGGTAGTTGACCCCGATAACGCCCACCATGCCCAGGCCCTGGATGGTAATCAGGCACGTGTCGTCGACCGAGGAGATCCCCTTGATCGCCTTGCCGGGGTCGGAGACCATCTCGCGCGAGATGAAGGTGCCGGGCGAGGAGGGGTTGTAGGTATTCTTAATGATGATGGGGATGTTCTTGTGGTAGACCGGGAAGATCGTGGGCGGGTAGACCACCTTGGCCCCGAAGTTACACAGCTCCATCGCCTCGACGTAGCTCAGCCGCTCGATCACGTAGGCGTTGTTGATCACACGCGGGTCGGCGGTCATAAAGCCGTCCACGTCGGTCCAGATCTCCAGCACCGAAGCGTTCAAAGAGGCGGCGATGATGGCGGCCGTGTAGTCCGAGCCCCCGCGGCCCAGCGTGGTGGTGTCGCCCGTGTCGATGTCCGAGGCGATAAAGCCCGGGACGACCACCACGCCCTGCGTGCCGGCAAAGCACTCCGCGATCTGCATATCGGTGGCCTCGAAGTCGATGATGTGCTTCTGGAAACGGTTGACCGTCTTGATGAAGTCGCGCGAGTCCAACAGCGTGGAGAGGGGGAATACGCCGCTGACGATCGCCGACGAGAGGCGTTCGCCGTAGCTTAATATGGTATCGGTTGTCTTCAGCGAGAGGTCCCTGACCAGGAACACCCCCTTGAAGATGTTGGACAGCTCATCCAAAAGCTCCTCCACACGGGCCGAGGTCTGCTCCATCTTGGCGGGCAGCACGACCTGCTTGACCATGTCGGTGTGGCGGGTGCGCATGGTATCCATCTCCGTCGAGAAGGCTGTATCGCCCATCGAGGCGAGTTTGGCGGTCATGATCAGGTGGTCGGTGATCCCGCCCAACGCCGATACGACCACGATTACCTCTTCGCCCGCCCCTTCGGCCAGGCTCTTCAACTGGTGGATGCCAGCGGCGGAACCTACGGACGTTCCGCCGAACTTCATTACTTTCATGCGCTTTTTCTCTTAGAACAACCCGCAAAAATAGGCATTTTTATACGAAGAAAAAAGCCTATATTTGTACCCACAAGCATACAAGATATGAAACTGAAAGAAATCGTAGCGATCTCGGGACAGAGCGGACTCTATAAGTTCCTGGCGCAGAGCAGCAACGGAATTATCGTCGAATCGCTTGCCGATGGCCGCAGGATGAATTGCCCCTCCACTTCGAGGGTATCCACGCTGGCCGAAATCGCCCTTTTTACCCAGGGCGAGGATATGCCCCTGGGCGAAGTCTTCGATAAACTTTACCAATTCAGCAAGGGCGACCTCAAAGTCACCGCCAAGGACGACCCGGCTAAGATCAAGAAACTCTTCGCCGACTTTTTGCCCGAGTACGACCCCGACAGGGTCCACTTCTCGGACATGAAAAAAGTGGTCGCCTGGTTCGCCATCTTGACCTCCGCGGGGATGACCTCCTTCAAGGATGAGGAGGAAGAGCAGCCCGAAGCCGAAAAACCGGAAGAAACAAAGCCCAAGGCCGAAAAGCCAAAAGCAAAGAAAAAGGAATAAAACCATGAAAAAGTTCATTTTTATCGTACTGGTCCTCTGTGCCGTAGCCACGCTGAGCGCGTGCGGCGGGGACGAAGGCGAAGGAGGTTGCTCCCGCGTCGAGTCCTCGTTATAGGAGTTGGAGTGTGTCTAACTTTTATTCCCAAAAAATCTTATGGCCCTTTTCCGCGCTTTTTTCGCCCGCCTCGCTTACCATAGGAACCCCTATGTCTCCCTCGGCGGACAAAAAAATCGTCGAAAAATGTCTCATAATCTTTTTTACGAATAAAAATCAGACCCACTCCTGACAATGCGGCAAGCGGCGGACGAAATACTGGCTAAGGCCTCCCAGGGCGAACGGATATCGCCCCGGGAGGCTTTGGTGCTTTACCGGCACGCCCCCCTGGCCAAACTGGGCCGGGTCGCTTTCGGGATCAAACTCGCCAAAAGCGGGGATAAGGTATTCTACAACAACAACATCCATATCGAGCCATCCAATGTCTGCATCGTCAAGTGCGCCTTCTGCTCCTACCACCGCGACCAGGGGTCGGAGGGGAGTTGGGTCCACACCCCCGAGCAGATGGAGCGGATGGCGCGTGAAGGGGCGCAAAGGGGGATCACCGAGATCCACATCGTGGGCGGGATCGACCCCGAGCGGGGCTTCGGTTACTGCCTCGAGCTGATCCGCCGGATCAAGGCCGCCGCGCCCAAAGCCGCCGTCAAGGCCTTTACCGCCGCCGAGTTGGCCGTGATGATCCGGCAGGCGGGGCTGACGGTAGAGGAGGGGCTGTCGCAACTCAAGCAGGCAGGCATGGAGGCCATCGCGGGAGGCGGCGCGGAGATCTTCGATCAGGAGGTCCGAAGCCAAATTTGCCCCAATAAGATCGGGATGGACGAGTGGCTGGCGTTGCATGAAACGGCGCACAAACTGGGCATATCTTCCAACGCAACCATGCTCTACGGCCACATCGAGACCCCCGAGCACCGCATAGCGCACCTGGCCGCGTTGCGCGGTTTGCAGGACCGGACGGGCGGGTTCAATGCGTTTATCCCCCTGAAATTCCGGGCGATGAACAACTCGCTCTCCCATCTGGGCGAGGTGGGCATCACCGAGGACATCCGCGTGCTGGCCCTCTCGCGCATCATGTTAGACAACTTCGACCACATCAAGGCCTACTGGCCCATGTACGGCAAAACGGCCGCCGAGATCGCCCTGAGCTTCGGGGCGGACGACCTGGACGGCACGATCGACGGGACGACCAAAATCTACACCATGGCCGGGGAACACGACAGCGGGATCACCGTGGCCTACATCCGAAAGATGGCCGCCGGGGCGGGGCTCCAGGCCGTGGAACGCGATACACACTACAACATCATAGACCATGAAACGACTGATCGACTGGATTAAAAACAACGTGATCGCCCGCAACGTGCTGGCCGCCGTGGCAGGCTTTATCCTTTTGGGCTTCCTTTCGACCGTGCTGCTGAATATCCTCACGCGCCACAACCGCTACATCGAAGTGCCCCAGTTCAAGGGGTTGAACATCGATGAGGCCCACAAGCTCGCCCACAAAACGGGGCTGAAGATCGAGATCAACGACTCGCTGTACGTCCCCGCCTACGACGGGGGGACGGTCCTCGAGCAGACGCCCAGCGAGGGGACGCAGGTCAAGTCCGGCCGCCGGATCTTCTTTACCATCAACTCTTTCGGGCAGAAGAAAGTACGCATCCCCTACGTGACGGGCTACTCGTTGCGCCAGGCCAAGAACAACCTCGAGATCGCCGGGTTGGAGATCGACAAGCTGATCTTCAAACCCGACATCGCCAACAACTACGTCCTCGAGGAGCGCTACCAGGGCCGCGAAATATTACCCCGCTCCACCACCGAGGCCGAGATGGGCTCCGGGATCACGCTGATCGTGGGCCAGAGCGCCGACGCCCCCGCACAGGTTATCCCCAAACTCATCGGGTTCCCGCTCCGGGAGGCCAAAAGCCGCATCTGGGAGGCGGGCATGAACGTGGGCAAGGTGGAATTCGACCCCGAAATCGACCTGCTGAGCAGGCTCTCGGCGCGGGTCTACTACCAGTCGCCCGGCCAGAGCGTAAGGGCTGCGCAGGGGACCACCATCAACCTGAAACTGACCCTCGACGACAAGAAACTGGACAAGGAGAGCGCCGCCTCCGACCGCTCGGCCAAGGTTCAGGCGGCCCGCGACCAGCAGGCCGACGAGAGCGCAGCAACCCAGCCGTAACGCTGACCGATGGCCGAAAACGACGATATCCGGGACGATCTTTGGGACGACGAAACGGCCGAAGGCACGGGCGACGGGGCCCCGGGCGACGAGCTGTTCGAGCACTTCAGCATTTTGGTCGACAAGGGGCAGAGTATGCTCCGCATCGACAAATTCCTGGTCGACCGCCTCGAAAAGACCTCGCGCAGCCGCATCCAGGCGGCCGCCGATGCGTCGAGCGTGCTGGTCAACGGGGTCGCGGTCAAATCCTCCTACAAGGTCAAGCCGTTGGACCGGATCTCGATCGTGCTGCCCTACCCGCGGCGCGAGTTGGAGATATTGCCCGAGAATATCCCTTTGAATATCCTCTACGAGGACGAGCACCTGCTGCTGGTCGACAAGGCCGCCGGCATGGTCGTCCACCCCGGCCACGGCAACTACACGGGCACGCTGGTCAACGCCCTGGCGTGGCACCTGAAGGACGAACCCCTTGTCGCCCAGGGCGATGTAAGGGCAGGGCTGGTCCACCGCATCGACAAGAACACCTCCGGCCTGCTGGTCGTGGCCAAGAACGAGCGGGCCCACGCCTTTTTGGCTAAACAGTTTTTCGACCACACGATCCACAGGCGCTACACCGCCCTGGTCTGGGGCGATTTCGAGCAGGACGAGGGGCGGATCGAGGGACACATCGGCCGCAGCCTCCGCGACCGGCTGAAGATGGACGTCTTCGAGGACGGATCGCAGGGCAAGCACGCGGTTACCCATTATAAGGTGTTGCAAAGGTTCGGCTATGTGACCCTAATCGAGTGCCGCCTGGAGACGGGGCGCACCCATCAGATCCGGGTCCATATGGAGCACATCGGGCACCCGCTGTTCAACGACGAGCGCTACGGGGGCGACCGCATCCTGCGCGGGACCACCTTCGCGCGCTACCGCCAGTTCGTGGAGAACTGTTTCGCGACCATGCCGCGCCACGCCTTGCACGCCCGCTCGCTGGGCTTCATGCATCCCGCCACGCGCCAGCAGGTCGATTTCGAATCGCCCCTGCCGGAGGATTTTTCCGCTTTGTTGGAGAAGTGGGAGCGCTATAAGGCGTAGTGCAGCGCCAGCCAAACGCAATCGTCCGACACTTGATCGACCCTGTGGCGGCATCCCGGTTCGATCAGGATGTAATCGCCCGCTTTCATCGTTTCTTTCCGGCCATCGGCATATTCCAACACGGCGTGCCCGCGCAGCACCATTACCCATTCGCTCCACGCCTGGTCGTACCATTCGCCTTCGGGCGTGGGATGGCCGTGGGAGCGGATCCGTTCCAGTTTGAATCCCGGCCCCGGCAGGCTGCCTTTTTCGACGAGCGTATCGAATACTTCGCCATCCGACGCGGGCGTTTCGCAATCGTAAATATTCTTCATAGCGGTGATTATTTTCACAAATATAATATCTTTGCATTACACCATTCATCCACCGCCTATGCTGACCTTTGGAATCATCAAGCCCAACGCCGTGGCGGCGGGCCACACCGGAAAGATACTCGACCTGCTTATCTCGGAGGGTTTTGAGGTCAAGGCCCTGCGGATGGCTTTTTTGAGCCGCAACGACGCGGCCAAGTTCTACGCCGTGCACCGCGGCAAGCCCTTTTTCGAGCGGCTGATTACCTTTATGACCTCGGGGGCGATCGTGGCCATGGTCCTGGAGCGTGACGACGCGGTGGCTGCCCTGCGCAAACTGGTGGGCGACACCGACCCCGCAAAAGCGGCCAAAGGGACGCTCAGGCAGCTCTACGGCGAGACCCTGAGCAAGAATGCGATCCACGCCTCGGACAGCGAGCAGAACGCCAACGAGGAGATGGCCCACTTCTTCCTCGACGAGGAGATCATGGACATCCCCTACTCCAACCCGGTCCTGCCCGATTAGGGCGCGGCCCCGGATCGGAACTTACCTGCGATCAGAAATACTCCCTTCTGAAACGGATCGCCCGCACGATCTCGCCGACCCACAAAACGGCCGAGGTGCAGCCCGCGATCATCAGCCAGTCGGGCACGCTGATCGGCACGGTGCGGAAGACCTCGCCCCCGAAGTTGACGATCAGCACCTGTCCCGCGAGGATGGCCACGATGATGTAGCCGAACACGCGGTTTTGGCGCAGGCCTATAAAGCTCGACCCGGGCGTACCGAACGCTTTGGCGTTGAACATATTCCACACCTGCATCATCACGAAGACGGTGAAGAACACCGACAAGCCGTAGTCGTTCAACGGCTCGGCGCGCCAGAAGAGCATCGCCAGCAGCACGGCCGCGAACGATCCGCCGGTGATCAGAATGGTTCGGAACATCTCGGGCGAGACGATAAAATCGGTCGGTTTGCGCGGCTTCTCCTTCATCACCTTTTCGCTGGGGGTGAGCGACGCGAAGGCCATGGCGGCCAGCGTGTCCATGATCAGGTTGACCCACAAAATTTGCGTGACGGTCAGGGGCAGCCCCGTGCCGAAGATCGAGCCGACCAGCACGATGGCGCAGGCGGCCAGGTTGATGGTCAGCTGGAACAATACGAAGCGCTGGATGTTTTTGTACAACGAGCGCCCCCACATAACCGCCGTGGCAATGCTCGAAAAGGAGTCGTCCAGCAGCGTGATGTCGCTCGCCTCGCGCGCCACGGAGGTCCCCGAGCCCATCGAGAGGCCCACCTGGGCGAAGTTCAGCGCGGGGGCGTCGTTGGTCCCGTCGCCCGTCACGGCCACCACCTCGTCTTTTTGCTGCAAAAGCCTGACCAACCGTTGCTTGTCGAGCGGACGGGCCCGGGCCATGATCTTCAGATCGCCCACGCGCTCCAGAAGCTCCCCGTCGCTCATGGCGGCGAACTCGGGGCCGGTAATCTGGTTGCGATCCCCGTCAGCGTCGGTCCACAGGCCCACCTGCCGGGCGATCTCGCGCGCCGTGGCCGGGGTGTCGCCCGTGACCACCTTGACCTTGATCCCCGCGTTGAGGCAACGCTCCACGGCCTGGGGCACGTCATCCCGGACCGGGTCGGCGATGGCCGCCACGGCCACGAAAGCGAGGTTGCCCTCGGCGATCGCCTCCTCGCAAAGTCCCTTTTCGCTCCTCGCCACAGCGAAACCCAGCGTCCGCATGGCCTGCTCCTGAAAAGCGAGCAGGGTACTCTGCACCTCATGGTCGCGGCCGTCCGGAGCGCAAAGCGTGCGCACGATCTCGGGCGCGCCCTTGACAAAAAGTAAATTGGAAGCCCCGTCCCGCACCAAAGTCGCCATATACTTGCGCTCGGTGGTAAAGGTCATCTGGTCGGCCACTTCGGCCTCGCCGCGCAACCCGGCGTAGTCGAAACCGTGGGCGGCCAACCACAAGAGCAGCGCCCCCTCGGTGGGGTTGCCCACCGGGCTATGCTGCGCGTCCAAAAAAGCGGTCGTATTGACGGCGATGGAGCGCGCGAAATCTTCGTCGGGCATCGCATCGTAGCGCACCATCTCGCGGACGGACATCTGGTTGCGGGTCAGCGTGCCGGTCTTGTCGGTGCAGATCACAGTTACCGCCCCCATGGTCTCGCAGGCGTGCATCTTGCGCACCAGGTTGTTGGTTTTGAGCATCCTGCGCATATTCAGCGCGAGGCTCAGCGTGATGCTCATCGGCAACCCCTCGGGGATGGCCATGACCACGATGGCCACCGAGACCATAAAGTATTTCAACACGGACTGGGCCACCTCGACCGCCCCGCCGTCCAATTCGGCCTTGAACAGCCAGCCCTTGACCAGCAAAACGATAAAGACCAAAATCGCCAGCCCCACCCCCACGCGGCTGATGTATTTCGAGAGTTTACTGAGCTGCTTGTTTAGGGGGGTCTGCTCGTCGCTCTCGGCGGTCGCCTGGTCGGCCACCTTGCCATACTCGGTCTGATCGCCCACCGCGTCGATCCGGACCACGCCGTGGCCCTCCATCACGGTCGAGCCCCGCATCAGCCGGTCGGTCGGATAGGTCGCGTCGGGATTCCAAGCCGCCGGGTCGGTACTCTTCGAGACGGAGGGCTCGCCCGTCAAACTCGACTCGTTGACCCGCAGCGAGACGCACTGCAACAGGTTGCCGTCGGCGGGGATCTCCTCGCCGCTCTCCAGCAGCACCACATCCCCCACCACGACCTCCCGCCGGGTAATTACCACGAGCTGAGAGTTGCGGATTACCTTGACAGGAATATCGTCGTTGACCGTGTTCAACACCTCGAAACGCTTCATTGCGTCGTACTCGAACCAGAAGGCGACCCCCGTGGCCAGGATAACGGCGCAGGTAATTCCGATCGCCTCGGCGAACTCCATGTCGATAAAGCCCACAGCGAAGGAGAGTATCGCGGCGAAGAGCAACACCCGGATGATCGGGTCGTTGAACTTCTCGAAAAACAATTTCCAGACGCTCTGCCTGGGCGGCGGGGTCAACACATTGGGGCCGTGTTGCGCACGGCTCTGCTCCACCTCCTGGTCATTTAGACCTTTATATTCATACTCCATATCCCAAATGTTTGCGCGCGTCGAGTTTTATAGCGACGAAATACAAGACCGTAAAGGCCAGCAAAGACGACCCCCCGTAGCTGATAAAGGGCAACGGGATGCCGATCACGGGAACCAGTCCAATGGTCATGCCGATGTTGACGGCGACGTGGAAAAAGAAGATCCCCGCCGCGCTGTAACAATAGACCCTCCCGAAGGGCTCGCCCTGCCGTTTGCCCATGGCGATCAGCTTGAGGATCATCCAGGCGAACAACCCCACCACGAGAGCGCTCCCCAGAAAACCCCACTCCTCGCCCACGGTGCAGAAGATAAAGTCGGTCGTCTGCTCGGGCACGAAGTTGAACTTGGTCTGGGTGCCGTTCAAAAAGCCTTTGCCCAGCAGGCCCCCGCTACCGATGGCGATCTTCGACTGGTTCACGTTGTAGCCCCACCCCTTGAGGTCCTGCTCGAGGCCCAGCAGATCGAGGATGCGCTTCTGTTGGTGGATCTGCATGACGTTCTCAAAGACGTAGTCGATGGCCAGCGAGAAGAGCAGCGAGCCCAGGAAGACGGCGACGAAGATATAGATGTTCCCCAGCCTGTGGCGGTAGGAGTAGATCGCCACGAAGGGCAGCGAGAAGATCGAGCAGAAGAGCAGGCAGGCGTAGGCGCTGAAATCGCGGCCCGGGATCAGGTTCAACAAAAAGTAGAGCGCGACCGTGCTCAGGGCCAGCCCCGCGGCGTAGACGATCTTGCTTTTCCACTTTCCGTTGGCGATCCCCTCGCCGATCAGACAGAGCAGGATCAGAATGATCAGCAACGCCACCGGGGTGACCAAAAAAGAGGCCACGAACAGCAGCAGGATCAATCCCCCCACCAGGTAGAGCCACCCGGGCACACCCTCCAAATAAAGCATCATGGCGAACGAGGCGTAGACCAAAGCCGATCCCGTGTCGTTCTGCAAAACGATGATCCCCACCGGCAGGGCGATCAGCACCACCACCGAGAGCAGGTTGCCCAGTCGGCGCACCGTGAACCCGTAGTCGCTCATGATCCGGGCCACGGCCAACGAGGTGGTAAACTTAACGAACTCGGTGGGTTGAAGCGCGATAGGCCCTATGTTGATCCACGATTTGGCCCCGTTGACCTCCTTGCCGAAGAGGTAGACGGCAACCAGCATCAGCAGCGAGAGGATATACAACGGATAGGAGAGTTGGTGGTAATACCTGTCGTCGATCAACAAAATGGCGGCGGCCAGGAACACCGAAACGCCGATCCAGATCAACTGCATGGTGTGGCGCTGGTTCATGGCCAGATGAAAGCCCTGCCCGTCGTAGCCCGCCGCGAAGATGCTTATCCAGCCGATCAGCACGAGCGCCGCCCAGATCATCACAGCCCACCAGTCCAGGCCGCCCGAAGCCGTATTGTGCCTATTTGCGGTCATACTGGGGATAGGCTATCTGAAGCTGTTTGACATACTGGACCAACTCGGGCCTTTGGATCGTGTCGGTCAGGTACTCTTCGACGATCAAACTGGCGATCGGCACGGCGATCGTCGCCCCGAAGCCCCCGTGCTCGACGTAGACGCTGATGGCGATCTTAGGGTTGTTCCTCGGCGCGAAGCACAGGAAGGTACTGTGGTCCTTGCCCTGGGGGTTCTGGGCCGTGCCGGTCTTGCCGCACACCTCGATCCCGGGAATGGCCGCGCGCAGGGCCGTGCCGCCCGGCTCGTTCACCGCGCGGTACATCCCCTCGACGATCGGGTCGAAATACTGGTGCTCGACCATCGTGTTGTGGCGCTCGTAGAAACGCGCGTCGATCGAGTCGCGGTCGTGGATCCGCTTGACCACGTGGGGCGTGTAGTAATAGCCCCGGTTGGCCACCGTGGCAGCCAGGTTGGCCATCTGCAAAGGCGTGCAGCCCAGCTCGCCCTGCCCGATGGAGAGCGAAACCGTGGTCAGCGAGTTCCAACTCCCCCGGTAGCGTTTGTCGTAGAACTCCGAGCCGGGCACATAGCCGTCCAGCTCGCCCCGGAAGTCGGAGCCCAGCGAACGGCCGTAGCCGAAGCTGCGCACGTAATCGGCCCAGCGGTCCTGCCCCTTTTTCACACCACCCAAAGCGCGGTTATCGACGATGTTGCGGTAGACGTAGCAAAAGTAGGCGTTGCAGGAGTTCTGCACCGCCGCCGAGAGGTTCAGCGGCGAGGCGTGGTTGTGGCACTTGACCCCGCGCCCGATCTTGTAGCCCCCGTAGCACGGGTAGGCGGTCGAGGGTTTTAGAACATTCTCTTGCTGCCCTATTAACCCTTGTACCAGTTTGAAGGTCGATCCGGGGGGGTAATACGACATTACCGCCCGGTTGAACAAAGGGCGGCGCTTGTTGTTCAAGAGTTTCATGTAGTTGTTGCCTCGCTCGCGGCCGATCAGCTCGTCCGGATCGTAGGTCGGCGAGGAGACCATCATCAGGATCTCGCCCGTGGAGGGTTCGATGGCCACGATGCTGCCCACTTTGCCCGCAAGAAGCTCCTCGCCCAGGGCCTGCAACCTCACGTCGATCGAGGTGGTAATCGCCACCCCGGGGGTCGGCAGCGTGTCGTGGATGCCGCCCTGGTAGCTGCCCCGGGCCACGCCTCCCACGTCGACCATATTGACCCTCACGCCCTTGACCCCGCGCAGGATCTGCTCGTAGGATTGCTCGATGCCGCTCCTGCCGATAAAGTCGCCCCCCTCGTAGTAGGGGTCGCGGGCGATGTCGCGCTCGTCCACCTCGCTCATGTAGCCGAGCAGGTTGCCCCCCACCTTGCGCGGATAGGAGCGCACGGTGCGGTAGACGGTGTAAAAACCGGGGAACGACCGCTCCTCAAAGCGGATCTTGACCTCCTTGGGCAACTGCTTGAACAGCACGGACGGCCGCCTGCGCGAGAAGGCCGCGGCCTTTTGCAACTCCTTGCGCACCTGCTCGGGGGTAACCCCGATGATGCGGGCCAAGAGCACCGTATCGAAGGGCGTCACGTCCTTGGGCACGGCCACCAGATCGTAGGCCTCCTTACTCTGCACCAAAAATTCGCCGTTGCGGTCGTAGACCTCGCCCCGGGGCGGGTGGAGCACCTCGCGGCGCAGCACGTTGCTGTCGGCCCGGTCCTTGTAGCCCTTGTCGACGATCTGGAGCACGAACAGGCGCAGCAGAATAACGCCCATCACGATACAAATGAACCAGTTGACTATCCTGACCCGGCTCATTTCGACGGGGCTGAGCGCCCGAACAGGGGCAATTGGACAAAGAAGGCGAGGATGACCGTTACCAAAGTACTCAACACGATCCGGATCAGGGTCAGGTAGTAGTATTTCCAGGTCAGGGCCTCAAAGAAGAAGAAAAGGGTGCAGAACAGCAGCACCAACAGCAAAGCGTATTTAAGGAACTTGCCCTTGCCCAGTTCGCGCGAGCAGGGCACGCCCCCCTCGTGGAGGTTCTCCCTTCCCACCACCGCCCGGAGGATCACAGGCCGCGCGTAGGCCGTGGCGACCGAGGCGATCGTGTAAAGCCCAGCCCCGCCGGTCAGAAAGTCCATCGCCAGCCCCACCGCCAGCCCCGCCGTCAGCGTCCAGAAGGGGGACAGGGTCATGGGCAGCATCAGGATAAAGACCACGAAGAGCATGGGGTGGATGTAGACGCCCAGTTCGAGGTTGTTGCACAGGAAGACCTGCAGGATGACCGCCGCGATAAATAAGACCGTATATTGGATCGCCCTGAGCATACTAATTGGTTAAGAACGAGTCCTGCATAAGCGTTTCGACCTCCATCGCGTCGCGGTTTTTGACCAGGATCACGTTCTTGAGCGCGGTCATGTGGGTGGCGATCTTTACCTTGACCTCGTAGTAGGTCGCGTTGGTCAGCTCGAAGCTCTCCACGGTCCCGATCGTCGCCCCGGGCGGGAAGAAATCGGAGAATGCGGTAACGATCGTGTCGCCCTTTTCGATGGAGGCGTATTTCTGCACCTCGATAAAGCTGAGGTAGTCGGGGCTCAGCCCCTCCCATTTGATCGACCCGGTGTAGTCCTCGCCCAGGATCCGCCCCCCGGTGCTGAAGCCGCGGTTGAGCACCGACATACAGACGGCGAACTTCGCGCTGGTGGCCTTGACCACCCCCACGATCACTCCGTCGGGGGTCAGCACGCCCATGCCCTGCTCCACGCCGTCCCTCATCCCTTTGTCCAGGGTAAAGAAGTTGTCCTGGAAGGTGGCCGAGTTGTTGATTACCCGTGCCGGGAAATAGCTGTATTGAGAACCTCCCCCCAGGGCCAGGTTCTGTAGCCCCGCATCCGAGGACCAGACCGCCTGGCCCTGCACGGGGTCGCCGGCGATGGCCAACGCGTTCTTCAGCCGGGCGACCTCCTCGGTAAGCAGGGTGTTCTGCTTTCTCAGGCCGAAATAGGAGAATACCCCGTCGGCCCAGCCGTAGACCATCCCGACCGCCTGGTTGGAGGCGGTCATCAGTTTGGCCCGGGTGTAAGGTGTGCTCTGCGCATAGCTGCGTATGGCCAGCCACTCGATCAAAATGAAGAGCAGCGGCAGATAGATACGCTTCAGGAACAGGACAAACCTATACACATTCTTACCTCATTAAGAAGGAGAAGCGGTTAAAGTTCTTCAACGCGATGCCCGTACCGCGGACCACGGCCCGCAAGGGGTCCTCGGCCACGATAAAGGGAATGCTCGTCTTCTCGGTCAGGCGTTTTTCCAGGCCGCGCAACAACGCGCCGCCGCCCGCCAGGTAAATCCCCTTGTTGACGATGTCGGTGTAAAGTTCGGGCGGGATCATCTCCAGCACCTTCATGATCGTGGCGTCGATCTTGACCAGCGACTTCTCCAGCGCGTAGGCCACCTCGTTGTAGGAGAGGGAGATGGTCGAGGGCAGCGAGGTAATCACGTTGGGACCGGTAACCAGGTAATCCTCGGGTTCGTCCTCCAGTTCGGAGACCGCCGCGCCCACGCCGATCTTGATGTTCTCGGCCGTGCGCTCGCCGATGCGGATGTTGTGCTGCTGGCGCACGTAACTCTGGATGTCCTCGGTAAAGACGTCGCCCGCGATGTTGATGCTCTCGCTGCACACGATCCCGGCCAGCGAGATACAGGCCACCTCGGTGGTCCCGCCGCCTATGTCGACGATCATGTGGCCCTCGGGGGCCTCCACGTCGAGGCCCGCGCCCAGGGCGGCCGCCATCGGTTCGTAGATCATCCTCACGTCCCTGCCGCCCGCGTTCTCGGCCGTGTCCCGGACCGCGCGGATCTCCACGTTGGTCGACCCCGAGGGGATGCAGACCACCATCCGCAGCGAGGGGCTGAACAAATGGCCGCTCAGCTTAACCTTGCCGATCATGCCTTTGAGCATCATCTCTGTGGCGTTGAAGTCGGCGATTACCCCGTCTTTCAGGGGCCTGACGGTGCGGATGTTCTGGTGGGTACGGCCGTCCATCTGGCGCGCCTGGTAGCCGATGGCCACCAGTTTGCCCGTTTGCTGGTCGACGGCCACGATGGAGGGTTCGTCCACCACCGTTTTGCCGTTGTGTATGATGACGGTGTTGGCGGTCCCTAAATCGATCGCCAGTTCCTGTGTTAACGAAAACAGTCCCATGTGTGTCTAATGCTTGAAGTGGCGCAGACCGGTAAAGATCATCGGCACGCCGTTTTTATTACAGTAATCGATGCTCTCCTGGTCCCTGACCGAGCCTCCGGGCTGGATCACGGCGGCCACACCGGCGTTGTGGGCGATCTCGACGCAGTCCCCGAAAGGGAAGAAGGCGTCGGAAGCCATTACCGAGCCTTTCAGGTCGAAGCCGAAGGTCCCGGCCTTCTCGATGGCCTGTTTGAGGGCGTCCACCCGCGAGGTCTGGCCTACCCCGCTGGCCAGCAGGGTCGAATCCTTCGCCAGCACGATGGCGTTGCTCTTGGAGTGCTTGACGATCTTGTTGGCGAACAACAGATCTTCGACCTGCTGCTTGCTGGCCTTGGCCTCGGTGGCGGGCGCCAGCTCGCTGTCGATGCCGCCCACTTTGGCGTCGCGCTCCTGCACGGCCACCCCGTTGATCAAACTGACCATCGTTTGGGCGGGACGCGCGCACTCCTTGCGGGTAAGTATGATGCGGTTCTTCTTACCTTTGAGGATATCCAGCGCCTCGGGTGCGTACCCCGGGGCGATGACCACCTCGCAGAAGAGTTCATTCACTTTGGCCGCCGTGGCCGGGTCGAGCTCCCGGTTGCAGATCAACACGCCGCCGAAAGCCGAGACCGGGTCGCAGGCCAGGGCCGCTTCCCACGCCTCGAGCAGGGTCTTGCGCGAGGCCACTCCGCAGGCGTTGTTGTGCTTGAGGATGGCGAAGGTGGGCTCCTTGAACTCGTCGATCAGGCCCAGGGCCGCGTTCACGTCCAACATGTTGTTGTAGGAGAGCTCCTTGCCCCAGAGTTTGTCGAACATCGCGTCCAGATCGCCGTAGAAGGCGGCGGCCTGGTGGGGGTTCTCCCCGTAGCGCAGCGACATGCCGCCGTCGAGCGCGACCCTCAGCGAGGGGATCTGCTCGGTGCGGTTGAAGTAGTCGAAAATTTCCGAATCGTATTTCGAACTTACCCCGAAGGCCAGCGCGGCGAAGCGGCGGCGCTGCTCCAGGGAGGTCGAACAATCCTGCGTTTTCAAGAGGTCGAGCAACTCGCCGTACTGGGCCACCGAGCCGATAATGACCACGTCCTTGTGGTTCTTGGCACCGGCCCTGATTAGCGAGATGCCGCCGATGTCGATCTTCTCGATGATATCCTGGTCGGACGCGCCCGAGGCCACCGTTTGGGCGAAGGGATAGAGGTCGACGATGACCAGGTCGATCTCAGGTATTTTGTACTCTGCAAGCTGCTTCAGATCGCCCTCGTTCTCCCGGCGGGCGAGGATGCCCCCGAAGACCCCGGGGTGGAGGGTCTTGACCCGGCCGCCCAGGATGGAGGGGTAACCGGTCAGCGACTCGACCGATTGGGCCTTCACACCCAAACCCTCTATGAACGAGAGGGTTCCGCCGGTGGAATAGATTTCGACTCCGTTGGAGGCGAGGTGTTTTACGATATCGTCGAGTCCGTCTTTGTAATATACTGAAATTAAAGCACTTTTAATCTTCTTCACGTTCGCTTTGTTTTTGGGAAATACAATAGCGCAAAGGTAAAAAAACTGGGCGGATAATCCAATATCAGATAAATAATATCTAAATTTGCAAATAAATTAAAATTCGAATGTCCGAAATAGCGTTGATCGGCCACGGCAGTTGGGCCACCGCGATCGCCAAGATCGTCCTCGAGGGAGACGCCTCGCTTAGGTGGTACGTCAAAAACCCGGAGGTGGCCGAGCATCTGCGTACCCACGGCTCCAACCCCAAGTACCTGCGCGACGTGCACTTCGACAAGGGCACGATGCACATCTTCGAGGAGATCGACCAGGCCGTACAGGACGCCGACACCGTGATCCTGGCCGTCCCCTCCGCCTTTTTGAAGGAGGTGCTCGCCCCCATGACAGCCAGTTTGAGGAACAAGATGGTTATCTCGGCCATCAAGGGGATCATCCCCGGCGACTACCTGACCGTGGCCGAGTACGTCGCCGCGCACTACGCCCTGCCGATGGAGTGCATCGGGGTGGTAACCGGGCCCTGCCACGCCGAGGAGGTGGCCCTCGAAAGGCTCTCCTACCTGACCATGGTGTGCACCTCGCAAGAGAACGCCGACAAGGCCGGGACGATCTTCCGCAACGACTACATCCGGGTGACCACCTCAACGGACTTGCTGGGTACGGAATACGCCGCCGTACTCAAAAACATTTACGCCATCGCCGTGGGCATGGCCGTGGGGCTAGGCTACGGCGACAACTTCGTGGCCGTGCTGATCTCCAACTGCGCGCTGGAGATGGACCGTTTCGTCAACCACGCCTTCCCCATGGAGCGGGATACCCACGTCTCGGCCTACCTGGGCGACCTTCTGGTCACCTCCTATTCCCAGTTCAGCCGCAACCGCACGTTCGGCATGATGATCGGCAAGGGCTACGGCGTGAAGACGGCCCAGATCGAGATGAGCATGGTCGCCGAGGGGTACTACGCCTCGGAGTGCGTCCACCGCGCCAATTTGCAACACCAATCCCCCATGCCCATCGCCGAGGCCGTGCACAAGGTGTTGTACGAGGGCGGCAACGCCAAATCCGTGATCCGAAGTCTTACATCAAAACTTATATAGTCGTGAAAATCATCACCAAACACGTAGAACAATTCATCCCGCGCGAACAGCTCGACGCGATGATCCCCCAGGCCGCGGCCGCCAACGCACTGCTCCACAACGGGCAGGGCGCGGGCAACGATTTCCTGGGCTGGGTAACCCTCCCCTCAGAGCTCAAACCCGGGGAGCTGGCACGCATCAAAGAGGTCGCGCAGGATTTGAGAAGCATATCCGAAGTGGTCGTCGTGATCGGCATCGGAGGTTCCTACCTCGGCTCGAAAGCCGTTCTGGAAGCCCTGTCGAGCAGCTTCGACTGGCTCAAAACCAACCGCACCGACCCGATCGTGCTCTTCGCCGGGGAGAACCTGAGCGAGGATTACACCCGCGAGCTTTTCGACGCGGTGGAGGGCCGCACGATCTCGGCCATCGTGATCTCCAAGTCGGGGACCACGACCGAGCCCGCCGTAGCTTTCCGCCTCTTTAAGAGCGAGATCGAACGCCGCTACGGCAAAAAGGAGGCCTCCCGCCGCATCGTGGCCATCACCGACAAGGCGCGGGGCGCACTCAAGACCCTCTCCACGGGCGAGGGCTACCGCACCTTCGTGATCCCCGACGACGTGGGGGGACGCTACTCGGTCTTCACCCCCGTCGGCTTGCTGCCGCTGGCCGTCGCCGGGATCGACATCGAAAAACTGGTGGCCGGAGCCTGCGACATGGAGTTGGCCACGGGCCTTGCTGCCGACCCCGCGAAGAACCCCGCCATCGAGTACGCCGTGGTGCGCAACGCACTCTACGACAAAGGATTCAAGATCGAGATCCTGGCCAGCTACGAGCCCAGGCTGCAATACGTGGCCGAGTGGTGGAAGCAACTCTACGGCGAGAGCGAGGGCAAACAGAACAAGGGCATTTTCCCCGCCAGCGTGACCCTGACCGCCGACCTCCACTCCATGGGGCAATACATCCAGGAGGGCGAGCGAACGCTGTTCGAAACGGTGTTGAGCGTCGACGAGCCCGACCGCCGCGTGGTGATCGGCACCGACCCCGACAACCTGGACGGGCTGAACTTTCTGGCCGGCAAACGCCTCTCCGAGGTCAACCGGATGGCCGAGATGGGGACCATGCTGGCCCACGTGGACGGCGGGGTGCCCAACCTGCGCATCGAGATGGAGCGCATCGACGCCCAACGGATCGGCGGGCTGCTCTACTTCTTCGAGAAAGCCTGCGGGATCAGCGGTTACATGCTGGGAGTCAACCCCTTCGACCAACCGGGCGTGGAGGCGTACAAGAAAAATATGTTCGCATTACTCGACAAGCCCGGCTTCGAGGCCGAGGGCGCGAAGCTCAAAGCGCGGTTGAAATAACCGGCGATCGGCACCGACTCAATCCGTGCCGCCTCCTGTAAACAGGAAGAACCCGCCCTTTTTGAAAGGGCGGGTTCTTTTAGAATTACGATATAGCTTATTGATAAATGGTTACCCCCAGGTTGGAGAAATATCCGCTGAATGAATAATTAGGCAGATCCACCGAATCGGTTACGATACCGGATACGCTGTTGTAGTTGTACACCTGCAACATAACCCGCCTGGCCGCGCTCACATAAGAAGTCAGTGGATCGGTACGCGATACGGTACCGACATAGGCGTCGTCGACGTAGTAGTCGATGTCGGTGCCGGTCGAACGGATGCCGATGGTGTGCCATCCCGCCGTCACGGCCGCCAGGTCGGTACCCCAGGTATATTCTGTGGACGTGCTGTTGGTGTAGCCGAACGTCCGCCACTTGGCGGGACGGGCTGAGGTGTTGAACTGGTTGTACTGACCCACGTTCGCCACGCCCAGGATCGGATAGGCGTTGACCTGGTCTGTGGAGGGGTCGATGACGTCCATCCACAGCTCGGCGCGGAACGGGGTGGCCGTGCTGACCATATCGGAACCGACGTAAACGTCCACCGAGGTCTCCCATAAAACACTCTTGGAAGAGTTCGACACGTCGATGTATTTGCCCTGCGTGTTGCGGTGTTCGGTCTGGTAATTCGCCGGGCGGTTGGCGGGGTTCGTGGTTGCGTCCACGGTGATTTTAAAGACGTTGGTACGGCCCTGGTAGGAGACCGATTCCCAGTTCGCGGGTTGGTAGCGGTCCTTGGTCCACGCGTCGGTGGGCAGGAAGCCCTGCGTGCGCCCCACCTGTCCCGCACTGAAACCTGTCGCCGTGCCGAGCGTGCCGCCGAGTTTCTGGACTACTTTGTCGGTGGCGGGCATACCCGTTCCTTTGATTGCGGCGCCGACCGAGCCGTAGATGATCACGCTACCCTTGTTGACGGTAAGCTCGTCCACTGTCGATCCCGCCTCGATGGTCAATGTTGTGGAAGCAGTGGTAGAGAGCAGGTTGCCGGCATCGCCCGCGAACATGACGCTGCTGTTGGGCGCGTAAATAGTCAGGTCTTCGGCGTCTTCGACCGCCAGGTCGATGGTCTGGAAACCCTGCACGCCGTCGGGCTGGCTTACGGTGACGTTGTGGCCGCCAGCCGGGATGCTGAGCGTCAGCACCTCGCCGGGCGCAGCGGCGGCAGGGATGGAGAACGTCGCGTCGGCGGTCAGCGGCTCGGTGATGGTAACGGAGGTGGCTCCGTTGTCCAGAGCGTTTTGCGCCGCTTGCGCGGTGGGTACGGAAACCGTTTTCGAAGAACAGCCTTCGTCCTCCTTGCAGGACCACATGGCCATTGCGGCGGCAAATAAGATAAATGTCTTTTTCATGGTAAGGTGAGGTTTTAGGTGATTTTCACAAATTTACAATTAATTAACATGCAAAGCAAATTTGCTGCCTAAGTTGTATTTTTCATAACTTTTTCATCGAATCGCAAAAAAAGCGGCCGCTCCGTTTCGGGAGCGGCCGCCTGCCATATCGCTGCGAGTGTCAGGGAGCGGTGTGGGTATCCCCGTTGAGGATAAGCTCTCCCTCGCCCGTCACGTTGTAAAACGTCCCGGTCGGGGCGGGCAACCCGGTGTTGGTCAACACGAACTTGCCGTATTGCTGAACATCGATCATGGCGTAGCCCACCGGCGGGGTGCCCGAGGGGTTGTAGGCGGCAATATTCTTGAACACGTTGCCGTCGCCGTTGACCGTCAGGGTCGACCCGCTCACGTCCACGCTGTTGTAGTTCCGCGTGGCGATCGAGGAGTAGGGACCGTATGTCGGCGAGTCGTAGACCCCGTCGAACGTGTTTTTGTTCACGGTAAATGTCCCTGACATCAACGAATTGAACTTAATATTGGCCGCCTTGAACAGGCAATTGGAAACCGTACCGCCGGTTGCATCGGGCGAGAAGGTCACATCGCCGCCGTTGCCGCTCTGGCTGCCGGCAGCCACCTTGGTATTGGGAACGAATACGCAGTTGTCGAGCGTCAGGCCCGAAGCGAAAGTTTCGATGATTTTATTAGACACCTCCTTGGACATGAGCGTCACTCCGGAGATCTTGACGTTGGCCGCCACAACGGTAATCAGATTCTGGGTCGAGATATCACTGTTGGGTACCACTTCGGAGGAGTAGACCACGATCTGGTCGCGGTCGCCCTCACCGATGATCTCGAAACCGGCCTTCTCGATGGGCAGGTACCACGCAAAGACGGGATCGTTGAAATCGACAGTGTAACCGGTGGGCAAAACCGACTGGGTGAAGACGCCGTTACGGGCATTGTCATAGTTGCCCGGCGTGAGAATCACACCGTTCGCCACATTGGTCAACGCCGCATAGGTCTTGATGATGTCGGTCGCAGCGGGACGGTCGCTGCTGCTACCCAACGCGATCAGGGCCTTGGTCCCCCCCGTATTGGAGATGGCTGTGGCCGTGCCGTAGATCTTGGTTACACCGCCCCCGGAGAGCGTTACCGAGGGGATGGTTTTGCCTTTGGGAATGATCAGAGTGGCGGTATTGGAGGTCAGGCTGGCCGGTTCGCCGTTCAAGACCATATTCTGGTTAGGCAGGTTGAAGGTCGTCGCCCCGGCGTTGGTCAGGTTCAGCGTGGTAAGCTCCGGGAAGAGCATCCCCCCGCTCGCATCCTGGTTGACGGTCACGGTCTGTCCGCCTGCCGGCACAGTCATAACCAGGTTGGTCCCGGTGGCGAAGGTCTTGGGGATGACCAGCACCAGAGGCGAGGTCGGGGCCTCGGAGAGGGTAATGTTGGGCACCCCCTGGTCCAGCGCGCTCTGGAAGTCGGCGGCGGTGGCCACGGTAATTGCCTGGGGCACGGTGGCGCAATCGTCGTTGTCGTCGAAACATGACCATAGGGACACTGCCGAAAGGAGGACGGCAGCCATAAAAAACCTGTTTTTCATAATCTATTAGGAATTGGTTAATTGGTCTGACACGACCAAATTATCTGCAAATTTCAAACAACTCATGCAAAAAGCAAACCATCTTATTGAAACTTAGTGATAACTTTACAGACGCCCGGGCCGGGATCAAATAGTTTTGGATGGTAACAAAAATTGGCCTACCTTTGCGGCGGAAATGCCAAAAAGCATTTTCGTTGTGGAAAGATTTGGCCGATTGCAACCACGTTAAAAAAGCGCTAAAGAAGCACTCCTTTTTTATACTATCGACCGCCTTTCCCATTTTAGTGTTTAACCATTAAAAAACCTAAAAATGGGCTTTTTGTTTACGTCGGAATCGGTGTCCGAGGGGCACCCCGACAAAGTTTCAGACCAGATTTCAGACGCCGTCCTCGATGAGTTCCTCAGGCGCGATCCCAACTCGAAGGTAGCCTGCGAGACCCTGTGCACCACGGGCCTGGTGGTGGTCGCTGGCGAGGTCCACTCCTCGGCCTACGTCGACGTGCAGGCCGCCGCGCGCCGGGTAATCAACCGCATCGGCTACACCAAGAGCGAGTACAAATTCGACGGCGAGAGCTGCGGGGTGGTCTCGGCCATCCACGAGCAATCGCCCGACATCAACCAGGGCGTGGTCCGCGAGACCGACGCCGAGCAGGGCGCCGGCGACCAGGGGATCATGTTCGGGTACGCCTGCAACGAGACCCGCGAGTACATGCCCGCCACACTGATCCTCTCCCACGTCATCCTCAAGGAGTTGGCCGTGATCCGCCGCGAGGGCGAAGTGATGACCTACCTGCGCCCCGACTCCAAGAGCCAGGTTACCATCGAGTACAGCGACAAGGGCGAGCCCCTGAAAGTCCACACCATCGTGGTCTCGACCCAGCACGACGAGTTCATCCTGCCCAAGGGCAAGACGACCGAAAAAGAGGCCGAAAAGCAGATGGGCGAGAAGATCAGGGATGACGTGCGCAACATTTTGATCCCCAGGGTAAAAAAGCGCCTCGAAAAGGCCAACGACAAACTCTCGGAGTTGATCGGGGTGGAGTACATCCTGCACGTCAATCCCACGGGCAAATTCGTGATCGGCGGTCCCCACGGCGACACGGGTTTGACCGGCCGCAAGATCATCGTCGACAGCTACGGCGGGCGCGGAGCCCACGGGGGCGGCGCCTTCTCGGGCAAGGACAGCTCCAAAGTGGACCGTTCGGCCGCCTACGCCGCGCGCCACATCGCCAAGAACATGGTGGCCGCGGGCATCGCCGACCGGATCCTGGTCCAGCTCTCCTACGCCATCGGTATCGCCCAGCCGCTGAGCATCTTCGTCGACACCGAGGGCACGAGCAAGCTGAAGATTACCGACGGGCAGATCGCCGAGAAGATCGGCCGTATGTTCGACCTGCGCCCCGCCGCGATCGTGGCCCGTTTCGGGCTGAAAAACCCGATCTTCGAGGCCACCGCCTCCTACGGCCACTTCGGCCAGCGTCCTTACGACGCCGAGGTGGTCACCGTCGAGAACGGCGCCTGCGCCACCAAGACCGTCAGGTTCTTCGGCTGGGAGGCCTTGGACGAAGTCGACAACCTGAAAAAGGAGTTTTTCGGCTAAACCGGAGGGCTTTACACCGATAAACCGGGGCGGGATTTTTTATTTCCGCCCCGGTTTTGTAATTTTGTAGGACACTGCTTCTGACGTGAAAAAAGTCCACATACTTACCTTCCACAAGGAACCCTCCTACGGAGCACAGCTTCAGGCCTACGCCTTGGGGGAATACATCAAAAAAACGGGGCGCGAGGTCCGGATGATCAACCTGTCGCTCGACTACCGCAACCGGGATGCGGCTCCTTCAATTCCCGGTAAGTTGCGGATGACGGTCAGCAAAGCGCTGCGCGGGTACTACCCCTTCCAGGTCAGGAATTTCTGTTTCCGCCGCCGCTTCTCGGTCCCGGAAACGGGCTGTTTTACCTCGGCCGGGCAACTGGAGCGATACCCCTGGAGCGCGGATGAACTCTACATAACGGGCAGCGACCAGGTCTGGTCCCGCATTCCGGGCAAACTGCTTCCCTCCTTCTTTTTCAGCTTCCTGCCTCCCGGCGCCCCGAGGATCAGCTATGCCGCCAGTTTCGGCGAGCGCTTTGACAAGGCAACAGTTGCAGACATGAAGCCCATCGCAGAGCGTTTCTACGCCCTTTCGGTCCGTGAACAGCAAGGCGTTGAGGTATGCCGCGAGGCGCTGGGTATGCCCTGCGTCGAGGTCGTAGACCCCACCCTGCTGGGGGCCGACTTCAGCCCCCTGCTGCTCAAAGGCGGCAAAAAAGGCGGGGTCGTCTGTTTCAATCTGCACAGCGATCCCGGCCTTTCAGCCGCCGCGCGCAGGCTGGCCCTGACCCGGGGACTGAGGCTGACCCTGATGCGGGGATTTTGTTACGAGGGCTCGTGGAGGAACTTTTTTATGCCCTCCATACGACGCTGGATCACCAACATAGCACAAGCCGGAGTGGTCGTTACCGACTCGTTCCACGGGATGGTCTTCGCGTTGCTCTTCCGGCGCGAGTTCGTTATCGCCGACACCGGCAAGAAGAGCCTGGGGCGATTGGCCAACCTGTTGTCCGGAGCCGGTATCGCGGAGAGGATCGTCCCGGTGGCCGACCTCGGGACCCCAAAGGCGGAAAAGCTCCCGCCGATCGATTTCGACGCCGTGTGGCGGCGGCTGGAGCCCCGTGTCGAGGCTTCGCGCAACTTCCTGAAAACCTTCCTGCAATGAAACGCCCGCTGCTTGCCCCCTCCCGCCGGTGCACGGGCTGCATGGCCTGCGCGGATTCATGCCGTTTCAAAGCGCTGGAGAGCGAAACGCGCTCCGACGGCCACCTCTACCCGAAATGGACCGAAGCGAACTGCACGCAATGCGGAGCCTGCACCAAAGCCTGCCCCGACAGGAACGGGTATTGCCACGCCCCGCAGGGAACCTCTATACCCTATGCCGCCTGGGCGCGGGACCATGAGCTCAGGATGAAGAGCACGAGCGGCGGGATATTCGCCGCGCTGGCCGTACAAATGCTCGCCCGGGGAGGCGCCGTTGCGGGAGCCGTCCTGGAGGGCAACCGGGTCAAACACATATTGATAGAGGAGCCCGCCGATTTGCCGCGGCTTCAGGGCTCGAAGTATTTGCAGGGCGATCTGACCGGCATCTACCGTCAGACCGCCGCGTTGCTTGAAGCGGAACGCCCCGTGCTCTTCTCGGGCACAGGCTGCCAGATCGCCGGACTATACTCTTTCCTGGGCAGGCGCGACTACGGGGAGCGGCTCGTCACGGCCGACCTGGTCTGCGGGGGCTTCCCCTCCTCCTTACCGATGGAAGTGTTGCTTCGCGACCATCCGGGGGCGAAGATCGTCTCGTTCCGGGACAAAAAGACGGGGTGGAACGACCTGAAAAGGACCACCACCCTAACCCTGGATGAAGACGGCAAAACGTACGAAGATCCTTGGCGCGGGCTCTTTTTCGCGACCTACCTCAACCATCTGACCGCCCGGAGGAGTTGCCTGGATTGCCGTTTTACCGGCATCCACCGCCGTAGCGACCTTACCCTGGCCGATTTTTGGGGCGAGCTGGAGTATCCCGGGGAGCACTTCGCCGGGGTCTCCGCGGTCATGTCCCACAGCCCCTCGGGCGAAGAACTGCTGCACGCAGCGAACATCGAACTCAGGGACACCACCTGGGAAAAGATGCTACGGGGTAATTTCCGGGGGGTAATCGGGCGTTTCTCTCCCTGGGGAACCCGCACGGTATTCCACCGTTTCACACTCTGGTACCTGCGGCGCAGACTCAAGGCCCCGCACACCAAACCCTACCTGGTGGAGGGAGACAAACGTCCGGGATGGAAAGCCTACCATTACATCATTACCGTTTACCTGCGCCTTGAAAGGCTGGTGTTCAAAGGATACAGGAAACGCATATTGCAACGCTACGATGAAACCTGAAGTCTCGATCCTGGTTACCGTCTGGAACACAGAACGTTTCGTGGAGCGTTGCCTGGCCAGCGCACTGGAGCAGACGCTCCGGGAGGTGGAGGTAGTCGTGGTGGACGACTGCTCACCGGATCGTTCCATGGAGATCGTGCGCGAAACGGCGGCGCACTACCCGGGACGGAGTGTCCGAATCGTGGAGCACTCCCGCAACCTGGGCTCGGCCGCCGCACGCAATACCGCGTTGAGGCAGGCGCAGGGTAACTATGTAATCTTCCTCGACAGCGACGACTGGGTGGATGCAGGAATGTGCGAGCGGCTTTTAGAGGCGGCATGCATTTCGGATGCCGATATTGTGGTGTGCGATTTCTGGCTCTCGCGACCGGACCGGGAGACCAGGAGCGTACAACGGGCGCTGGAAGACCCAGCCGCCTGCATCGGTTCGATCCTGAACGGGAGATTGCATGGCTCATGCTGTAACAAACTGATACGCAAATCAATATACACCGACAACGGAATCACATTCCCCGAAGGGCTCAACATCTGGGAGGACCTCTACGCCTCGGTCCGGCTTTTTGCCTGTGCGAACAGGGTAGCGTATCTTCCGGAGGCTTTCCTGCATTATGTACAATACAATCCCGTTTCGTATATGTCCACCGCCGTCGCCGAACCGCTGACGGCAGAGAGACAGGCGGCAATCACGCGTCTGGTCGAGGAAACACTTGCCGCCAAGGGCCTGCTCCCGCGATTGGAAACGCAACTGGTCTCACTCAAACTCAGGAGCAAACGCCCGCTGGCGCTGAGCCCCGACCGGGAAGCCAACCGCCGATGGGCTGAGATCTTCCCCGAGGTCAACCGCAAAGCACTGGGCGACAAGACCGAAAAGCCTTTGTACAGGCTCTGCGTGTGGCTGGTCTGGAAACGTATGTTTTGGACCAAGGATGCGATCGCGGGCACGCTCAGGGCGTTGCGGCGGATGCTGGGTGCCTGACGCATGAAGCGCGGGCCCGGTTGAATCCCGTTTTCATTTCCCGGAACAATTCCGTATCTTTGGCTTCGCCGAAGATCATTGCGCTCGGCTTTTCGTATCTTTGAAGTAAACAAAATTTACCGCCATGAAAAACGTACTGCTGTTCCTTACCGACGGTTTCGAAGAGATCGAGGCCGTTGCCACCGTCGATGCGCTGCGCCGCGGCGGCGTAGACTTACAGACCGTATCGTTGACCGGCAACCTGGTCGTGACCGGCTCCCACGGCGTCCCCGTAACGGCCGACCTGCTCTTCGACCAGGCCGACTTCAACTCCGCCCCCATGCTGATCCTGCCCGGCGGCACGGTCAAGATCAACGAGCACGAAGGCCTGCGCATCCGGGTCAGGGAGTTCGCCATGACCGGCAAGAAAGTCGCCGCCATCTGCGCCGCCCCCATGGTCCTGGGCCTGATGGGCCTGCTGAAAGGCAAAAAAGCGACCTGCTACCCCGGCTTCGAAAAGTACCTTGAAGGGGCCGACCTGCAAACCTCCCAAGCCGTAGTCCGGGACGGCAACATTACCACCGGCCGCGGCCCCGGCCTGACCCTGGATTTCGCCCTTGCCCTGCTCGAGCAACTCAAAGGCAAAGAGGTAGCCGAAGAAGTCGCCCGGGGCCTGCTGTTAAAGTAAGGAGCCCGTTTTACGGCATTTCAAACTGAGCCTACGAACAGAGGTTATAGGCACGCGCCACTGTCCGCATTACCCTAAATAAAAAAGAAACGGGCCCCATCTTTCGATGAGGCCCGTTGTGGTAAGGCGGCTTCCTACTCTCCCACGTGCTCTGACGCAGTACCATCGGCGTAATTGGGTTTAACGACTCTGTTCGGAATGGGAAGAGGTGGAACACCAACACTATAACCACCTATGTCAAGCTGCCTTGACGGCAACCCTATAGGTTTGACAACCAAAAGGATGGAAAATACCTTTACAAGAAATTCTTTCGGGTAATTAGTACCGCTCGGCTTTGACATTACTGCCTTTACACCTGCGGCCTATCAACGTGGTAGTCTCCCACGACCCTCAAGGGAAATCTTATCTTGGGGTTGGCTTCGCGCTTAGATGCTTTCAGCGCTTATCCAATCCG
>JAVBNX010000010.1:0-45033 GCA_031551275.1 Rikenellaceae bacterium
AAATTACGTGAAATGGTATCTCTATTTTCGTAACCGGGATCAAAAGCGAACCAAAAAATAATCCGAGCTCAATATAGGCTCGGATTATTGGCTCACGAAACTACCGGTAAATTACCAACTGTTTTTGTCCACATTACCGAAAAGTACGAACCTGGTTTCCTTTTCCGTGGCTGGAATAGTGCGGACCTAGACTCCGATTCGGGGTCTGGAATAGTACCGCCTTGGCAACACCTTACAGGGGGGAAGCAATGAGGTTAGGTTAGTTCCCCGACCAACTTAACAGTCGGGGCGCAAAGAGGGACGGTCGGGGGCTAAACTTCCGTGCAGGTGCCTCAATAGTTCTTGGATTCGCGTCGGTCCCGGGGGGCGCTGTGCGGAGAGTGCGGCAGATTTTGTGCATCCTTCAGTCTTTCAAACCGCAGCGTACTGAAGTACGTGAGGATTTGGAAGCTGAAGGATGTGCAAAAGATGCCGTGCTATACGCGCAGCTACATTCCAGAAGGGAATCGGCAGACCCCAGGTCTGCCGGGATTTAATCCGCCACAGTAGGAGAAGCCGAATCCCCCCTCTCTTTGGGGATCCAGAAGTGGAAGGTGGAGCCTTTGCCCTCCTCGGATTCGAAGCCGAGTTCGCCGCCTACCTTGGTCACGAAGTCGTTGCAAAGCAGCAGCCCCAGCCCGCTGCCCTCCTCATTGGAGGTCCCGAAGGTGCTGAAGTGGGTGTCGAGTTTGAGCAGTTTGCCCTGCGCCTCTTCGCTCATGCCGCTGCCCTGGTCGATCACGCTGACTTTGACCTTGTCGTCGAGGTCCTCGACCCTGACGGTAATTTCCGTTCCGGACTTGCTGAATTTGAGCGCGTTGCTCAGGAAGTTGCGCACGACGGTCTGGAGCATATCCCTGTCGGAGTCGACTTCCAGGCGGGCGGGGGCGTCGATGTTGATCTTGATCTCTTTGATCTTGGACATCATCGAGTAGATCTCGATCACGCCGGAGGTCATCTCCACCATGTCGAACTTCTGGTAGACCATGTTCAGGCGGCCGATCTGGCTCTTGGTCCACTTCAACAGGTTGTCCAGCAAGGCGAACACCTCTTCGGTGGTCTGGTTGGCCATGTTGAGCATCTCGTACATCTCCTCCCCGACGGTTGCCTGGGGAAGGCGCAGGATGAGCATGTTGAGCACCATCTTGATCGAGCCCATCGGGGAACGCAGGTCGTGCGCGATGACCGAGTAGAGTTTGTCGCGGCCCATGATGGTGCGGCGGAGCTCTTCGGTTTGCTGCTCGATGATCCGCTTGGCGGCCACCAGCGACAACTGGTGGGTTACGCGGATGATGAGTTCTTCTTTGTTGAAAGGCTTGGATATAAAGTCGTTGCCTCCCATCTGGAAGCCTTTGACGATATCGGCCACGCCGTTGAGCGCCGTCAGGAAGATGATGGGGATCTCGTTGAACGGAGGCATCTTTTTGAGCCTGCTCGAGACCTCGAAGCCGTCCATGTCGGGCATCATGACGTCCAGCAGGATCAAATCGGGATTCTCTTTCTCGACTTGTTGAAGGGCCTCGGTTCCGTTGCTTGCGGTAACGATCTTGAAATTCTCCTTTGCCAGCAAGACTTTCAGAAGCAGTACGTTGGATACGACGTCGTCTACGATCAGGATTTTATAATCCGCATTGTTGATCTCCATAACGGGGCATTATGTGTTTTTGTTTCGGGACTTTGCGGGCAAAAATAGTGAAAGTCGAGAGCAATCAAAACTTGTTTTGAATTGCCGAGACGCATCCTACTTTCGCGCTCCGCGCAAAGGTAATGATAATTACCCTGTTTAGCTAACATTAATTTAACTTTTTTCTAATATCCGAGCGTACGGATGAACTCCCTGGCCAACTCCGAGACCGTATCGTTGCGGTCCCTCCACACACCCTCCTTAATCATTTTTTCGCGGTGCGTCATGATCGATTCCGTGGTCGGGAACTCGCAGCCCGGCATGGCCTGGTACTCTTCCCGCCGGGACGGGCGCTCGACGCGGTTGAACACATCCTCGAGGGCCGGTTTGCGCTCGATCAGCCACACGAAGCCGGGCAAAAACTCCTGCTGGTCGACGGGTATCTTGTCCATCGGGTAGATGAAATAGACGGGATTTACCCGCCAGGTAATGGTCACGATCTTGTTGTCCTCCATGTAGAAGGATATGTCGCCGCTCTCCACGGGCAAAAAGCCCGTGATCTCGGGGTCTCCCTCCTCCTGCATGAAGTAGTAGGTCTCCCCGTTGCCGTTCACGTCCAACCGCTTGATCTTGTTCTCTTCGAAGAAGGCCTCCATGACCTTGCCCTTGATCTGGTTGTAGTGGAGCGAGTCGACCTCGGAGCACATGAAGGGGCTTCCGGTAAAGACGGCTTTGTGGATCTTCTGGTTTTTGGTGTAGACGTCGATCACGTCCGATTTGATCTGGTTCTGTTCGTTCCACATCACCGGGTCGATGTACAGGTGGATGGTCGAGTCGATGGAGAACGAGACGATCGAGTCGCACACGGCCTGGAAGTCGGTCCTGAATATCCTCACGTTGCGGTACCCCTGCATGATCCTGACCAGCGAATCCTGCTGCTCGGCGGGGATCGAATCGGTCGCCAACGAATCCACCGCCAGCGAGTCGGCCTGCAAGCCTTTGCCCGCACCCAAGCCCGCACCGGGACCTGCGGCCGGCCCTGCCTGCCTGAGGCGCGCCGCCGCCCCGCCCGAAGCCAGGGAGTCCATGGCGAGCGAATCCCCGGCCAACGCCGCCAGCGAGTCGGGCGTTTCGCCTTCGTGGCTGTGGCCCTCGTGGTCATGGTCGTGGTCATGCGCCTCTGCCGCGAGTTTCTGCTCGCGCTCGGCCGCCTTTTCGGCTTTGCGTTGCGCCTCGGCTTCCTCTTTTTCCGCCTTTTTCGCGGCTTTCTCCGCCTCGATCTCCGTGATGCGCGCCAACCGCTCCTTCTCGCGCGCCGCTTTCTCGGCCGCACGCGCTACTTTCTTGTCGGCAGGTAAGAGGGCCTGTTCCGTTGCGCCTTCATCCGGCGGGGGCTCCGCAGACGGCTCCCCGTCCGATGGCTCCTCCTCAACTTGCCCCTCGGGTTGCTCGCCCGGCTGTTGCTGGTCTGTTCCGGTGGATTCCGCCGCCTGGCCCGTCTCCGTTACCGTCCCGTCTGCCGTCTGCTGCGCCGGCATCCCTTGCGTCCCTTCCGGTTTTTTCGCCCCGCCCGCTCCTCCCGGAGCCGGAGCCCCCGGACCCGAAGAGATCAACTCCTCCTCCTGCACCTCCTCTTTGACCGAGACGCTGTCCCGCCTGAGGAACTCCTCCCGGCTCACGGTGTACATGTACATCGTGTCGGAACGCATGTAGAGCGTATCCTCGCCCGGCTCGAAGCTGAACATCGAGGGGTCGAGGGTCAGCATCACGCGGTCGTCCGCGCCCCAGTATTGCCCGTAATCCCCGAAGCCCATCGTGTGCTGCTCCTCGTCGCGGATCTGGACGTTTTTGATGGCGGTCGCGTTCTCCGACTTGCTTCCGTAGATAAGCGTGTCGGCCCAGATCTCCTTGAGTTCGCTTACCGCGTAGGAGTCCGACCAGAATTCATACTCTTCCGCCTCTTTGCGGTATAGCCCGCTCTCGGCGCTTAGGATCTCGCCCTGGGCGTTCCATATGTAGCTTTTGACGAAGAAGCGCGCCTGTTCGGTGGTCATGTTGTAGGTCACCGAGTCCGATTTGAGCTTGTAATCGGGGTTCTCGATCTCGACCTTCTCGACCAGCGTGATGTCCCTTGTCTCGGTGTTGTAGTACCCGCGTTGGGACTCCATCACGTTCTCCTTGTTGGTCATCGTCCCCCCGCCGGTGTAGGTGGCGATCTTGGTCTTGGTGTCGAACGCGAGGTGGTAGGTGTGCAGGATGGCCTCCTCGTCGATCAGCTTGATCAACGGGGCGTAGACCGTGGCCGTGTTGATCTCGCCGTTGTAGTCCACCCTATCGCCGTAGACGTAGGTGGTGTTCTGGTTGATGACCACGTTGCGGAAGCACTCGATCTTTTTGTCCGAGTAGCGTACCGCGCTGTCGCACTGGATGACCGCCCCGTTGTGGTAGAAGACCACGTGCCCGATCAGGTTCAGCACACTCGAATCGGGCGCGACCTTGACGGGGCGCATGATGTCGGCCCTGAAGTCCACCAGGCGCTTGCCGCCGGTATCGCCTGCCTGGCCCCACCCCGGAAGGGCGGCCAGCAGCAAAAGCGATGCGGTAAGGAGCCTGCGGAACATTCGCGTTAGGGCTATTTAAGCCAGTGTTTGTTCTCGAACTCGCCGGTGCGGTACTTGTCGTCTATGCGCACGTACATCCCCGCGATCTTCTCGTTGACCCACGCGGTAAATACCTTGTCCTGTTTGGCCGACAGGGCCATCTCCTCGATGCGCAGGTAGTCGTGTTTCAAACTGGCGGGGTGTGCGGGCTCTATCTCGATCAGCTTTAGGACCTTGCTCAACTGGTTGCCCCGCATATCCTGGGTCTGGAACGATTCGGACACCTCGCCGGGCTTGAGTTTGATCAGCGTCTGGTAGTCGCCCCGGGGCAGGTCCTCCTTGAAGAACTTGGTCGAGGTGTATTTCGCGTCCGAGGCCCCGTACATCTCCAGCAGGTCGTGGTTGGAGACAATCCCGCCGTTCTGGCGCGAGTATTTGTCGTCCGAGTACTGGGCGGCCGCGGCCTCGAAAGTGATCTCCTTGTCGCGTATCCTGGTGGCCACCGTGTCGAGCATCAAATCCGTGTCGACCAGCTCCTGGTCGGTAAAGACGGGGCGCAGCAAAATGTGGCGGCAACGGTAGAGGTTGCCCTCCTTGCCGAGCATCTCGATCAGGTGGAAACCGTACTCGGTCTCGACCACCTCGGAGACCTGCCCGACCTTAAGTTTCTCGAGCGCGTCGCCGAAGGGTTTCACGAAGCCCTCCTTGGGGGTGGGGTCCATCTCGCCGCCCCGTACGGCCGAGCCGTCCACCGAGTACATCCGGGCCAGCAAAGCGAAGCTGGTCCCTTTGAGTATGCGCTCGCGCATCTCCAGAAGGCGCTCCCTGACCCTCTGCTTGGCGGCGGTGGTCGAGGCGGGGAATTTGGTGATCTGGGCGTAGATGTATTGCTCGGGGATGGTGGGGATCGAGTCCTTCGCCAGCGAGCGGAAGTAACGCTCCACCTCGCCGGGGGTGACGGTTACCTTGCTCTCCACCTCCGAGCGCATTTGCTGGGCGTAGCTCTGCTCCTCGTATTTGGTGCGCATCTCCTCGCGGATATCCTGCACGGGCTTGTGGTAGAAGGTCTCCAGCGCGACCAGCCCGCCCCGTTGGCGGATCATCTCGTCGATCCTCTCCTCGACGGCCTCGGCGATGCGGTCGGTCGAGATCTGGACCGAGTCGACCTGGGACTGGTGGTACAATAGCTTCTGGAGCATGATGTTCTCCAGGGCCTCGTTCAACGGGTCGCGGTCGGAGGTGTAGCCCTGTTCGCGCCGTTGGGCGACGATCTGGTTGCCGAGTTCCACGATTTCGGAGTAGAGGATGGCCGAAGAGCCCACCACGGCCACCACCTGGTCCGCCACGAAGCGCGGTTGTTTTTCCTGGGCCTTCGAAGGCAGCACAGTGATCAGCGCGAGGGCCGCACACAAATAGATCCTATTCATCTTTTACGTTGATTGACACGATTTTATCCTTGACCGCCTGGTTCATCAGACTGTCCTCCCGGTTGTGGATCACCTCGGCACGGCGTTGGTTGTACAGCACGCGCCTGATGACCTCCGTTTCGCGTTCGGGGGGCGAAGCGTCCCCTTTGCGCCGGGCGGAAGAGATCCAGACGTAGTAAATATACTCTTCGGCGGTCATTTCATGAATTTTGTTCTCGGTCAGCAGGTAGTCGTAGTCGACCCCCCGGACCGCGGGCAGGTAGTTGAGCAATTCGGACATCTCCACCCAGTTGTCCATCTTGTTGAGCTGGAGGCGGTTCTTGATGCAGAAATCCTCCAAATCGCGTTGGTCGCTCTCCTTGCGCGAATCCATCAACTCGCGCACTTTGGCCTTCATCCGGAATTTCTCCGGCAAAGTAACGACCACCCCTTTGAGGATCGCCCTGTCGAGGATAAAATCCTGCTGGTGGGAGTTGTAGTAGGCCGAGATCTGGGCCTCGGTAAAGACCGTGTCGAGCATCATATCGACGTAGTACTGGTCCAGGCGCAGGGTGAGCAGCGAGTTTTTGTACTCCTCGACCAGCCGGTCGATATCCTGCTGCGAGGGCTTGAGGATCTTCTCCGCCTCGCGGACCTTGAGCCTCGATTTGACCCACACGTTGACGTAGGAGTCGAGTAGTTTAAGGCTGTCCTCGGGCGAGGTCCCCTGGGGGAACAGCCCGTCGATACCCCTTTGGGTCAACACGTCCTCGCCTACGCGCGCCAATACCTTATCGCCGGCGAAGGGGTTCGCAAACTCCTTGCAGGCGCATAGAATGATCAACAAAAACGCAGCCGAGGCATGCAGTAACTTCATCGGGATGCCCGTTTTAGTGGACAAAGATAGGAAATTATCCTTTAAACGTAAAACCGACACATTTATTGTGCCTTGGGCCTTATTCCTCCGTATCGGCGTCCTCCAACTGCAAAGGCAGGTTTTTCGACGCTTTGATGCCCAATTTTTTGAGCTTTTCCGTCCGGCTGACCAGGCTGCCTTTCCCGTCTTTGAGCTGGTTGATGGCTTTGTCGTAGCTGGCCGACGCGCGGTCGATCCCCTTGCCCACCTCGATCAGCGACTCGGCGAAGGATACGAATTTGTCGTAGAGGTCCCCGCCGGCTTTGGCGATCTCGATCGCGTTCTTGCCCTGCTTGTCCCTTTGCCAGAAGTCGTCCACGATCTTCAACAGGGCGAACAAATTGGTCGGGCTGCTGATGATCACCCCTTTGGAGTAGGCGTCGGCCCAGATCTCGGGCTCCTTGTGCAGGGCCTCGAGGTAGGCGGGCTCCTGGGCCATGAACATGATCACGAAGGGCGACCCGGCCAGGTCCTGGTATTTTTTGCTGCCCAAAAGGGTCAGGTGCGTCCTTACCGAACGCAGGTGCTCATCCAGGTGGGGTTTTTTCAGCGCCGCGTTCTCCTCCTGGCAGTAACGCAGGTAGGCGGTCAGCGAGACCTTCGAGTCGATCACGATGTCCTTGCCGTCGGGGAAGTGCAGGATCGCGTCGGGACGCAGGTTGTTGCCCATCTCGTCCTTCAGGTTAGCCTGCAAAGTGAAATGCACCCCCTCGACCAGCCCCGAGTTGGTCAGTATCGCCTTGAGCATTACCTCGCCCCAGTCGCCCTGCACCTTGTTGTCGCCCTTGAGCGCCCGGGTCAGGTTGGTGGTCTCGGCGGTAATCGCCTGGTTGAGCTCCTGCAAACGCTTGAGCTCGTTCTTCAGCTCCCCTTTCTCCGTGCGCTCGGTGGTGTATATCGACTCGATCCGCTCCCGGAACTCATTGATTTTCTGCTTGAAAGGATCGACCACCTTCTCGAGCGACTCCTGATTGGCCAGCTTGAACTTGGCCGACTGGTCGCTGATGATCTCTGCGGCGATGTTCTTGAACCCGCTGCGCAGCCTCTCGTCCATCTCCTTGCTCAGGGCCTGCTCCCGGGCGAGCTGCTCCTTTGCATTTTCGAGGTTAGCCTTCGTGGCCGCCAGATCGACTTCCAGGCTGCTTTTCTCGCCCTGCAACCCCGTGATCCGCCGTGCATAGCGCTGCAAAACGGCCGCGAGCGAACCGATCGCGATCAAAGCCAGGGCAACAATTATCCAGGTAACGTACATGACGGCAAAGGTAGTGAAAAGTCGGTTTTATTTCTCGGTCGTATTGCTTTGCCTTGTAAAGTTATCTTTTATATCCGGGCACGGCGCATTTGCTTTTCGGATATGAGTAAGTATGCTGTTCTCCAGTACAAATCTTTCATTATTAAAAAGAATATACTCAACCTCAGAATCGGGTGTGCAATCTCTCATTGAAGTTATTGGTTTATAGCGTGTTGACCCGTCCGGTGCTACTATGATGCAGTTAATCCCAAAATCATTGATGTAGCAGCATTTTTCAGGGTAAAAGCTATTAAGGATTAATGTGTCCCCATTAAGCCTCCATTCTCCCTGGGATTCAAAATGATACAAACAAGCCCCTCCGGCATAGGTAAAGTAATAAGTTGAATCTATCTTTAATGTAGCTCCAAAAGGATACGACCTTTCAACGGATTGCCATACCCCCAGAAAAACATTATCCGACAACTCCGGGCTGTCATTTTTCGCGTTCCGGCTGCTTTGCCCGCAACCCATCATGATCGATATAAATAGGCATGAAAGGAAGAATGCGTTTTTCATTGCTTATTCTCTTTTGTGTTTTCAAAGATAGGTAATTAATGTCGTATACCCTATTTGCATTTTGAAAAAACCCCCAACCGCCGTATCTTTGTCGGATTATGGAGAAAATGAATAAAACGGTATCCGTTTCGATGCTGGCGGCCGACTTCGGCAATTTGGAAAGGGACACGAAGATGGTGGAGCGCAGCGCGGCGGATTGGATCCATTTCGACGTGATGGACGGGGTCTTCGTGCCCAATATCTCGTTCGGGTTCCCGGTGTTGGCCGCGATCAAGAAGGTGGCCACCAAATTCCTGGACGTGCACCTGATGATCACGAAGCCCGAGCGGTACGTCGAGCGTTTCGCCAAGGCGGGGGCCGATATGATTACCATCCACGTCGAAACGGCGGAAAATATAGAGCAGACCATCGCCCTGATCAAAAAATCGGGAGCCAGGGCCGGCGTCTCGATCAAGCCCGCCACGGGCGTGGAGGCCATCGAGCACCTTTTGCCCATGCTGGATTTGGTGCTGGTAATGAGCGTCGAGCCGGGCTTCGGCGGCCAGGCCTTTATCCCGGGCAGCATCGACAAGGTGCAGAAACTGCGCCGTTTGATCGACGCCCAAAACCTCTCGACCGTGATCGAGATCGACGGCGGCGTGGGCCCCGAGAACTCGGGCCTGCTCTACGCCGCGGGCTGCGACGTACTGGTGGCGGGCAGCGCGATCTTCAACGCCCCCGATCCCGAGGCCGTAACCCGCGAGATGGTCGCCTCGGCCAAACAATGATTCCCCAATGATCTCGGTCGATAATTTAACTGTCTCCTTCGGGGGCTGGGACCTGTTTTCCCAGATCTCGGTAATGATCAATCCCCGGGACCGCATCGGTCTGGTGGGCAAGAACGGCGCGGGCAAATCCACGCTGCTCAAGGTCCTTGTCGGCGAGCAGAAGCCCTCCTCGGGCACTGTGACCGTCTCGGGCGAGGAGTCCATCGGCTACCTGCCCCAGCAGATGAAGGTGGCCGACACGACCACCCTTTTCGAGGAGACCGCCACGGCCTTCAAAGAGGTGCTGGCGATCGAAGCCGAGATCGCAAAGATAAACGTAGAAATAACTGCCCGCGAGGACTACCAGAGCGAGGAGTACGAGGCATTGCTCCACCGCCTGAACGATCTGACCGACCATTTCCACATCCTGGGCGGCGATTCGCGCCAGGCCGATATCGAGCGCACGCTCCTGGGCCTGGGCTTCAGGCGCGAGGACTTCAACAGGCAAACCAAGGAGTTCAGCGGAGGCTGGCGCATGCGCATCGAGCTGGCCAAACTCCTTCTGCGCCGTCCCTCCCTGATCCTGCTCGACGAGCCGACCAACCACCTCGACATCGAGTCGATCCAGTGGCTCGAGGGCTACCTGAAGGACTACCTGGGCGCGGTGGTGCTCATCTCCCACGACCGGGCCTTCCTGGATAACGTGACCAACCGCACGGTCGAGCTCTCCCTGGGCAGGGCCTACGACTACAAGGTCCCTTACAGCAAGTACGTCGTCCTGCGCAAGGAGCGCCACGAGCAGCAGATGGCCGCCTACGAGAACCAGCGGAAGATGATAGAGAAGACCGAGGAGTTCATCGAAAAATTCCGCTACAAGCCCACCAAGTCCAACCAGGTCCAGTCGCGGGTCAAGGCGCTCGAAAAGCTCGAACGCGTGGAGGTCGACGACGAGGACCTGACCGCTTTGAACATCAAATTCCCCCCCGCGCCGAGGTCGGGCAACATCGTGGCCGAGGTCAAGAACGTGGGCAAGAGCTTCGGTGAGAAGCACGTCTTTTCGGGCGCGGATTTCTACGTCGAGCGGGGCGAGAAAATCGCTTTGGTAGGCCGTAACGGCGAGGGCAAGACGACCTTCGCAAGAATATTGACAGGCGAGCTGCAGCCCACCGAAGGCGAGATCCGCCTGGGCCACAACGTCAACACGGGCTACTACGCCCAGAACCAGGACGATCTGATGAACGGCGATTTTACCGTCCTGGACACCCTGGACAGGGTTGCCGTGGGCGATATTCGCACCCGCCTGAGGGACATCCTGGGCGCATTCCTGTTTCGCGGCGAGGACGTCGACAAGCGCGTCAAGGTGCTCTCCGGCGGCGAACGCTCGCGCCTGGCGATGGCCCGGCTGATGCTCGAACCCTTCAATTTGCTGGTGATGGACGAGCCGACCAACCACATGGATATGCGCTCCAAGGATATCCTCAAGCACGCCCTGCAAAAATACGACGGCACGCTGGTGCTCATCTCCCACGACCGCGAATTTTTGGACGGTCTGATCGACAAGGTTTACGAATTCCGCGACGGCGAGGTTAGGCTCCACCTGGGCGGCATCTACGACTTTTTGCAGAAGCGCAAAGTGGAGAATATGCAGCAGTTGGAGCTCAAGGATAAACCCGTCGAGACGGCCCCCAAGCCCCAGGGCAAGGAGGAGTACGAGCAAAAGCGCCAGAACGAGAAGGCCGTGCGCAGGATCAAGGCCGTGATCGAGAAGACCGAGCGGGAGATTACCGATTTGGAGGAGCGGATCGCGAAGATGGACGCGCGTTTGGCCGACCCCGCCGCCCACGGCATCGACCTTTCCGACCCCTCGCACTTTGAAAAATACAACGCCCTGAAGTTGGAACTCGGAAAAAAGATGCATCTTTGGGAGCAGCAGAACTACGAACTTGAAATAACCGCCGGATAATATGGATGCGATCTACGGCCTGAGGCCCGTTTTCGAGGCGATCGAAGCGGGCAAAAACATCGAAAAGGTCTACTTTAAAAAGGGCGCCGAGGGGCAATTGATCTCCGAGTTGAGGGATCTGTGCCGCTCGAAGAGGATCACCGTCCAGGAGGTCCCCGCCGAGAAGCTCGACTGGCTCACGCGCCGCGCCACCCACCAGGGCGTCGTGGCCCAGATGGCCCTGATCGAGTACGCCGACCTGAACGAGGTGCTGGAGTCGATCCCCGAAGGCGACGACCCGTTGATCGTGGTCTTCGACGGGGTAACCGACATCCGCAACTTCGGGGCCGTGGCCCGCAGCGCGGAGTGCGCCGGCGCCCACGCCCTGATCGTCCCGGTCAAGAACGCCGCCCCGGTCAACGCCGACGCGGTCAAAAGCTCCGCCGGCGCGCTGACCCGCATCCCGGTCTGCCGCGTGGGCAGCATCCGCAGCGCGATCAAAACGCTCCAGGCGCACGAAATCTTAGTCGTCGCCGCCACTGAAAAGGCCAACAAGGAGTTGTTCTTCGCCGACCTGAAAGGCCCCACCGCCCTGGTGATGGGCAGCGAGGACCAGGGCATATCCTCCGAAGTGCTGAAGATCTGCGACCAGCAGGTCTCGATCCCCATGAAGGGCAAAGTCGCCTCCCTGAACGTCTCGGCCGCCGCCGCCGTTATGCTCTTCGAGGCGGTCCGCCAGCGGATGAAATGAAGATAGGATGAAAAACAAGTTGCTTATACTTGTCCTTCTTTTAGCCGTGGGTGTTGCGGCCTTTTCGTGCTTCTGCAAAGAGACCAAAACTCCTTATGTAGATATCAGTGAGATATTCGCGAAGAATCACAGCAACAACCGTATGCAGGCAGAGTTGCCGGACCAATTGACAGTTGAATTCGATAAATACCGCCTGTTGTTGTACACAGCGGGGCGACTGATCGCAAAAGCAAACACAAGTGGCTTTCTGATCCAGGGAGCCTATGCCACCTCATGCGATCCGGGCGATGGGGTCATGGGATTGAAATACCATATCGTATCGTTCGATATTCTTTGCGATGCAGCGGTCGGTACAACGGCGGCAGGAATCAGCCTGTGTGATAAGGTTGTTGTGGCGAATCCCAGGGAGGCAAGCGAAATGCCTGTTGCGGAGTGGCTGATGGCTGTTAATACCGCTAACGAAAAAGACTATGGATCTCCCTACCGGAGTCCGGACCAGACTCACGCTTTCCGCTTTACGGAGCCATTCGCTACGGACGATTTCGTGCATTTCACGATTACCATGGAGTTGGCGGACGGAAGAAAATTTGAATCGACCACACCGGGGGTTAAAGTGATCTGACCTATGACCGAAATCGAAAAATACTACAACGACGCGGTCGAACTGCTCCAAACCCTGATCCGGATCCCCTCGCCGAGCGGATCCGAGCAGGGCACGGCCGACGCGATCGCGGCGTTTTTAACCGTTCACGGCGTCGAACACCAGCGCAAAGGCAACAACGTCTGGGCCAGGAGCAAACATTTCAACCCCGCCCGCCCGACGATCCTCTTGAACTCCCACCACGACACGGTCAAGCCCAACACCGCCTACACGCGCGACCCCTACCAGCCGACGGTCGAGAACGGCAAACTCTACGGCCTGGGCAGCAACGACGCGGGCGCGAGCGCGGTCTGTTTGCTGAGCGCCTTTTTGCACTTCTACGAGCGCAAAAACCTGAAATACAACCTGATCGTCGCCATCACCGCCGAGGAGGAGAATTCCGGCCCCGGCGGCGTCGAGAGCCTGGTCCCCGACCTGGGCAAGTTGAGTTTCGCCATCGTCGGCGAACCGACCAAGATGAACCCGGCCATCGCCGAAAGGGGATTGATGGTGCTCGAGTGCGTGGCCCACGGCAAGGCGGGCCATGCCGCGCGCGAGGAGGGCGACAACGCCATCTACAAGGCGATGAAGGACATACGCTGGTTTAGGCGCCATAAATTCCGCCGCGAGTCCAAGCTCTTCGGCGCGGTCAAGATGACCGTCACGATGGTCAGCGCCGGAACCCAGCACAACGTGGTCCCCGCCGAGTGCCGTTTCACGGTCGACGTGAGGGTAACCGACCGCTACACGAACGAGGAGGTGCTCAGGGCGATCAAAAAGCACGTCCAGAGCGAGGTCACCGCCCGTTCCACGCGCCTGAAACCCTCCTACATCTCCCCGGAGCACCCCGTGGTCCGGGCGGCGGTCGAACTGGGCGGCGTACCCTACGGCTCGCCGACCACCTCCGACCAGGCCCTTTTGAACATGCAATCGCTCAAGATCGGCCCCGGCGACAGCGCCCGCTCCCACAGCGCCGACGAGTGGGTGGGCCTGGACGAGATCCGCGAGGGCATAGAAAAGTACATCGGCATTTTGGAAAAGATACTTTAGACGGATTATAGACCTGAAGATGGCCCGGGAAAGGGCGGCAGCACCTTAGAAAACACCCCTCCCTAACCGTAGGGAGGGGGCGGGGGTGGGTGATCGTCAAACTACGGGGATCTCGCGAAGGGAACAAGCAAAAAGAAATGGAAAAGCATACATCTTGGAAATAAAGACGCAGCCCATGAAACTCTGGCAGAAATCAATCGACGTAAACGCCCGTGTGGAGGCCTTCACGGTGGGCCGCGACCGGGAAATGGACCTTTTGCTGGCCCGTGCCGACGTGCTGGGCTCACTGGCCCACACCCGGATGCTCGAAACGATCGGCCTTCTCTCCCCCGGCGAGTTGGAGTCCGTCTCCCGCGAACTGAAAAAGATCGCCCAACGGATCGACGCCAACGAATTCGAGATCGAAGAGGGCGTCGAGGACGTCCACTCGCAGGTCGAGCTGATGCTGACCCGCACGATCGGCGACGCGGGCAAGAAGATCCACAGCGGACGCTCCCGCAACGACCAGGTGCTGGTCGATTTAAGGCTCTTCCTGCGCAGCGAGTTGCGCTCCCTGGCCGCCTCGGCGGGCAAACTGTTCGCTTTGCTGCAGGAGCTCTCGGAAGAGCACAGGAACGTGCTGATGCCCGGCTACACCCACTTCCAGGTGGCTATGCCGTCATCGTTCGGCCTCTGGTTCGGGGCCTACGCCGAGGCGCTGGTCGACGATATGGAGTCCGTCCTGGCCGCCTACCGGGTCTGCAACCGCAACCCGCTGGGTTCTGCGGCGGGCTACGGAAGCTCCTTCCCGCTGGACCGGGAGATGACCACCCGATTGCTGGGCTTCGACTCGCCCGACTACAACGTGGTCTACGCCCAGATGGGCCGGGGCAAGTCCGAGCGCTTCGCCGCGCAGGCCATCGCCGCCGTGGCCGCCACGATCGGCAGATTGGCGATGGATAACACGCTGTTTTTGAGCCAGAACTTCGGCTTTCTGTCCTACCCGGCCGAGCTGACCACCGGGTCGAGCATCATGCCCCACAAAAAGAACCCCGACGTGTGGGAGATCATCCGCGGCAGGTGCAACCTCTTGCAGGGCACGGCCACGGAGATTACCCTTCTGATGACCAACCTGCCTGTGGGCTACCACCGCGATATGCAGCTTTTGAAGGAGGTCCTTTTCCCCGCCTTCGAGCAGATCCGCGACGTGATCGACATGACCTGCTTTATGTTGGAGAGGGTCGGCGTGAACGAACGCATCCTCGACGATCCGCGCTACGACTACCTGTTCAGCGTCGAGGAGGTCAACAAGCTGGTCCTGAGCGGAGTCCCCTTCCGGGAGGCCTACAAACAGGTGGGCGCGAAGATCGAAAAGGGCGACTACGCCCCCGAAAAAACCGTGGCCCACACCCACGTCGGCAGCATCGGCAACCTTTGCAACGACCGGATCAAGGAGCTGATGGACCAGGCCGTGGAGCGTTTCGGCTTTGAGAAAGCCCTGCGTGCCGAGGCCGAATTATTGGAGTGATCCCTTTGGATGACAAATACATACATCCCCTGTTGGGGGAAGTGACCGTCGTGCGCAGCCGCCGTTCGAGGCGCATCTCGCTCAGCGTGCGCCCACCCCAGGGCCGTGTGCGCTTGTCCTACCCCTGGGGCGTGCCGCTGGCCGAAGCATTGTCTTTCCTCGACAAAAAAACCGACTGGGTGCAAAAAGCGCAATCCCGCATGGAGCAGACCCGCCAAGCCGAGCAGATCCAAATGCCTTTCGCCACGCGCAACCACGAACTCCGCCTGCTGCCCGACCCCGACGCCGAAAAGATCACGGGCCGCGTCGCCGGGGAGGACATCACGGTAAAATACCCCGCCGAAAAGAGCTACCTCGACCCCGAGGTGCAGGAGGCGATCAAAAAATCCATCGAACAGGCCTGGCGCAAGGAGGCGCAGGAGCTGTTGCCCGCCCGCCTCTCCGCCCTCTCCGCCGCCACGGGACTGAAATTCAAGGCGGTCAACGTGCGCAACACCCGCTCCAAATGGGGAAGCTGCTCGCCGAGGAATGATATCTCGCTGAGCCTGCACCTGATGCGCCTGCCCGACCATCTGATCGACTACATCCTGCTGCACGAGCTCTGCCACACCCGCCACCACAACCACGGCGCATCGTTCCACGCGTTGCTCGACCGCCTCACTTCGGGCCGCCACCTCGAATACCGCAAGGAGTTGAAGTCTTACCGGACAGTCTGGTAGACTGGCAGCCCCGTCAAACCGCCGCCGCCCCGGACCGTCCCTACCTGTGCGCCTGCGTAGGCTTGGCTTCCGTCCGCCTCAAATGGAAGACGGGATACTCCTCAAACCCCTCGTAGAAGAATCCCGCCGGGGTAACCTGCCCCGCCGGTGCGACCATTTCAGCCGCCATGACCGTGATTTCGGGATTTTCCGGCAAAATGACCTCCGTCGCCCCCGCCGTCAGGGGAATCTCGTAGAGGTAGAGGTAGCAATACTGGTAGGTCGCATTCCCCGCCGGCGTATGGTAGTGCGTCGCGTACCACGCCACCGCGTCTCGCCGCAAATAGGGCTGCTCGATGCTCAGCATGGTAAACAACACGCTGTCCTTTAGCTCATTCTGCGTCGGGATCGGACGGTCCGAGACGATAACCTGCCCGTAGTGCTGCCCCAGATAGCCCCTGAAAGGCGCGATCTCCAGCGTGCGGGTATGGAGTCCGGCCGCAAGGCTTTCAGGCTCCTGAACGCCTGCCGATTCCGGCCCCCCGGTCAAAAAATCCCCTTTCGCCCCCTTCTCGGAGAAGGCCAGGATCGCCAGCCGGTCGCCATCGACCGCCGTTTTAGGCAGAACAAGCGTTTGCCCCTTGCACCCGACCGCATTGTTCTCCCCCGCCGATCTTCCCGCCAGGGTAAAGGCCACATCGCCGCAAACGATCCGCGACGGCAATTGCTCGGCGGGCAAAGTGGCCCCCGTCTGCCCGATCCCCCCGTCCTTACGGTCGGCGTTCGTGGAAATCACATCCATATTATAAGGTAACTCGACGGTGGCCTGCGAAACAACACGCCCGTCGCTACCACCCCCCGGTTTACCCAGCCTGACCGCAAAACTCCGGATGGCGAACGGGGTCAGGCTCGTCGCCAGCTTGCCGTCCGCGACTTTCGCGCTGCCGATCCTGCGCTCCTGCCCGTCCACTTCCCACGCCTCGATCACGGGAGCCATCAGCCCCACCGTCAGGTTGTCGGCTTTGCGCCCGTCCGTCTCGTTGAGCCGGATAATGTAAGCGTCGCCTTGTTCCGCCTTTTTGAGTGCCATCACATCGACCGAGGGCAACGAGAGGTCGACCGCCTGCAAACTTTTCCCCCCGCCCGGATGCGCCGAGGTCTCGAAGGCCATCAAAGGCTGGTTGAAAAACCGCCCCTCAACCGGACTCACGCCCTGCCAGCCCCCCTTGTGCCCCAAAATGGCATACTTGACGCGGTGAATCCCGAAGTCCTGCGTAGCCTGGTAGGTAAAGCGGTTTACATTGGCCTCTGGCGTGTACATCAGCGTCAGTCTCAACGTATTATCGTCAGGTTTGTCCGAGCCGTAGCGCCCGTTCTCCAGGATGGTTACCCCGAAATCGCCCGATGCGTCGGTCAGATCGAACCACCGCCGCGAGGGAACCTCGAATTTCTTCTCCTCGTTGTTTCCCCGTTGTACCACCGCATTGTCGAGCGAATAGCTGGCCACCGGGTTGGAGGCGGTCAACGGGAACGCCGCCTTGAGCGATACCCCTTTGGATTGCCAGTCGATCAGATTCTCGACCTCCACCGCGCGCCCGGCCTCGCCCGCAGCCAGCGAAATGCGCTGCACCACCCGTGAATTGAACCTCTCGCGGCTGACCTCGACCGTAGCCCGCACAGGCCCGGTCTCGACCACGCGGATATAAACATTTTGGTCGATCCGCCCGATGGGCGGCTTCTGCCGGTCTTTCCAATCCATATTCCAGGCCGGCCACTCGGCGGGACTCTCGCGCAAAACCTCGAGCGACGCGGGCGCGGAAAGCAGCTCCCGTCCCAACAATTTGTCATAGATCGACGAAATATCCCCGTCGGCGGCGATCGCCACTTTGTAACGCCCGTTCTCGATCCCCTGCCGGCTGACTTTCAGCGTATTGTCCTGCGCCGAGCCCGCCGTCTCCTTCACTTCGAACAGCGCCACCCCCATCGCCTCGACCCGCGCCGGAAAGATCACGGTAAAGCTCTCCGCATCCCGCGCCACGATCTGCGAGGGCAGCCTGATCCCTTGTGCGTCGACCACCTCCACCTCACGCGCCGCACCTTTCAAAGTCGCCTGCGCAATGTCGGTACGCCCCCACGCCGCGGGATTGTAAACCGCCACGGTGCGCCCGCCCGAAGCGCGCGTATCCATCCCCCGGACCATCCCTTCGACCCCGCTGGTGGCCGCCTGCGTAAGCATATTGGCCGCCAGGAACGAGTCGTTCCAGGAGTATTCATACGCCGTGGGAATGCTCGTCCCCGGCAAAATATCGTGCATCTGCGTCCCGAGGATCAAATCCCACGCCCCGTTGATCGAAGCGAAGGGGTAGGGGACAGCCCCGCACCAATCCGCGTAGACCGAGGCCGCCTCGGCCGCCGCAGCCAGGTTTTCGTTGCGCCGGTTGATGAGTTTTAAAAACGACTGCGAGGTCAGACTCCCCGCGCTGTGCTCGATCAGGAGCAAATCCCCCTTGTAGACCGGCATCTTCGCCCGGATGGCCGGGGTAACGTCCCGGAACATCTGGTCCGAGGAGGTCAGGAGCACCCTGAACTTGCTGTCCTTGTGGTTGAGGCTGCCGATCGCGTTTTTAATATCGGGCAAGCGCGGCGAACCGCCCCTGTCGCCGACTCCGTAATAGCGGTAGTCGAATTTCAACCCGTATTTCTTGCTGCTCTGGTCGATCCGCGCGCTCCACACCGAGTCCAGGTCGAGCCTTTCGGGCACCCTGCTCGCGTAAGCCGTGGCGTTCAGCGCGGCGATGACCCCCCGCCCGTCGGGGCCTTCCCAGACCCCCACGTTGAAGGGGATGGGCACGGCCGCCCGCCAGGTCAGCTTCTGGGTCGAAAAGCCTTTGACCCCCGCATGGGCCAGCGCCGAGGGCAGGGTGGCCGCGAAGCCGAAGCAGTCGGGCAAAAGGTAGTCTTCGGCCCGGCGCCCGAACTCGTGCTCATAGTAGAGGTTGCCGTACAAAACCTGCCGGATTACCGACTCCGAGGAGGATATGTTGACCTCCCCCTCGTCCACGCATGCCCCGGCTGCAAACCACTGCCCGGCGGCCATCTTCTCTTTCATCCGGCGGTACATATCGGGGTAGTACTCCTTCATAAGGGCATACCGCCGCGATCCCGAGAAATTGAAGACGTAGTCGGGATATTTTTCGATCAAATCGATATTCTCGCTCAGCGTTCGCTTCAAATAGAGGTCGATGGTGGTCGCGTAGTCCCAGTTCCACTGGGTATCGAGGTGGGCGTACCCCACCGTATAGAGCAGGCGGTCTTTCTTTAGGTCGTAGGTCGCCATCCTTTGTGCCGGTTGGGCGAAAAGGGCGGCGGGAAACAGAAGCAGCAGAGACAGAATGCGTTTCATGGCGTAAGGTGTTCAGGGTTTCTACAAAGATGCTCCAAATTTAGAGGCGGCCTCTCTTTTTAGGCGCAAAAATTCGAACGGAACGGCAAGTTCAAATCTCAGAATACCAACAAAAAATTATATAAACAATTGTGTAAAAATTAAATGCAGTTCCAATAATTTTTATATTTTTGTGAATTACAATAATTTCAAACGTCCGGAAATGTCCAAGACCGAAACGCTTATCTCTTTGGTTGACACCCTGTCCAAAGCCGAAAAACGGAGCATCGCCCTCCACTCGAAGATGAGCTCGGGCGAAAAAGACTACCTCTTTCTGTTCGATCTGGCCTGCGGGGGGATCTACGACAAGGACGAGCTTCGCAGCGCGTTCCTCAAAGAGCGTCCCGGGGCCTCTTTCGACACAGTGGTCAAGTACCTTTATAAGGTAATCCTCGACCGCCTGGTCGAGATACGCATGGAGCGGGACACGGATTACAGCCTGATCGGCCGTTTGATGAAGGTCAGGGTGCTGTTCGAAAAGTCGCTTTACAACGAGGGCCTGGCCCAGCTCCAGAAGATCGAGGCCCAGGCCGCCCGCGTGGAGAACTACCAGGTCGTGCTCATGGCGCTGGCCCTGGAGTTGGAGACGCTGACCGGCCTTGACTTCGCCAACCTCTCGGAGAAACAGCTGGTCAAACGCCAGGTCCGTTTGCAGGAGACCATGCGCATCGTGCGCAACATCCAGGAGCACTCGGCTCTCTACGAGCTGCTGCGCTTCCGCCTGAGCCGCAAGCCCCACTTGCCGTCGGATAGCCTCAACGACCTTATATTCAGTGAGCTGAATATCGTCAATAAGCTTAGCGTCGAGATCTTCGACATCTCCAAGAACCACCTGTTGTTCCAGGCCAACTACTTTATCGGCATCGGCCAGCCGGTCAACGCGCTGAAGGCCTTTACCGAACTGAACGACCTGTTCGAGAGCAAGCCCCACATGCTCCACAACCCGCCCATCTATTACCTCAACGTGCTGGAGGGCATTTTGAACAGTTTGCGCTCGATCGGCCGCTACGACGACATGGAGTACTTTCTGGAACGCCTCGCGGGCCTGAGCAGCAATTTCGAATCCTTCCAGTTGGAGGTGCAGGCCGTGGTCTTCCTCTACCGGATCGTTACCCTGCTCGACCACGGCCGCTACGAGGAGGCGCTGGCCCTGAAGTGGACCTACGAGGAGCCTTTGATCGAAAACCTCTCGAGGTTGAACGTCAACCGCCAGGCCGAGGTCATCCTCTACGTCTCTTTGCTGCACTATCTGAACGGCAACGTGAACGCCGCGCGCAAGTCGATCAGCATGATCGTGGTCAAGGGCAAGGACTTTACCTACCTGGCCCTCTACCGCGCCGTGAGGCTTGTCAACCTTATATATATGTACGAGGCGGGCGAGGCCAACCTGATCCGCTACGAAAGCCGCTCGATCCTGCGCGAGCTTCGGGAGTACGCCCACCCGGGGTCGGTCGAGGAGTTCTTCATCCGCTTTGTCAACACGGCGCTTCCGGCCACGATGAGCCGCCGGACGGCCCTTTGGGATGAGTTGCGCAAGTCCGTCCCGCGTTTTCGGCGCAACAACATGGACCGGAAGGTGCTTTCGATCTTCGATTTTATCAGTTGGATCGAGTCGAAGGTTAAGAAACGCCCTATGAAGGAGGTTGTAAAGTTATCTATTAATGCTTGAAAATGCCAACAATAAGCCTTTTTTAACTCAATCTAATAATTTATATATTACATATAATCAATGAAATAACATATAATTAAGTATTTAATAATAATATTAAAAATATCAATATTTGTCGATTAATTGGGTTTTCCGTATTTGAATAATCCCCACCTTTGTTTCCGAAGCCGCCCAAAGCGGCCCTGTTTGCGTATAAAATAATCGAAACTTCAGATATGGGAAACGGCAAGATCGTAATTGTGGGAAGCTCCAACACGGACATGGTAATTAAGTCCGAGCGCATCCCCGAACCGGGGGAGACCATCCTCGGGGGAACTTTTTTAATGAACCCCGGCGGCAAAGGGGCCAACCAGGCGGTGGCTGTGTCGAGGCTGGGCGGCGACGTGGTCTTCGTGGCCAAGACGGGCAACGATCTTTTCGGCCGCCAGTCGGTCGAGCTCTACGCCAACGAGGGCATCAACACGGACTACATCATCAGCGACGCGAAAAACCCCTCGGGCGTGGCGATCATCATGGTCGACGCCAAGGGCGAGAACTGCATCGCGGTGGCTTCGGGCGCCAACGGCACCCTCTCGCCCAAGGACGTGAACGGGGCCAAAAAGGAGATCGAGAACGCCGAGATCGTCCTCATGCAGTTGGAGACCCCGATGGATACCGTCCAGCACGTGGCCGCGATGGCCTCCAAAAAGGGCGTCAAGGTAATCCTCAATCCGGCCCCCGCCGCCCCTTTGAGCGACGAGCTGTTGAAGTGCCTCTACATCATTACCCCGAACAAATCCGAGGCCGAGATGATCTCCGGGATCAAGGTAACGGGCTGGGAGAGCGCCCGTGTGGCCGCCGACGCGATCAGCGCCAAGGGCGTGGGCATCGTGGTCATTACCCTGGGGTCGCTCGGCGCGCTGATCAAGGACGGGTCCACCTATTATAATGTACCGGCCGAGAAGGTTACCGCCGTCGACACCACCGCCGCGGGCGACGTGTTCAACGGGGCGCTTTGCGTCGCTTTGGCCGAGGGCAAGGAGATCCACGAGGCGGTCAAGTTCGCTTCGAAGGCCTCTTCGATCGCCGTGACCCGCATGGGCGCGCAATCCTCCATCCCCTCGCGCAGGGAGCTGGACCAACTGATAAAATCCGCAAAATAGAGTAAAACCTAAACCTTACCGTTATGTTCATTGTCGACAATTACGCGCTTGCAGTAGTATTCTGCATCGTTACCATGCTCTGCTGGGGCTCCTGGGGCAACACCCAGAAGCTGGCCGCCAAGACCTGGAGGTACGAACTCTTCTACTGGGATTACGTGATCGGCATCCTGCTCTTCTCGCTTATTTCGGCGTTTACTTTGGGCTCGATCGGCAGTGAGGGCCGCAGCTTTTTGCCCGATCTGGCGCAAGCCGACTGGAACAACATCGGCAGCGCGTTGCTGGGCGGTGTGGTCTTCAACGCGGCCAATATTTTGCTTTCGGCCGCCATCTCCATCGCGGGACTCTCGGTCGCCTTCCCCATCGGGATCGGCCTGGCCCTGGTTTTGGGCGTATTAATCAACTACATGGGTTCGGCCAAGGGCGATCCCACCCTTCTCTTTGTAGGCGTAGCTTTGGTCATCGTGGCCATCATTGCCAATGCCGTAGCCTACAACATGGCCAACAAGAAGGCGGACAGCGGACAAAAGAAGAAAGTCGGCAAGGGCATCGTCCTGGCCCTGATCGCCGGTCTTTTGATGTCGTTCTTCTACCGTTTCATCGCCGTGTCGATGGACCTGGACAACTTCGTCTCCCCCGCCGCGGGCAAGATGACCCCCTACACGGCCATGTTCATCTTCGCCGTGGGTATCTTCCTGAGCAACTTCGTATTCAACACGATCGCCATGAAGCGTCCGGTCGAGGGCGAACCCACCTCGATCAAGGAGTACTTCAAGGGCAACTTCAAGACCCACATGGTGGGCGTACTCGGCGGTCTGATCTGGGGGCTGGGTAATGCGTTCAACCTGATCGCCGCGGGCAAAGCCGGGGCGGCCATCTCCTACGGCCTGGGCCAGGGCGCTACCATGGTGGCGGCCTTGTGGGGCGTATTCGTCTGGAAGGAATTCAAGGGCGGCAACACCTCGGTCAAAGGTTTGCTTACCGTGATGTTCATCCTTTTCTTCGCCGGATTGGGCCTTATCATCGCAGCCGGTAACTAATTACTTAAAGAGACATAAAATGAAACATTTGACGGCAATTTTTATTGCGGCCTTGCTCGCGGTGTCCTGTACCGCGGCACCCAACGAAGCAAAAATGAGCCGCGACCAGCTTCTCGACAAGATCAAGGGCGGCTGGGCAGGCCAGACCATCGGTTGCACCTACGGGGGCCCGACCGAATTCAAATACAACGGCCGCATCATCGCCGACTCGGTGGCCATCCCCTGGCCGGAGCACTACATCAAGTGGTACTTCGACAACGAGCCCGGTTTGTACGACGACGTCTACATGGACCTCAGCTTTATGAGCGTCTTCGACAAGGAGGGCCTCGACGCGCCGGTCGCCTCGCTGGCCAATTCGTTCGCCAACGCGACCTACAACCTCTGGCACGCCAACCAGGTGGCGAGGAACAACATCCTCAACGGGATCCCCGCCCCGGCTTCGGGCTACTGGAAGAACAACCCCCACGCCGACGACATCGATTTCCAAATCGAGGCCGACTTCGCGGGTTTGATGTCCCCGGGTATGCCCAACGCGGCCGCCGCGGTCTGTGACAAGGTGGGCCACATCATGAACTACGGCAACGGGTACTACGGCGGCCTTTACGTGGCCACGATGTACTCGCTGGCCTTTGTCGAGAAGGACGTGAAAAAGGTAATTACCGAGGCGATCAAGATAGTCCCCGTGGGCAGCTCATACAGGGAGTGCATCGACGACGTGATCGGCTGGTGCCAGCAAAACCCCGACTGGAAGACGACCTGGCAACTGGTCAACGACAAGTGGAGCGACGAGACCACCTGCCCCAAGGGCACCAAAGACCCCTTCAACATCGAAGCCACGGTCAACTCGGCCTGGGTTGTGATAGGCCTGTGGTACGGCGACGGCGACTTCTTCAAGACGATGGACATCTCCGCCCGTTGCGGCGACGACTCGGACTGCAACCCCGCCACCGCGGCCGGTATCCTGGGTACCATGCTGGGTTACAGCAACATTCCCGAAAAGTGGATGCCCGCCTTGAAAGAGGTCGAGGATATGAACTTCGCCCACACCGACATCTCGCTCAACAAGGCCTACAAGATGGGCTTCGACCAGGCTTTGCAGATGATCGCGCGCAACGGCGGCAAGACCGACGGCAAAACCATTACCATCATCAAGCAGACCCCCGAGCCGGTCGCCCTGGAGCAGAGCTTCGAGGGGCTGGAACTGGTCGGCAAGAGCACCGAGCGCTACAACAACTTCCGCAAGCCGTATGAGATGGAATTCGACGGCACGGGCGTTGTCTTCGCCGGCAAGGTAAAGGGCAAGAACAGGGCCGAAGAGGACTCCGCCGAGTACGTGGCCGAACTGGAGCTTACCCTGGACGGCAAACCCGAGATCATCAAAATGCCCTTGAACTTCGCCACGCGCCGGGTCGACATCTACTGGAACTACGAGCTTCCCCAGGGCCACCACAAGGTAACCATCAAGTGGCTCAACCCCATCCCCGACCACAACGTGATCCTGGAATCCACCCTGGTCTATACCACCAAGCAATAACGTGAAACGCCTGCTCCTGCATACCGCACTGGTTCTGGCCGCTGTTTCGACAGCGGCCACAGCCCGTTGCGCGCCCAGGAGCATCTCTTTGGAAGAGTACCGCGACAAGATGCAGGCGGCCTGGATCGGCAAGATGGCAGGCGTGGGCCTGGGCATCGCCACCGAATTCAGGTACAGCCACCGGATTGTCCCCGACTCGATGATGCCCAAGTGGCGTCCCGAAACGGTCAACGAGGGCTACAACCAGGACGATATGTACCTCTCCGCCGCCGCTTTGCTGACCCTGGACCGCAAGGGCTTCAACGTGAGCGCGAAAGAGGCCTACCTGGAGCGGGCCGACTACCAGTTCGAGTACGGCGGCCGCAACAAAACCTTCCTCGAAAAACGCATCGCCCCGCCCGACCTGGGCCACCCCGCGTTCAAGCGCACGGCCGACGGCTGCGGGTACACCTGCGGGGCCGACTTCGCCGGACTGATCGCCCCGGGACTTCCCATGACGGCGGTCGATATGGCGCAGCTTTTCGGGACCGCCATCGCTTACGGCGACGGTTTGGAGGCCGCCATTTTGCTGGGTGCGATGTACTCAGAGGCCTTCTTTACAGAGGACGTCCATAAGATCATCGAGTCCGGCCTGAAAGCCATTCCCCAGGCCAGCCTTACCTCGCAGGCTGTCAGTGACGTGGTCAAGTGGCACCGCGAACTGCCCGACTGGAAGATGTGCTGGCAAAGGATCATGGACAAGTACTGGTGGAACACGGAGAACAACTGGTCGGACTGGTCCTACGGTGGCGGCAACAAGGGCATCAACCTCGACTCCAAGTCGATGGCCGCCTTTACGGTCATGTCGCTGCTGTACGGCGGCGGGGATTTTACCCGCACCATGCTGATCGCCGTCCAGGCCAGCGAGGACGCCGATTGCGACGCCTCGATCGCCTGCGGCATTTTGGCCGCGAGCCGGGGCATGAAAGTGATCGACGAAACCTACTACTCGGCATTGCGCAAAGACGTAAGGTTCAAATACATGACCTTCGGTTTTGACTCCCTGATAGATATGACCGAAAGGGTCATGAAAGCCAACGTGGAGCTGCGCGGAGGCAAGGTCGAAAACGGCATCATCATCCTGCCCGCCGATCGGACCGACCGCCGCAAAGCCCCCTTCCTCTCATCGAAAACCCCCGGCCCCATCATGGGATCGCTCTACACGGCCGAGGAGATGGATAGGATCAACTTGATCGCCGACCCCGGCTTCGAGAACCAGACCTCGGCGTGGAGTTTCTACTCCTCCAACCATTCCAACCACACCATGCCCGTCGAACTCCGGTTGGGCCTGGAATACTTCGACGACAACCAGGCCCGCACAGGCTTCAACAACGCCTGCCTGAAGGCCCGCTTCGAAAACCAGTACCGCCGCGCCAACGACCACCCCGTCGAGGCCGGTATCCGCCAGATGGTCGATGTGCAACCCGACCGGACCTACACCCTGAGTTGCTGGGTAAGGAGCGCCGGAGCCGACCTGGCCGGCCGCTGCCGGTTATGCGTATCGGCAGGCGGAAACGAACTCGCCTCGGTCAAACACGGCTCGAAAAACGAGTGGACCAAGGTGGCTGTGACTTTTGAGAGCGGCGAGAACACATCGGTCGAGATCTGCGCGAATTTCAACCCCGTCTCGGGAGAAGAATGCACCGTCAGGTACGACGACTTTACCCTGTTGCCCAAAAAATGACGCTCAAGAGGACCATATCCCGGTACACGGCCCTGCTCGCCACCGCGGGCGCAGTGTTGGCTGCGGCGGATGCCAGTGCCAACGAGCGCCCCAACGTGATCGTCATCCTGGCCGACGACCTGGGCTACGGCGACCTGGGTTGCTACGGCCACCCGACCATCGCCACGCCCAACCTCGACCAAATGGCCGCGGAGGGCGTGCGCCTGACCGATTTCTACTGCGGGGCGGCAGTCTCCACCCCGAGCCGGGCAGCCCTGCTCACGGGCCGCTACCCGGTCCGTACGGGCATGTGGGGCGATACCTGGAGCGTGCTCTACCCCGACACCCCGGGCGGCCTGCCCACCGACGAGATCACGATGGCCCAGCTCCTCAAAGGGCAGGGCTACTCGACCTACTGCATCGGCAAGTGGCACCTCGGCGCGTCCGATCCCCATATGCCGTGGAATTTCGGCTTCGACTACTGGTTCGGCGTCCCCTACGCCAACAATTTCCGCCCCCTTGCCCTGATGGAGGGGAGCAAAGTGCTGGAAGAGAATTGCGACCAGAGCCGGCTGACCAAACAATACACCGAAAAGTCGATCCAAATCATAGAGAAGAACGCCGCCGAAAGCAAACCCTTTTTGATCTACTTCGCCTCGACCTTCCCCCACGTCCCTTTGTTCGCCTCCGAGCGCTTCAATGGCAAGAGCCTGCGGGGAGCCTACGGCGACACGGTCGAGGAGCTGGACTGGGGCGTTGGCGAGATCCTCAAAGCCCTGAAAAAAGCGGGCGTGGATGAGAACACCTTCGTGATCTTTACCTCCGACAACGGTCCCTGGCTGACCATGCACCTGCGCGGCGGCAGTTCGGGCCTGCTCAGGGGCGGCAAAGGCTCCTCCTGGGAGGGCGGCTACCGCGTCCCCGCCATCGTGCGCTGGCCGGGCGTGATCCCCGCCGGGACCACCAGCCGCCAGATATGCTCGATGATGGACCTCTTCCCCACGATCGTCAAGCTGGCCGGGGCCGAAGTCCCCAATGACCGCCCCATCGACGGGGTGGACGCCATGCCCATGTTCAAGGCCCCTGACGTGGCCACGCGGCAGGAACTGGCCTACTGGCGCGGCAGCGAACTGGCCGCCGTACGCCAGGGAGGCTGGAAGCTCCAGTTCCACCTCTACGAGGACTGGTTCATCGAGAAGAAGACCGAACCCCACCCCGAACCGTTGCTCTTCAACCTCGAGCGCGACCCGGGCGAGCACACCGATTTGAGCGCCCAGTACCCCGCCACGGTGGAGCGCCTGGCCAGGCTCAAAGACGAGATACTTAAAAACACCAACGTTCGCCCCTCGGTGAACGACCAAAGAATAACAATCGAAATAAAATAAATCCAAAACTGCATGAAAAGACCTATCCTATTGATTACGATCCTTTCCGTCATGCTGACGGCGCTGGGTCTTTCCGCCTACGGGCAGGAGAAGATCAGGGTGTCGGGACGCGTGGTGGAGAGCCAGCACGGCGAACCCGTTGTGGGCGCCAACGTGTTGGTCAAGGGGAGCAACCGGGGTGTGATTACCGACTTCGACGGACAATACACGATCGAGGCGCCGGTGGGCAGCACGCTGCAATTCAGCTTCCTGGGCATGGTTCCCAAAGAGATGCCCGTTACCGCCCGCTCCGAGCGGATCGACGTGACGATGCTCGCCGACGACAAGACCCTCGACGAGATCGTGGTGGTCGGCTACGGAACGCAGACCAAGCAGAGCGTGGTGGGCTCCATCGGCCAGGTCAAATCCGACGAACTGGCCAAGACCGGGGGTGTGACCACGGTCTCCAACGCCTTGACCGGTTTGGTCCCGGGCCTTACCACGTTGAACTACTCCGGCAAGCCGGGCGCCGACAACGCCGAGATCCTCATCCGGGCCAAATCGACCTGGAACGGCTCTTCGCCGCTGGTGCTGGTCGACGGTGTGGAGCGGGACATGAACGACATCGACGTTGCCGAGGTGGAGTCGATCTCCGTTTTGAAGGACGCCTCCGCTACCGCCGTCTTCGGTGTGCGGGGCGGCAACGGCGTGATCCTGATCACGACCAAACGGGGCCGCGAGGGCAAGCCCTCCATGTCGGTCTCGGCCAACGTGATCGCCAAGACCAAGTCGCGCATCCCGGGCAACTTGAACTCCTACGACGCGCGCTGGCTTCGGAACCAGGCCGTCGAACGCCAGGCCGCGCTGCCGGGCTACTCCGAGGGCGACTGGCAGAGCTACATTACCCCGACCGGGATACTTAAAGCCTACCGCGACCAGACCGATCCCGAGCGCTATCCCGACGTGGACTGGCAGGGCGAGATGCTCAAGCAGTGGAGCTGGTCGCAGCGTTACAACATGGACGTGCGGGGCGGGACGCGCTTTGTGAAGTACTTCGCTTCGCTGGCCTACACCTACGACGGCGACATCCTCAAGGGCCGCGACCTGGGCCAGGGTTACATCCCCAGGAACGACTACCAGCGCTACAACTACCGCCTCAACCTGGACTTTACCCCCACCAAGACCACCACATTGAGTGTGGATATGGATGGGGCGCAGGGCATCGAGCGCACCACGGCGGCCAACGTGACCTACCTGTGGAGCAACATCCTGCAAAAGGGCCCGGACGAGTACCCCATCCGGTTGATGTCCGTACCGGGACAACCCTACGTCAACAACGAGGGGACCAACCAGTACAACCCGGTCGAGTACTTCAACTACAGCGGTGTGAACCGTGAGGTAAGGACCGACATCAACACGACCTTCAATCTGTTGCAGAAGCTAGATTTCGTGACCAAGGGGCTTAATTTCAAAGCATTGGTCAACTTCCGCAACTACTACATCGGCGTAGGCCCCAACATCGAGGGTTCCCGTCCGCGTACCTACAAATACAACGCCTCCACCGGCGAGGGCACGCCCGGCACCAAGCCGAACCCCGACAACTCGGGCTTCGACTACGAGCCTTTTCCCAACAACGTGACCACGGAAAATATCAAGATCCCGAACTCCGGGATCACGCAGGTCTACAAGAACCTGATGTACCAGCTCTCGTTGAATTACGACCGCACCTTCGCCCAGAAACACCGGGTAACGGCGCTGGCCAACTTCAAACGCGTGGAGAACTCCATGGGCCAGACTTTCCCCTCCTACCGCGAGGAGTGGGCCGGCAGGGTAACCTACGCCTACTCCAACCGCTACCTGCTTGAAGTGAACGGCGCCTACACCGGATCGGAAATGTTCGCCCCGGAGTACCGCTTCGGCTTCTTCCCCTCAGCGTCCGCCGGTTGGGTGCTGACCGAGGAACGCTTCGTGCGTGACCTCAAACTGAACGACTGGCTCAACTTTTTGAAGGTCCGCTTCAGCATGGGCAAGACTGGTAGCGACCAGGGCATTACCCGTTGGCTCTACCAGAGCAACTGGACATCGGGCAACAACACCGCATTGTTGGGCTATCCCAACCCGCAGCAGGCCAGCGGCACCTACCCCGGCTATAAGGTCTCCAACATCGCCAACCCCGACGCCCGTTGGGAGACCGCCGTCAAGCAGGACCTGGGTATCGACGCCTCGTTCCTCAAAAGCAGGCTGACCGCCACCGCCGACTGGTTCTGGGGTCGCCGCGACGGCGTGTTCATCGCCGGGGCAGACCGCAAGGACGTGCCGCCCTGGTTCGGGGCGTCTCCCGTGGGGGCCAACATCGGCCGCACCAAGGAGCAGGGATGGGAAGTGGACCTCAAATGGAACGCCACGACCTCATTCGGCCTAAACTACTGGGCTTCGGCCGCCTTCTCCCACGCCACCGACAAGATCCTCTACTACGGGGACCCCGAACTTACCCCGGCCTACCGGCGCGTGGCGGGATTCTCCCTGGGCCAGCCCAAGAGTCAGAAATCCAACGGCATCATTACCTCCTGGGACGAGATGTACAACAGCCCGACCGGAGAGAACTCCGCGAACAACCTTCCGGGTATGTACCGCATCATCGACTACGACGGAAACGGTGTGATCGACAGCTACGACGTGGTGCCCATCGGCTATCCCGACCGTCCGGCCTACACGATCAACTTTACCCTGGGCGCCGAGTGGAAAGGCTTCAGCTTCATGATCCAGTTCTACGGCACGCAGGACGCCAACCTGTGGCAGGAAGCCATCGAGTGGCGTAACGACTTCTCGGTGGTCGACAACCGGATGTGGAAGGACCTTTGGTCGCCCGCCAACCCCACCGGGACATTCCGTTCGACGGGCTACATCCTCTCGGGCGACGTGGCCAACGCGGCGGATTACAACCTGATCGACGGCACGCAATGGCGTATCAAGAACGCCGAGGTCGCCTACCGTTTCAACAACAAGAAACTCAAGACGATCGGTATCGAGAGCCTGCGGGTCTACCTGAACGGGAACAACCTCTGGCTCTGGTCGCGCCTGAACGAGGACCGCGAGACGGGAACCACCCGCAAGGCCGACGGCGGACACTCCGCGAAATACCCCATGCAGAAACGCTTCAATTTCGGGGTAAGGATCGAGTTCTAACCGCAAAAGATGAAAGAGATGAAAAAGATATATGCCATATTGCCGTTGCTCCTCCTTTTGATGGCCTCCTGCGAGGACTACCTCGACAAGTCCATTTCCGCGGACATTACCGACGAGCAGGTCTTCGGCTCCTACAAGTCGTTCCAGGGTTACCTGGACGTGCTCTACGGCGACGGACTGATCGCCCTGCACAGCCAGACCCTGACCGCCACCTTCGATATGGCGGACGATGTGGACAACACCAAGGACTACACCGTCAGCTACGCCTTTCCCCGCGGGGATTACCGGTGGGTTTGGACCAACAAACACCAGAATCCGTTTCTGACCACGACCGTCGAATCCGCCCACATCGGGCTTTGGGACCAGGCCTGGATCAACATCCGCACCTGCAACTTCGGCCTCCAGAACATGGACCTTCTGACCAACTACACCCAGGACGAGTACAACCGCCTGAAGGGCCAGATGCTCTTCTTCCGGGCCTGGAACCACATGGAGGTGGCCAAGTACTGGGGCGGACTTCCCTACGTGGAGGTCGCTTACGGTCCCGGCGACGACATGAAGCTGCCCAGGCTGACCTTCAAGCAGACCATGCTCAAGGTCGCCCAGGACCTGGCCGAGGCCGCGCCGTTGCTTCCCCTGGAGTGGGAGAGCCCGACAGTCAACGAGGGCCGCATTACCCGGGGCGCAGCCTATGCGCTCTTGTCCAGGGCCTATCTTTATGCCGCCAGCCCGCTGGCCACTAAATTCGAGACCGGCGCCACCACGTACGACACCGACCTGTGCAAGCAGGCCGCAAAAGCCGCCTACGAAGTGATCAAGCTGGCCGACGAGGGCTACTACTCGCTTGTTTCGTGGGCCGACTACCAGTACCAGTTCTGCGACGCACGTCCCACGGGTAGCGTCGACGGTGCGTCCCGGGTGGTCTACACCGACGAAACCATCTTCTCGAAGATCAAGAACGCCATTGGAGCGCCGGGAACCGGCGGCGGCGGGCAGATCGACAACGCCATGGGCCGTATCTTCAACAGCCAGCGATTCGGGGGCAACGGGGTGGTCACATCGCCCACCGCCAACTTTATCGACCTGTACGAGACCGCCACGGGCTATCCGATCGCCGATGCGCCCGCCGGGGACTACAACCAGTTGATCCCCTGGAAGAACCGCGATCCGCGGCTGATGAAGACCATTCTGACCGACGGGGTCAAGTGGGTGGATAAGAATACGAACGATGCCGCCTACATCCAGCTTTATACCAACGTGGGCGGTTCGTCCACCATCGGCCTGGACCGCGTCAACGGCTCGAACGTCCAGTCCAAGACGGGCTACCTGGTACGCAAGTACATCCCCTACAAGGTCAACTCGGTCGATGCCGGCACCGAATGGAACGCCTACCGTTTCAACTGCCCCTACATCCGCCTGGCCGAGATGTACCTCAACTACGCAGAGGCGGTCAACGAGGCCTACGGGCCCAAGGTCGTCCCGTCCGACATCGAGGGGAGCACCCTGACCGCCGTGGAGGCGATCAACACCATCCGCCGCCGCGTCAAGCTGCCCGTGAGCGAGGATCTGACCAAGCCCGCCGAGTCACAGACCTACGGGAGTGTGTCGCTGCCCGACGTGAAGGACACCTACACTTCGAGCGCCACGACTTTCCGCGACAGGATCTACAACGAGCGCAGCGTAGAGCTGGCCTTCGAGGGACACCGCTTTACCGACATGAGGCGTTGGCTCAGAACCCAGAACGACACCTACCGGAGGCGCTACCGCCACGACTTCAATAAGGAGCACACCTACCTGGAGAGAAACCTGCTGTTCGAGGCGCCTTTCGACGACAAGCATTACTGGTTCCCCTTCAAGACGAGCGATGTGGAACAATACGCCGCCTTTGAGCAAAACCCCGGGTGGTAAACGATTAATCAGACCGATATGAAGAGAATAATATCCATATTTCTGACCCTTTCGCTCATCCTGCCCCTGGGCGTTGCGGCCCAAAACCAGGCCGGCAAAGCCAGGTCCGGGAAGCAGGCCGAGTACAAGGTCACGGGCAAGGTGGTCGACGCGGCCGGCAAGCCGGTAGCCGGCGCCGTGATTATCTCGATGGAGGGCCGCGACCAGGTTCTGGCCGGAGTCGACGGCACATTCAGCGCGGTAAGCGGCACGGCCGACTACATCCTCATCGAGGCCCCCGGTTTCCAGACCCGGGCCGTCTTTATCCCCGATATGAGCAAGGCCGGCGGGATAATTACCCTGCAGGATCTGCCCATGGGCACCGAGCAGGTCACTGTGGCCTACGGCAAGTTCGCATCCGAGCGTATCGCCGGTGGCGTGTCCAACATCCAGATGGACGAGGTGCGCGAGAAGTACACCAGCACGAATTTCTGGCCCCTGCTTCCCGCTCTGGTAACGGGTATGACCGGCAACACGACGGTCCGGGGCATGCCCAACACGGTGGTGGTCATCGACGGCCTTGTCCGCGACGGGGCCAATGCGACCAACCTGAGCTCGATGATTACCGCCGAGGAGATCAAGGAGATTACCGTCTTGAAGGACGCCGCCTCGCGTATGCTTTACGGCGCGGCCGCCGACAGCGAGATCATCATGATTACCACCCGCCGCGGCCAGGCTTTCAGGCGCGAGATGAACGTTACCTACGACTTCGGTGTGGGGGTCCCCACCTCCTATCCCTCCTACCTGAAGGCGGCGGACTACATGATCCTCAACAACGAGGCCAAGCGCAACGACAACCTTACCTCGTTGTACTCCTACGAAGACATCGAGAACACCCGCGCCGGGATCGACCCGGTCAAATACCCCGATGTGGATTACTACCGGGGCGGCGAGTTCCTGAGCAAGGTCAAACCCATGAACCGCGTCAACGCCGAGTTCATCGGGGGCAACAACACGGCGCAGTACTACCTCAACATGGGGTACTACAACACCCGTTCGCTGCTCAAAGCCGGCGAGGGCTCCAACCAGCAGACCAACCGCTTCAACGTCAAGGGCGCCGTGGACCTCAAGTTGACCGACTTTATCAAGGTGGGCCTCGACGGCACGGCCATCTTCAACGCCTACCACGGCCCGAAATACAAGGACAAGAACTTCTGGAACCTGACCACCTCGGAGCCGGTAAACGCCTACCCGCTGCTGATCCCGATCGACAGGGTAAGGGCCGACAGCTACTCCTACGTCGATGAGGCCGCGGCGCAAAAAGCGTTGATCGACGGGAAATACCTGCTCGGCGGGACCAAAACTTTCAGCCAGAACATCTACGGCGACTTGGACCTGGGCGGCTACGAGAATACGATGGACCGCTTTATGAACGTCAACTTCTCGGTGGACGTCGATCTGAAGAGCGTTACGCAGGGGCTGGGTTTCAAGACCTACTTCGGCAGCGACAACTACAACGTCTACAACGTCCTGCAGGCCAACGAGTACGCTGTGTACGGCGACCAGAACAGTATGAAAGCCAACGGCTTCGTCCCGGTTAAAGACGGCGCCAACAAGTTCACGGGCGCCCAGGCGATGAACGGCGTCTACTACTACCGCCTGTTGGGCTGGTCCAACCACCTCTATTACAACCGGGTGTTCAATGAGAAGCACGATTTGAAGTCGTCGCTGACCTCTTTGATGAGCTCCTACAAGCTCAGCGGACAGAAGTACTCCTACAAGTCGATGAATTTCGGCGTGAGGGCCAACTACATGTACGACCGCCGCTACGTGGCCGAGTATTCGGGCGCCTACGTCGGTTCGCAGTACCTCGATCCCGATAAACGATGGGGCTACGCCCAGTCGATCGCCGGGGGCTGGATCCTCTCCAACGAGGATTTCGCCCGCGACGTCAAAATGCTGGATTACCTCAAGCTCAAGGTCGCCTACGCCAACACCAAGACCGACCCTTCGGTGGGTAGCGCCAATCCTTTCCACGCCTACGAGAACATCTACACGATCTCCACCACACAATACGCCTACGGCGGGGACGCGCGGAAAACTTACCCGGTTACCGTATCGATGGGTAACCCCAACCTGACCTGGACGGGCAGCCACGATGTGAACGCCGGTTTCGAAGCCCTGATCCTCAACAAGAGCGTCTGGATCGAGGCCAGCTACTTCAACAAGACCTCCTACGACCGCGCGCAGGACAACTCCGCCGCCAACCCCGACTACCTGGGCGGATCGAGCTTCGGCTACTACGTCAACTCGGGCAAGGTGCGCTACGACGGAGCCGAGGTGGGGCTGAAGTACCTGCGCAAAACGGGCGACTGGAATTTCAACATCGGCCTGAACGCGGTCTTTACCCATAGCGAAGTGTTGGAGGACATCCAGATCGATTACGGCCCGGGGATGGAGTACTACCAGAAGGTGGGCAAATCAGCCTTCGCCAACCGGGGCCTGAAGGCTTTGGGCCTCTACACCCAGGAGGAGATCGATAGGATCAACGCTGGCGACCCCACCATCGCCAAATCGAGTTACGCCACGGTCCGCGCGGGCGACATCCGCTACGCCGACATGAACAACGACGGGATCATCAACGACTACGACATGATCGTCATGGGCCAGTCCAGGCCCAAGGCCTTCTACTCGCTCACGCTGGATGTAAGCTGGAAGTTCCTGAACCTGTTCGCCAACTTTACCGCCAGGACGGGCTCGTCCGGATCGCTCAACGACCTGAACAAGAACTACTACTGGGTCTACGGCAGCGACATGAAATACCCGTCCCACCTCATCAACCGGTGGGCCTACGACCCCAGCTACGGCCTCGACACCCGCGCGACGGCTACCTACCCGCGCCTGGGCGACTCGAACAACAACAACAACTACCAGTACTCGACCTACTGGAAGTACAACGCCTCGTACCTGACCATGCCGTTGCTGCAACTGACCTACACATTGCCTCAGAGCGTCGCCAACGCGATCTTCATGAAAAAGGCGATGGTCTTCCTGCGCGGGCAGAACCTCTTCATGGTGGGTCCAAACGCCCGCGAGATGGAGCTTAACATCGCTTCCGAGCCGCAGCTCAGGTGGTATTACGTAGGGGTAAAACTCGAATTCTAAAAGCCGCGAAAAAGATGAAAAAGAATACCATACTGAAAATGACCGGCCTTTTGGCGCTGTGGCTCGCCGCTGCCGGGTGCAACGACTTCCTGGATGCCGACAAGGACAACCTCCAGACCCAGGACTACATCGCCTCCCGCGCCAGGCTGGCCGAGGGCGTGCTGTTGAACGCCTACACGTCGATCCCCAACCTGATCATTCCGGGCGGGAACAACAGCGCCGACGGGATGACCGACGTGGCCACCGACAACGCCGTTATCAACACCTCGGGCACCGTCGCGGGAGCCAAGTTCCGCACCGCCGCGACCGGCGGCCTGAGCGCTTTGAACGACGCGTTCTCCTGCTGGGACAACTCCTACCAGGCGATCGCCTACATCAACCTGTTCTTGTCCGACTTCGCCGACCAGACCACCTGGTCGATCGAGAGCGCATGGCAGGACGCCGAGTTGCGCAAGCGCCTCAAAGGGGAAGCCTACGGCATGAGGGCCTACTACTATTCCAGGCTGCTGCAAGCCCACGCAGGTGTCGGGGCCTCCTCCGGCGAGCTTCTGGGCGTGCCTATGGTCATGAACACCGACAAAACCCAGCTCGAAAGGAAAAGCTACCAGGAGTGCCTCGATCTGGTGCTCTCCGACCTGAGGACCGCCATCGACATTCTGCCCGACCAGTACAAGGACGTACAGACGGGCGGCGAAGGCTATTCGGCTGCGGACTACAACAACGTCTACGGCAAAGCGGTCTACAACCGCATGAACGGCCGTGTGGCCAAGATGATCCGTTCCCGGGTGCTGCTCCAGGCAGCCAGCCCGGCCTTCAACCCCGGCAACGACGTGGCCAAGTGGCAGGCCGCCGCGGACGCCGCCGCCGAGGTAATCGATGCTTTCGGGGGTCTGGCCGCCTTGACGGCCGACCGTTTGGAGTATTATCTGAACGTGAACAGCCCCGAGATCCTTTGGGCCGCCGACCCCCAAAACGTCAGGAACTGGGAGACCAACAACTTCCCGCCCTCGCTGAGCGGCAACGGCAGGACGAGCCCCACGCAGAACCTGGTGGACGCCTTCCCGGCCTTGAACGGTTACCCGATCGGCCATGCCAGCGCCGACTGGTCGGCCGACGCGCCCTACGACAGCCGCGACCCGAGGCTCGCCAAGTACGTCCTCTACCACGGCTCGACCTTCAAGGGCGCTACGATCAATACGGTAACCTCCTCGACCGACGCCATCGACAAGATCGCCGCCAGTTCGACCCGCACGGGCTACTACATGAAGAAGTTCATGAACCCGGGCGTCTCGCTGGCTACCGGTGCCGGTGTGAGCACGATGCACGTGGTCGTCTACATGCGCTACACCGAGGCCTACCTCAACTACGCCGAGGCTGCCAACCGCGCCTGGACCGACGGCAAGGGCTCGCACGCCTACTCGGCCAGGGAGATCATCCAGAAGCTGCGCCAGACCGCAGGCATCGCCCAGCCGGACAACTACCTGGCCTCTTTGTCCAACGGCGCCCAGATCGAGCCGTTGATCCGCAACGAGCGCAGGCTTGAGCTTTGCTTCGAGAGTTTCCGCTGGTGGGACCTCCGCCGTTGGGGCGCCGCCGCCGCCATGGCGCTGCCCGCCCGCGGGACGCGCGACGGGGGGGTGACCTCCTTCGAGGTCGAACAAAGGGCTTACGGCCAGAACGCGGTCTACGGGATCATCCCGAGCGCCGAGGTGGTCAAGGGCCTGGAACAAAACCAGGGCTGGTAAGCAATACACACAATGACTGCACCGTTCAAAAGAGACGATATGAAAAGACTGATCATACTTCTGATGCTGCCCGCGGTAATGCTGTCGTGCAGTAACCACGACCGCGTCTTCGACGACTTCGACACCCAGACCCTGTACTTTCCCAACCAGTACCCGGTCAGGACCCTGTCGTTGGGCAACGACATCCTGGACAACTCGATCGACCGCCAGCATAAATTTACCATCAGCGTACTGGTGGGGGGATTCTACGAGAACAACGACCGGGACTGGAGGGTTAATTTCGAGATCGACGAGACGCTTGTCCCCGACGATTACCTGAAAAACCCCAAGGGGGCGTTCCTCAAGGCTTTGCCCCGGGAGTACTACACCCTGAGCCCCGACGCCCAGGTAACCATTCCCAAGGGTTCTTTTGAGGGCAAGATTACCGTGTCGCTGACCGACGCCTTCTTCGAGGATCCGTTGGCCATCACAGGTTGCTACGTGGTGCCTTTGCGCATTACCGGCTCCCCCGACACGGAGAACATCCTCCACGGCACGCCCAACGACCTGGCGCCTGTGCCCGCCGACCCGCACGTTACCTCGCAATGGGACGTTCTGCCCAAGGACTACACCCTTTTCGGGGTCAAGTACGTCAACCCCTACCACGGGGACTGGCTGCGCCGCGGCAAGACCTACGTGCGCGATGCGTCCGGACAGGTCGTCAACACCATTACCTACCACGCCGAGCACACGGAGTATAACACGGTGGCGACTTTGACCACCACGGCCCTGAACCAGGCCTCCACCTCGGTTACCATCGACAACACGACGCTCAAGCTCTCGATCTCCGCCGACGACGACCAGAACCTGTCCGTGAATTCCACCTCGACCGCAGCCTACACCTACCTCTACGGCTCGGGCAAGTACAAGGAGTACGGCGACAGTTGGGGCGGCACGCCCGAGAACCCCACCCCGAGGGACGCGATCTACCTGGATTACTTCTTCCAAAAGGGCGACTTAACCTACGAGGCCATCGACACGCTGGTCTTCCGCGACAGGAACATCTCCTTCGAGGCGACCCGTCCCACGCCAGTCAATTAAAACAGAAAGCCATGAAAAGAATACTCAAATCCCTGGCCTTTGCCCTAGTGCCGCTTGCCGTCCTTGCGGGCTGTACGCTCAGCGACCGGTACGACCCGCTGACCAACCCCTACAAGGTAGGCTCCGACGCCCAGCTTTCGACCTTTGAATGGCCCCAGGGCCTGGATGAGGAGCGCCGCTCGGACATCTACAAGGTAACCGTCGTCCAGGGCTACAAACGGGTGGAGATCCCGGTCTTCATCAACCGTTGCCCTGTTTACGAGGCCGGTTATATGAACATGACCACCACAGACAAGATCCCCCTGGACCGCTACGTGGGCAATACGATCAGTTGGGCCAGTTTCAGCTTCGAGGACCAGGTTACCGTCGAGGTGGAGGTGCTCAACACGACGGCCGTCCCGGTGGGCGGTCTGGTCCGTGTGCTTCCCTCCCGCTACGGGGTGGTAACCCACGTGAACGGCAACAAGGTCTCCTTTACCCTGACCGAGGCTGCCCAGTTCTCCCTGGAGATCGGCGATAACGGCTACAAGAACGGCCTGATGATCTTCGCCGACCCCATGGAGACCAGCCCCGTGGTCAACAACGCCTCCGGTTGGACCTTCCTTGAGCCGGGCCAGGACATTACTGCTTTGCCCTCTGGGACGGAGAACGTCTACTTCAAGACCGGCGTGCACGACGTCGCGGTCTGGAGCGTCCCCTCCTCGGTGCGCAACATCTACTTCGAGAACGGCGTCTGGGTCTACGGCGCCTTGCGTCTGGGCAACACGAGCAACGTGAAGATGTACGGCCGCGGGGTGCTCTCCTCCGACCGCCTCAACTACCGCGAGAGCCACTGCATCGAGACGACCGGCGGGGCCAACATTACCCTTGAGGGGATCACGGTCGCCGACCCGAAATACTTCTCGGTCAGGCTGCTCTCCACCAACTGCAACGTGAACTACACCAAGGTCATCGGGGGGTGGATCTACAACTGCGACGGGATCGTGGTCTACGACAACTCCACGGTAAGCAAGTGCTTTACCTGGGCCAACGACGACAACATGAAGGTCTACATGCCCAACGTGAAGTTCGAGGACATGGTGCTTTGGCAACTGAACAACGGCGGTGCCATCCAACTGGGTTGGTACAACGCCACCGGCCAGAACATCCAGCTCAAACGCATCGACCTGTTGCACGCCGACTGGAACAACAACGAGTCTAACAACCGCGGCGTGATCAGCTACGTGGGCAACAAGCCCACCGGGGTCTACAACGCCGACCCGGCGGGGATTACCTGGCAGAAGGACCTGCTGATCGAGGACCTGGTCGTCGAGACGGCCGTTCCCTTCGTCTTCAGGGTCGCTCCCCAGCGGACGTCAGAGCTTCCGACCCCCATTACGCCCAACACCCCGGCCTACGTGCAGGGCTTCACGATGAAGAACTGGGACATCAAGGTCAAGACGCCCTACGTGGTCAACCAGATACTGGGCGTCTCGGAGACCTACAAGATGACGGGTTTCGTTTTCGACAACGTCTACATCAACGGAACCAAAATATCGGCCGAAAGCTGGAGCACCTTTAATTTCTCAACCGAATTCTTCGATACCCCGACCTTCCAATAAACCAAGCATATGAAAAAGACACTTTTGATACTTGCCGGATTGGCCGCTTTGGCGTCCTGCAGCGAAAAGACATACACCGAGACGCTTACCTCGACCTTCGAGGTCCCCGCCGCGGTCAACAAACTCAGCGCACCCAGCCAGGGCAACGTGATCCTGGTGGAGGCCTCCTCCGACGTCTCCTGGACAGCGAGCAAGGATCCCGCCGACACCTGGGTTACCCTGCTTCAGACCCAGGGCACGGGCAACGGCGAGGTGGTCTACACCCTGGCTGAGAACGAGGGTACGGATTCCCGCCCTGCGGTAATTACCTTCAACGCCACGGGCGATAACGGCACCTTTACCAAGACCTGCACGATCAACCAGATCGGCACCTCGCCCGTTATTCTGATCAGCCCGGTCGGCACGGCCACGATCAACAGCGACGCGGTCCCGGCCTATGAGATCCAGATTACCTCCAACGTGGCCTGGTCGATCGACATCGAAACCAGCGACTGGGGCGACTGGATTACCGCGACCGATCCGGCTTCCGAATCGGGCTCGGGCGAGTACACCGCCTTGTTCAACATCGAAGAGAACGAATCCGGCGCATCGCGCATAGCCACGATTACCATCTCGGCCGACGAGTTCGAAGGCGTATCCCAGGAGTTGGTCCTTACCCAGTTGCAAAAGGGCGTTACCTACACGATCGCCTTTACGGGCTTGACCTCGGAAACCCCCTCCAGCGTCGAGGCCGTTATGTCCGTCGCCCCCGTTGCGGGCGGTGCGTCCACCAACCTGGAAGGCGAGCTGGCCGACGACGGCACTTCGACCGTTTTCTCCTTTACCGAGATGCTCTCCGCCGGCGACTACGCCATCTCCTCGATTACCCCCGACGAAGGATCGACCGTTGCCCTGGACTGCCGCTTCACGGTAGGCGCAGGCGGTCTGGTTACCTGGGTCGAGCACTACGACGCGGCCCTGGAGGCCTTCGGCGGCAACTCCGAAGCCCGTCCCCTGTACGTCGCCGATGAGGACGCCCTGAAAGCCGTGCGCGACGCGGTCAACGCAGGTGCAAACTACGCGGGCCTCTACCTGGAGCAAACCGCCAACATCGCCCTGACGAGTGCTTGGACCCCGATCGGGACAAGCGCCACGGTTAAATTCGCCGGGAAATACTTAGGCAAGAACAAGGAGATTACCGGTTTATCGATCAATTCGACCGCCGACAACCAGGCGTTGTTCGGCGCGATCGGCGGATTGAACGCCGATACGATCGCGACGGTCAAAGACCTGGTGGTCAAGGGGACCGCAAGCAATCCGAATTACGATGTGGTAACCACCTCCGACGTTGCGAACTATGCGGGTATCGTCGGTGTGGCGTTCTCCTACTCGACTTTGGACAACTGCATCAACTACGCCAAGGTGCAGGCCGGTGTGGGAGGAAAGGCAATGGGCGGCGTTATGGGTCTGGCCAACGGGGATCAGATCACGATCTCTAAATGCAAGAACTACGGCGACATTAAAAACAACATCGGTCTTTGCGGAGGTCTGGTTGGGAATATCCAGGGCACAGCCGGCGGAGCTGCCAATTCGATAACTTCGTGCTATAACTTCGGTAAGATCGATGTGACGGCCTCGGCGGCCTCGGCGGTTACCGGCGGGCTTATCGGCAAACTGAGCGCGCCCGGGGTTACCACCGTCGAGAAGTGCGGAAACCATGGTGCAGTTACCATGGCGGCCAACTCCAACGGCGGAACCGGCGGCTTGATCGGTGTAATGAACGGTCCGGCCAACGAAGACAATGGCCGCACTACTGTTTCCCAATGTTATAACGTGGGTACTGTCGTCGGGTTCTCGAATACTTCGGGTCTTGTATCTTTGTGTAATACGGCAAATGCAGCTTATACCCAAATATTAAACAGCTATAACCGCGGTACAATAACTTTCGGTACCCGCACAGCAGCCAACAGCGCCGGAGTCGCGGGTAACGCTACAGCCAACTATACCATTAAGGTTGTCAATTGCTACAACGCAGGAACGGCTACCGGCACAGCGTCCGGTGCGGATAAATTCAGCGGTATTGTCTCAGCCAACACCATTCCTGCCGGAGGAACAGACAACTTTACGGGTGTGAGCGGATGTTACTACCTCGAAAACATAGGCTATTCCGGCGGTATCGGCGGCAGCATTACACCTGCCGACGCCGCAGGCAAGGCGGAGGTCAAAGCCGCCTCTTTCTTCGCCGCCGCGATCTCCGGTTGGGATACGGCCATCTGGAGCTTTACCGGATCCTTCCCCGCCCTGGTCAACAACCCCGAGCAAGTAGCCCCCTAATTGAATTATCGCCATGAACAAACTGATAACCGCATCGCTTTTGGCCGGAGCAGCCTGCGCAGCAACCGCTGCGCAGGCCAAAAAGGCCCCGAAGAAGGACGCGCGCCCCAACATCATCTTCTTCCTGGTCGACGACATGGGCTGGATGGACCTCTCCTGCCAGGGCAGCGAGCTCTACCAGACGCCCAACATCGACCGTCTGGCCCAGGAGGGCGTGCTTTTCACCCAGGGCTATTCGACCTGCCACGTCAGCTCGCCCGCACGGGCCAGCATCATGACGGGCCGCTACCCCGCGAGCATCAACATGACCGACTGGCTGCCGGGGCGCAAGAACTTCCCCTTCCAGATGCTGGAGACCGTCGTGGTCAACCAGTTCATCCCCGAGAGCGAGCCCACGCTGGCCGAGGCTCTGAGGGCCGGAGGCTATAAGACGGCGATCGTTGGCAAGTGGCACCTGGGCGATGGCGAGCACCGTCCCGAGTCCAGGGGCTTCGATATGCACATCCCGCAGGGCTACGAAACGGGCTGGCCCCAGACCTACTACGCGCCCTTCAAGATGAACGGCTACGACGGCAACCCGGGCGAATACCTGACAGACCGTCTGACCACCGACGCGCTGACTTATATCGAGGACAACAAAAACGCGCCTTTCTTCCTCTACTTCTCGCACTACGCCGTGCACGACCCCATCGAGGGCCGCGCCGACCTGGTCGCCAAGTACACGGCCCGCATCGAGGCGATGGAACAGAGCGTCCGCCCGCCCTTCATCCTGGAGGGCAACCCGGACGACCAGAACCCCCTCTCCCGCGAGGAGCTGGACCGCAGGCTGGATTTGCCCGCCTACAAGGGCTTCAAACTTTTGCCCGACCGCATCGTCAAGATCAAGCAGAACCAGGATAACGCGCAGTTCGCCGCCCTGGTCGAGAGCGTCGACGAGAGCCTGGGCCGCGTGGTCCAGAAGCTCAAGGATCTGGGCCTGTACGAGAACACGGTGATCGTCTTTACCTCCGACAACGGGGGTATGTCGGCCGCCAACTTCGGCAACCCGAACCGCATCATCAAGCCCGAGCCCGCTATCCTGGACAAGGCCTACGCCTCCTCCAACCTGCCTTTGCGCGGGGCCAAAGGCTTCCTCTACGAGGGCGGCCTGAGGGTGCCGATGATCTTCCGCTGGCCCGGACAAGGCCAGCAGGGCGTGCGCTGCGACGAGCCGGTGGTCAACGTCGACTACTTCCCCACGCTGCTTGAGATCGCCGGGGTCAAAGCCCCCGAGGGCAAGACGATGGAGGGCGTGAGCATCACCCCGTTGCTCAAAGACCAAAGCACGCACCTGGAGAAGCGCGCCATCTACTGGCACTTCCCCCACTACTCGAACCACAGTTTGCAGAGCCCCGGCGGAGCGATCCGCTACGGCGACTGGAAGCTGATCCAGTACTTCGAGCGCGGCACGGTCCAGCTCTTCAACCTGGCCGAGGACCTCGAGGAGCAGAACGACCTGTCGGAAGACAGGCCCGAGCAGGTCTCCGAGCTGGAGGACAAGCTCAACGCCTGGCAGAAGCAGGTCGGGGCCAAAATGATGCTCCCCAACCCCAATTTTACCAACTCGCTCAACTACGGACGGGACTAAAAAGCCGGTTTCTCTTCTATGAAGGCCTGACGAATTGTCGTCAGGCCTTTTGTTGTCCTATGAACTTAATCTAAACTTCACTCCTTTTGCGCACACCCCCAAAGATTTATAGCTAATTTTATTCCGGTGGCAGGCAATTTGTATATTCCCTGTTAGCAACTTAAAAAATCGTGCCATGAAAAAGAGAGTGTTTCGCACCAACGCCCGCGATGAGGCGTGTGTAGAGAGGATCGCCGGTTTTTTGGGACGTATCCTCAGGCCCGGCCAGTGGCGTATCGATCTGGGTTCGGAGGGCCATTACCTTATCGTCGAGTCGGCCAAACCCGACGCCCTGATCGTGCAGATGATCCGGGAGGCGGGCTTCAAGGCCGTGCCCCTGTTCGAACCGGAGCAAAACCCCCACGCCGCCGAGGTAAAGGATTTCGTATGGAGCATTTAATTTAATCGAATAAACTATAAGACAATGAGTATGAAAGCAGTTTACACCGCCTCCGCCACCTCGGTGGGGGGGCGCAGGGGACACGTGAAGTCCTCCGACGGAATCATCGACCTCGACCTGAAGATCCCCACCGCGATGGGCGGCGACGGGGGCAGCTATTCCAACCCCGAGCAGTTGTTCGCCGCGGGCTTCGCGGCTTGCTTCAACGGCGCTTTCGAACTGGCCGCCCGGCTGCGCAAGCTGGACGCGACGGGCAGCGCGGTCACGGCCAATGTCTCGATCGGCAAGGACGACGCGGGATTGAACCGTTTGGCGGTCGAGTTGATCGTCAAGGCCCCGGGGATCGACAAGAAGACGGCTCTGGAATTGGCCAA
>JAVBNX010000008.1:0-74088 GCA_031551275.1 Rikenellaceae bacterium
GTATTGCGATATAGGCGACGCGCATACCGAGGCCGGGAATTATGCAGAAGCTGAGCATTACTATACAACCGCTTCCCAGATGATCCCCACGCGCCTGACCCCCAATTACCGGCTGTGGAAGATGGAGTTGCAACGGGGGGACACTCTTGCTGCAAGGGAGATCGGACAAAGGCTCCTTGTCCTGCCCTTGAAGGTTGATAATACCTTTACACTCAGAGCAAAAGCGGAGGTAAGGGAGTTTCTGAAGCAGATTGAAATGACGAAGAGTTCATAATTGATGCAATAATGACTGACTGCGTTTTTATCCTTTGTATTTTGGAATAATATCCATATCTTCGCAAGTGATATGAAATGCTGAGCAGCAAACCGCAAACCAAGGGATGCAAAATCGCTAACATATCTGGAAACGGAATTTACATGCATTGACTATAAGGCGATTAGGGAAAGGCACAAAATCCGCTTTCTCATTCTCTTGCCGCCTGTCGCCTTGTTTTACCCGGTATACAAACAGGATGTCGTAGAAAAGAGATACTTCGGCGCTTTCAGGGGAGGAATAGTGTAGGCGTCCCGTACGTCAAGACTATCCGGTTCGACTCCGGCAAGCCATGCCCCGCTCTCTGATCGCTTGTTACTCCTGTTTGTTTTTTATTTTATCTGTTGGTGTGGAACCGGGATCGGTAAGATATTGGGCTGAAGAGCGGGCAGGAAATGAAATTTCCGGATGAAAATTTTGGGGATTTTGATTTTCTTTATTTTTGACCAACCGGTCAGTCAAAAATATGTGGCCGGGGAGAAAGCAGGACAAAAGGCCGGGAACCTCGACTTCTCGGCCATCGTGCAGTATTTTACCGGAGATCCGGGCACGAAAACCCGTGCGGCGATGGGCTTCCTGCGGCTGAAATATTCGTTCTGATCCTCCCCGCATCAGGGCGGAATTCCGTGGAATCTTCGTATTTTTGCGGTATAACCCGTATGCCTATGGTTATACTGACACTCTTCTACCTGCTGGTTCCCGCCGGGGTAATCCGGTTGTGCAACCGGGTGCGGTTTTTCGGGCGTCTGGGGCCCGTGCTGGTGCTCTATGCGTTGGGGATCATTGCGGGCAACCTGCCGGTCATGCCGGAAAACGCGGGCGCGTTGCAGCAGGCGCTGACCTCGGCCCTGATCCCGCTGGCCATCCCGATGATGCTTTTCAACTCCGATTTCCGGCGCTTTTCGTTCCGCAAATCGTTGCTCACGCTGCTTTGCGGCATCGTGGCGGTTACCCTGACGGTCATCGGGGGATTCCTGATCTTCCGCCGCGACCTCGGACCCGAGGCGGCGCAGATCGGCGGTATGCTCACGGGCGTCTACACGGGCGGCACGCCCAATCTGGCGGCGCTCAAGCTGATGCTCGGCGCGCGGGACGGGACGTACATCCTGCTTAACTCCTACGACATGATCGTGAGTTTCGTTTACCTTATTTTCCTGATGGGCTTCGGCATCCGCATGTTCCGCCGCATCCTGCCCGGCAACGGGGGGACGGCGATGGGCGGCGGCACGGAAAAGATCGTGGAAGAGGCCATGCCGGAATCCTACACCGATTTCTTCCGCCGCCACAACCTGGTGCAGGTACTCAAGGCCGTGGGGTTGTCGGTGGCTGTGGTGGGGGTCTCGGTGGGGGCCGCCATGCTGGTCCCTCAGAAATATTTCATGGTCGTGGTAATCCTCTCGATTACCACGCTGGGCATCGCCGCCTCGTTCATTCCCGGGGTGCGGCGGCTGGAGAAGAGCTTCGACGCGGGGATGTACCTGGTCTACATTTTCAGCGTCGTGGTGGCCTCGATGGCCGATCTGTCGAGCCTCGATTTTAGGGGCGGCATCTCGATGTTTCTCTACATCGTCTTTGTCATCTTCGCCTCGCTGGCGGTGCAGACGCTGCTTTCACGCCTGCTGCGCATCGACGCCGACACGATGGTCATCTCGTCCGTGGCGCTGATCAACTCACCGCCGATGGTGCCGATGATCGCCGCGTCGATGAAAAACCGCGAGGTGATCGTTACCGGGCTGAGCGTGGGCATTATCGGCTACGCGGCCGGAAACTACCTCGGTTTTCTGATCTATGAATTGTTGAAACTGCTATGAAACGGTTTGCGGCCATACTGCTCGCGGCTTGCCTCCCGGCGATGCTCGGGGCGCAGGAAAAGGCAAAGACGGGCTGGAATTTCGGTCCGCTGCCCGCCGTGGGCTACAACAGCGACCTGGGTTTCCAGTACGGGGCGCTGTGCGACATCTTCTATTACGGCGACGGGAGCGTCTTCCCGGATTACCGCCACAAATTCAACGTCGAGGCTTCGGCCTACACCAAAGGCTCGGGCGTGCTGCACTTCTTTTACGACTCGAAATACCTCATCCCCCGCACGCGGCTTACCTTCGCGGCCACGTACAACCCCAACCGGATGATGAGTTTTTACGGTTTCAACGGCTTTGCCTCGCCTTACCACGCCGACCTTTCGCCCGCATTCTACGCCATCGACCGGCGGATGACGCGCGTGTTGGCCGACCTGCAGGGCACGATCCGGGGGCGGCTGGGCTGGGCGGCGGGATTGTCGCTGTGGAATTACGACATCGGGGCGGTAACGCTCGACAAATACGCCGGGGAGCCCTCGCTATGGCAGGATTATGTGGCCCGGGGGATCATCCGTGCGGGCGAGGCGCACGGCGGCACAGTGGGCGAAGTGAAAGCGGGCCTGGTGTGGGACACGCGCGACCACGAGGCGGCCCCCTCGCGCGGTACGGTAGTGGAGTTGATGCTTTACGGTTCGCCGCGGTGGCTGAACACCACGGATGCGGGCTACATGAAGCTGGCCCTCCATCTGCGGCAGTTCGTGCCCTTGGTGCCGGAGCGGCTGGCGCTGGCCGCCCGGGTGGCCTACCAGGGCACAGTGGCGGGACGTACCCCGTGGTACATGCAGCAGAACATTGCCACGCTCTACCTGCGGCAGGTCTTTTCCGAAGGGCTGGGCGGCATCAACACCGTGCGCGGGGTGCTCTACGACCGCATCGTGGGCGACGGCTACGTGTGGGGTAATCTCGAACTGCGCTGGCGGATGTTCGACTTCCGGCTGTTCAAACAGGCATGGTATCTCGGCCTGAACCCCTTTGCGGACGGCGGCCGCGTGGTACAGACCTACCGTCTGGAAGAGATGCAGGCTTCGGGCGACCCGCTCATATGGGACGGGGAGAGCGAGGCCATGCACTGGAGTGCCGGACTGGGCGTGAAGGCCGTGATGAACCGCAATTTCGTGGTCTCGGCCGAGTGGGGCAAGCCCTTCGACGGGCGCGACGGCAAAAACGGCATGAACATCGGGCTGAATTATATCTTCTGAAATCCGCTTCTATAATGCAGAACGAGCCTTATCACGGCTCGGCCATTCTTGTCGTCTTCCTGTTTGCAACTACAATGATCAAGGCTTGGGGAAGGACGAGCCAGAAGCCCGATACCGGTTCTACCAGACAACCGAAAATACTGACCGCTAACAACGCATACCCTGTGTGCAGCGGGGCAGGCTTTTGATCTTTGCGGATATAATACTGCATGGTGTAGCCATAGAGGACCAGCAATACGCCGAACAGGAAGAACCAAAACGCAAAGCCACGGGTAAAATCGCTGTGCATCGAATTGACCAACCCGTCGCGCAGCATATCGGCATAAATATCTTTTCCTATGATAAAGCCGACGGCGATGCTGACTCCCGTAAGACTTTTATAGTTAGCTTTGCAGCAAACAATCAGCAATATGGCAGACGGCAATAAAACCCTTGAACAGATCATCAAGGCACGGCGTTCGACGCGCAATTTCAAAAAGGGGACTCCTCCCGACACCGGTTTGATGAAGATCATCGAATCGGCTGTGTATGCACCCTATGGCGGCGCTACGGGAATGCCGCTCGATGAGTTGCGGCGGGTATTCGTACTGAGGCAGGATACGGAGGCTATCGCTGCTGCGAGGAAGATCCTCATGGCCCAGGCAGGCCGCAATGCCCGGAAGCTGAACCTGCTGCTGAAAGTTTTTCCCTTCCTGAAAAAGAAGATGCAAACCTTTGCCAACAAGGTAAACGGGATCGCCCGGAGCGGTGTGCCTGCGCTGGAGCACGCCGCGTGGTTTATCGTCCTGGCCGAAAAAAAGGGATTCCCACCCGTGGCCAAGCAGTCGATGGCGCACGCTTTTGAGAATATGTGGCTGACGGCCACCGAAATGGGGTTGGGGTTTCAGTTGATCTCGGCTACCGGCACGCTGTCCGGGAACGATGAATTTTTGAAATTGCTCGGGTTGCAAAAGGGGGAGTATGCCCTGGACGGTTGCGCCATCGGTTATCCCAAAAGCGATCACGAAAAGGTCAAAGGATTCGACGTTGAAAAGTTCGTTACCTTCGTGGATAAAACTCGATGACGAAGAAAGTTTTATTGGACCGTCTGCGTCAGCACCAGAAACTGCGGATCCTGGTGCGGTCGCACCGTAACGTGCCGTTCAGCGCGGACATCCAGCGTGAGTTCGACCGGCCCGAGCGGCAGGCGTTCTATTCTCTTATGCTGGTCGTTAAGGGCGAGATGCGGCATATGGTTGACCTGCAGGAGGTACGGCAGGGAGAGGGGCAACTGATGCTGTGCACGCCCTGGCAAATCCACTCCATGCGCCGCGATACGCAGGCCGAGCGTTACGGGGTAAGCTTCGGGGAGGAATTTTTAGAATATTTCTCAACGTCGTTCCCGTTTTTAGTCGATCCATTGGAAAACCAACTGTTCGACGTTCCCGAGGCGACTATTGAGCGCATGGTGCCGGTTTTTCAATGCCTCGAAAACGTATTGCAGGACGACGGGGCCAACCCCGAATTGGTGCTGGTCTACCTGAACGCCCTGCTGACCGAGTGCAACGACGCCTATTTCAAAGGCCGCGAAACTCCCGGCGACTCCACGGGTAGTTTGTCCGTTTTTATCAGGTTCAAGAATTACATAGAGAATAATTACCTCGAACATCCGTCCGTGGAACAGATGGCGGCCGACCTGGGGCTTAACGTGAACGTCCTATATCATTTAGTGAAGTCGCGAACGGGCGTTTCGCCGAAAAATTACCTTACCGAACGGCTGATGCTCGAAGCCAAACGGAAATTGTACTTCAACGATATCTCCATCAAGGAATTGGCCTACGACCTGGATTATAACGACCCCGAGTATTTCGCACGGCTGTTCCGCAAACACACCGGGCAAAGCATTTCCGAATACCGGGCTTTTATTCAGGATTTATCAGGGTCTTAATCCGAATCCTCCTGCCCCGCGGGCCTAACTCGTCATACCTTTGTGCTGTGACTAAAAACGATCGGCATGAAAAGTATGATTGTATTTATGTTGGCGGCAGCGGTAGGGCTGTCCGCAGGCGCTCAAACAGAAACTAAAAAACAGGAAAACATGATTGCAGCGAAAGATCTCTGCGACGCTTTTGTCGCGGACAAGGCACGTGCGGAAAAAGAGTACGGCAACAAAACGATGAAAATATCAGGCTTTGCGGTTTACGTGGGTCCTGATATCTACGGACTTCCCTCGGTCGAATTATCCGAAGAAAAAGACGGCAAAAGCCGTGCGCTGTGTGTGCTGCCATTCGCCGACTATCTCAAATTACGCAGGGTTTCCAAGGGAGACCAGGTCGTTATTGAGGGCGAGGTACGCAGCCTATACGACAAAGACCAGACGGTGGTCGTGAAGGAGTGTAAAATTATAACCATAAACGGAAAATAGTATGAAAAAGATCTTGATCGCGCTGTGTGCAGCCGCCGTGCTGGCATCGTGCAACGGCAACGCCCCGAAACAAACTGCAATCGATAAAGATGTGAAAGAAATGACTTTCGAAGAGATATTCCAGCGGGTGGATTCCGCCGCGGTCAAACAAACCCTCGCCTCGTTGATGGCAGCCGAGGAGCACCCAGTCATTACGGCGGGCACTCCCGAGAAATTCAACTCGATGGCCGCCAGTTGGGAGGCGCTGGGACGCTATTTCGAGAAGCCAGGCACACTTTGCCTGCTCGGGGCGGGTCGCTATACGCTCGAATTCATTCGCGAGCGGCAGACCTACACGATGACGTTCCTGCCCGGCGAACTGCGAAGCGAATTGATCGCCTTCGGTACCCGCAGCGGCCGCAACTCGAACAAAATGGAAGAAACGAAACTTACCGCGGTCGAAACACCCTCAGGAAATATGACCTACAAAGAGGCTTCGGTGGTAATCGAATTGCGGTTATTTGAGATTACGACCGTACAGCCCAGCGATTTCTATAATGCGGAAGGGCGGAAATTCGTGGAGGATGCGCTTGCCGAGGCGGGCGACTATCACAAGCTGGTCTTCGGCACGATTACCAATATCTGGATAAAAAAGTAGAGCTATGAAAAAGTTTATCCTGCTGGCCTTGGCATTACTGCCCGCCGCTGCATCCATCGCACAAAACAATACGAAAATGAAAATCATCACGATAGAAGAGCATTTCCTCAATGCCGAGATTACCGCCGCCACCGCGGACGAAATAGAACGCATCGCTCCCGGCCACGCTCAATCCTTCCATGCCGATTTCGGTTCGCGGCAAACCATGAAACCCGAACAACTGTTCGACATCGGAGCGGCGAGGATCGCCGATATGGACGCCCACGGCATCGATATGCAGATACTTTCCTACAACTCGCCCGCCACCGAGTTGCTGCCCTCGCCCCAGGCAGTAGAATTGGCCCGCAAGGCGAACGACCAACTGGCCGCGGCGATCAAAGCCTATCCCGACCGCTTTATGGGTTTTGCCACCCTGCCTATGTCCGATCCCAAAGCGGCGGCCGGAGAATTGCGGCGCTGCGTGACCGAATTGGGCTTCGTGGGTGCGATGATCAACGGCACGGCCCACGGACGATTCCTGGATGAGCCGGAGTTCGAGGTATTCTTCGCCACGGCGGCAGAACTGGATGTGCCACTCTACCTCCATCCCACGATCGTCAAAAGAGAGGTGCGCGATGCCTATTACGACAACGCCGATCCGGCTTTCGCGGCGCGTTTCGCCGGGGCGGGTATCGGCTGGCACATCGAAGTTGGCGTTCATTTCATGCGCCTGGTCTTCGCCGGAATTTTCGATCGTTACCCGAATTTGCAGGTCATCATGGGCCACTGGGGCGAGATGATCCCCTATTTCGCCGACAGGATCAACACGTTCTTTCCTGCCACGGCCTCGCCCATGAAGCACGATTTCAAGTACTACATGCAGAATAACGCCTACATCACTCCCAGCGGGATGTTCAACCTGCCCCAGCTGCAAAATGCTATGGATATGATGGGCCCGGACAGGATCATCTACTCGGTCGACTACCCTTATTATCCGAACGAAGGCGCACGGGAATTCCTCGAAAACGCCCCGATCAGCCAGGCCGACAAGGAAAAGATCGCCCACGGCAATGCCGAAAGGGTGTTCAAAATCAGGTAAGGAAGAAAAGAAACTATTTACTGTGCGGGTATTGCGGTATTCCTGCTAAAACATGTTGTACCTGCCAAAAAGGAAAACGCTCAACTCATTAAAAGTCAAGCGTTTTAAATTTGATTTCGTGATCCCGCTGGTGTCACACAGAAAATTAACGACTTACAGCGATGTGAGTCGTTTTTGTGAGGGTTTGGGGAGGGAGTTTTACGGGTGGTTTACGGGCGTTTGTGTAAACCAATATGTAAACCGAAAATCAATGAATACTTCCATTGAATTGTTTACCGTTGAGTCGTCAATTTCCAGTCGTCCGTCCTGAAGGGCCCCGCAGGAAGCCCCTGCGCGTTGAACAGGTTCACATCCGGGTTGTTTCCCCAGGCGAAACGCACGGCGACGGGGTCGGCCACCTCATCGCTCCAAACGACGATCCTATCGCCCTGGAGCTCCGCTTTGGCCCAGTAGAATTTCTGATCCGAGCCGGCGATGGCGAAGCCCTCTATGTAGCCGTACTTGTTGCGCAAATCCCATTGCGAAGCGTGCATATTGAAGGTCAAAACGATCTTGCCGTCACTTTTTTCCATCGACCGGTAGGTGGGAGATGAGAAGACGACCTGCTGCATCCCGTACGAGTCGTATGCGGCGTTAAGTGCCAGCCTCTTGCCCACGTCCTGCTTGTTTCTGGGGTGGATGTCGTACATATCGCCTATGTCAATGATCACGGCCTGCCCGGTCCGGGGCTGGGAGAGGGTCAGGGTTTGGGCTTCGCGTAGCTCGGCCCACGTGCTTTCTGCGGGTTGCCCGTCCTTGTCCATAAAGTTCGCCAACTGGACCCAGTAAAAGGGGAATTCATAGCCCCATTGGGCGCGCCAGTCCCGGATCATGTTGGGAAACAGGGTGCGGTAGTCGTAGGAACGCCCCAGGATCGCGTTGTTCTCGCCCTGGTACCAGATCGCCCCCCGGATCCGGAAATCCTTCAGCGGATGGATCATCCCGTTGTAAAGCAGCGAATTGAGAGAATTGGGCCCCAGCTGCACATACTGGTAATCGGAATTGATGACCGAGGTGCGGTACTTCCACTCCCCGGCCAACGGCACCTTGACCGGCATCGGCCCGGGCACCTCCAGGAAGAGCTCCTCGGGCAGGCTTGTAAAGCCTCCGGGCCCCGTCACATCCTCGACCCTGACGGTTATCTCGTTCCGCCCGGCCTTCAGCACCCCGGCGGGCACGACGTAGAGGCGGTTCGCGGCGGGGCCGTTCGTGCGGCCGACCTCCACCCCGTTGATCCACGTGATGTCCGCATCGTCTATCCGCCCGAGGGACAGTGCGGCCTTCGCCCCGGCCGCCTGGGCGGGTACGTCAAAGGTGTAACGGAACCAGACCAGGCCGTCCACTCCGGCCAGCGGGGTGGCGCTCCACTCCTGCGGCTGCTGTATGGCTTCCCAGGTTTGGTCGTCCGTCCCGGCCGCGTACCATTTCGAGGCCATGCCCGGATCGTCGGAACTCCTCTCCGAGTAGCGGTCCAGGGTCGGGTACTTGTCCAGCAGGGCGATCACGGCGGGATCGTAGGGTATCTTTACCTCCGCGGGCAGCTTCGCGTAGGACTGCGGGCTGGTCCAGGTTTCGATATCCGTACCGCCCCACGAGGAGTTGATGATCCCGACCGGCACGCCCAGTTCGCGGTTGATCTCCCGCGCGAAGAAGTAGGCCACGGCGGAGAAATCCCCCACCGTCTGCGGGCTGCACACCGTCCATTGCCCCGGCACATCGTCCTGCGGGACGCGGTGGGGACGCCTGGCTACATTCAGAACCCGTATGGCGGGATGATCGGCCGCGGCGATCTCCTGCTCCGCGTTGGCCGAGTAACTGACCGGCCACTCCATGTTGGATTGCCCGCTGCACAGCCACACGTCGCCCACCAATATATCGGTATATTTCAGCGCATTGCCTTTCCCCTTCACATCCAACACATAAGGCCCTCCGGCGGCCATCGGGTCCAGCGTAACCGACCACGCCCCCGCCTTATCCGCGCGGGTGGCACGCACCTGTCCGTTAAAGGCGACCGTCACGGTTTCGCCCTTATCGGCCCAACCCCATATTTTAACCGGATTCTCGCGCTGGAGTACCATGTTGTCGCCCAGAAACCCCGCCAACCTAACCTCGGCCCTCAAAGCCGGGGCCAGGCACACGGCTAAAAGCAATGCGAAAATTTGTTTTTTCATCATGATTTTATTCTTCCTGATACCAGAGGTATCTAAAGCCCCAAACTTACAAAAGTGTAAACCCGCAGCCCTTTACCTCGGCACTGTTGGGTCCGATCATCACTTCGAAATCGCCCGGCTCGAGGATAAAATCGGTTTGATTGTCGTAGAATTTCAGCATTTCGGGCGTAACGGTAAAGCTGACCGTGGAACTCTCGCCGGGTTGCAGGCGGATCTTTTCAAATCCTTTCAGCTCCTTGACCGGGCGGGTGTAGGCGCCCGCCAGATCGCGGATATAGAGTTGCACCACCTCGCTGCCCCCGCGTGCTCCCGTGTTGGTTACCTCCACGCTGGCAACCAGCGATTCCCGGCCGGTAATCTGATTTTTATCGAGCCTGACCTCCCCGTACGAGAAGGTCGTGTAGCCCAACCCGTACCCGAAAGGATACAACGGCAAAACGGTCTGGTCGAGATAGCCCGTCACATACATCCCGATCGACCCGTCCGCGGCGGCCGGACGCCCGGTCTGCCGGTAGGCGTAGCGGATGGGGATCTGGCCCACGCTGCGCGGGAAGGTCATGGTCAGCCTGCCGCCCGGCTCCCGGTCGCCGAACAGCACGTCGGCGATGGCCAGCCCGGCCTCCGTGCCGGGGAACCACACGTTCAGGATGGCGTCCAGGTTCTCCTCTTCCCAGGCCAGGGTCATGGGCCGTCCGGCGAACAGCACCAAAACGACGGGCTTCCCGGTCGCCTTGAGCTTGACCAGCAACTCCTTTTGGGCCTCGGGGATGCCGATATCGGAGCGCGACGCCCCCTCTCCGGCCATCTCGGCCCCCTCCCCCATCACGGCGAGGATCACATCCGCCTTTTGGGCCGCCGCCAACGCCTCGGCGTGCATCCGGGCCACGGGGCGGTTGTCGAAGACATAGGGCTTGCTCGCAAAGGCCGTTTTACGCTCCATCACGTCGCCGTAAGCCAGATTGCTGCCCCGCGCGTGCAACAGCGACGCCTGACCCTGCACGGCCTGTTTGAGGCCCTCCAGAACCGTTACGGGGGTGGAATAGTCCGCCCCGAAGGTCCAGCACCCGAGCACGTCCATCTTGCTGTCGGCCAACGGGCCGATGACCGCGATGGTCCCCTTTCTGGCCAGCGGCAGAATGTTGTCCTTATTCTTCAGCAGCACGAAGCTCTCGGCCGCCACACGGCGCGACGCGGCCCGGTGCTCCGGCGTGAAAACGTCGGTGGCGATGCGGCCCGTATCGCAATATTTGTAGGGATCGGCAAAGAGCCCTAACTTGTATTTGGCTTCCAGGATGCGGCGGCACGCCTGGTCAATGTCCTTCATGGAGACCTTCCCCTCATCGAGCGATTGTTTCAGCGTCCTTAAAAACCCCTGCGTGGCCATATCCATATCCGTCCCGGCCTTCAAAGCCCGCGCCGAGACCTGCTGTATATCGCCCATCCCGTGCACGGTCAGCTCCCTGACGGCGTCCCAGTCCGAGACCACGAAGCCGTCGAAGCCCCAGCGATCGCGCAGCACATCGGTCAGCAGCCAACGGTTCGCGGCGGCGGGAATCCCCTCCACGTCGTTGAAGGCGGCCATAAAGCTGCCCGCCCCGGCTTTGACCGCAGCGTCGAAGGGCGGAAAATACTCATTGAACATCCGCATACGACTCATATCCACCGAATTGTAATCGCGACCGCCCTCGGGCGCACCGTACAGCGCGAAGTGCTTGACGCAACACATCAACTCGTCGTTGCGGGTCATACCGCCCTGAAAGCCCCTCACGTACGCCTCCGCGACCCTCGAGCCCAGGAAGGCGTCCTCGCCGGCACCCTCGGCCACTCGTCCCCAGCGGGGATCGATGGAGATATCCACCATCGGCCCGTAGGCCCAGCAAACGCCCTGCGCGGTGGCCTCGACGGCCGATATGCGCACGGCCTGCTCGATGGCCTCCATGTTCCAGGTCGCGGACATCCCCAGCGGAATGGGGAAGATGGTGTTGTAACCGTGCACCACGTCCATCCCGATCAGAAGCGGGATGCCCAGGCGGCTCCTTGTCACGGCGATCTGCTGCAACTCGAAGATGTTTTTCGGGGACATCACGTTCAAAAGCGCGCCCACCTGCCCGTTGGCGACGGGTCCCGCATCGGCCATTTCGGTCTCGGGCCCGGTCAGCATCGAACCGTTGGCCGGGACCAGGTTCATCTGCCCGAGCTTCTCCTCAAGGGTCATCTTGCCCATCAAGTCGTCCACGAACCGGTTCATCTCCTTGTCGCCGCTCCCCGAGGGGCGTGAGCAACCCTGGATCATGATCCCGGAGAGGAGGCACAATCCCGCTAATTTTAGAATTCTCATGGTGTTGATTATCGCTCTATGCATAGTACAAAGTTAACCGTCCGAACGGGGTAAAAAAACGGAAGTTGAAGGAGGTTTCCCTCCTTCGCCTCCCGTCGGTTGCTTCACTTATTAAAGGGCTACATACTCTTTGGAAGAAGAGATCGTAGCGGGCAACGCGCTGTTGGCCTTGTAGTAGGCGAAGGTGCGCATCAAAATGATCAGCGAACGCTCCAGCGAGAGGTCCCCCGAAAATTCCGATACAGATTCAAGGTAAACCCTGATCTTGAAATTGTCGAACTCCATGTAGATCTTGTCGTAGATGCTGTTGGTCTCATCGACGAAGGGCACGAAACAGTATGCGCCGTTCTCATTCCAGTCGGGGTAATGGGTCTTCAGCGAGGCGGTCAACTCCCCCTGCATGGTAACAAGCGCTCCCGTATTGGTGGGGATGGAGAAAAACGCGGCTGTGGCCGGGTTGGCTTCCGTGGCACCGGGAGGCATGAACGCTACCCCGCTGATCGGGATCGGCACCGCATCGTTGGTTTTGTAATCGAACACGATGTAGACCTTGGTGTCCTTCGTCCAATCCAGATGCAGGTTCGGCCCTGTCAGGAAGAAATAGGGCATATACTGCGTGAACTTCAGGGCGAGGAAGGGCGGATTGTTGCCTGCCTGCGGATCCAGCCCGGCGCTCTCCGAGGTTACGGTCAGGGTATAGTAGTCGTCCCGGCCCGGGTCGTAGGCGCCCAGGGTGGTGCCGCTCAACGTGTTGGCGAATTTCCAGTTCCCCTCGGCAAGGTCCGCGGCATAGGCGAGCTGCCCGGTCGCCATCCTGTCGATCGCCGCCTGGGTCAGGGTGGTCTCCACGAAGTTGTCCAGGGCGAGGTTGCCCGGGTTGTCGACGCTGAAGCCGAACAATGAGACGGTCCTCAACTCGCCGTTGGCTATCAGGCTGTGCATCATCCTCGATGCGATCTCGAACCACTCGGCCTTGTCGTACACCTCGCCGCCCACCGTGATGGTCGAGGGAAGCCCCGACGCGGTAATGTTGCCTGCAGTGTACGAGGCTGCGAAGGCATCCAGGAACGCCTGTTGGTCGGCAACCGACAACTCGATGGTCCTGGTCAGGGTAAAGGTCGCGGTCGCAGTTAGGTCTTTGGTGTTGACGGCCGTGAATTTTAGCTTGATCGAGTTGGTGCCGTCCGGGACTTCGAACGCCCGCTGGTAGGTGTAGTTCATCGGGTCGGGGAAGGCCGTGACGGTCTCCACGATCGAGGTAACCCCGTTGACCTCCTGCTCGACCTTGAGCGAGAGCAGGTCGAACTTTCCGGTAATGGTCACGCTCACGTTAAAGGGCGCCTCGCCGTCGTACCCGATCTCCCAGACCGGAAGGCCATCCTCCATTATATTGGAGGCGAATGCCGGTGCTGACGGCTTGAGGGGTATGTCCGTCTTGGGATTATCCTCGCATCCGGCCAAAAAAGCCGCAGGGATCAAAAACGCCGCGAACAAAAAAAGTAGTCGTTTCATTTTAGCCATGTTATTTTGATTTTTAGATTATTCATCCCGCCGGGAAAAGTATGCGTCGTTACTGGAAAGCCACATAACCGGCTGACGAGGAGAGGTCGGACGGCGCCGTGCCCGTGGCCGCGTAGTAGGCGAAGGCACGCATCAGGATGACCAGGGAGCGTTCCAACGAGAGGTCTCCCGAGTAGTCGGAGGTCCCGGCTACCACGACCCTCGTTTTGAACTTATCGAGCTCCATGTAGATGTTGCCGAAATCGCCTCCCATGAAGGGCAAGAAACAGAACTTGCCATTTTCATTCCAGGTGGGGAAATGGTTTTTCATGACCGAGGTCATCTCCACCTCAAGAGGAATGCGGTTACCCGAATAACCGGGAATGGTAAAGGACACGACGTTGGTCTCGTCGACCTGAATGGCACCTTGCGGCATAAAGCCGATCGCACCGGGGTTTATCGTTACCAAATTGTTGTTCCTGTACTCAAACGAGAAGTAGACTTTGGTATCCTTCGTCCAGTCGATCTGCATGTCCGGCCCCGTTAAGAAGAAGTACGGTTGGGCGGTAGTGAACAAAAGTGCGAGAAAAGGCGGATCAGAGCCCGGTTGAGGGGCTATCCCGCTAAAGTTCTCCAAAGATACGGTCAACGGGTAGCTGTCGTCCCTGCCTGCGGAGGATGCGCCCAGGCTCACGCCGTCCAGCGTGTTGGCGAATTTGCCGTTGCCCTTGGCCGGGTCGCCCGCGTAGGCGAGCTGCTGGGTAACCACCTGGGCCAGGAAGGCCATATCGACCGAGGACTGCGCGAAGTTATCCAGGGTAAGGTTGTTGGCGTTATCGATGGTGTAATTCGACAGGGTAATCGTCTCCGAGGTCCCGGTCAGCAGGTTGGCGAGCATCCGGGAGGCCATTTCGAACCATTGGGCCTTGGTGTAGGTCCTGCCGTTGACGGTAATTGTGGCGGGAAGGCCCGACGCCGTTATGTTGCCCGAGGCGTAGCTGGCCGCAAAGGCCTCCAGCAGCAGGGCCTGCTCGGCGACGGAGCGGTCGTTGGACAGGGTGTACCACGCAGGGATCATATCGGGCAAGGCGCTCGCGGTTTTGTAGCTATCCAGCACGCGCGCCAGGGCCACGGCCATGCGGTCGTAGGAGAGGTTGCCGTTGCCCGCGCCGACGACTGCCGGGCCGACGTTGTTGGCGAAGATCCCGTTGTCGTACGAGTTGCCCAGTTGCAATGTGGCGATGCCTGCCAACACCACCTTGGAGAGCTGGACCGGCACGTAGCTGTCGTCGCCCGGGTTGGCGGGCCCTTCGATCTCGGTGTAGGAAACCGGGTCGCTGCTCCCGTTATACAGGTTGAGGTACGCCTTCAAAGAGGCCTCCACATAGGCCGTTTTACTGAGTGTCTCCCCGTCGACGGTGATGCTCTGGGGCATCGTTCCGTCTTGCAGGAAATCGGCGTAGGCCCCCGCCATGGCGTCGATCAAAAGGGCCTGGTCGACCGGGACGATAAGCTCCGCGGGCCTGGTCAGGATAAAGGTCTCGGTGACCGACATATCCTTTACGTGGAGGGCGGTAAAGATGATCTCCAATCGGGTCTCCCCCCTGGGGACCTCGAACAGCCCCTCGAAGGTGTATTTCCTCGGGTTGGTAAAGGTGGTGACGGTCTCCACGGGAGTGGTCACGCCGTTGAGCTTCTGTGTGACGGTCAACGACCGCATATTGGTATTGCTGGCCACGGTCACACTTACCGAGTAGGGCGATTTGCCGTTGTACTGGATGGTCCAGACCGGATCGCCGTCCCCGTCGGTCACATTGGATGTGATTACCGGGGTGACCGGGATGGTAACCGGGGCGTTGATCTCCGGCTCGCCGCTGCATCCGCTGAACAGTGCCGCGCAAACCAAAAACACCGCCGGGAAGAAATGCACTCGTCTCATTTTTTTCATATTTTAACGGTTATGATTTACTGAGTTACAGAGCAAATTTAGAGCGTTTCCACCCTATTCCGGAGCCGCGTTCTGTTCAGTTTTTTTGGTATCCCGGTCAATTCTCCCTTTACAGGGCCGCTTCTATGCGTATCTCGTCCAGGAATACGGAAACGTCGTCCGTGGAGGTCCCCCAAAACTCGACCAGGTGCAGGCCCGCGGCCACGGTAAACGCCGAGGTGGTGTAGGTATCGAACCTGCTTGCGCTTGCGGGCGTTATGACCGATCCTGCCTGTATGCCATCGACCAGCACTTTGATCGAATTAAGCGACGAACTGCGGTTGGCCCCCAGAAAGGAGATCCGGTAGCTCCCCGCCGCAAGGTTGATGTGTTGGGAGATGTTCCCCGAGGCCTGTATAAAGGCTGCCTGGCGGCCCATGAGGTTGGTGGCCGGGACGTTGAATCCGCTCCCCGGCGTGGCGATCCCCGAGTGGCCGCGAAACGTCCACGTGCCGTTGGTCAGTGCCCAGGAGGAGTAGGTCGCGTTGGCGATGGCGACGCTCTCGAAACCGGCGTTTTGGAATACCGGCGGGGTTTGAGCCGGGGGAGCCAGTGCCAGGGCGTTGCCGTTGCCGTCCACGTTGCCCGTAACGCTTACCGAAGGATCGACCGTGGTAATGAAGCCGAAACCGGGGCGCAATTTGAACGTGTTGTTGCGTATGATCCCGTCGTTGTTGTTGCCCGGGCTGGTAAAATTGATCTCCAGGCCATACGGCGAGTAGGCGTTTTTGCTGTTGTTCTCGAAAACGTTGTTCTCGATCACACACCCCCTGTTTACCTGGGTGGGGCTGCCGCTGTCGAAGAACATGATCGCGCAGCCGTCGTTGTCGTGCAGATAACAATCCCTGACCGTCACATTGTAGCAGTCGCGCTCGAAGTCGATGGCTTCCGCGTCGGGGTCGGTGCCGTGGCGGTGCTGGTTGCAGACCTCGGTACCGGTAATCAGGATGTCATCGACAATACCCAGGAATATCCCGCAACTCCCCTGCGGCAGACTGATGGTGCCGCACCCCGAGACGTAGCAGTTGTCGATGGTCCCGCCCGTGACCTGCACCAGCGAGATGCCGACCATGGCGCAATCGACCGCCCTGCAATCCGAAATGTTCAGGTCGCGGTTGCCCTGCGTGGCGAAAAGATAGCCCGTCCTGGTGGCCGTACACCCCGCCACGTCGACGCCCGTGAATCCGTAGGTGCCCGATATGGTGAAATAGATCCCGGGGTAGGTGTCGGGCATATCGTGGAAATCCACATTCTCGATGCGGATACCGCTGTGGTCGCGGCCGTCTGTGTCCTTTAACAACAACCCGTAGCTGGAACTCGGGCCTATGTCGAGGTTTTTGATGTGCAGGTTGTCCGTGTCGTGAATGCCCAGCGCGGCCTCGCCGCCGGTCGATCGGATGTTGGGTTTGTTGCCTGCGCCGTAAGAGGTGATCACTATGGGGTTTTGGACGCTCCCGGAGAGTTTGCCCGTAAACGAAAAGCCCGTGGAGGAGCTCCACATATCCCCTGACTTAAGAAAGATCGTGTCGCCCGGCGCGAAGGCCGTGGTGTTGATCTTCGACAGGCTCAGCCACGGACTGGAAGGCGACTTCCCGCTGTTGGAATCCGACCCGGCCGAGCTGCTGAAATAGTATTTCCCCGCCGCGTCGGGCACGGAGGTTACCGTCACGGTGCAACTCGCCCTAAAACCTCCGTCCACGGTGGTCGCGGTAACGGTGGCCGTGCCCTCGCCCTCGCCGGTCACGTTCCCTTCCGCATCCACCGTAACCGACCCCGTCCCGTTGAGTCTCGACCAGGTCACGGACTTGTCGGTGGCGTCGGCGGGTAAAATCGAAGCGGTAAGTTTCGCGTTGCCGGCCACGGGGAGGCTCAACGTCGGTTGCAGGGTCACTCCCGTCACGGCGACCTTGCCGCTGCTGTTGGCAGGGTCGCCCTCTTTTTCTCCGCATGAAGCGCCGGTCAGCAGCAGCAGGCTGAATATAAAGGGTATGAACCTTGTCATGTTTTGTCTGCGTTTACTGGGCCGTGATCTTGACCTCGTCGATATACACCGTCCTGTCGCCCGACGATCCGCTGGACCTGAACTCGACCAAGTGCAGGCCCGAGGCCACGGAGAACGCACTGCTGGTCAAAGTATTGAAACCGGTCGCGCCTGCGGGCGTCAGGGTCGATCCGACCTGGACGCCGTCCACGTAGATTTCCACGCCGAGCGCCGCGCCCGTGGAGCGGTAAGCGCCCGCAAAAGAGATCTTGTAGCTTCCGGCGTTGAGGTTGACGGCCTGCGACATGACCATTCCCGCTCCCTGGAGGAAAGCGGCCTGCCTGCCCACCAGGCCCGAGGAGGGGAGGCTGAAGTCGGCGCCATAGGTGGAGACGCCCCCGTTGCCTCGGAAAGTCCACGCGCCCTGGGTCGGCGCCCAGTAGAGGTATTGGCCGTTGGCCAGGGCGAAGTCCTCGAACCCGGCGTTTTTGAATACCGGGGCGGCCTGCGCCGCGGGGGCCTGCGGCAACGCGTTGCCGCTGCCGTCCTTGTTGCCCGATACGGTCACGGAGGGGTCAACGGTCGTGATCATCCCCCAGCCGTCGCGCAATTTGAAGGTGTTGTTGCGGATGATCCCGTTGTTGTTGTTGATCAGGGCGGTGTAATGGATCTCGAAGCCGCGCGGGTTGAATGCGTTGGCGCCGTTGTTGTCGAAAACGGTGTTCTCGACCACGCAGGAGGAGTTTACCTGGGTGCTCGAACCGCTGTCGAAGAACATCATCGCGCCGCCGTCGTTGTGGTGCAGGTTGCAACCCCTGACCGTCACGCGGTGGCAGTCGCGCTCGAAGTCGATGGCTTCCGCGTCGGGGTTCGTGCCCTGGCGCTTCTGGTAGCAGACCTCGGTGTTGCTGATCAAAAAGTCCTCGGTAATGCCCAGAAAGATCCCGCAGGCCCCGTTCAGATAGTTGCCCGTGCCGCAATTCGACACCTTGCAGTTGTCCAGGCTGCCGCCATTGACCGATATGAGCGAAAAACCGCCGTACCCGCAATTCGTGGCGGTGCAACCGGAGATCTGCAGGTTGTCGCCCGCCGTTATGGCGAACAGGTACTCGGCTTTGTCGGCCGTGCAGTTCTTTATGACCACGTCGTTGCTCCTGTTGGTGTTGTTGTCGGCGATGAACCAGATCCCGGCGGCGGGCAAATCGCGGACATGGACCTCCTCGACGGTAATGTGGCTGTGGTCCCGCCTGTCGTTGATCCCGCACAACAGCCCGTAGGCGTTGCCCGGGCCCACCTCGATGTTCTTTATCTTCAGGTAGTCGGAGTTGGCGACGGTCAGCACCGCCGTGCCGCCCGTGGCGGTAATGCGGGGCTTGTTGCCCGCACCGTAGGATGTGATCACGATGGGGTTTTGCTCCGTGCCCGTGAATTTGGAGACGAATTCGAAAGGCCCGGTCCACACATCCCCGCTTTTGAGGAAGATCGAGTCGCCCGCCATAAAGGTCGTGCCGTTGATCTTCGACAGGTTTTGCCACGGGCTGGAGGGCGATTTCCCGGTGTTGGAGTCCGACCCGGCCGAGCTGCTGAAGTAGTATTTGCCTGTAACGTCGGCTACCGCGCTTACCGTGACGGCGCAGCTCGCCGTAAAGCCGCCCTCGACGGTGGTCACGGTAACCGTCGCCGTGCCCGCGCCCAGGCCCGACACGTTGCCCTCGGAGTCCACGCTTACCGAGCCCGTGCCGTTGGTGCGCGACCAGGTTACCAGGCTGTTGGTGGCGCCTGCGGGAAGCACGCTCGCCGTGAGTTTGACGCTCCCGCCCAGGGGGACGTCCAGCGTTTGGGGCAGTGTCACGCCCGTTACCGCGACGGTGGCGGCGCCGACCGTTACGGTGCAGCTCGTCGTGAAGCCGCCCTCTACGGTGGTCGCGGTTACGGTCGCCGTGCCCGCGCTCCGGCCCGTGACGTTGCCCTCCGTGTCCACAGTTACCGACCCGGTCCCGTTGGCCGCCGACCAGGTTACCTGCTTGTTGGATGCGTCGGCGGGAAGCACGGTGGCGGGGAGTTTCATGCTCCCGCCCACGCCCACGCTGAGCGTTTCGGGGATCGACACGCCGGTCACGGCGACCAGGGCCGCATCGACGGTTACGTTGCAAACCGCTTTGAAGCTGCCGTCGACGGTCGTGGCGGTAACTTTCGCGCTCCCCGCGCCGTCGCCGGTCACGTTTCCTTCGGCATCCACCGACACCGAGCCCGTGCCGTTGAGCCTGGTCCAGGTTACCGCGGCGTTCGTCGCATTGGCCGGCAAAACGGAAGCGGTAAGTTTTGTGCTTCCGCCCACCGGGATAGCCGTTGCCGCAGGCAGCGTCACGCCCGTTACGGCGACTTTGGCGTTGTTGCCGCCCGTGGCGCCCTCACCGTTCTCCTTACCGCACGCAACGGTTGCCAGCAGCAGGCTGAACACCGAAAACACAAAACTTAGCTTCCTCATGGTATTACGATTTAAATATTAGAGTAATCGAAAAAGAGCAACTGCACCGGCCCGAGCAAACCCGACGACTGCAACCCGGAAGAGGCTGTCCAGGGATTGACAGGGGTCCATGTTTTTCTTTGGCTTTCAGGCAACTGCTGGTCGCCTATCAGTTTATTCATCCAGTTGTTGACCACCTCGACCTCGAGGGTATTCTCCCCTTGGGCGAGCCATTGGGAGACGTTCACCCGGTAGGGCCAGGTCCATGCGCCGCCCGCGTAGTGGCCGTTGACGTAGACTTTGCCCATGACCATTACCTTGCCCAGGTCGATGTAGGCGTCGCGGGCGGGGATGGAAGGCAGGTCAAAGGTCGTTTTGTAGCGCGCCGTGCCCGAGAAGTAGCGGATCAGGGGATCGGCCGAGTCTTTCCAGTCTATCAACGTTTCGAAAACGGCCGGCGCGGGAGCGTCCATGCCCGTAAATGCCACCTCCCACGGCCCTTCGACCACGGCCATCACCTCGCCCGCGGGGAAATTGCCCCCGTCCTGCGAAGCGGCACCGGATCCGGCCTTCCTGTCGAAGACGATAAACGCGCTGCCCCACGCCTCGAGCTCCAAAGGCATGGTCACGCTCTGGCCGTCGCGTTGGTGATCGGGCAACAGCCTGCACTCGCCGTTCAATGCGTCCCACAGCTCGGGTGTACCCTGCGCGTTGCGGAAAGTCGCGTGGAAATTCACTTTGCGCTCCTGTTGGTTGGAGATAAAATAGACATCCCCGTCCTTCAGCGCGCGGTGGATGAATAGGATTTGTACGTCATCCCCTTTCACATCGCAATCGGGCCCGACCGAGAGGGCCGCGAAGACATCCTGCATCGAGTTCCCGTCATTGAACACCCGGCCCTTGCCGAAGGAGCGGTTGCCCCCGGCGCCCATATCCGCCCACATTTCGGCGGCGATTCGCTGTACTTTTTTGTCGGCTTCGGGGTACCCGGCCAGGCTCGGCGAGCTCTCCGGCGCGGGCCCGAGGACCACCAGGCCCTCGCGGACCAGGTCGCGTATTTTGGCGGCCACTTCGGGGCGCATGGTCTTGAGTTTGGGCAGCACCAGCACGCTGTATTCCATGCCGCTTTGAAGCGACAGCTTGCCGTCGCGCACCGACGCGTACTTCATCAAAACCTCCGCGTTGATGTAGTCGAAAGAGTAGCCCGCAGGGAGTTCGGGGTCGCGTATCCCGGTCATTTTCGGGGCGTCCTCGCCGATAAAATAGGCCGCGTCGGCCACATATTGCCCTTGTTGGAGCATGAAGTTGGCGCGCTTGAGGTATTCTATAAACAAATCGATCTGGCTGTACCAGATGTTCTTGCGGTTGAACTCGTTCCCGAACCAGGCGCTCATGCCCGGATCGCGGTCTTCATAGGCCTGCTGGATGTAGACGTGCAGCAAATTGCTGTTGATCCCCTCGGTAAAGAAGCGGTCGCCGCGCTGTTTCATCCGGTAGGGGTAGCGGTTAAAGCCGCCGCCCGCCGCCGTGAAGGACTCGGCCCAGACCTGGCGTTTGCCGTAGATGTGGGCGCAGGAGGATGCCGCCCGGTTCTCGATGTCGCCCAGCGAGCCCTCGCTCCAGTACTCGCCCGCCACCTCGTCGGATTGGCCGCCGTACATCAGAAACTCGCCCGGGAAACCCCAGTGGCCGTAGTTTTCGAGCCAGGTCTTCAACCCGTGCCTGTTGCTGATCTCGCGCAGCCCCCCCACGTAGTCGTAGGCGACCCTATCGGCGACCAGACGGCGCAAATCCCAAAGGAAGCGGTCGGAAAGATCCTGGCTGCCCACCACCGTACCGTAAAGCACGGGCAGGTAGGGTACCGGGTCGTAGCCGTACACCTCTTTGAAACGCTGCTCCATATCGTCGGTCCAGTTCTGCCCCCCGGTCTCGTAGCTGTCCTGCACCACCACTTTGAACGTGGTGCGGTCCCCGGCCGGGACGCGGCGCATGATCTCGCCGATAAAGGCGTCGAAGTGGCTGGCCACGTGTTGCTTGCTCATCTTGTCGATCTCCAGGCCGCGCCCCTCGGGACTGGCCGGGCCGTTGGTGACCGTGGTCGAGCGCATGGCCGTGCGCAGGATCACCCACCTGCCCCCGGGCACGTCCCAATCCAGGACGCCGTCCTTGAATTTGTCCGTCAGGTCGATCACTTTGGCCGGATCGACGGCAAGGCCGCCTTCGGGAAGGACGGGCTGGGCCTCCCACAAATAGTCGCCCCACATGGGAAGCGGGGTCTGGAACATCTTGGCCAGCGACTTCTCAGGGTAGCGCTCCACCAGGGGATCGGAACTGAGCACGGCCTCGATGCCCGCGTCGCCCGGTGCGGGGATCGCCAAACGCCAGGCGGTCGCGTCCAGCTCGGGCAGCGAGATCACGATGGGGGCCATCGGGTCGAAGCCCACGTTGAGCTGCAAATTGCTGCGGTCGATGACAATATCCTTTACCGACCGGTACTCCCCGTCCACTTTGGCGCAGATCGACGCCGTGGTCAAATAGGGACGGTCAAGCCGGATCACAAGGCTGCGCATGGGGACACTCCCGGTAACGGGCATATCCAGGTTCAACTCCCCGCCGTGGGTTTTAAGTACGCTGGCGGTGACGGTCTCGGCGGCTCCATACGCCGGATAGGCGATTACGCGTACATCCTGCGCCCCGGGGCCCGCTTCGGGCAATTTTTCGCTAAAGGCCGCCGGGCCTTCGACCACCGTCCGGGAGGAGGCCAAATAGCGCATACTCTGCTCGGGCCTGACCCACGGGCCGCCCGACTGGCTCCAGCCGGGGGAGTTGAAGATCCCGATCTCGATGCCCAGTTCGGAGGCCTTTTTCAGGGCCGCGTGCATGATCTTCCACCACCCCTCCGAGAGGATCTTGTGCTCCCCGTATGTGATGTCGTCAAGTCCGATGTTGCCGATGAAAGCCCGGTTGATGCCCGCCTCTTTCATCGATTCGAGGTCCTTGATTACCCCCTCCTCGGAGATGTTGTCCGAGATCCAGTACCAGTAAACGGCGATCTGGGTCTTTTCGGGGAGTTGCTGAAACGTCTCCCGCACCTTTTCGAGCGGAAGATCGGCGTTTTGGCCCTTGTTGCAGCTCAGCAGCAGGGTAAGGGCCCACAGGGATAGCAGTTGTACGGTCTTTTTCATAACGGATTATTTTGCGGCAAGGTCGATCCTTGCCCTGGGTACTCCTTTTGCGGAGACCTCCAGCATGATCTTCCCGGGCTTTTGCCCCGCCTGCACAATGGCGACGAGCTGCCCTTTGAACAGGCTCATCTGTGGCAGGTGGAAAGGCATGAGGCAGGTCGGGTCGCCGTTTGCGGCGGCGCGGAAAACTCCGCTTCCCGATACCCGGAACGTCATCTGAAGGTCGGCGTCAGGACAAAGGTACCCATTTTTATCCACCATGCTGACCGTCACGAAAGAAAGGTCTTTACCGTCGGCGTCGATCGCCGTCCGGTCCGCCGAAAGTTCGATCCGGTGGGGCTTTCCGGCGGTGTGCACCTCTTTCTCCGCCGCCGGATCGCCGTTCTTGTCGTAGGCGACCACCCGGAGCGTGCCCGGCTCGTATTTCACGTCCATCCACATCAACCGGTAGCGCTTCTGGCGCGAAAGCTCCCGCGTGGCCTGTTCATTGTCGGTCGCGGCCTCGGTCATGGACTCATCCTTGTATATCCGTCCCTGGCTCTTGCCGTTGATGAACAACTCGGCCGAGGGGTGGTTGGTGTAGACGAACACCGGGGTCGTCTCCCCCTCCCTGCCCGGCCAGGTCCAATGGGGCAACACGTGCAGGGTCTGTTCTTCGGGCCTCCAGTGGCTCCGGTAGAGCCAGTAACGGTCCTTGGGCAACCCGGCCAGGTCCACGATCCCGAACAGCGAGCTGTGGTTGGGCCACACCTCGTGGTAGGGGGTGGGCTCTCCTAGGTAGTCGAAGCCTGTCCAGACGAACTCGCCGATGCACCACGGGTAGTCGTCGTGCAGCACGAAATCGTCCTCGGGCAGGTTGGACCAGCTTCCGCAATCCAGGTCGTAGCCCGACGACTGGTTGTCCCCGCGGACCTTGTTGACGCTCCTCTCCACCGGGAAGTGGTAGGTCCCCCGCGAGGAGAAGGTCGACGCGGTCTCGCAGCCCATCAGGATCTCCTGGGGAAGCTGCTCGTACGCCGACTTGTAGAGGTGGGTGCGGTAATTGAATCCCACCGCGTCCATAATGGCCGCCGAATGGGTGTCGATGGCGTCCTGCACCCGGTCGATGCCCATGGTCACGTAGCGGGTCGGGTCCTCCCGGCGGCAGATATCCTTGAGCCTACGGGCGATCCTGGCCCCCGCGTAGCTGCTCTGGTCGGGCACCTCGTTGCCGATGCACCACATCACAACCGAGGGGTTGCTGCGGAAGCTGCGGATGGCATTGACCATATCCTTTTCGGCCCACTCGTCGAAGTAGAGGTGGTAGCCGTTCTTCATCTTGGGCTCTTTCCACTCGTCGAAGCTCTCGACCATGACCATCAGGCCCATCTCGTCGCACAGTTGCACCAACTCCGGGGCGGGCATGTTGTGGGCCGTGCGCACGGCGTTGGCCCCCATCTCCTTCATGATGGAGAGCTGGCGGCGCAACGCGCTCACATTGATCGCCGCGCCCAACGGCCCCAGGTCGTGGTGCAGGCATACGCCTTTGAATTTGACCAGCCGATCGTTGAGGTACATCCCTTTGCCGGGGACGATCTCCAGCTTGCGGATCCCGAAGCGGGTCGAACAGGCGTCTTTCAACTCCCCGGCCAGCCGCAGCTCCGATTCGGCCGTGTAGAGGGCCGGGCTTTCGGGCGACCAGAGCGCGGGGGACTCAACGACGAAGTCCTGCTCGAACGCATCCCCGTCGTACGCCGTGAGCGCGGTCTTCGCCTCGGCCACGACGCTTCCCTGCGAATCTTTAATGACGGTTTTAAGCGTCAGATCCGCAGGCAGGTCTCCCGGATATTCGACGCTCGCGCACAACCTGACCTTCGCATAATCCGCATGAACCTGGGGCGTGGTCAGGTACGTTCCCCAGACGGGGATACGCACCTCGTCGGTCACGATCAGGTGCACATTGCGGTACAACCCCGCGCCGGGATACCACCGCGACGATTCGGGGTAATTCTCCAACCTGATAGCCAAGATGTTATCTTTCTCTTTGAGCAGTTGCGTGATATCGAAATGGAAACTACTGTACCCGTAAGCCCAGCGCCCGACAGGTTGGCCGTTGACCCAGACCTGCGCGTTGCTCATCGCCCCGTCGAAGAGGATCTCCGCCCGCTTGCCGGGCCCGAAATCCTCCGCGTCGAACCCCAGCCTGTACCATCCGGTCCCCACGAAGGGCAGCCCCCCCGTCCTCCCGGGCTTCATCGAGGCGGCGGTTTCGCCGTCCTGCGAGATGGCCACGAACTGGGGGTCGTTGTTCAAATCGAACGGCCCGTAGATCGCCCAGTCGTGGGGCACGGTCACCTTTTGCCACCCCCCGTCGTCGAAGTGCGGGGTGCTGGCGTTCGGGTCGTCGGTGCGCGAGAATCTCCAGCCGCTCTCCAACGTCCGCTGCGTGCGGGCGAAAGAGGGCCAGGCGACCAGAAAGAGGGTCAGGATAAGCAGTATTCGTTTCATTTCAAAATATCCGTGAACGTTCGACCATGATCCGGCGGGACGGGACTCTCGTTCCATCCCGTCCCGCCGGACAGGGGCGGGTGGCGTTTACCAATCCGGGTTCTGCCAGTCGGTGCCGGTCGCCTTGATCATCTTGTTGACCTCTTCCGGGTCGAGGGGGTAGAGCATGTATTTGCTCCTCCAGTTCCCGCGCGAGAAGCCGATGCGCTCGTAGGAGTAGTCGTCCTCGCCGTTCCTTGTGATCCTCATGCCGGTCACGTAGCGGTCCGTGGCGCCCAGGATGCCCCAGCGGCGCACGTCGAAGTAGCGGTGCTCCTCGAAGGCGAGCTCCACGCGGCGCTCGTTGCGGTAGAGTCTTTCGAACTCATCCTTGCCCAGGCCCGCCGCCAGGTCGGGCATCCCGGCCCTGCTGCGCACCATATTGACCGCGTCCAGGGCGCTGAGCGTCCTGCCCCCGCCGATGTTGACCTGCACGTCCGCGCCCTGGGCCTGGTAGGCCGATTCGGCGAAGTTGAGGATCATCTCGCCCAGGCGCAACAGGCGGATGGCCCCGTCGGCGTTGTTGGAGTTGCTGGAGCGCCAGTTGCGGAACTTGCGCATGTAGTAGCCCGTGCGGGTGTGGCGCGCGTCGTTGGTCGAAATGCCTTCGGGCGCTCCCACGTAGGTGTAGATCGGCTGGAAGGGATCGTCTTGTGTCTCCTCTACGATCGTGATTTTCAGGTTAATGATGTCCAAGTACCTGTTACCGTATCCCACGGGGTCGGGATCGATGAACGGAATGAAAAAGAATGTGCCGGTCGAACCATCCCAATCAGGGTAATTGGTTTGCATGAACTGGGCCATATCCGGCGCCTTGAAAGGTATATGCGACAGGCCTTCGCCATCACCCGGCATACGTTGGGGAAAATCGAAAAAGAAAAGCTTGCTCATATCAGGCGCTCCGGTAGCCGCCTGCCTGAAGGCGATTCCGCCGCCAGTGAACGGAAACGCGTCGTTGGAGTGGTAATCGAACGAGAAATAGATCTGGGGATTCTTATCCCAGTCGATCGACGAAGGGAAACCCTCTGCCGTGAAGCCCATATACGGGGGTGATCCCGTGAACAACATGACCAAACGGGGGTCTGCGGGAGGTTCGACTATCATATTGATGTTGGCGCGCTCCCCGGTGTGGGTCAGCGGGTAGCTTTCCCCCGGCTCCGCGGCGCCCAGCGCACGGTCCGAACCGTTGTAGTAGATCGAGGCGTAGAACCTCGGGTCGCGGTTGGCGTAGGGGTCGGCCGCGTTGTAGAGCGTGTTGGCCGCGTTGTAATTGGGTTGCAGGTGGCGCGCGTCGCTGTACGGGTCGGCCAGGTTGAGCACCGGCTGGCCGTCCTTGGTCTGGTAGGCGTCGATCAGCTCCTGCGAGGGGCAGGGGCCGGAATTCACCATCCCGATCGTGGTCGGGAAGCCAGCGTTGCGCCATACCTGCATCTGGTTCCCTGCCTGGTAGATGGTCTCTTTGTCCACCGAACGCTGGTCGTTCGAGGAGGTAATAAAGTAGAGGGCGTAAGGATTTTGCGCCGCGTCGTCGGTGGGCTGCGCGTCGAATAGCGAGTAGTCGTTGGCCAGGAGTTGGCCCAACGCCACGGCGTTGATATCCAGCGCGTCCTGCCAGGTGTAGGTGCCGTCCGTCCACGCCTTGCTGGCCGCGTAGGTCACGGCCTGCGACTTGATGGCGTAGGGGACCGCGCGGGTCATGATCCCGAATGAGGCGGTGGGTACGCCCCAGCCGAACGCGGTCTCGGAGGCCGACAGCGCTTCGTCGCAATCGGCAAGTATCTGGGTAACCACCGCCGAGAAGGACTGCCTTTTATCGGTGGAGTAATCGTGATTCTCGTCGTAGGCCTCGGTCAGGATGGGCGCCGCGCCGTAGCGCTTGACCAGTTGCAGGTAGTAGAGCGCGCGCAGGGCGTAGGCCTGCGCCCTCCATCCGGCCATCTCGTCGGCGTTGGAGCGGATCAGGGCCAGGTCGACCTTAGCGCTGTTCTCCAAAAAGACGTTGCACTTGCGTATGCCGGCGTACAGGTTGCTCCATGCGTTGACATTGGCCCCTTCGGGCGAGCTGGCCGTGAAGTTGGCCGCGGTTACCGCGTCGGAGTACCACATCGAGAACCTGGAACCGGGGGTTACGTCGTCGGCGCTCTGCGCCTCGTCGCTCAAGGCCGCCCTGTCCATGTAAGGCGCCGGGCAGTAGCCGTAGCACGAGTTGAGGTAACCCATCACGCCCATGCGGGTTTCGAACGCTTCATCCAGCGATATGCGCCCGTCGGACTGCATATCCAACAGCTCGTTGCACGAGACCGAAGCGAAAGCCAGGCAGAGGGCCAAAAGGTGTATTATGTGTTTTTTCATGGCTTTTACGGCTTAGAAATTCATGCTCAACTTAATGTTATAGAAGCGGTAGGCCGGAACCGAGGCGTAGCTCCCCTCGGGACCGAAATCGTCGCTCTTCATCTTGTCCCACGTAAAGAGGTTGTGGGCGCTCACGCTCAAGCGCATCTTGTCGGCCGAGATGGCGCTGCTCCATTTGACGGGCAGCGTGTAGCCCAGCTCGACGTACCTCAACCGCAGGTAGGAGCGGTCGTAGAGGAAGAAGTCACTCGATTCGTGGTTGGAGTTCTTCTGTGTCGCGAGCGCCGGGTAGGTAATCTTCTCGCCTGAGGCGTAACGCTCGGCGGTCCAGGCGTTGCTGTGCAGCGAGCCGAACACGCCGTCGTAGTCGTACTCATAGACCCCGGCCCCGCTGTACACGCTCGAATACTTGCTTACGCCCTGCAGCATAAAGCTGAAATCGAACGCCTTGTAACGGACCTGGCCCGTGACCGAATAGGTGTAACGGGGCACCGAGCCGGTTCCGATGGGGGCCTTGTCCTTCTCGTTGATGATCCCGTCGTCGTTCAGGTCCTTGTAGCGCAGATCGCCCACGCGCGGGGTGCCGATCTGGTATGCCAACCCGTCGTTGGCGATCTCCTCGGCGGAGTTGTAGTAGCCGTTGCCGTTGTCGTAGTTGACAATGTAACCGAACTCCTGTCCGTAGGAGTAGCCGTTCTGCCAGTAGCGGAAGGCGTAATCGGTGTTCTTGATGGTCTCCCCGCCGACGATGACCTTGTTCTTTGCATAGAGCATCGAACCGCCCAGGCTGAATTCCAGCTCACTGTTCACGGCCTTGGTGTAGGCCAGGCCGATCTCGTAGCCCTGGTTCTGGAACTTGCCGGTGTTGGTCGAGGGCAGGTTGTATTGGGGCACGCCCTGGTAGGTGGGGACCTCGCCGCTCGAACTGATGACCATGTTGTCCATCCTGTCGTCGAAGATGTCGAAGGTAAGCGAGAAGCCGTTGAAAATGCCGATGTCCGCGCCCACGTCGAGCTTTTTGGAGATCTCGGGGGCGATGCCCGGGCTGCCTGTCAGGTTTTCGGTCACGATGTAGCTGAGCGAAGGGATCAACCCGCCGAAATTAACCCGGGTGTTGTCCGAGTAGGCGTACCTGGCCAGGCCGGACCTCTCGGTGGCGGTTTTGCCGTACGAGGCGCGGATCTTGAGCAGGTCGAGCCACTTGACCGACTGCATGAAGGGCTCGCCCGTGACCACCCACGCCGCCGAAGCCGCCGGGGTAAAGACAAAGCGCTGGTCGCGTGCGTACTGCTCCGAGCCGGAGTAGCCCGCGTTGAACTTGACCAGGTAGCGGTCCGCGTAGTTGTAGGTCACTTCTGCCCCGCTGACCACCCTGCGTGAGGGCAGGGTCACGCCGGCCATGTTGAAGTCCTGGTAGTTGATGTAGGCCATCGCATGGAGGTGGTGGTCGCGGTTGAAGGTGCGCTCATAGCTCAAATTGCCCTGGTAGGTAATCTGGGAGTACATGCCCGACGACTTGGCGTAAACCAGCGGGGAGTCGGTGTCGGTGCCGTACTGCGTGAAGTCCAATGCGTTGTAGTCGCCGGTACGGATCCACTTCGAGTAGGTCTGCCACGGACCCAGGCCGTTGACCGAATTAGTGTGGTAGGCGAACGAGCCGCCCATGCTCAGGCCCTCGGCCAAAAAGCTCATGTCGAGGTTCAGGGCGAACTGGCCGTAGATGTTGGTGACCGTGTAGTTGTTGAAACCCGAGCGGTTCAAAAGCCCGTAGGGTGTGCCCTGGATCTTGTCGGTTACCACCACCCCGCCGTCGGGCGTGACAGGGCCGTAAACGGTCGAGGGGATCGGGAACAGGGTCTGGTAAACGTCGCCCAGGAAATAGGTGCCGGGGGTCTTCTCACGCTTCACGTTACCCGCCAGGCGCAACGAGCTGGTCAGGTACTTGTTGATCTTCATGTCGACGTTCGACCGGAAGTTGACCCAGAGGCTTTGGTTCTTGGAGTTGTAATCTTCCTGGTCGAGGCCCTTGTAGTAGTTCCCCTGGTGCAGCATGTTCACGTTGGAGAAGTAGCGCATCTTGTCCGTACCGCCGGAGAGGTTGACCCCGACGCGCTGCATGCTGCTTACGTCCTTGAGGAACATATCCCTCCAGTTGTTGTTCGAATAGTAGTCCGAACCGGCGCGGAAGCCCGCGATCTGGTCGTCGGTGAAGTAGTAGTTCGCCCCCAGTCCGTCGTTCGCGGCCGCCTGGTTGCGCATCGAGGCGTAATCCCACGAGTTGTAGAACGTCGGCTTGGTGCCCATCTGCTCGAAGGTCTGGTCGACCATGATGCCGATCTTCATCGGGCCCTTCGTGCCGCGCCTGGTGGTGATCACCAACACACCGTCCGCCCCCTGGATGCCGTAGATGGCCAGCGAAGCCGCATCTTTGAGCAGGGTAACCGACTCGACCTCTTCGGCGCTGATGTAGTCGAAAGTTTCGATGGTGTTGTGGCTGACCACCATCCCGTCGATGACCACGATGGGCTGGTTGGCGCGGATGGAGGAGATCCCGCGGGCATACAGCGCCGTGTTGGTGCGGCTCGGCTCGGAGTAGGTCTCCTGGGAGAAAAGCCCCTGGAGCCTGCCCGCCAACGCCATCGAGAGGTTGGGCACGGGCGATTTGGCCAGCTCGTCCCCCGTAACGGTGGAGACGGCGCCCGAGACCTCTTTTTTGAGCTGCGTGGTGTGGCCCAGGAAGACCTTTTGGTCCCCCTCGCCGTTCTCCTCGCTTTGCGGGGCGGCATCCGTTTGTCCGGTGGCCTTCGGTTCCTGCGCGAGGGCCTCGAACCCGAATAGCAGGCATATACTGATCGTTGTGATGAATCGCAATGTATGTTTCATAGTTCGTATTCGATTAATGCACGAAGTACTCTGGTTATCCGGGACTACCATCCGGGATTCTGCCATTTGTTACCCGTCAGTTGCTCCAGCAGCTCGGCGTCCGAGGCGGGAATGGGCAAGCGCAGGTATTTGCTCTGGTAGCAACTGCGCGAATAGGGTATCGCCCTGCGGGTGTAGGTAAACACGCCGTCCGATACGCGGGCGGGATCGATCCCGGTAACGTAGCGGTCGGTCTTGGACAGATCGCCCTGGGGGTCCGCCCAGCGCCTTACGTCGTAGTAGCGGAATCCCTCGAAGGCCAGCTCCACGCGGCGCTCGTTGCGTACGCGCAGGATCAGGTCGTTGCCGGTCAGATCGGTGGGCACATCGGGCATGTTCACGCGGCTGCGGATCTCGTTGAGCGCCGCGCGCGCCTCGGGGTAGTGGCCCGCCTCGGCAGCGGCTTCGGCGTAATTGAGGATGGCCTCGGCCAGGCGGAACATCTTGAAGTAAGCCCCCGCGATCCCGTTGGTCTTGTCGGCGAAGGGGTGCAAGAACTTGCGGTTGTAGTAACCCGTCAGGGTCCTGCTGCCCGCGTCTTTCGACCAGCCCGAATAAGTGTCCTGGGGATAGGTGTTGATCACGCGGGTGCGCTCGCCCGGATCCCCCGGATAGTTCTCCACCGAGGAGGGCAGCTCGGTGTTGGCCCAGAAGCAATACCTTTTCGAACCGTTGTAATAGATCGAGGCGTAGAACCTTGGGTCGCGGTTGGCGTAGGGGTCGGCCGCGTCGTAGAGCATGTTGGCCGCGTTGTAGTTGGGCACCATGTGCTGGGCGTCCGTGTAGGGGCTGGAGAGGTCGAGCACCGGCTCCCCGTCGGTGGTCTCGTAGGCGTCGACCATCTCCTGCGAGGGGTTGGCGCCCGATTTGAGCGCGCCCGCGCCGATGCCTTCCACGTTGAATGTACCCTCCTGGGAGGCGTGGTTGAAGTAGATGGTCTCCCTGTCTGCCGGGGAGGCGCTGTATTGCGGGTTCTGGGTGAAATACTCGTTGTACAGGGCCGCGTAATCGTCGGGCAAATAGGCATTGGCCTGCTTGTAAACGCTCCCGTAGTTGACCTGGTCGTAGAGCTTGTAGCCGTTGTTCTTGAGGTTCTGGACCGATTGTTTGGCGGTCGTGTAGGCCTCTTCCCAGTAATTCTGGCCCTCGTTGTAGAGGGGGCTGGCCGCGTAGACGATGATGCGCGCCTTGATGGCCTCGGCCATCGCCTTGGTCACGCGCGAGTATTCGGCGTCGGTGGTAATGCGCCACGGCAGGTCGGAGATCGACAGCGCCGCGTTGCAATCCTGGATCACGAACTGCACGGTCTGGTAATAGGACTCCTTGGTCAGCTTGCTGAAGTCCGTCTCCAGGGAGAGGGGGTCACTGAGCAGGGGCAGCCCGGTACCGAACCAGCGCAGCATTTCACTGTAATAGAACGCCCTGAGCACATGGGCCTCCGCCTTCCAGCGCTGCTTGTCCGAAGGGACGGTCACTTTGGCGGCGTCGATGCGCGTGAGGAAGACGGCGCACTTGCGAATGGCGGCCCAGTAGTTAGCCCAGTAGTTGCTGTTGTCCAGCACCGGGTGGGAAGTCGCAGAGGCGTCGCCCGAGTAGAAGCGCCACGCCAGAAGGGTCGGGGCGAGGTCGGAGTCCCACGCCTCGTCGCTCCAGGTAACGATCCCGCGCTGCCAGTAGGAGTAGTTGACGCCCCCGGCGGGAATGTAGGCGTAGCAACTGTTCAGGTAGGCTCCGGTCAGGTCGTTGTCGTTGAATATATCGTCCAACGTGAGGTAGCCGTCCGGGGCAGCGTCGAGCGCGTCCTGGCAGGAACTCATCGTCCCCCCCAGCAGGATCAGCCCGGCAAACACCGCATATATCTTTGAGAATTTCATATTCTTGCTGTTTTTAAAGTCCATGTTTTACCGTCAGAAGGATACGTTCACACCGAATCGTACGGTCTTGAGCAGGGGATAGGCCATCGGGTCGGTGGTCTCGGGGTCGAGGTGGTCCATGTCGAGCTTGGACCACGTGACCAGGTTCTCGGCGCCCACGTAGACGCGCGCTTTGGAGATGTTCAGTTTGCGCATCCATTTCTCGGGCAGCGTGTACCCCAGCTCGATGTTCTTCAAGCGGATGAACGACTTGTCCTGGATAAAGAAGGAGTTGGCTTTGTGGTTGGTGTTGCTTTTGGTCGAGAGGGCGGGATAGGTAATTTTTTCGCCGTTCTCCCAGCGCTCGAGCGTCCACGCGTTCTTGTGGTAGTCGAAATAGGTGCCCGCCACGTTGTACTCGAAGACCTGGTTGCCGTTGTTGACCGTGTAGTTCCCGTAGTAACCGCCCAGGCCCTGGAAGAAGATAGAGAAGTCCAGGTTCTTGTACTGGGCACTCAGCGAGAGGCCGTAGGTGCGGCGGGGAATGGTGCCCGTGCCCAGGGGGGCGAGGTCCTCCTCGTCGACATCCCCGTCGCCGTTGAGGTCCTTGTAGATGAAGTCGCCGACCCTCGGGGTGCCGAACGTGTAGTTCAGCGTGTTGCTTGCCAGGGTCTCCGGGGTAAAGTAGCCCCCGTTGTTGGCACGGTCGATCACGTAGCCGAACAGCCCGTCCTGGCCCAGCGAGTAGCCGGTCCTGCGCCAGCGGTAGGCGTAGTCCTCACCCAGGGGCACCTCGTCGGCGTAGATTACCATGTTCTTGTTCAGGCCCAGGTTTCCGCGCACCGTAACATTCCAATCCTTGCCTATCCTCTGGTTGTATGCCAATTCCATGTCCACACCCTGGTTGTTTACCTGGGCGATGTTCACGCTGGGAAGGGTACTGGCAGGAACGCCGATTACCGAGGGGACCGACTGGCGGGGGATGAGGATATCCTTGCGGAACTCGCGGTAGAAGTCGACCGACCCGGTCAGGCGGCCCCAGAAGCCGAAGTCCACACCGACGTTGTATTTGGTGGCCGTCTCCCATACCAGATTCGGGTTGCCCAAACGCTTTTCATTGATGGTATGGCCCTGCCCCAGGCTGGGAAGGTACCCACCGCCGATCCTTTCGGTCTGGTCCATGTACATGAAGCGATTGGCCAGTCCTGTGGCCGCGTTGGTCTGTTTGTCGTTACCGACCTTACCCGCCGACGCCCTGAGCTTGAGCATGGTCAGCACCCTGCTGCCGCTCATGAATTTTTCGTTGGAGACGATCCAACTGAGCGACCCGGCCGGGAAGAATCCGTACCGCTTGCCGGGGGCGAATTGTTCCGAACCGTTGTAACCCATGTTGAACTCGCCGAAATAGCGGTTGTCGTAGTTGTAGGTCACGCGGCCGGCCACCCCCAACACGTTGTAGGGCATATCATCCACACCGGCGGACTCCCAGTTGTCGCGTTGCGCCACGATGGTCCCCCCGACGGTGTGCTTGCCGAATGAGTTGTTGTACATCAGAATGGCCTGGGCGTTGATCTTGTACCACGAGGATGCCCCGGTGTACAGGACCAGCGTGTACACCTGGCTGTCGTCGAGCATGTAGGAGAACGAATTGGCGTCCGCGCCGGGAAGCAGGGCGTAGCGCTGGGTACGGCAGTTGCCGATCGTGGTGGTGGAGGAATAGGAGTCGTAGGATACCATGCCTTTAAAGGAGAGCCCCTTCGTGATGGCGCCCAGGTCCCAGTCAATGCCGATGGTGGAGTTTAGGTTCGAGTTGAGCATCTCGGTGTAGCCCATCGTGTTGACGTACTCATAAGCGTTCCAGCCCATCAGCGGCTGGCCGTACACGTCGTTTGGCAGGAGGGTCGCCCCGGCGGGCGCCCCGTGGCCGGCGATGGTGGTCGGTCCCGGCGAGATCGGCGGGGTGAGGGCGCTGTTGAAGAAGATGATGTTGGTCAGCAGGGCGGGATTGTTGCCCGACACCGCGATCGAGGGCATTCCCACCTTCTCTATATAGGAGCCCAGGTTAAGGTAGGCCTTGAGCTTCTTGGTAATCTGGTAATCGACGTTGGAGCGGAAACTCCAGCGCTGCATACGCGACGAGGGGTCGTACCCGAGCGTCGACTTGGGTTGGGTCCTGAAGTGGCCGTCCTGGCTGATCAGGCCCGCGTTGACGAAGTAGGAGAGGCGGTCGGTCCCGCCCGCCAGGTTGGCGTTGACGTTGATCTGGGGCGCCCACTTTTTGAACAACGCCCGGTAGTGATCGTTGTCGGGGTAGAGGTGCTGGCGTGCGGCCGCCTTGGACGCGTAGTCGGGATCCGAGGGGTCGAGGCCCTGCAAGGGATTTTCATACATCGATATGATATCCTGGCTGATCAGTGGCTGTCCGTCGTTGCCCAGCGCCTGGTTGCGCATATCGAGGTATTCGAGCGAGTGGAGGCGCGAGGGCTGGTAGGCGAACGAGGAGAAGGTCTGGTTGTAGCTCAGCGAGAGCTTCGCCGTGCCTTCCTTGCCGCGCCGGGTGGTAATGATGATCACGCCGTTGGCACCGCGCACCCCGAATACCGCGGTGGCCGAAGCGTCCTTGAGCACCGAGACCGACTCCACTTCGCTGGGGTCGATGGTGCGGATGTTGTCGCGGGGCACCCCGTCGATAAGCACGAGCGGGCTCTGGCCGTTCAGCGTGGCCGCTCCGCGCAGGTACATCGTCGACTCGTCCATACCCGGCTGGCCGCCGCCCATCTGGGAGGAGGTCAAGCCCGAAACATGCCCGGCCAATGCCGTGGCCAGGCTGGGCATGGTGGATTTCTGGAGTTCATTGAGGTCCACCGTCGAGATGGCGCCCGTGACGGAGGCCTTTTTCTGCACACCGTAACCGACCACCACCACGTCTTCTATCTGCGAGGAGGCCTCTTCCAGCACCACGTCGATCGCCTGGCCTTTGCGGACGGTAACTTCGACCGTTTCATTGCCGATGCGGGAAACGACCAGCACGCCGGTTTCTTCGGGTATGTTGACCGAAAATGCCCCGTTGAGCCCCACCGTGGTCCCGATGTTGGTGCCCTTGACCAGGACGGTCGCACCGATCACCGGTTGGCCGCTGTTGTCACGCACCGTACCGGTGACGGCCTGTGAGCCCTGCTGGGCGTGGACCGGTACCGGAAGCGTGACGGATAATGCCGCCATGAGCAGGCAGGCCATTCCGAAACGTACAGTTTTTAGCATAATTATTTGGATTGGGTTGATGATTTTAGTTCGCTTAACATTCGCATAACAAAAATAGGCACTGTCCGTTCTTATAGCGAACACCGCCTGTTCATTTTCTTTGGTTTATTATCCAAATTGAAACGCGGGCACTTTTCAATCCTGTTCAATTTGTTTGCTGTTTCGACTATCCTTGTGTTTTTCCCGGCGAAATGGTTACTTTAGCCATACGTTAAGAAAAATGTACTCTATGCGCCATATCCTCTACCTGTCGTCCGCCTGTTTTCTGCTGCTGTTCCCGCAGGGTTGCAGCCCGGACCGCCGCGCCGCCGAGCGGCAGGACGCCCCGGATGCGGTTACCGTCTCGCCCACCCTCTCGCACCTCCACGTGCGGGATTTCTGCCAGGACAGCCTGGGCTACATGTGGATCGCCACGGCCCGCGGGCTGAACCGTTACAACGGTTACGATTACCGGCAATTCTTCCACGACAAACGCGATACGGCGACCCTGGACAACGACATGATCCACTCCCTGCTGCTCGACTCCCGCCACCGGCTGTGGGTGGGGACCAGCACGGGGGTCAACCGCTACGACTTTACCAACGACCGATTCGTCCGCTACCGGATGCCTTACCTGTTCGTGCACGCCTTTTACGAAGACCCCGACGGGGAGATATGGGTCGGCACCAGCTCGGGCGTGGGGAAGGTCGACGAGGCGGAGGGCTCGGTGGAGATCCTCTCCGGCACGACTTTGTCCCCGCTCACGATCAGCACCCTTTTGGAGGACAAATTCGGCAAGCTGTGGGCCGGAACCAGCGGGGGGATTGCGCAGCGCTCCCAGAACGGGACGATGCACCTGATCCCCCTTCCGGGCAACAGGCAGGCCAACTGCATCTGCCTCGACCCCCAGGGTATGCTGCTGATCGGCACCGACTCGGGCGTGGTCTTCTTCGACCCGCAGGTCAACGGCTTCGTCCCCCTGCCCGAACAGATCGCCTCCGACCGTTCGCTCTCCACGGCCTACATCCATTTCATCAAGGAGATCGAGCCTTTGAAATACCTGGTCGGCACCTCGGCCGACGGGCTTTTCCTCTACGACGCGCTGCGCCAGAGTTTGCAGCACAACCCGTTCGAGTACACCGAATTGCTCGACTCCAACCAGCCCATGTGCTGCTCGGTGGACAAGCAGGGCAACGTCTGGATCGGCTCGTTCGAAAAGGGCTTCGCCGTCTACAACACCCGCTACAACTTCTTCAACCGCGATCCCAAACTGCAAAGGACCTTCAAGGACGTCTTTACCACCCGCATCGTCGAGGACCGCTACAACAACCTGTGGATGGGCACGCGCTACCGGGGCCTGTACCACTACGCGAAGGACGGCAAGGTCAGGGTGTACGACTCATCGAACTCCCCCCTGTTCAAAGACAACAACAACCTGGTCGAGGAGCTATTCGCCGATTCGCGGGGACGTTTGTGGGTGGTCGGCGCCGACAGGATCGTGGCCGGCTCATACGACCCGGCGGGCAATTTTACCGTCCTGCGCACGATCCCCGCCCCCTACACCGGCTCGGGCTCCATCGCCGAGGATGAGCAGGGGAACATCTGGTTCGGCCTGAGGAGCGGGCTTTTCGTGCTGCGCGGCGGCGGCACGATGGACCCCGTGGAGAACGTCCGCACGGGCAACGTTACCAAGGTCTACCCCCTGCGGTCGGGCGAGCTCCTCTTCTCGGTCTACAGCGAGGGGGTCTACCGGATGGACGGGGAGCGCGGCGCCGTGCGCATCGACATGCCCTCGCCCGAGGCCGAAGCGATCTCGCGCCACTGCGTGGACCTGTTCGAGGACAACCAGGGCCGGCTCTGGTTCGGCAGCTACAACGAGGGGACCATGTACACCCAAGGCGATGAGTGCCGCACCTTCAGTGTGCGGGACGGGCTGCCCTGCAACGACATCACCTGCATCCGGGCCGACGGCGAGGGCAGCGTGTGGATGAGCACGGCCCAGGGCCTTTCGCGCATCGGGCCCGATCTGTCGATCACCAACTATTTCAGCTACGACGGCACGCAGGGCAACCTGTACCACGAAAAGTCGAGCCTGCTGAGCTCCGACGGGCGGATGTTCTTCACGGGCAACCACGGTTTGACCTTCTTCGACCTGAGGCTGATTACCCACAACAGCAACCGCATCCCCGTGGTAATCGAGGACCTCAAGATCCAGAACGAGAGCGAACGGCCCGGCGGCAGGAACTCGGTGCTGACCCGCAACATCTCCTTCACCGACAAGGTCGTATTGGGGCACAAGCATACCGTGATCACGCTCGACTACTCGGGCATCGACTTTTTGGCCCCCCAGAAGCTGACCTACGCCTACAAACTCGAGGGGCTGGACCAGCAGTGGAACCACGTGGGCAACCACCGCCGGGCCACCTATTCCAACCTGACCCCGGGGAGCTACACCTTCAAGATCAAGGCCTTCAACAGCGACGGCATGGAGAGCCTCCACCCCGCCGCGCTGGAGATCAGGGTAAACCCCGCCCCCTGGGCGACCTGGTGGGCCTGGCTGCTCTACCTGGCGGTAATCTGCGCCGCCCTTTACGCCTTCATCCACCTGTGGACGAAGATCCGCCTGCAAAGGCACAGCCTCGAAATGGAGGCCTATGAGCGCGAGCGCGAACACGAGGTCTCGGAGATGAAGATGACCTTCTTCACCAACATCTCCCACGAGCTGCGCACCCCGCTGACCCTTATTTCTGCGCCCGTCCAGCAGTTGTTGGGGCGCACCGACCCCCAAAGCCCGGAGGGCATGCTGCTGCAAACCATCTCGCGCAACGGCAACCGCCTGCACCGGCTGATGGACCAGTTGCTCGATTTCCGCAAGATGGAGGACGGGATCCTGGCGCTCAAGGTGCAGTCCGGCGACCTGGCGGAGGAGCTCGCCTCGGTAATCGGCGACTACGCGACCTCCGCCTCGGAGAAGGGCATCGACGTGGAATTCACCCCGCACCGCACGCCCCAGGAGATGTGGTACGATCCGGACAAGGTGGAGAAGATCATGCACAACCTGCTCTCCAACGCCATGAAGCACGTGCCGCGCAACGGCCGGATCGCTATCGCCACCCGGGATTGCTCCTTTTTCGAAGCGCAGGAGCGCTACGGGGGAACGCACCTCAAAGACGAGCACTACGTGGAGGTGTCGGTCACCGACAACGGGCCGGGCATCCCGCCCGACAGGCTGGGCGAACTGTTCGTCCGCTACCGCCAGATCGAATCCCCGACCGGGCTGCGCCCCGACTACGCCGGGACGGGCATCGGGCTTCACTACACCAAGCGCCTTATCGAGGTGCACCGGGGCGGCATCATGGCCGAGCTGCCCGAGCAGGGCGGCATGCGTTTCACTTTCCTGCTGCCGACAGGCGACCAGGTCTACGACGCCTCCGAAAAGGCTTTCGCCCCCAACAACCGGCATGGCGAGGGCGAAGAGGGCGTCCCTGTGCCCGAGATCCGCGATATCCGCCCCCCCGACGCCGGGAAGCACCAGCACACGGTGCTTATCGCCGAGGACAACCTCGAACTGATGATCTACTTCCGCCAGATGCTGGGCGAAAGGTACAACATTCTCGAGGCTTCGGACGGGATCCAGGCGTGGGAGCTGTTGCAAAAACAATATGTGGACCTGGTGCTGAGCGACGTGGTCATGCCCGGGCTTTCGGGCGTCGAACTGTGCGAGAACGTCAAGCAGGACCCCCTTCTGAGCCACATCCCGGTAATCCTGCTCACGGCCAAGACCTCGATGCCCGAGCAGATCGAGGGCCTCTCGCACGGGGCGGACGCCTACATCTGCAAACCCTTCAACGTCGATTACCTGCTGCTGACCATTGAGAACCGCCTGAGCAACCGCGAGAAACTGCGCACCTTCTACTCCACCCCGCAACCCGGCGGCGGACAGGCGGAGGCGCCCGTCAAACTGAGCATGCTCGACCGCCGGTTCATGGACAAACTGATGGAGCACATCGAGAACGGGCTCTCCGATCCCGAGCTGAACATCGACGGCATAGCGCGGGAGATGGCTTTCAGCCGGACCAGCTTCTACCGCAAGCTCAAAGGGCTGACCGACATGGCCCCCACCGATTTCATCCGCAATTACCGCCTCAAGCGGGCTGCCGAGATGATCCTGGAGGGATCCTGGAGTTTGTACGAAGTGGCCGAGAGGGCGGGCTTCGGGAATTACACGCACTTCTCGACGCTCTTTAAAAAGCATTTCGGCGCATCCCCGAAACACTACAAGGACGCACAGAAAGCGGAATAAAACCCGCCCCGGGAGCTCCCTACCGTACGGGCTGCAGGATATTCCAATCCATGAGCCCGATCATTTCCAGGTAAGGCCGGAATACCCGCTCTTCGGCGGGTGTTCCGGCCGCCTTGTAGACGTACCATACCGGTTTGGGATCGAAGCCGTTTTCGGGGTATTGGCGCAGGCCGATCCTCAAACCGAACTCCTCGGGATGGTCGGCCCAGTTGTGCCACTGGTGGGCGTCTATCCCGTCCAGGACGGCGATCTTCTTCCATCCCCAGGCCAGGGCGGCGGCCTGCGCTGTCAAATCCTGCTCGGAGTAGGTCGGTGAATTGGCGCCGTTCTCCGAGAGCCAGACCGTGCGCTTTTCCCTACCCAGATAGAGGTTCTCCGGCAGGAAGGCCCACCGATCCAGCACTTCGAGGTTCTTGTAGGTGATGATCGGCGACAGGGGCGTGTAAAGCGCGTTGTGGTCGAGCCAGGTCTTCGGATCGTTCAGGTCGCGGGGGTAGCAATGGAAGGCCAGCCCCCATCGAAAATCGCCCTCCGCACGGCAGTAGCCGTTCAATATGTTGAGCATATCGAGCGTGGCGTAGGTGTCGGGGTTGTCCTGCACGGCCCAGGCGTGTGTATGGGAGGCCATCACTTCGGCGTGGGAGTCGTATCGGTTTACGATGTTGCGGCACAGGCGCATCGACTTGTGGTACGCCTCCATATAAACCCCCACGGGCTTGCCCGCGCCCATGTTGGTCCACTCCTGCGGGGAGTCCACCTCGTTGTGCATGATCCAGTGCTGTATGCGGCCGTAGAGCTTGTCCGCGCGGGTGTAGCGGGCGGCCAGGAAGTCGAGCGCCGCGGCGTAGGCGTTCACACTTTGGGGCGAGGTCATATCGGGCATCGTATAGCGTCCCGATGAGGTAAAGTCGGGGTGCTGCATCAACGTCCCCAACACCGGATCGACGCTCTGGGAGGCGGGATTCAGCAAAATAATCCCCGCCACCACGATCCCTCTTTCGCGGCAGGCGGTCGTCGACCGGTCGAGCCACGCCACCTGGGCCTGGTCGAAGTAGTAGGTTGTCCCGCCGTAGACGTGCGCCATCCGGTTGGGCCCGGGCTGGGAGTACATCATCGACATGATCCGGATATTGACCGTCGCGCTGGTGATCCCCAGCGTGTCGAGGTCGGAGATCAGCATGGCGAAATCCCGGCAATCGCCGATCCCCTTCTTGGATGCGGGCTTTTCGGCGACGGTCGCCTGCGAGGGCTCGATAAAACCTGCGTAGCGGGCATGGGAAGCGATCCGATCCCCGCCTTCGCCCTCTTTAACGATGATCCAGCGCGACAAGGTCCTGTCATAATTCAAGCCTTCACGTGACACATAGCGCCCGAACGTCTCGCTGAATGCCCCCTCCGCAAGCGGCGTCCCGGGGCCGAACTTCCCGACCTGCGCCACATCCTCCCAGGGGGCGATCTCCACCAAACGGAACGTGCCCGGACCGGACACCCGGCCCCTCACGCGGATAACCTCCGCCCCGGCGTTGACCTCGTCAACGGTCGATGCATACCTCGCCGCCAGATAGCCGCCCAGCGCTTCGCCCAACCTTTGCTGCCCGGCCAGATAGGCCATATGCTGCCGCTCGGCATCCCGCTCGGCTTCGTTCATCGCCCGGAGCTTCACATTCCGGAGCTCGCCCTCCCAACCTGTCGCGTCCCCGAGATCGAGGCGCAGGTAATCCCCCGGCTTGCCCCACTCCACCTGCGCGAGGCGCTCCTTGAGCACGATCGAGCACTCGCGCCAATTCGCCGACGCGGGGATCCGCTCCGCACGGCAGGAGCGCGCTTCGGTTATCGGGTCGGCCAAAAAGACCTGGATAAAATCCAACGGCGCCGAACTTTTGTATTCGAACGAAAGAACCTGCTCATCCTCTGTGCGTTGCCGCGTAAGGAGCGAGGTATGGATATACGGGTCTTTGCCCGTGGTCAAAATCCGGCAACAGCCGCCCGAAACCTCCGCCGCCATATTCTCCGCCGTCGAGCAAACCAACCCGAGCGGTTCGCCGCCCGGATTGAAGTCGAGAGTGAACGCCGCGCGGCCGTCGAAATTTTCGATCAATACGCTCTCCGCGGCGGCATCGTACACACCTTCCACCCCGGTCACCCCGGTCGCCTTTTCCCCTTCGGGATGGGGCAGCCTGACCGATACGCAACGCGGCTTGCGCTCGCCCTTGCACTCCACCACGGCCTCGATCTTTCCGCCCTCAACCCCTTTTACCGTTACGTCCAGTGCCCCGAAATAGCTCCTCACGCCCTCCAAACGGATCTCTTTACCCTCTTCCAGCCATACGCGGGGCACGGCCGGAAACAGGTGCAGCGTATCGCCGCACTCCATGTAGAGCATCCACCGGGTGTCCATCAAGAATCCCGCTTCCTCATGGGTCTTGTGGGGGCTGAGCCTGAAGAAGTGCTCCCAAAAAGTATAGGTCTCCCGGTCGGCATGGGCCGAAATGGTCGTATAATAGGCATTCAAAAACGGCTTTACCATCCCCTGCGTGATCTGCCACCAGTTCAGGCGGCCGTAGTAGGGCTGGCTGAATCCGGTATTGCCCTGGCACATGATCTCGGCCACCCCGGTCATGACCGCTTCGGAGAGCCGCTCTTCCGGTTCGAAGACCTCGCAAAAGACCAGGTAGGCAGGCCCCAACCCCGCGTCGGGGGCGGTAAAGGTGCCGTGCGACCGGAATTTTTCGGCTTTCTGGTAGAGCAGCCTCGGACCCGGCGCCTCGGGCCAGGGGGGCAAGGTGGGACACCACGTCCCGTCGCCCAGGGGCACGACGGGCGATTTTTCCATCGCCTCCAACGCCGCCGCCCGGATAGCCTGCCGCCACGCTTCGGCCTCAACGGCGAAACGCTGCGCCTCGGGCTCGCCCAACTCCCCCATTACCCCGGCCATCCGTTTGAGGCCCAGGTAGCCGTAGCCGTTGAGCATGAACTGGCGGTAGCTGTCCTCGGGGTCGGCCACCTTGCCGGAGATCATCCCCGCGCTTTTGGGGTCGGAAGCCCGCCATTGGATCAGAAACTCGCACGCCCTGACCAATTTAGCCTTGTTGCTGCGGATCCACTCCGCGTCGCGCGTGTAGCGGAAATACTCGCCCATGCACCACAGCGCCGCCCCCGTTTCGACCGTGTAACCGTGGTAATTCATGATCCGGCCGTCCTCCTGTTGGGTAACCAGGAAATAGTCCAGCGACCTGCGGGCCATATCGTCCAGCCCCATCGAGCAGTAAAACTGGATGATCGGCGCGCTCTCCGTCCCGATCGGGGAGTAAACCCCCACGTTGGCGGCCAGCGGTTGATCCGGTTCGATGCCCGACGTGTTGAGGTCCAGGTGGAGCAGCCCGGCCCGGATCATCTCGTCGATCCGTTTTTCGGGCACTTTGATCGCGGCGGCCCGGTCCAACTTACCCTGCCAGAAACTCTTGCAGGCGGCGTATTGTTTGTCGAACGACACGTCGCGCAGCTCGCCCGCCCGTTTGGCGTCGACGGGCCTGTGGGTCAGCCTGAAATCGAAGCAGACGCTATCCCCCGGCTGCACCAGCACGGCGGTCTCCTCGTTGGGCACGGGTTTGCCGTCGAGCGTCGAGACGCAAAATATCCTGTCGGGCGCATACCCCGAGAACCCGCTCTTCGGGTCATACCCATACCCCACCGGAATAGCCGGATAGGGCACTTTGAACCATGCGTAACGGGGTACGCGCCCCGTATTGACGATCTGCGTGCGGCAATAGAGCACGACCTCCTGGTCGGGCATCTCCATGCTCTGCCGCTTCTGCTCCAACTCTTTCTGCTGCTGCGGAGTGAACACCCGCCCGATGCTGTACGAGTCGGAGATCATGTAGTCGATCCCCTTGAGGTTCTCCGCGGTAAGCAACTGCTTCTCCAGCGAAGCGAACGAGACCGAACGGTAAAGGATATCGTCGTCCCGCATCTCGGAGTGAAACACAGGCAGCGTCCCCTGCTCCAACCGCCGGGTAATGTTGTCCAGCGCCCCCACGCCGCGTCCCAGCGCGTAACGGTACAACAACTGGTGTGCGCCCGTCTCGGGAATATCGAACGACAGGGACGAAAGCAAGGGCCGTATTACCTTGTCCTCCCCGTTGTGGATATCGGGCATCTCCTCGGTAATCTCGAACTTGCGGATATCGCGGCCCGGCCCCAGCCAAACCGGCGCGCTCATGTTGCGCGTGAAAGGCGCGACCTGTTCGAAGGAGGCCTCGGGTTGCCGCCCGATCTGCCCGGCTTTGGTAAGCAATCCCCTGGAAAGTATCTCCTTTTCGATTTGGGCGTAGCTCCTGTGATCCGTCTCCGGCACCACGACCACCCCGTAAGAGGGAATGTAGATGGGCGTCGCGTCGACGACATCCCTTAAAAAGAACGAAAACGCATTGCGCTCCGTATTGATATGCACCACGGTCGGCCCGGGCCCCGGCGCGATGTGAACCCCGGAGAACCTGACCGTGATCGAGGACTCCCCCTGCCCCGTGCTCCGGAAATCCCTCACGCCGGCCTTGTATTTGCCTCCGCCGACGGCCATCCCGGCCACCTCTCCGTTGTCGGCCTCCACACTGCCCTTTACCCCGGCGCGATCCCACATGACCCGCACTCCCGTGGCGGCGTCCAGGCTGCCGGAACAGATTAATAACCCGAAAATTAAAGCTGAAATTCTTATCGCGTAATGCCGCATGATTCTCTTTTTGGATTGTACTCCACAAAATTAATCGACCGGGGCGAGGATAACCTTTCAATCCCGGTCGATTTATTTAGCGCTTCATCCAAAGAGGATATTTTCCCGCGCAAACCCTGTTGCCCCCGGGAGTTCCGGTGCCGGTCCGGATCTATTTTACCACCCACTCAAAAATATCGACCGACACGACGATAGTTTACAGAAAACTCAACTTTCGCTTTTTTCGTATACTTTCGGAAAAGGTCAAGCTTTTCCTGTTAATGACACCGAGAATAGCATTATCTTAAAGCTGCACACACAATTTGCACACAACTTTGAAGATGATAAAATAACCGGCGAAACAAAACGCAAATAGTTTTTAGAGGCAGAGTATCTCGGAGTATACCGGATTCGGCGCTTACCTCTTTATCCCATACCTGATTACCGAATGGACAAGGGGAGTAAAAAAACAGTAATCTTAATTGGGAAATCCAGTCGATTCGATTAGGGTAACCGGATGTTGTCGCAATCGGCGGTTACGAAGTTGCGGCGCTCCCTGGCCGTGTCGGGATAGGCGGTGGTGTATTCGATCCGGTTGTTTACGGCGAAGGTAAATCCATCCACGCTGTAAAGATTGACGATGCATCCTCAAGCAGGAGTTCGCTCTGGAGGATTACCGATGTCCCCTAAAAGGGTTGCAAGGTGTGGTCGACTAGGCGGTCAAAATGTACAACTCCCTCCGACCGCACCTCTCCTGCCGTATGCTGACCCCGGAGCAGATGCTCAACAACGTGTCCTGTCAAGGGCAACCTACATAACAAAGTTACCCGCTGGCGCATGCGCCAGCGGGTAACAAAACTAACGTACTTTTTATGTCTAATCCTGTAAACTTCTTTTAGGACGGGGCAAAAGCAGTACGTTGTTATTCGGCGGCACTGATGGTAAGAATACGCTCATGGTCCCACTTGGACGATGCCTGATAGGCGGCCACCGCGCTGGCGGGTACGACCAGATGTATCTCGCAGCCCGAGAATGCATCGTTGGGAGCCGCCATTCCGAATGTAATCGCCTCAGGATTGGTGTGCTTAAGCTCCAGGATGAACGGTCCGTTGCAGATGTTGCCCCCCACCTCGGTATCGGGGTTCGGCACCCAGTTCACATAGGCGAATCCGGCGTTCTCTATTTTTGTAACGGTGGCCGGAAGTATCACATGCTCGGTCTGAAGCTGGTGGAGCCACTTTACGCCGATGGTGGCGATTCCCGAGCCGATCTCCAGCTTTTTCACGAAGGCGTTGTTGAACGCGCTGTTACCTTTGGGTGTGAGCGAGGTGCACGATGCGGGAATGTAAATATAATCCATCGAGGTGCCTGTGAAAGAGTAGTCGCCGATGGCGGTAACGCGCGTGCCCAGATCGACCTCCTTGAGCGAGGTGCAACCGTTAAAAATGTGGGGTTCGAGCGTTACGGCATTCATGGAGACATAACGAAGACCCAGGTTAGACCTAAAGGTATTTTGCCCTATGGTCGTATAGCTATCGGGTACCCGGACCGTATACGGGACGGCATTGCCGTTGTTCTGGTTGGTAACGGTAGCGACCATGGTAACCCCGTTGATGGCCGAGGGATAGGTAAGGTATTTGAAGTTCTTGTCGGTCAGCGCGTCCAGCTTGGTGTTATCGTCCACCGAAGCCTTGTACCTTGTTACGTTCTCGGCATCGGTAATGTATTTCGCATGGGCCGTGAAGCTTTCAAAGATGCGGGCGGTGGTAAAGTCGACCTCGTTCTCAAATCCGGCGTCTTTATACCAGCCGTCGAAGGCGTAACCGGCTTTGTGCGGGCTCTTGGGAAGGGGAACGAAATCGCCCTCTTCCTCGACGATGTAATTCGTTATGGTTCCGCCGCCGTAGGTCTCGAACTTAACGACCACATCCTGGGGCTCATCCCCGCCGCTACCGCCCGTTTTCTTCGGCTCATCCTTACCGCAGGAAGATGCCAGTATACCAAACAGGACAAGCATGGAGCCCGTCATCAACTTGTTAAGAAAATTCGTTTTCATGGTTAATCGGTTTTAGGTTAATATTGGTTTATGCTTCAAAACATGGGGTTAATTCTCGCCGATGGGATATTTGTAGCCTCCCAGGCCGACATCCTCAGGCACCAGGTCGGTATGTGCCGCAGCATTGGGCGCAAATACCGAGCGCACCGCATCGAGGTGGCCGAAACCGTAAACGAGCGACGGGGCTATCATGTGGCCTTCGGCGAACTCGTTCCAGTTGTCCAGCATGACCAGCCTCAGATCATCTCCCGAGTCCGCCACATTATCGACGAATGTTTTGGCTTTTTCGAGCACCTGTTTGTAGTACTCGGGATCGAGCATCCAGCCTTGGGCGCCCCCGTTCCACGGACGTGAATCGTAGCCCTGCGAGGCCACCGGCCACACGCGCATCTGGCCTTTGGTTATCGTGCCGAGCTGGTACCACGCCTGACGCTGAAGATCGGGCATGTTGGCCTGGGGGGGATTGGCCGATGGCATCAGCCCCGAGAACGTAGGCAGGTTGTACGCGGTCAGGGCGTCGAAACCCAGAACCGATTTGAGGTAGGATATGTCGGAATAATCCTGGCTCACGATCCGGCCGAGGCCAACGTTGTGCACGGTCATGACATACAGTCCGGGATAACCGGCGGCTACGGCCTTTTGGCGCATGACGGCGATAGCCTGTCCGGCAGCGGCCTGGCTTCCGCACTGGTTGATGAACTCCATCGGATTGTATATGAAGAAGAGCGGCTTGCCGCCAATCTTCATGTAGTTGTCCGCCCCGAAGTAGGTATTTATCCAATACGGCACGAGATTGTCGGTAAAATCGGTCACGCCGGTTATATGCCCGGCGGTGGTCTTCGAGTTCTCCCAGACCAACGCGAACTTGACCTTGTTCCTGTACCGGGTCTTGGGGTCGATCATCCTTTTGACGAAATGCTCCAGCCACCCCTCCACATTGGCGCTGCCGTCGTTGCCGGCTTTGCGGTACCAGCAATCGGCGAAGAACGATATGCCGTGCTCCGAGGCCCATTTAAGCTCCCAATCCAGCACTTCGGGATTGTTTTCGTTGTAGGTGCCCAGTACCGGCATACGTTCCGACCAGGTGGTCGCACACCATGTCCACGCCTTGGGCAACTGCGTCGGAGCCTCGTACCATAACGGGCAACGGAAGCACCCGACCAGATAATCGCCTGTCCCGACGGGGGTCGGTTCGGGCACGTAATCCGCCACCGTGGCCTGGTACGCCTCGCGCACGGGCATTTTGAATTCGCGGCGCGTGAATTTGGTTTGGTCATACGCCTTGATCTCGAACTTGACGGCGTCCTGTATATCGAAACGCACGTTCCAGGTCAGGGTCTCTTTTCCGAATGCCTTGAAATTTACGGTCTTTATCTGCTCGCAACTTCCCAACAGGGACATTTTGGAGTGGAGCTTCAGGTAGAAGGAGATCTGACGCTCCTTGATCGTCTTGTTGTCGACCGTAACAGACAACGCGATCTCCCTACCCTGCCGTACGAATACCGGAGAGTTGAATACATCCCCTATGCCCACGTCAAGGCCATATTCGAGCTCCGTGGTCGGGTCCGGGAGTGTTTCGCAGGCATTCTCCTCCATGGTATCCTTACCGCAGGAGAGAAGTCCCGCGATAAAGAACGACACCCAAATCAAAACGATTAACGACTTTTTCATCTTCTGTGATTGATCCGGTTATTTTTTGTAAACCTCGGGGATTTCGGGACGCTCCCTGGAATTGGGCGCGTTGATCCTCCAGTCTGTTTTTTGGTACAGGTGGCGCACATCGAAAGGCTGCTGCACCCAGGTACGGAAGATCGTCTTGCCGTCCCACGTGTTGCCCGCCGAGGTAAAGTCGCACATCTGCAACGTGTGCAGGGCACCCGACTCGTCCTCCACCGGGACATTGAAAGTCATCCATATCGCCGGGTCGGCGGAGGGGACGAGCTGCGCGTCGACAAGGCCGCCCGCGACGGTATGATGGAAAGAGTAGCGGTACATCGGCCCGTCCTTTTTGGCCGGCGCGATGTTGGGGGCGTAGAGCCGGGAATCGAATGCCAGGACGACGGGGCCCCTTTTGAGTGCCTGGTCACCGACTCCGTTGGGGGCGTAACACACCCTGGTCCGCATATCGAACCCGAGTTCCACCCTGTCCCCGGATCTCCATTCCCGTTCGATGACGCAATACGTCCCGGGGATGACATAGCCGGTATACTCCTCCCCGTTTATCTTCACCGTGTTTTGACGGCTCCATTCGGGGATGCGGAACTTGACGGCGAACTTCTCTTCTTTGGCCGGTTTCAATGAGACGGCCACCTTGCCGGTGCGCGGATAGTCCGTATCGATATTTACCGCCAGGGAGTGACCAGAGGGGCTTTTCAGCATCGCTTCGGCCTGATTGTAGATATTGATCACAACGCCGCCGGCATCGGTCATAAACGCCCAATAAGGCGTGAGCATAAGCGCCCGCGGCCCGTTGACCACACAGCAACTCGAATCCATGTCGCGGAATTGCCTGAAACTGGGGGTGCGCTCACCCATAAGCGGGGTGAAGTAAGACCACCACTCCCCTTTCGGGGTCATGGACGCCATGAGCGCATTATACAACGCGTCCTCCATCGCATCGGCATACTTGCACTCGCCGGTCAGGCGCAACATCTGGTACATGAATTTGATCCATGTGGCGGTGGCGCAGGTCTCCATCGCCTCGTAAAGCACCTCGTTTTGGCGCATTTTGGTATGGCACCATATCTCGGAGGTGCTGCCGGACCCGATGACGGTGATCTCCTCGCGCATTACGTTCTCGAAGAGCTTTTCGCAGGCCGTCAGATAGTACCCGTTGCCGGTGGCGCGGTAGAGTTCACACAACCCCTCGAAACACGAGGTCATTTCATAAGCCTTGGGGGCGCCGCCCAACTTCCACATCGGAACGCCGGAGATGACCCCCTGGATAAGCCGGATGCCGCTCGGAGAGAGGCTATTCGGCTCATCCCACGTTCCCACGATATACTCCGCGAAATCGAAGAAGCGTTTCTCCCCGGTACGCTGGTAAAGCAGGGCGATCGGTTCAAGCACGGAGCCGGAACCCAGGCCTTTCCATCCCACCCAACCCGTCGCGGAGATGTTGTTGCCGCTCCCGGGGCCTACCTCGCCGATCAGCGCGTCCGCGGCCTTGACCGCCGCATCGAGCACTTTTCTATCCCCCGTCAGGTCGTAATTGGCGAGAAGTCCCAGAAGGGCGTATTTACGTCCCCAGATATCCCAATCGCCGTCGATCCGCACTTCACGCGGCGAAGTGCCGATGTATCCGTCGGGAGTCTGCGAGGCGACGATCCTGCCCACCCCCTGATCGATAATGGCCTTGAATTCGGGCGTGGGGCGATAACCGTAAGCAAGTACGGCGGATGTGTACCATTTGCCCCAGAACTCCCCGCGCCATCCCCAGAGGGGTTCGTCGCGCTCTTCAAACGGTTTAATAAAGGGATCGAGCTGTTGCGCCATGATCCTGTTTTCGATGGAAAGGTCGAGTTTCCCGCCCAGATACCCCCCGATCCGCACGGAGCCGGGAGCCGGAGCATTGAATTTGTCGACCCCGTATGCGGGGAGAGCGTGAGGGGTCTTCTCTTTTCCGTTTACCGTCCCCGGGGCCGTGAGGGCCATCAGGACGGATATTGCAAATGCCTGCAAAATGTGTTTTGTTGTCATCGGAATCGTTATTCGTTTTTTGTTGAATCGTAAGGGTAGGGGCCCAGGCCGATATCTTCCGGCACATAGTCGGTATGCTCGCGCGGCGCATCCGAAAAAACATTGCGCACCGCATCCAAGTAACCGAAACCGAACTGCTCTACGGGGAAAATATAGTGGCCCTCGCCGTACTCGTTCCAGTTGTCGAGCAAGATCAGGCGGGACACCGGTGAGGAAGGCTGCCGTAAGGCGTAGTCTTTTGCTTTGAAGGCGAGTTGCTCGAACTGGTCGGGCGTGATATGCCATTCGCCCTTGTAATACGTGCCGCCCCAGGGACGCGAATCCCAGCCCATGGAGAGCGTAACGGCCGAGGGCATACCGGACGCCTGAGCAAGCTCCTCCCAGCACTCCTGCTGGAGATCGACGATGGTGCCGATGTCCCCGGGCACAACGGGCATCTTGCCGCTGAATGAAGGCCAATGGTAGGAGGTAACCGCGTCGAATCCGGCATCGGCGAGGAAACGGAGACAGACATCGAGTTTCATGTGGTGTTCCGCCATCACGTACAGCCCGCCCAGGCCGGCTTCAGCGCAGATCCGTTTCATTTCACCGATCGCCCTGCTCGTTTGCCCCACCCCTCCGAGATCTTCGATAAGATCGTTGTAGCCGTATATCATCAAAAGCGGTTTTCCGTCCACGCGCTGGTAATTGGGGCGTGAAAAGAAATTTTCGATCCAATACGGCAACAGGTTTTCAAGCAGGTCCTTCTCGCCGGAAACCCCCGCCGCGATGGCGTTGGCGTTCTCCCACACGATGGCAAAGTTGATCATTCCCCCGTAGCGTGCCTTAAAAAAACCTTCCCACAGCCAATCGTCGAGCGACGCTTTTACTTCGGGGCTTCCTTCGTTCCCCTTCTCCCGGAACCAACACTCCCAGAAGAAGGATATGCCGTGGTCGAGTGCGTATTTTATCTCCCAGTCGACCACCTCGGGGCAGGCTTCGTTATAATAGCCCAGCACAGGGGTTCGCCCGGGGTAGGGTTTTATCGCGTCCCAGCATCCCGGGCGGGTCTTCTCGTACCACAACGGGCACCTGAAAACCCCCACCGTGAACCCGTCAGTGGAGACCGGCTCCGGAGCGGGAACATATTGCGCCTTTGGTGCACAACCTGCTGCCATAACGGCGATCGCCGCGTATATGATCTTTCTCAATTCCATAGTTTTCATTTTACCGGTACGTTGAACGGCACGGCAGGCAACCCTTGCGCGTTGCAAAGATTGGCCTCGGGGTTCGCCTGCCAGGCATATTGCGCAGCCTTCGCCCGGGCTGCCGCGTCCCCATCCAGCCGGATACGGCAACCGTCTATCCTCGCCTCCGCCCAGTGCCACTTCCCCAATGCATCCCTGACGGCGAATGCCCTGACCGGCTTGCCGTCATTGGTCGCGAGGCCGGAGCCGGCGTGGCTGTAAGTAATAGTCAACCCGCCGTTCTCCCGGACAATATCCCGCATTACCGGGCCGCTCCACTCGATGCTGTCCCCGTACACATTGGCTCTGGCCGCAAGGTACAGCCGGGCGCCGACCGCCTGTTTGTTTTTCGGGTGAACGTTGTTCCACTCCCCCGCGTCTATGGCCGAAGCCATCGCCGTGGCCGGCACGCCGGTCATTACGGCGGTCTGCCGGTCCCGCAAAACAGCCCAGTCGTCATGGGCGAGGGGCGTTTTTGAATGGGGGTTCATGCCAGCCAGTTGGACATACAGGAAGGGCAGATACCCTTGTCCCCAACGTATACGCCAATCTTCGACCAGCATACGCATCGCATCGCCGTACCGTCCGGGATAATATCCGGTATTGCCTTCACCCTGGTACCACAGAAAACCGCGTATGCCGTAGCCCGCACAAGGCGCGACCATTCCGTTAAAATTGACGGCCGGTTCGTTGTAATAGCGCGAGAGTTTCGGCATTTCCGGCTCGATCCGGTAATCGTAGAGCCACGCGCCGCGCAGGTCGATCCGCTCGCCGCTCTCCGAAACCAGGTAGCATTCCCCGTCGTTCCGGTTGCCAATATTGCACAGACCCCATGTGGTTACCATGCGCAGAGCCAACACGTTGTCACCGCTCTTCAGCGCCGGCACACGGATCTCCAGAACTTCGGGCAGCGCGCTCTTTTTCCGTCCCACCTCGCGGCCATTCACATACTGGATGTTCCCCACATCGGTTACGGGCAACACGAGCGTCCAACTGTTGCGGCTTTGCCGCCCCGTCAGGGTGAAATGCTTGCGGAACCAGATCACGCCCCAGAACTCACGGTCGATAAGTTGCCGCAGCCCGATGGGGAATTCGGCGCTGCCCCACCCCGAGTCATCATACCCGGTCTTCTCAACGCCCAGTGCCAGTCCGCTCAAAGCATACCGCTCGATGCTGTCCCTAAGCCATTGGTCGCGCTCCGCCGCGAGTTTTCGGCTTTTCCACTCACTGGGCGAAAAACCGGATATCAGGTCGCGGTACAAAGAATCCGTCGCCAACATTTCGGAGCTTATCCATGTCGCTATCTGCGTGGCCCCGCGCGCGGCCACAATTACCCCCACAGGAACTTTGCGGTCGAGAAAGAGGTCGCGCGCAAAAAAATACGACACGGCGGACATCGCCCCGGCGTTTTTCGGGGTTACTTGTTGCCACGCCCTGTTCGGGATGTCCGCCAAAGGCTCGGCGGCGGGCGATTGTCCGACGTCGAGATACCGGATGTCAGGGTAAATGGCCTGGGCAATCTCTTTTTCCTGATCGAGGACCCCGTCTCCTACCCTGTACGCCATGTTCGACTGGCCCGACGCGAACCATACCTCGCCTACCTTGATGTTGGTAAACAGGTCTTTCTCATCGCCCGACTCGACGGCCAGCGCATAATCCTTTCCATCCGCAACCATCGGCGGGAACAACACTTTCCATCCGCCCCGCTGATCGGCAAAGGTAACCAACCCGGCCTGGCCGAGGGATACGCGCACTTCGGCACCGGGGCGCGCCCATCCCCATACGGGAATGGGCTTGCCCTGCTGCACGACGGCGTTATCGCCGAACAGGCCCGCTGTTTTCAGTTGCGCCTGCACGACGGCCGGCAGCAACAGGATTATGGCAGTCAACAATTTCTTCATGCAGTTTGTTCTCTTCCGCGCCGGCTACAACTCCCCTCCGGCCTCCAGCCACCCGGGATTCTCCTCCAGATTGGTGTTTACCTTGTATTTGTCGGTGGTCAGCGGCGAATAATAGCGGCGGTAACCAAAAACCGTTTCCTGCGTGGCGGCATACGTGCCGCCGTTGTCCATTATTTTGTAGCGGTAGGGCGTACCGTCGGCTTTGTTGTCGAGCACCGACTGGTATTCGAGTCTGTAATAGATACTGTACGGATTCTTGCTCAGGTAGGTGTCGGCCTCGCGCCAGCGTTTGATATCGAAGAAACGCGTCCCCTCAAACATCAATTCCACCTGCCGCTCATGGCGGATCGCTTCGCGGCCGGCCGATGCAAGGTTATCCATCCCTGCCCTGCCGCGCACCTCGTTCACATCGTCCAGGGGAGTCCCCAGCCCTGTCTCAAATCCTGCTTCGGCCCTGTTGAGGTATATCTCGGCCAGGCGGAAAACGATCCAGTTCGTGGTCGAGCGGTTCGTCCCGCTGCGGGAATACTGCGTCTCCATATCCAGGTATTTCATCACGCCGAAATAATTCTCCATCGGGTGTGTCGGCTGGGCGGTGCGGGCTACGAAACCCACCGAGGGAAATCCTTCGTAGGAGCCCTCCTTGATCAGGGTGTTGTCGGGCAGGTAGATCTCCTTGTAGAACCTAAGCGTGTCGGCGAGCACCGGGTCGGGAAATACGGTACCCTCGGTGTAGATCGAGGCCTCGAACCGGGGATCCTTGTCCCCGAACATCTGGTCGTAAGTATAGGTAACAGCCGGGACCGTACACTCCTGCGCGATCTGTTTGAGCGTCTTGTCCGATTTGGTCATGTTCTCGAAAGCATCGACGCTGTGCGGGAAAACACGGCTCATCTGCCCGCCTCCCCAGCCGTTGTAGCCGTAGGGGGATTGCCACATATCCCAGGAGTGCCCTTTGCCCGGTTCGCCGGAGAAACGCTCGGCGAATATCACCTCGCTGTGGTCGGGCGTGAGAAACAATTGGCGGAAGTTCCTCGTATATCCGGCCTTGGTCCCGTCGATGTATTGCCTGAAAAGCGAGAATCCGCCTTCGGTAATTATTTCGTCGCTCGCGTTGTATGATTGGGTAAAGTAATAAACGGCGCGCGCAGGATCAATGCCCACAGCCCCGCTCGGATAAACGAGTTGGGTGGAAAGGCCTTTCTCCTGGGTGAATTTGGCAATGCTGCCTGCATAGAGTGCCGCACGGCTCTTCAGCGCGAGGGCCGCCCAATAGGTGGCGCGTCCGTTATCCGAGGAGGCGAGCGACTTGGGCAATGCCTGGTTGGCGGTGATCCAATCTATTTCATCGAGAATGAACTGGTAGACATCATCCTCTTTAGCCCTTTTGGGGAAGAGTACTTCCCGGGGATCGTCGAGGCTCTGCACATCGAGGATGAGCGGAACCCCGCCATAACGGATCACCATTTTGAAATAGGCGAACGCCCTGAGGAAACGCGCCTCTCCTTCGCGGGTGAGCTTATCCTTTTGCGCTATGGGAGAACTCTCTATCTTGGAGAGGAAGATGTTGAGCTTTCTGACCACCTGGTAATTCCACCAAGGCCACGGGTCTTTGTAATAGAGGTAATGCCTCCAATTGTATTGCGCCCAAAAACACGCTTCATCAGACATGTTGGTCGCCAGGGCGAGGACGTTGTCGGTCGTATAGCTGGTATAACCGAGATTCTGCGAACCTTCGTTAAAGAATTTCATCTCCTCGTAACAGTTCCTCAGATACCCGTCGATCAGGGCGGGGTCTCTCCACAACTGCGCATCGGATATCACGTCGAGGGGTTCTTTCTCAAGGGGATTGCAGCCCGCAAATCCAAAAGCGGCCAACCCGGCGCACAAACAGTATTTGACTATTTTTTTCATCGCTTGAAATCCGTTACAGTGTGAGTGAAATTCCGAAAGAAAAAGTTTTCATCTGGGGATAATAGAGCATCGGCTTCCCCGTAGGTGCCTCAGGATCTATGTGATACTTGTTCATTTCACTGAACGTAAGCAGGTTAGATCCCGCAAAAAACACTTTGAGTTCCTGGATTTTGGCTTTTGATATCCACTTTTGCGGAAAGCTGTAACTCAGGTTGAGGTTCTTGAGCCTCAGGTAGTCGGACGGGCGTATGAGGTAGTCGCTCGTGGAGAGGTATTTGCTCGCCGCCGACCCCAGGCGCGGGATCAGCGCATACGGGTCCTCGTTTACCTTATCCTGCCACCGGTTGTTGAAACATACCTCGTTGGCATCGGCTACTCCGCTCACGTTCTTCACATAACCCCACGCCCCCTGCCAGAGCATACTCAGGGAGATGCCTTTCCATCCGAAATCCATGTTGAATCCATACATCCAGTTCGGCGTATAGCCTTTTCCCAGCTCCTGCTTGTCCCGCCAGTTGATATAGCCGTCGCCGTTGATGTCGACGATCCTGATATCCCCTTTCTTCAGGCTGGCGTTGCCGTTGGTGATCTCCGAATATTCGTACCCCAGTTCATAGATCTCTTTGTTGCTGGTGAACAACCCGTCGCTGACATATCCCATGACGCGGTCGGTCCACGCACCCGTCAACTTGTTGATCCGAATGTCGTCGGGATCGGTCCAGTTGGTTTCCGTCCACTTTTCGTAACGCGACCGCGACCAGGATATGTTGCCGTTGACATTGTACCGGAAACCGCCCGCATTGCCCCTGTACCCGAGGGAAAACTCGAATCCGCGCGTACTGATCGCATGAAGGTTCTGGTAGGGGAAGTCCTCTTTGGAGACTCCGAATGTGTCGGGGATCTCCCCCGCCCGCGTGGCGATGATCCCGTCGCGAAGGCGGTAGAACATATCGGCCTCCCCATACAGCTTGTCCCTAAACATGGAGAAATCGAACCCGACATTGCTGAGTTTCATCACCTCCCAGCCCAGGGCCTCGTTCGCCATACCGCGTGAAAGGAAACTGGGCATCGTCTTCTCCCCGAAAACATAGCCGTTGCCGTATTCATACCCTTCGTAATGGGGAAAGACGATGCTGCTGCCGGCGTATTGTATCTTGTCGTAACCCATCTGGGCATAACCGCCGCGCAATTTCAGGTTGGTCAGCCAGGCGACGTTATCTTTGATGAAATTCTCCTCCGAGATCCGCCATCCGGCCGTGAATCCGGGAAACGCACCCCACCGGTAATCGGGATGGAACTGGGCCGAACCGTCGTAGCGCAGGGTGGCTTCCAAAAGATATTTTTCGGCGTAGGAATAGTTGAGGCGCCCGATCCAACTGGCCATGCCCCACTCGTAGGCGGAGCCTCCCGCCCGCTGGTTCTCCACATCGCCGTAGTCGAGGTAGGGAAGAATGTCCGTGATGTATTCCTGCCTGTAACCGGACAACGTCTCCCAGCTGTCCTGTTTGGTTTCGTACAGGGCCATCACCTTGAGCTTATGTTTGGTCCCGAAAGAAGCGTCGTAGGTAAGCCCCGCCTGGGTGGTCAGCGCGAAATCTTTTCGCGAACTCTGGCTGAGCACCGGTGCGCCCAAACCTGCGTGCTGGGTATAAACGCCTGAATTCGGGTTGCTCCCGTAGACGTACGACCAGGTTTCAAACATCTTCCTGAACTGCTTTTGGTTACGAAAATTCTGGGTAACATTGATCGTTCCGAAAGCAGAGAGCCCCTTGATCCGCTTGAAGTCGTAGTTGAGGGATCCGGTTATGGCCAGGTTGTCGTCAAACCGGTCGCTGGATCCGCTTATATCGCGGTTGGTCGAGATGTGCGCCCCTCCGGTCGAAGAAAGTCCCGCGTAGGGAAGTTTCGAGGCGTCTGGAAGCGAGGTGGGATATATGGGCATGGTCTGGATCAGGTGCAGCCAGACGTTGCTGTTGTTCTCGTTGGCAGCAAGGCTGAAAAACGGGAATCTCCGCTCCTCGCGCACGTAAGCCAAATCGAGCGACATTTTCAAATTGTCGATTATCTTCACGTCGATGTTCGACCGCACATTGAACCTGCCGTAATTGCCGCCGCCCCGCTTGATCATGGTCTCCTGGTTGAGGTAACCCACAAAACCGTAATAATTCACCTTGTCGCTCCCTCCCCTGAGCGAAACGTTGTACTGCTGCTGGGGCGAGTACTCGCGCATGATGTAGTCGTACCAATTGGTTGAGGGGTAGTTCGGGTCGTCGCCGGCGTAGTATTTGGCGATCGCTTCCTCGGTGAAAGGGGCGGTGCTTGCGGTCTGCCCGCCCTCTATCCAGGTATCCCGGCGGTAACGGGTATAATCCCCGGCGGAGAGCGGTTTGAGCATATTGGTCGTCCGCTGGAGGGTAAAGGAGGTGTTGAACGTTACCGTCGGCTTGTCCTTATTACCCCGCTTGGTCGTTACGATGATCACGCCGTTACCGGCATAGATGCCATAAATGGCCGCAGAGGCGTCCTTGAGCACCGACACGCTCTCGATTTCGCTCGCGTCTATGTCGTTGAACGTGCTGCGGATGATCCCGTCCACGATGATCAGGGGCGCATTGGCGTAGTTGCGGATGTTCAGCGAAGCGGCGTCCGAGCCCGGCTGGCCGCTCGACTGCACGGTAACAAGACCCGAAACACGGCCGGTTAGGGCATTGGTCGTGCTGGCGAGGGGAACCTTGACCAGTTCATCCCCCTTTACCGTCGAAACCGCTCCGGTAAGGGTGGCGCGGCGCTGTTTGTCATAGCCTACGACCACGATCTCGTCGAGTGTCTTGCGATCCTCCTCCAAGGTAATATTGAAAACCGTGCGGGAGCCTACAGTTATCTCTTTGCTGGCATAACCCAGATAGGAGACCACGATTACCGTCCCCGCCGGTACGTCCAACTCAAAGCGTCCCTTGATGTTGGTCACAGTCCCGATGTGGTTGTTTTTGACCGTCACGTAGGCCCCTATGACCGGGTTGCCGCCCTGGTCCTGGACCGTGCCGCTAATCCTGACCGCCTGTGCAGATGCACCGGATGCCTTTCTGGTCAGCACGACCTGATCCCCTTCGATGCTGAACGCCACATCGGAGCCGGAGAAGAGTTGTTTGAGCACCTCGGCAATGTCTTTGTCCCGCATATTGACCGTAACCTTGCGGGTTACGTCCACGCGTTCCTTGTTGAGCAGGAAACGGTAATTCGTTTGGGCTTCGATCTGATTGATCACATCCTCCACCGAAACATCGGTCATCGCGATCGATATTCTTGTCTGTGGCGGCTGCGCGTAAGTCGTTTTTATTCCGGGGGGCGTCAGGCTGAGCACCAAAAACAACATTATCATCCGGATACACCCTCCTGAACAATGTGTGATTCGATTCGTCGAAATTCGATCCATAGATTTAAGATTTCTCCGCCTGGGCGGCGTGGTTTGGGTAGTTTTGCTCTTTCCGGGAACGGCGTACAGCAACATAATCCGTCCAGGCTGTCGGGATAAAAACGGTTGACACTTCAACCTTACCCGCGCCTGAACAGACTACGTTTGTAAAAAAAAATCCCACATAAGAATCGTGATAAATTCCTATGCGGGACCGATTTTAAGTACAATGGATTATTCCGCCGCGTAGACCTCGATGCCCTCCCGTGCAAATACATTTTCACCGTCCCCACCCTTGCCTCTCTCGACATACCGGATCGGGGCTGTTTTCTGGATCAACCTCAACAGGTCTTGCAGCGACTTGTCCTCAAAAGTCGCCCTGTAAGGCTGCCTTGCCAATTCGGCATCCATGACGGCTATGTCAATGTTGTACATAAGCCCGATCCTCTTGAACACATACTCCAAAGGATCGTCCCTGAAAACCAGCACTCCGTCCTTCCAGGATATCCACTTGTAGGAAGAAGTAGACCGGGACACATCCATCCCCTTGCCGCGGTCGTAGAGCAGGCGCTGGTCGGGAGACATCACGACGGGTTTGTGGTTTCCGGCAGTAACCTCCACCCGGCCTTCAACGAGCGTTACAGATACGACGGGATCGCCGCCGTACGCGTCGACATTGAATGCCGTGCCGGTCGCCTTGACCAGAAGATCTCCCGTTTCAACGATAAAGGGTGAATCTTCGTCGGAAGCCACCTCGAAATAGGCTTCTCCCGAGAGCTTGACGGTACGGTCGGCCGGGGTAAAAACAACCGGGTATCTCAGCTTGCTGCCGCTGTTGATCCAGACCAGGGAGCCGTCGGGCAACTCCAGTTTCGAGGTAAAACCGCAGGGGACGCTTACCTCCTGCCACGCCACGACATCGGTGCTGTTCCCGCCCGGAAGCAGACGCAGCGCCATGTAGCCCGCGGCAGCCAGCGCAGGCAGGATTAAAACCGCCGCAACGCGCTGCCACCAGACCAGCCATCCGGCTGTCTGCCTGTTTGTTTTCGATTTGCCCGATATTCTGGCAAAAACACGTTTTACAGCACTCTCCACATCCACCGATCCGGGATCGAACGGCATGGAGGAGACCTGCCACAGGTTCTTCATGTCGGCATAGATCCTTTCATTCTCCTCATTCCCGGCAAGCCAGGCCTGCAATTGCGTACGCTCTTGCGAAGAAAGCCTTTCGGCGAAGGATTTTACGATAAGTTCTTCTATGTCTGCGTTTACCGCTATTTTATCTGGCATCTTGTTTCGGAGTTGCTTATAAATGTATATATAAATGACGTTTCAGAATAAAAAAGACACAAAACGAAATGAAAAATTCATATCTGCAAACAAAAAAAGATGAAAGAAAGGAAGTGGGCCAACTTCCGGCGCAGGATCCACATCGCCTTGCTGACCCGTACCTCTACCGTTCGCTGGGACACTCCCGTTTTTTTCGCTATCTCGGAGTACTTCAGTTTTTCAAAACGGCTCATTTCGAAAGCTTCGCGGTACATGGCCGGCATCTCTGCCAGCGCCTCCTCGAGTTTGTCGTGGAGATCGGAATAGAACACGTACTTTTCTGTGTTCAGGTCGTCCGAGCTGCCGAAGGTCTTGGTATAGGTCTCATGTATCCGGATTATGTTCCGATGCCGCAACTCGTCCAGGCAGGCGTTCTGGACCGATTTGACAAGGAACGATTTGAGCGAGGAGTCGATGCTGAAAAAACTCCTGTTGTCCCACAGCTTCAAAAACACGTTCTGGACCATATTCTCGCAACTCTCCCTATCCGGCAGATAGTTCCCCGCAAAAACGACCAGGTTGCGGTAATATGTATGAAACAGCGAGGAGAATGCCTCCGCGCTATCGGGATCGGATATGTCATTCAAATGATCGTTATCCATGCTAACCTCAGGGCTGTTTCTTCACGGGTTCCTGCGGAGCGTCCGCACCCAAAGTTAAAACATTCCTGCCGAATATCAACAGCCTGCGCGTATTAAATTCACCTGTTCCTGTTTCCGTATTGGCGGCACGCGCGATCAATCCGGCACGCTGTACCTGACGTTGGAGTTCCACGAGTCGGTGCGGAACGGCTCAGCCGGAAGCCCGCCGCTGTTCTGCAGGTTCGTTTCCGGATAGGGCAGGTAGGCGTATCTCAATGAGGCGGGCGAAGTAACCACGGACGGTATTTTGACCCATACCTCGTCCGTGCCCTTGACCTCGACGGACTCCGGGTAATAGAACATCTTGAAGGTTCCTGCCTCCTGTCCTATCATAAAGTGTTTCGGGGGCAGGCCGTCGCTGGTGGCGAGTCCTTCGAGCACATGATCGAACTTCACCTTATAATAGCCCTTATCGATCGTATGGCTCTTGTAGCGGGGACCCAGGTAGGCCACTTCGGAACGTCCGTAATCGCGGTTGAGCGCAATAAACGCGAACCTTTCGCCCACCTCTTTTTTACGGCGTGGATGAACGTCATCGGGATCCCCCACATCCATGGTCACGACCATCTCACAATTGGCGTTCTGGTCCCGTACCGTCGCCTGCAACTCACGGAAGCGCGCGTAGGTCGGTATGGCGTAATAAAACGATCCTGTGCCGTACTGCTGCATGAACTGGGCCTCCGATTCGGGCTTGTTGAAATTCCACGACGCCGGGGCGATCTGCGCGTAATAATAGGAAAAATCATCCGTGCCGTCGCCGAAACTGCGGCGCCAATCCTCTATTTTTGCCTTTTCGAGCAGGGCGTATTTGTCGTCGTACGCATAGGTGGTGGAGTATATGCCCGCGTTGGCCTCCCCCTGGTACCACAAAACGCCGCGTATCGAAAAAGGCAGGAACGGATATATCTGGGCATTGTAGGAGATTGACGGGCGGTAGGAGAGATGCAGGGAGGGATTGCGGACATATGGGTCCACATAGGCGGCTTTCAGAACAGGATTCGCTTCGAGCATCTCCCTCGAGGCGTACGCCTGGCCGGACATACCCCCCCTGGCGGAGGCTATAATCCCCACCGGCACATTCAACTCGGTTACCAATTTGCGTCCGAAAAAATACCCCACGGCGCTCAGTTTTCCCGCCGTTTCCGGGCTGCAAATCCGCCACCTCCCCGCAGGGTTCCATTGAGGCTCCTCTTCCGGGGTATTTCCCGAGGCAAAGAAACGGAGCAGGGGGTGGTCGGCAGCGGCGATCTCGGTTTCCCAGTCGATCGGACCTTCGTGTCCCCCGGGGTTGGGCTCCATCTCCATCTGCATATTGGATTGCCCCGATATGAGCCACACTTCGCCGATCAGCACGCTGTACGGAATAGGTTCCGATATTTTGCTGTACTTGAACGCAACCGTCTGCGGCAAGTTGCCCGCCGGGGCCTGCGGCACATCGAAAACAACCGACCAGTAACCGTCATAACCCACCGTGGCGGTCTTTGTCTCACCGCTCCAGCTGACGGTAACCGCCACCGTTTCATTGGTCGTGCCCTTACCCCACGCGGTAAACGGCTTTTCCTGCTGGATGACCATCCCGGCCATTATGGCGTTATTTACCTGGAAAGGCTGCTCTATCGGATCGGGCGAGGGTCCCGGCACCTCGCCTCCCACCTCCTCTGTGGGGTCGGATGAGCACGCGACGAACGCAAAAAACGAGAGCGGGATACATAACCGCGTTATAATTACAGACAGATTCATTGTCCTGGCCTGGTTTAAAAGTTCTTACCGCATCAGTTCACGATATATTTAGGGTCAAGTTGCAGGCCGTGCACGGCATACCATTCGCGCAGCAAGCGGCGACCCTCAGCGAGCTTTTTGGCGGAACCGGGATCATTGGCCAGATTACCGAGTTCGCCCGGATCCAGATCCAGATCGACAAGCACCTCGCGCTGTCCCCCTTTCCTGCCGCCGGTCCAACCGGGGGCGGCAACCATGTACTTCCAGTTTCCGAAGATCACCATCCTCGACCCTTCGTTCTCAATCACAAGGCTCTCCCTCCAATCCGTACAATCCCCGCATAGCAATGGCCTAACGCTGCGTCCTACGGGATTCTCCACCGGTGCTCCGGCGAAGTCGCACAGGGTGGGCAAAAGGTCCAGTCCGTTGGATACCAGCCGGTCTTTCACGACCTTGCCGCCTGGCAGGACGCCTTTCCATCGGACCACCATCGGCACGCGGGCGGATTCCTCATACAAGACGCCCTTTGTGGTCATTTGATGCACCCCGTTCATTTCGCCGTGGTCGGAAGTGAAGACCACCAATGTGTTTTCATCCAGCCCTGCGGCCTTCAACGCATCCATTATGCGCCCTATCTGGTCATCCACCACCTCGATCAACCGGTCGTAAAGGTAGCGGTAAACACGCCAGTCGTCATCCGTATAGTGATCCGACGCCCATTTCAAATATCCGGCGTTGTTTCTAAACGAATTGTCATGCCCTTCCGGCCTGGCATAATTAAACGGAAGCGGGGGTGTTTTATCTATAAATTCCGGCGTGATCGAATCCGGCATAACCTCATTGATTACCCGCATGGCGGAGTGCCGGCCGGGAAGAGGCTCCTCCCCCAAGTAGATCAGTTCCTCGTTCAACGGCTTATAACATATGTCGTGGGGGTTGATCAGATTGATGTACATAAAGAACGGTAAGGCATGATCGCGCGAGAGATATTCCAGACACGCCTGCACGGTGGGCTCACGTCCCTCGGGGTCTTTGACGGTCGGGAAAAAATCAAAACCGTAGGCGTGCGGGTTTTCAAGCCCGTGCTCGCTGTCCGCGCCCGTAAGGTGTTTTTTTCCGAAATACGCGGTATGGTAGCCCGCTTCCTTCAATCTGAAACCCATTGCCCCGAGCCTCAATTCATCGGGCACGTTGTTCTTTAGTTCTTCGTTGGTCTCCATTCCGATAACAGACGGCAGCGTACCGGTCATAAGGGAAAACCTCGAAGGTATGCTGACTGGATTGCCTGCGTATGTACGCTCGAAACGAACCCCCTCGCTGACGATGCGGTCCATGGCGGGAGTGCTCAGACCTGCATTGCCGTCGCACGATAGCATATTCTCGGCGAGTTGGTCCGTCAATATGACTATGATATTGGGTTTTTGAAGCTCGGCGTTTTTGGTGTTGCAGGATTGGCCCGCCAGTGATACGGGAATCATGGAAGAGAGGAACAGAAAGTTACCGGTTGTCATAATTGTACGTTTTACAGACTACGTTTCAGGATTAAAAATCCTCATCGGCCGGGTGAAATTTGTTGTTTTACAATCTTTATTCCTCCCGGTCCGAATCAAGCGACAATCCGATCAACGACCGAAACAAATGCAATATAGACCTAAAGAATCACTATTTGCCGTTATCCGGAAAGGCAGCAACCGTATCCCTGCCTCGGAAGTAACCAAACAATGCGTGTTTTGAAGAATTTGCACACAACTTTGAAGATGATAAAATAACCGGCGAAACAAAACGCAAATAGTTTTTAGAGGCAGAGTATCTCGGAGTATACCGGATTCGGCGCTTACCTCTTTATCCCATACCTGATTACCGAATGGACAAGTGGTAAAACTGCCATTATGTCTTGCCGTAAACTACTCATTTTCATTGACTTGATCTACTTTGTGTGTATTTTTTATCTTCTTTCTCTGTATTATATTCCTTATATTTATTCTCTTTGTCCCGAGTACTGTCCCGATTGGTGTCCCATTCTTGTCCCGGTAAGTGTCCCGGTTGGTGTCCCGGCTACTGTCTCGCTTACTGTCCCAGACTCACATTCATGTCCTGAACCATCCTGGGCTGCCTGATGCGTTGTGTTGTAGGTTTCGTAGTTGGTCAGGGTAATGATCGACTGCTTTGCGCCGGGGATCATGCGGACTGTGATCATCCGCTCTTTTTTCAGCAGGGCGAGGAAACGTCCCACCGACGACGCACCCCATCCCCACCGCTCAGCAAGAAAGCGGGTGGAGGCGGGCAACTCTCCGCGTCCTACGACGGCCGGGACCGTGCCGAAAACCTCCGCGCGAGCGGTGTGGTAGGCGCTCGCAAGGAGGTCGAGCCAGGCTTCAGGCCGGCTGAAAGCGCGTTTTTCCTTCCATAGGGAATGCAGGAAGAAACTGCGATATGCCTTGATGTAGCCCATGTTCTTGTTTTTGTTCATCGTCGGGTTATTTTCTCACGAATTTAGCCAGATAGCTTCTATATTGCATACTCAACCTCCGCACGCAAGGGCGTTGTGACTTACATTTCAACCGAGTACGCCATATCTGAATTACCCGAAATAAATTACCGGGGCAAGCAAATTATTGATTTTCTTCGGCAAAGGAGCCAGGTCCATAGTGCTGGGTACATAGGAATCGATTGACAAGAAAAATCAAAAAAATTGTCACGACTCCCGAAGCGGGAGGTAATCCGAAGTTTCAGCAGGGCATTATCTGCGATTGCCAGGAAACGCCCGAGATCATTTCGACGGGACGGCAGGCTTCTCAGCAAAGAAAGGATGGTTGGCGAGCATCTCCGCATTCTCCTCCTGGCTGATGCGGATGTAACGCATAAAGGTCGATTCCTTTTTGTGCCCTGTGATCTTCATGATGGAGATCGTGGGCACCCCGGCCTTGAAGGCGTTGGTGGCGAAAGACCGACGGGCGGTATGATTCCCGACCAACTCCCATTTTTCATAGGTCTTGACCTCTACCTTACCTCCGACACTCTCACGTACCTGAATTTTGTCGTTGATCTTGGCGAACTTGCAAATCAACTTGATATACTTGCGGGTCTTGTCGTCGCTGAGTTTGTCCTCAAAACTGAATCCCTCGCTCCCCAGGATGCCTTTCAGTACCGGATGCAGGGGAATAATGACTTTCTCGCCGGTTTTCTCCGTTATGACCGAAAGAAAATCCCCCTTGATATTGGCAAGGTCGAGGTTGTTAAAGTCCGATACCCGTAAACCGGTGTAGGCTCCGATCAAGAAACGGTTTTTTACAACGTTGTAGGAGTGGATAACTCTTGGAGCCAATGCGGAAACGGTCCGGGGATAATATCTTTTTATGAATTTTTTACCGATGTCCGTGTAGAATATCTTCAGTAGCTCCTCCTCGGAAAGGTAAACTTCGTCCACATCCTGCGAGGTCGCCTTGAAATCCGAATGAAGGTATTCATGGTTCGTGTGCAACTTGTCGATTAATTCGGCCTCCTTCATTACCTGCTTGATGATCTTGACGAACGTACCGAAATAATTGGCCGAGTGTTTCAGGCCGTTCAGGTATTGCTGAAACTCCCGGTAAAAGGGCAGACCGATCTCATCCAGCTTGTAATGTTTTCCGGTGGCCTGCTCAAATTCTTTCAATTTGTGGATGATTACATTGAAACGCCGTATCCGGGTAAAAGATTTGGTCTCCAGGAAGCGGGGAAGGAACACCCGCTCAAAATACTCGACGAAAGTATGTTGTTTCCCGGCAATCAGGGAGTAGTCTGTCTCCCCAAGTTCCTGGCTTACCAAGAACCAAAACATCTTTTGATCCGACAGGTCGATACTTTCCTTTGTCGCTTTGAAGATGGCCCTCTCGATCGCTCCCCGCCACTTTTCGATCTCGATGTTGACGATCTCCCCGTGGGGATACCTCTTGTTCGCACTTGACCGCTGGCTGGCAGGATTCCAGTGTTTGGTCTCAACCGAAACACCGATGCCTTTCTTGAACCGTTGCCCTTTGTGCCGAACGATGACCTGGATGCTCGACTTCTCCTGCTGAGGAGTGGCTAAAAAGAATCCCGCACTCATATCCTTCTGGCTTTATACGCTATCTCGAAGATACGAAAAACGTTCCCAAATCCCAAACGAAACGTTCCCATTTGGGAACGAAATCGACACTTTATCGCTAAAAAAACTACTTTATTACAAATTCCGGCTAACGCAAAATCTTCCGAAACAGAATGTAAATCAGCAAGAAACAAAAAAACCGAGTAGTTTCCTACTCGGCCTTCGTGATCCCGCTGGGTTTTGAACCCTTACGGTACAGTGCACAATATCAGCTTTTTGCCTGCCCAACGCCCCGAGGGGGTACGATTTGGACACCGGCGTTTGTCTTCTTCTGCCCGAGCGGTGATACTTGGTGCCTGTATCAATCTCTCTGCGAAGATAATACAAGTTTTGCATATATCAAACATATGTTCGCATTCCGTCGCGACTAAAAGTGGTATTCACGGCAATATTCAACATCGATATCTGATAGAGCGCGTTTTGGACAGATTTACGATTGAAAAGTGAATTAGCCAAATTATTACGAACGATAATGTTCTTCTGCAACGATGATTCTGGGCGGGGATAAGTCTTTTTCATTTTATTTTACGGACTATTTAGTTCTGAAAAATCAAAATATTTTGATTTTTCAGAACATATTTCTATTTTTGCAAATAAAGCAAAACAGCAATGAAACGAAGAATAAGCGAATCGCTAGTCTCCTGGAGGGATAGCGAAAATCGGATGCCCCTGATCGTTAATGGAGCGCGTCAGGTAGGTAAAACCTATATCCTAGAACAATTTGGTAAAGAGCATTTCAAAAATGTCGTTTACCTGAATATGGAGATCGAAGGCGCATTGTGCAAATTCATTGAAGCCGATTTGTCGCCGCAAAAGATCATACAATTCATCGAAGCGGCCAAAGGAGTAGAAATCACGGCCGGCGAAACGCTTATTTTCTTCGACGAGATCCAGGCTTGCGAAAGGGCTTTGACCGCCTTGAAGTATTTTTGCGAACAGATGCCAGAGTATCACGTTGTGGCGGCGGGCTCGCTGCTGGGCGTGGCCATTAATCGACAAAAGTATTCTTATCCTGTCGGCAAAGTGGATGAAATGACGCTCTACCCGCTCGATTTCGAAGAATTCCTCTGGGCATTGGACCGGGAGAAGCTTGCCGGGGAGATTCGGGCTCATTATGCCGAAAATGAAACGATGCCGGAGGCCCTGCATCAGTTGGCATTGGAACAATACCAGCAATATTTTATCGTGGGTGGTATGCCTGCCGCCGTTGCCAACTTTGTCGCAACGAATAGCTTTATCAAAGTACAGCAGATACAGAACAATATCCTGAACCAGTACATCGCCGATATGGCTAAATACGCCGATCCGGCGACCAGCATTAAGGTCAGAGCCTGCTATAATTCAATCCCGGCGCAATTAGCAAAAGAGAATACGAAATTCCAATATAAGGTCGTACAGCGTGGCGGCACCGCCACGATTTTTGGCGAGGCTATCGAATGGCTGACTTTCGCCGGAATCGCCCTAAAGTGCCAGCGGCTGGAACAAGGTTTGATTCCTGTCAATGCTTATGTCGATTTATCGGATTTCAAACTTTATATGGGCGATATAGGTATGCTCACCCTTCGCTCAGAAATGCCGCTACAAACCATACTGTCGTCGGTCGATGAGGATAACACCTACCTGGGTGCGATGACCGAAAATTATGTGGCGCAGGCTTTAGCCTCAAACGGATATAAGTTGTTATATTGGCAAAGCGACGGCAAAGCGGAAGTCGATTTCGTATTGCAACTTGACGGGGTAGTTGTTCCCGTGGAAGTAAAAAAGGGCCGGAGGAACCGCTCAAAGAGTCTTGGGATTTTTACTGAAAAATATAAATCCGCGTACGCCTTACGGATTTCCAAAAAGAACTTCGGGTTTGAAAATGGAATAAAGTCTGTGCCGCTGTATGCGGTATTCTGCATTTGAGGTTTAGTTCCGAAGGTAATGATGCTGAGCCACGACCGCACACCACCCCATTCCCGCCGTAGCGTCCAGCCAACGATGGTTGCTCTGCGGTACAAGGCCGCCAAAGGCGCTCCGTATAGCCTTGCTCCGTAGGGCAACCATCAATACCTTTGCGGAGGGCGGGAATGGGGCTAAATTCTCGACGTATATTATAATGCAATGGCCGGTAGGACTAAAGACTGCTTACAATATAAAGTTTCTGCTCCCCGCTTTGCCAGTCCAGCACTGTAGGGTAAATCATACTCTAAAGATTGATTACCTGAATATAAACTGTGTATAAATTCATGAGAATCATATGTGATAAGCCAGTTGAGATTCTGTCTTTGCTGTATCATCTGTGATAATTCAATATGATCCTTATCCTTGAAGAAATTTATGTATAGTTCTCTCCCCTTAACATAATAAGGAGGGTCTAAATAGATAAGATTCTTGTTTGCAATATTACGATACCTCTTTATTAAATCTAACGCATCATCATTATGCAAAATGAACTTATCTTTATGCTCAGCAATCAACTTAATCCTATCAATAAGATTGTCTTTTTTGTAACGGGCATCCATTTTATATTTTCCCGTTTGTTGGAGGCCCCCGATTATTCCAGCTTTAAGCACTCCTGAATGATTTGTCCTATTTAGAAAGAAAGTGGAAAATCCTAAATCAATTAAATCTGCTGTTTCTTTTTGATGTTGTATTTCGCGCTGTTGCAACCATTCCTCGACGGTCAATTGGGTGTGCCTGATACGTCCTATAAATTCATCCGAATGGTTAAGAATGCTATGCCAAAATGCATAAATGGACCTGTCATAATCATTAATTACGACTCGACTCATATAGCCATCTATAGCCAAAGACAATGCAATGGCCGCCCCTCCAGAGAAAGGCTCTATATAGGTTCCTCCAATCAGATCATTTTCTCTAATGACTGATTTTATGAAATCCACTAGCCGTCCTTTCCCGCCGGGATATCTCAATGGGCTATAATTGGCCTGCATTATTCTTCAGTGCTTATAACAGTACACATATAATCCAATACAGGAGCCAATTCATTTGCCCATTCTTCAAGGGATGTATCTTTGGCTGAAAAATATTGGTTATGAACAAACATATTACACGATTTTAAGTCGATAAAACTACTCCTACTATTTTTAAATTTCTCCAGTACTTGATGTAGGCGGGGATTATTCAACAGGTCTGGATTACTCAAAATGTAAGCGATCATGTTGCCCAATTCCGGGATTTTACTCAGCTTATCATCTTTTGTTGTAAATCTGGTATATTTCCTTCGTTCCGTATCATCAATTTCTTCGTCACTTATTGCGTATTTGGACTGGATATATTTTTTGAGTTCATCGTATTTTCGGTCATTGTTAGCGTTTGTGGATATATTATCCTGCTTAATAACTTCCCCTACGCACTTTTTTGCCAACAAAAACTCATAAACAAGCATATCAATATAATCAGGTGTTCTATTTTATTGATCATCCAACCGTGCTTTGATGCGTATTCCCGAATCGTATCGTTCGGAAACATCATCAACATAAACTTACCTTGTAGTGTGGTTGCAATTTCCAACAGTTCGAGCAGATCAGCCTCCCTGAACGAACCGCCGTAATGCCCCATATAAGTATTGATGTACGGCGGCGCAAGAAAATGGAAGGCGTTTTCTGTGTCGTAACGTTTTATGACGTTAAAAGCGTGGTCATTTTCGATATTGCATTTTTCCAGCAGGTCTTTCATCTCTTCGCAGAAATGATTTTTGCCATTTATGACTTTACGTGTCATGCTGTCATTTTCAGTCTTACAATAGCCATACGCCTTGTCGAATTGTGCGGTATAACTCATTTTGCTGAGTACCCATACCGCCCAGGCGCGTTTGACGTTAGAGAACAACGTCGGATTCAGGTAAACGAACTGCGCCATCCGGTGCAACTCCCGACTATGCAGTGTTTTTGCGATCTCGATATTCAACTCTACAAAATCGGTGACAGCTGTCCGGTAAAAATTCACCAATTCGCCATTGATATCGTTGATCACGTTGATTTTTGCCGGTTCTTTTGCAAATAGGACAGAGGCACCACCTGCGAAGGGTTCGTTGTAAAGGCCATGTTCAGGGATCAACGGCAAGATATGCTTCAAGCTTCGTTGTTGTCCTCCATAATAGGAAATGGGCGTTTTCATGAAAATATACCGATATTTTAGAATTAATCCGACAAACATATCGCCATACGACCCTGAATTGATTCTACCGATTCTGAATAAACCATATCTTTGGGAAATTTTAAGCAAGAATGATAATCAGCGCGAGCCGCCGCACGGACATACCCGCCTTTCACTCGCAGTGGTTTATGAACCGCCTGCGAGAAGGGTTTGCCTTGATGCAAAACCATCAACTCGATGAGAGGCTGTATCGTGTGCCGCTGACGCCGGATGTGGTCGACTGCATAGTCTTTCGCACGAAAAATCCGGCGCCGATGCTCACCCGGCTGGATGCATTGCAGGATTACAACTACCTGTTCAATATCACGATGAATCCTTACGGACGGGAAATGGAAGCGAATCTTCCGCGTTTGCAGGACCGAGTGGATACCTACAAAGAACTGGCCGATCGGATCGGCTCTTTGCGTATGATCTGGCGTTACGATCCGGTTTTTCTCAGCCCGAAATACGACCTGGATTTCCACCGGCGGGCATTCGAGTACCTGTGTCGTGAACTGGCGCCGTATTCATACAAATGTATGATCGGCTTTGTTATCCACCATCCATTTGTAGCCAAACGAATTGATCCGTTGAATATTAAAAAAAGGGATGCCGATGATATGCGCACTATCGGAGCAATATTCGGAGAGATTTCCGGACGGTATGGTCAAACGATCGAGACCTGCGCGACCGAAGTCGATCTGGACTCATCCGGCATCACGCACGGTGCCTGTGTCGAACGGCGGCAGATCGAACAGATCGTCGGTTACCGTTTCGAGAAGGTAAGGGAGAAATACCTGCGTCCGATATGTAACTGCATGGAGTCTATCGACATCGGTCATTACTCGACCTGCGACAACGGCTGTCTGTATTGTTACGCCACTCCGCAAAAGGCCCGCCTTGGTGTCGATCCCTTAAGTCCGTCGCTCGACCCGGATTTCGACCTGAGCCGCATCCCTCCGGGAAATATCGTCGAAATGAATTGCCGCTCCTTCCGCCCGGCACAGGCGTCGTTATGGTAGTAATTCATTGGACTGAAATCGCCAATTACTCGACAATCAGACTGCGAAGTAAAAATAACAAATTAATCGATATTTTGTATTTTCAAAAATACAGTTTATCTTTGTTGAAAACCTACGGCTATGGATCAACTGTTCGCACGTTTTCACTACCTCATATCCCGCACCGAACTCGGCTTCGTGCGATACCTCTATTCGAGGATCAACTGGAACAACCGCCTGATCGGCATCGTCGGTTCGCGCGGCGTGGGCAAGACGACCATGCTCTTCCAGCATATCAAGCAGACATACGATATTAATTCCGGAGAGGTGTTGTATGCTTCGCTGGACAACATTTGGTTCACGACCCACTCGCTGCTCGACCTGGCCGACGATTTTCACAACAATGGCGGCAAGGCATTATTCCTGGATGAGGTACACAAATACCCCAACTGGTCGCGCGAAATCAAAAATATCTACGACTCCTACCCGAGAATGAAGGTCGTTTTCACCGGCTCGTCGATGCTCGACATACACAAATCGGGCGCCGACCTCAGCCGCCGGGCGATCAAATATACGCTCTATGGTCTTTCTTTCCGGGAGTATTTGGAATTCGAATACGGTTTCAAGATGGATGCCGTTTCGCTCGAAGAGTTGCTGAAAACCCATGTCGAGATTGCTGCTATAGTTGCCAAGTCCATCAAACCTATCGTAGCATTCAAAGATTATGTGCGCTACGGCTACTATCCGTTCTACAAAGAGGACCGCGAGGGATACTACCAGCGTGTGCAGGAAACCGTGAACGCGATCCTGGAGGTCGATCTGCCTTCGGTGATGGACATCGAATTCGCCACGATCCTGAAGATCAAGAAACTTTTCTCGATCATCGCCACCCTCGTGCCGTTCACGCCGAACATTTCCCAACTGGCGACACAGATCGAGGTCAGCCGCCCTAGCCTTTTGAAATACCTCAACGCCCTCGACGGCGCCCACGCAGTGATGACCCTAGACAAAGAGGCCCGAGGCTTGAAACAACTTGTAAAGCCGGAAAAAATCTACCTCGGCAATACGAACTACGCTTATGCTTTCGCCGGCGAAAGTGTGGATACAGGCAATGTCCGCGAGACCTTCTTCTACTCTTTGGTCGCCGCGACCAACAATATTACCTACTCAGACAAGACCGACTTCCTGGTCGACAGCAAATACAGTTTCGAGGTGGGCGGCAAAGACAAGACCGCCGCCCAGATCCAGGGCATCACCGACAGCTACCTTGCCAAAGACAACATCGAGATGGGCTTCGGCAACCATATTCCGCTCTGGATGTTCGGGTTACTGTATTAATTACTTTCAATCTCTCGACACTCTAATTTATTAGCCACATTTTCTTACTTCGATTACGAATATCGAAGAATTCCGTACACGGTAGTAAGTTCCCGTGCCCGGCCGATGCATCGTAATCGAGCACCCTTCCCGTAACCGATTGAAAAACCATTCGCAGTGGAATGCAGAAATATCCGTGCGGTGCGATACGGATATGATCATGTGTAATTGCCGCTACTATGGATTTGATTATTCATATTTAGTTACAGCGTCCTTGAAGCGGCTTCTCATATAGCCGGCCAGCGAATCGGGAGAAACAACCCGTATGCTGCCGCCGAAGCCCATGATTTCACGGATTACCTCGTTGTTGATGACGACTTTTATTTCGAACGTCATCGATCGATCGTCTTCTGTTTCGATCAACCGCTGGCTTTTGTGGATGGGTTTGGTCAGCACGTAAGGGGCGTTTTGCGGATCGACCTCGAAGCGGATTATTTCGGCCTCTTGGTTGAGGTTCTTCGTTACGCCCACCACGTCGTCGAAAAACGTGA
>JAVBNX010000017.1:0-118025 GCA_031551275.1 Rikenellaceae bacterium
TCGCCAGGCGGTAGTCGAAGCCCACGCCGCCGTCGGGTATCGGGAAGCACATGCCGGGCATGCCGCTCACGTCCTCGGCGATGGTGACGGCTTTGGGGTTGAGGCTGTGCGTTAAGTAGTTGGCCAGTCCGAGGTAGGTCAAAGCGTCACGATTTACCGATTCGTCGAAGAATTTCTCGCGGCTGTCGAACTCCGTGTAACCGTGGTGGTGGAAGACCATCGAGGTTACCCCGTCGAAGCGGAAACCGTCGAAATGGAACTCCTCGAGCCAGTATTTGATGTTGGAGAGCAAAAAGTGCGTCACCTCGTCCTTGCCGTAGTCGAACAGTTTGGAGTCCCAGTAGGGCTGGTCGCCCGACGTCCCTGGGCGCGAGTAGTGATGGTCTGTGCCGTCCAGCTCGTTGAGGCCCTCGTTCGTGTTCTTAACGTAGTGGGAATGAACCAGGTCCATTACCACGGCCAGACCCATGGCGTGCGCCGTGCGGATCAGTTCCTTCAGCTCCTCGGGCGTTCCGAAGCGCGACGAGGGGGCGTAAAAGTTGGAGACGTGGTAGCCGAAGCTCCCGTAGTAGGGGTGCTCGGCGACGGCCATCAGCTGGACCGTGTTGTAGCCCGCGCGCTTGATGCGGGGCAGGATGTTCTCGGTAAACTCGCTGTACGTTCCCACCCCGGGGCTCTCCTGGGCCATGCCCACGTGGGCCTCGTAGATCAAAAGGGGCTCCGAGGCCGGTATTTCAAAGCTGTCGCCCTGCCAGTCGAACGGCCCGGGGTTCCAGAACTGGGCGGTAAAATTCTTGGTCCGTTCGTCCTGCACCACACGCCTCGCGTAGGCGGGGATCCGGTCCCGCGCCCCGTTGTCGCCGATGACGTGCAGTTTGACGAGAGACCCGTGGATCAGGGCGAAATCCTTGTCGCTCAGAAAGATCGACCAGACGCCCGACGCCTCGTCCCTGTACAGGGGCAACTGCTTGCGGTTCCAGTCGTTGAACTCGCCGAAAAGGTAGACCTCCCTGGCACCGGGCAGCCACTCGCGGAACCACCAGCCCCGGCCACGCTCCTCGCGCTGGAAGCCGAAATAGCGGTGGGCGTTGGCGAAATCGGAGAGTGTTCCGTTGGCGCTTCGTTCCAGGTGACGGAGCCTGTCCATCAGCAGCTTGTGCCTGTATTCAACCTCTCCCGCCACCGGATCGAGCCAGGGGTCGTCCGCGATCATTTTCAACTTTGCGTCCATAGACACAAATGTAAGATTTTTTCCTTACATTTGCCTTCACGTGAAATTTTAAAACCCGACTATATGTTCAAACAACACCCTAAAGGACTGATCGTCCTCTCGTTGGCCAACATGGGCGAACGCTTCGGCTACTACACCATGCTCGCCATCCTGACCCTGTACATGCAGGCGAAATTCGGCCTCACTTCGGCCGCTACCGGCATGATATACAGCACGTTCCTCGCCATGGTCTACTTCCTGCCGCTGTTCGGCGGCATATTGGCCGACCGCGTGCTGGGCTACGGGCGCACGGTGCTGCTGGGGATCACGGTCATGTTCGCGGGCTACCTGCTTCTGGCTGTGCCCACGCAGGCAAACGACACGGGCAAGTACATGATGTTCGGGGCGTTGCTGCTCATCGCCCTGGGGACGGGCTTCTTCAAGGGCAACCTCCAGGCGCTGGTGGGCAGCCTCTACGACCAGCAGGCCTATAAAGCCAAGCGGGACGTGGCCTTCTCGATCTTCTACATGTTCATCAACATCGGCGCGTTCTTCGCTCCGGCGGCCGCCAACGCCATCAACAACACGCTGTTGCGTCAGGAAAATTTTACCTACGTCGCCTCGATTCCCAACGATTACGTCGTTTTGAACGACAAGGTGGTCGACAAGGCCGAATTCCTCGCCACGGTGGACCTCTCCAAGGCCAAGACCGAAAAAAAGGAGAAGGAGATCATCAAAAAGGCGAAGAAAAGGGCGGGCGTGATCTTCCCCGAGGACCAGGCGGGCGCGCTGTTCCGCCTCAAAGCCGCAGGTTTGGCCCAGTTGACCGCCGCGGGGCTGATCACCGACCCCGGTATGGCCCTCGACAAAGCGGATTACGCGATGCTTTCGAGCCGCGTGAAAGAGGATAAGGCCCGGATCGACGCCATCACCGCGCGGATCGACACGATCAGGATCACCGACCCGGCCCTGTACGGCGATCCGGTGCATCCTGAGAATTTCGCGCGGAACTTTGCGGAACAATATGTTACCAAAAGCCTGAACAAGGCCTACAACCTGGCTTTCGGGCTGGCGTGCATCAGCCTGGTGATCTCGGTGCTGGTCTTTTTGGGCTTTAAAAAGACCTGGAAAGGCGTCGACAAAACCCACCACCAGCAACTGGCCGAGGCCGACAAGAAGGGCGAAAAGGCCGACGTGGAGATACTCAGCCCCAAGCAGGTCAAGGAGCGGATCGTGGCGCTGCTGCTGGTCTTCTTCGTGGTGATCTTCTTCTGGATGTCGTTCCACCAGAACGGGTTGTGCATGACCTTCTTCGCGCGCGACTACACGGTAAGCGAGATCACGCCGACCAAAAATATCGTCTTCTCGCTGCTGGGCCTGCTGCCGTTGATCGCGGTCGTCTACGGGATCTACCTCTCGACGATCGGTTTGTTCGGCGGGGAGCGCAACCGCAAGGCGGGGATCGGGGTCGTTTTGCTGGGCCTGGCCGGTCTGGCCGTCTACTACCTCGCCTCGGTGGCGCGCGCAGAGGGGATGATCAAGATCACGCCGCAGATCTTCCAGCAGTTCAATCCGCTGTTCATCGTGATACTGACCCCGTTGTCGGTCTGGTTCTTTACCTGGATGGCCAACCGCAACAAGGAGCTCTCCGCGCCGAGGAAGATCGGGATCGGGATGGTAATCGCGGCGCTGGGCTTCGTGGTGCTGCTGCTGGCATCCATGGGGCTGGACGCCCCCTCCGAACTCGAAGGCATCTCCGACCAACTGGTCTCGGCCGACTGGCTGATAGGCACTTACTTCATATTGACCATCGCCGAACTTTTCCTCAGTCCGATGGGGCTGGCCTTCGTTTCAAAGGTCTCGCCGCCCCAATACAAGGGCCTGATGCAAGGGGGCTGGCTGGCCGCGACGGCCACGGGCAACCTGCTGGTCGGCGTGATGGGCCTGTTCTGGGATCAGTTGCCGCTGGCGATGTTCTGGGGCGTGCTGGTAATCTGCTGCATCCTTTCGGCTACTTTCATCTTTTCGATTATGAGAAGACTGGAGGCCGCCACGAACTAAGGGTATGGACAAAATACGGTGGGGCATTATCGGTTGCGGCGACGTGACCGAGCGCAAGAGTGGTCCCGCGTTCTACAAGCTGGACAATTCGGCCCTGGCGGCTGTTATGCGGCGCAACGGGGCTTTGGCGCGGGATTATGCCCTCAGGCATGGTGCTTTGGCGGCGGCGCACTCGCCCGGCCACGGCGTGCCGCGCTGGTATGACGATGCGGCGGCGTTGATCCATGACCCTCAGGTGGACGCGGTGTACGTCGCTACCCCACCCTCGGGGCATTGCCCTTATACTCTGGAGGCTTTGCAGGCGGGAAAGCCGGTCTATGTCGAGAAGCCCATGGCGCTGGATTACGCCCAATGCAGGCATATGATCGACTGCTCGCGCCGGACGGGGGTTCCGCTCTTTGTGGCGTATTACCGGCGCTCGCTGCCCTATTTTGAGAAGGTTCGGGAGTTGTTGCTCGGCGGGGCGATCGGGACTCCGCTCGATGTGCGGCTGGCCTTTAGTTGTCCGCCGCGCCCGGAGGATCTGGACCGGGACAATCCACCTTGGCGGCTGCGGAAAGAGATTGCCGGGGGCGGTTACCTGCTCGATATGGGGTCCCACCAGATCAATCTGCTGCAATGGCTCTTCGGCGGCGGGGAGGTCGTTTCTGCCTATACCGCCAACCGGGCGGGGTTGTATGAGGTGGAGGATTACGTTTCGGCCGATTTGAGGTTCGATGGCGGATTGACCGCGCATTGCGTTTGGAATTTCGCGGCACCTGAGGACGAACGTGCCGATCTGATCGAGGTCGCCGGATCGAAAGGGGTGATGCGTTTTTCGGCCTTTGAAATGGCGTCCATCGAGGTCGCCGGGGCGGAGACTGCACGGTATGAGGTTCCCGCGCCGGAGCATATCCAGATGCCGCATATCGGGCGGATCAACCGGGTGCTTGTGGACGGCGGGTTCGATTACGGGGAGACGGAAGAGGCGGCGGCGACCACGTTGCTGATGGAGCGGATCCTCGCGGGAGGGGGCAGGTAAACTGCGGCAAGGAGAGGGCAGGTACGCAGTTGCAAGAATAGGCAAAGTAAGTTGCCGCAGGCAGGCAGGCAGGCAGGCAGGCAGGCTATCCGACTTCCAGTTTCATGCCGTCGTAGGCCATGTGGACCCCCGGCGGGAGGGAGCGTTCGGTATCCTCATGGAATCCCATCCGGTGGGAGGTATGGGTCAGGTAGCTGACCCTCGGGGCGATCCTTTCGATCTGCTCCAGAGCCTGCTCCAAAGTGAAGTGCGTGGTGTGGCGTTCGCGTTGCAGGGCGTTGATGACCAGGGTGTCGATCCCTTTTAATTTAGGGAACTCCTCCTCCGGGATCAAGTTGAAATCGGTCAGGTAGGCGAAATCCCCGATCCGGAAGCCCAGTACGGGCAATTCGTGGTGGAATCCGCGAATGGGGGTCACATGGGTCGTCCCGACCCGGAAAGGCTGGTTCACGATCTCGTGCAGTTCCATGTCCGGCGCGCCCGGGTATTTCATCTCCCCGAAGGCGTACCGGAAATCGGTCTGGACTGCCTCCAAAACGCGCTGCTCGGCGTAGATCGGGATCTCGCGGCGCAGGAATACATTGAATCCCCGGATATCGTCCAGGCCCGAGACATGGTCCTTGTGCTCGTGGGTAAGCAGGATCGCGTCGATCGACATAACCCTCTCGCGCAGCATCTGGGTACGAAAATCGGGCCCGCAATCGACCACGATCGTCTGCGAGTCGACCCGGACAAGGATGGACGAGCGCAGGCGTTTGTCGTGCGGATCGGTGGAGCGGCACACGTCGCATCCGCATCCGACCATCGGGACCCCGAAGGATGTTCCCGTTCCCAGAAAGGTTACTTGAATCATTGGGCTGATAAAATCATGCGAAGATAGGGATTTTCGGTCTGACAGCCAAAACAAACGAACATGAGTTGAACCAAAAGTTAGACACGGTTTTTTTCGGGGGATTGGGTAAAACCATACAGGGCGGGAGCGGCAGCACCTTAGACTTCTCCCCCTCCCCTACGGTTTGGGGAGGGGAGGGGGGAGGGGTGATCGAAAAACAAAAGCATCCCGCGAAGGGATAACATACAAAAGCCCCCCTGCTGTAAAGCAGAGGGGCTCGATATAACAGTGGCCTTCCCGATTACAAAGCCTGGAATTCGGGGGTGCCGAAGAGTTTGATGAACTCGACGTCCTTTTTCGCTTTAGCCCTCTTGGCCGAATCCTTCGAGATCGAAGTTTTCAGGCTGGCGATGGCACCGGCGGAGTCGCCCTGGCGCATGGCGATAACGGCGCGCAGGTAGTCTGCGTCGGCGCTGCTGTCGTTGGCGATGGCGGTCTTGGCGGCGGCGTAGTTGCCGTTGAGGACTTGTGCGACGGCCAGGTCATAACCGGTCAGACCGGCGGCAGCCTTGGCGTAGTCGCCTTGCTCGAGGGCCAGCAGGGCCAGATTGGATTTGGCGTCGGCGGTGTTCAACGAGGAGAGGTATTTCTTAGCCTCTTCGACTTTGCCTTGTGCCAAAGCTACGGCTCCCAGGTTGTTGGAGATCTCGGGAGCGGATTTGATCTTGGCGGCTTGCTCGAGGGCGGCCTGGGCGGCGGCTACCTTACCCTCCTGGGCCAGGACTACGCCGAGGTTGTTGTAAGCGCGGACGTCCTTGTAGGTGTCGGCGGCGGCCTGGTAGATCTTCTCTTTGGTGGGCAGGTCGTTGTAGAGCGTGGCGGCGAAGAGCATCTCTTCGAGGTTCAGGCTCTTGACGTTGCTGGCAACGGCTGCTTTGAGTTCGGCGTCGCTCTTACCCTTGGTGTCGGCGGTCGCCGAGAATTGGGTGCGGCGGAGTTTGGGCAGAATGTCGTTGGCCAGTTCCTTGAATACGGACGACATGTTCTTGAGTTCGGCCTCGCGCTTGGCGGGGTTGTCGTACATCTGGAGAACCTGCAATACCAGTTGCTTGTCCTGCATGTCGGATTGCTCGACCATGGCTTTGAAACCGTCCCAGTCCTCACCGTAAGCGGCGATGTCGTACTTCAGGTTCTGGGTGCCTTCCAGGTTCTTGCTGATGGCAACCTGGCCGCTTTCGCTACGTTTTTTGGAGAGCTGGTCGTTGAAGCCGGTGGGGCCGTCGGGCGAAGCGTAACCTTTCGAGTAGACGCTGCTCATCGAAGCGTTGGCTGCGGCGGCGTTCTCCTTGACGAACTGCTCGAACATCTTGATCTGGTCGGTGGTCAGCTCGCCCTTGCGGACGTCGGACTTGTTGATCAGGTAAAGGATCTCGGCGTTCTGGGTGGAAGCCTGCATGCGCTTGAACGCGTCGGGCATAACCGACATGTATTGCAGCGGGTTGGCGTCGTTTTGCAGCGTGCTGATACCGTTGGCAACGGCAGCGGTGGCGAAGGGAACGTACTCCTGCGCTTTCTTCTTGCACTTGTTGGCGCACTTGGAATCGATGCGGAGCTGGAGCTTGGAGACGTCAGCCCTCGAATCATAGGGGAAAGTGATGGTTTGCGTGTAGGTTCCGCCGGTCTTCCAGGGGATTACGGTGTAGTTGTCGGCTACCAGTTCGCCCTGAACGTACTTGGGCGTACCGGCGATCTCGCCGCCGTCGAATACCAGAACGGGAGTGATCCTCAATACGGCAGCCTCATCGAAGTACTTGGGAGGAAAGGTCACTTTGATCTCGGTGGTAACATCCGAACCTTTCAGGGTAAGTACGGAAGGGTTGCACTCGTACTGAATGCGGTCAGCTTTTTTAGACATCCTTTTGTAGCAGTTACATCCCGGAAGGACGACCGCAACAGCAAGAAGAATCAGGCTGAATCTCACTAACTTTTTCATAATCAATTTATTAGTTCATTAAGTTTTAATTTGTTCCGTCGTTGACATTGGGCGAGTCAGCAACAAAGGTAAAAAAAATTATTCACAAACAACAACGCATTAAACATTTTAACGTCTTGTTTACAAATGATTCCTGCCGCCTAAATCGCAAACCCTGTGCCACAAAACAAAAAGGGCGGCCACCGGGACCGCCCTTTCTATCTTAGTTGCCTTCCGGCTTGGGGATAAGCGCCTTGCGGGAGAGTTTCAACTTGTTGGTCTTGGGATCGACGCCGATCAGTTTGACCTCGATCATATCGCCCTCCTTCAGACCGGTTTGGTCCATCGTCTCGAAACGCTTGTGGTCGAGCTCCGAGAGGTGCAGCAGGGCGTCCTTGCCCGGCAAAATCTCGACGAACGCGCCGAAAGCGACGATGGTCTTGACCTTGCCCATGTAGACCTCGCCCACTTCGGGAACGGCCACGATGCCCTTCACACGGTTCAGAGCGGCATCCAAAGCGTCCTTGTCGGGGCCGAAGATGTCCACAAAGCCTTTGTTGTCGGCCTCGGTGATGGTGATGGTCGTGCCGGTGGTCTTTTGGATCTCCTGGATTACCTTGCCGCCCGGGCCGATCACGGCGCCGATGAAATCGCTCGGGATAACGATCTGTACGATCCTGGGCACGAAGGGCTTGAGGTCCTCGCGGGGTTCGGACATGGTCTTCATCATCTCGCCCAGGATGTGCATCCTGCCTGCGCGGGCCTGCTCCAAAGCGGCGGCCAGCACCTCGTAGGGAAGGCCGTCGACCTTGATATCCATTTGGGTGGCGGTAATACCGTCCTTGGTACCGGCCACCTTGAAGTCCATATCGCCCAAGTGGTCCTCGTCGCCGAGAATGTCGGACAAAACGGCGAATTTACCCGACTTGGTGTCGGTGATCAGGCCCATGGCGATCCCGGAAACGGGTTTTTTGATTTTCAAACCCGAATCCATCAGGGCCAGCGTGCCGGCGCAAACGGTAGCCATCGAAGAGGAACCGTTCGACTCGAGGATTTCGGAGACCACACGTACGGCGTAGGGATTCTCCTCGCCTACGGGAACCATCGGCTTCAAAGCCCTGAAAGCCAGGTTGCCGTGGCCGATCTCACGGCGCGAAAGGCCGCGTGCGGGACGCGCCTCGCCCGTCGAGAAGGGCGGGAAGTTGTAGTGCAGCACGAACTGCTCGGTGCCTTGTACCAGCACCTGGTCGATCATCTTCTCGTCGAGCTTGGTTCCCAGCGTGACGGTGGTCAGCGACTGGGTTTCGCCGCGGGTAAAGATCGCCGAGCCGTGGGCGGCGGGCAGGTAGTCCACCTCGCTCCAGATCGGGCGGATCTGGTCGGTCTTACGGCCGTCCAAACGGATGCCCTCGTCGAGGATCATGTTGCGCATCGCGGGCTTGAGCACGTTGTCGTGGTAGTATTTTTTAATAAGGGGCAACCTTACCGCAAGCTCCTCTTCGTTGTAGCGGGCGCAGAACTCCTTCTCGATCGCGTCGAATTTCTCGAAACGCTCGTGCTTGGCGCTCTGTGCGCGGGCCACGTCGTAGGTTTTCTGGTAGGTCTCCTTGACGACCAGGGCGCGGAGCTCCTCGTCGTTGATCTCGTGGTTGTAGGTGCGTTTGACATCCTTGCCAAGCTCTTTGGAGAGCTCGATCTGGATGGCGCAATGCTTTTTGATCTCCTCGTGGGCAAGCTTGATGGCTTCCAGCATTTCGGCCTCGGAAACCTCCTTCATTTCACCCTCGACCATCAAAATGTTGTCGATGGTGGCGCCGACCATGATGTCCAGATCGCAATCCTTCATCTGGCTGAAAGTGGGGTTGATGACCCATTGTCCGTTTACCCTGGCAACCCTCACTTCGGAGATCGGGCCGGCGAAAGGCACATCCGAAACAGCCAAAGCGGCCGAAGCGGCCAGGCCTGCCAGCGCGTCGGGCTGGATATCCTTGTCGGCCGAGATCAACGTAACGTTCACGAACACCTCGGCGTGGTAATCGTCGGGGAACAGGGGGCGCAAAGCACGGTCGATCAGCCTGGAAACCAGGATCTCGTTGTCATTGGGCCTGGCCTCCCTTTTCAGAAAACCTCCGGGGTAGCGGCCGCAAGCGGCGTATTTCTCTTTATACTCCACCGAAAGGGGCATAAAGTCGCAGTCGGGCTTGGCCTCAGTGGCGGCGACCACGGTGGCCAGCAGCATGGTGTCGCCTTGCTTGACCACTACCGAACCGTCGGCCTGCTTGGCCAGTTTGCCGGTTTCGATCTCGATCGTCCGGCCGTCTGCCAAAGCGATCGTCTTCTTCGTTGCGTTGTACATCATCTTCGTCTTATTTTTTTCGTCGTTGTTTCCCCGTTTAAGCAATAAAGGCAATTTGTGGTAAATTGCCTTTATCGCCAACCGTACTGCAATACGGTTCTTATTTCCTCAGGCCCAGAGCCTTGATGATCGCGCGGTAACGCTCGATATCCACTTTCTTGAGGTAGTCGAGCATGCTGCGGCGCTTACCTACCAGTTTGAGAAGGGCGCGCTGGGTGCCGAAATCCTTCCTGTTCTTTTTGAGGTGTTCGGTCAGGTGGGCAATGCGGTAGGAAAAAAGGGCTACCTGGCTCTCGGCGGAACCCGAGTCGTTGTTTGCCTTGCCGTACGTTTGAAAAAGCTCCTGCTTTTTCTCTGAAGTTAAATAGTTCATTATTAAAATTTTAACATCTGCTTTACGACGCATCGACACCTTATCGGTAACGCCAAAGCGGCACAAAGGTACATTATTTTCGACAAGATGGCAAGTTATCTACAAAATTTTTAACTTTGTCGTACCGAATTTCAATCCTGTACATGAAAAGATTACTCGCAGCCGCGTTCGCGGTTCTGTTGTCGGCCGGGCTTGCCGGCTGCAAAAAACTCCAGACGACCATCATAGACGGCACGGGCCTGGGCACCACCTACCACATCGTGGTGCGCGGCCATATCGCCCAGGAGGAGCTCCGCACCCTGGTCGATTCGCTGATGGAGACCGCCGATGACTCCTACTCCATTTTCAACCCCAACTCGCTGCTGAGCAGGCTCAACCGCGGCGAGACCAACGTGGCCGACAACCACATCGTCCAGTGCCTCGAGCTGGCCCGCTACGTGAGCGAGCAGAGCGGCGGGCTCTACGACGTGACGGTCAAACCGTTGGTCCAGGCGTGGGGTTTTACCGGCCAGGAGGGGCAGCTCAATCCCAACCTCGACTCGATCATGCCCTATATCGGTTATAAAAAGGTATCCGTGGAGGGACTGACCATCCACCGCCCCCGGGGGTTGCAGATCGATTTGAACTCGATCGCCAAGGGCTACACGGTCGATCTGATCGCCCGGGAGATCGCTACGCGCGGCGCGGAGAACTACCTGGTCGAGGTGGGCGGCGAGATCGCCTGCCGGGGTACCAACGCCAAGGGCAAACCCTGGACCGTGGGGATCGACCGCCCCGAGGAAGGCAATTACGCCCCGGGGCAGGACATCGTATCGGTCGTATCGCTTACCAACGCGGGACTGGCCACGTCGGGCAACTACCGCAACTTCCGCATCGACGAGAACGGCAAGGTCATATCGCACACCATCAACCCGTTGACCGGCTACCCCGAGCGCAACGACATGCTCTCGGCCACCATCATCGCCCCAACCTGTGCCATCGCCGACGCCTACGCCTCGATGATGATGCTGATCGGCTCGGAGCGGGCGATCGAGTTCCTTGAAAATTCGACCGACCTGAAGGGCGAGTTGCTCTTTTCCAACCACAAGGGCCGTATGCTCAGGTTCTCAACCATAGAAGAATAGGTGTGAAAAAGGTAAAGTTCGTCTACAACCCCCTCTCGGGCGAGTCGGTCATTACCGAAATGCTGGACCAGATCGTGGCGGTCTACCAGCGCCAGGGCTTCCAGATCGTCCCCTACCGTCTGACCTTCGACGGCAACCCCGACGCCGAGGTGCTCGACGGGGTGGACGACACATGGCACCACATTTTGATCGCCGGGGGAGACGGCACGGTCAACTACGTGGTCAACCTGCTCAAAAAGAACAATCTGGACGTCCCCATCTCCGTGCTTCCCACCGGCACGGCCAACGACTTCGCCATGCTGCTCGGCATTCCCAACGACATCATCCGGGCCTGCAAGCGCATCCTCGCGGGGCAGGTACGCCCCATCGACATCGGGCGGGTAAACGGCCAATACTTCGTCAACATCTTCTCCTGCGGGCTGTTCGCCGAAGTCTCGCAGCGCACGCCCACCTTCTTTAAGAACACCTTCGGGCGGATGGCCTATTACTTCGGGGGGCTGGGCGAGATCTCCCGCATCCACCGCATGCACCTGAAGATAACCTCCGACGGCGGCGACTTCGAGGGTTCGTCGCTGATCTTCTTCGTCTTCAACGGCCGCACAGCGGGCAACCTGCCGATCGGCTACCTCTCCGAGATCGACGACGGATACCTGGACGTGCTGATCGTCAAGGGCGACAACCCGATCGAGAACATGCGCACCGTGTTCCACTACCTGGCGCGCGCCACGGGCGAGTACCCCCCGGGCATGGTCCACATCCGCTGCACCCGCCTGACGGCCACCTCCGACAGCGCGCGCTCGACCGACGTGGACGGCCAGAGCGGCCCGAGCTTCCCGATCGAGATTACCTGCCACCGGGGCGCGCAACGGGTCATCTTCCCCGCGCCCGCCAAAACCAGACTATAAGTTATGAAAAACGTCCTTACGTTTTTGCTGTTCTGCAGCGCGTCGCTGACCGTTTCTGCGCAGCCCGAATTGACCGCGCAGGAGCCCGAGCAGGGCTTCCGGTCCATCTTCGACGGGAAAACGTTGGACGGATGGAGCTACGATCCGGTTTACTGGAGCGTCCGCGACGGGGCGATCAGGGGCGAGGTCACCCCCGAGACGCTGCTCGAGCGCAACACGTTCATCATCTGGCAGGGCGGGCAACCCTCCGATTTCGAGTTCAAACTCGAATACCGCGTCTCGGCGCTGGGCAACAGCGGGATCAACTACCGCAGTTCATTGGTCGAGGACACGCCCTACGCCCTGAAGGGCTACCAGTTGGATATCGACGGGGAGATGCGCTGGACGGGGCAGAATTACGAAGAAAGGGCGCGCACGTTCCTTGCCTTGCGGGGCCAAGCCACGATGATCGAGCCCGGGCAAAAGCCCTATCTGGTCGCCTCGCTGGGCACTCCCGAGGAGTTGGGCGCGCTGGTCTGTGACGGTTGGAACACAGTCCACCTGATCGCGAGGGGCAACACGCTGATCCATATCGTCAACGGGCGGGTAATGAGCGTCGTGGTCGATCAGGACACCGAAAAACGCACTGAAAGCGGATTGATCGGCGTCCAGGTCCACGTCGGGCCTCCCATGACGGTCGAATTCCGCAACATACGGATCAAGGAGTAAGCTCCCCCGGCGGTCTTTACCGTTCGCCGCCCGAATCCCTGACCGCGACGGTCTCGATCTCGACCTTGACGCCCATCGGCAGCGCGGCAACCTGGTAGCAGACGCGGGCGGGCATGTCTTCGGTGTAGTAGCGGGCGTAGACCTCGTTCATCGCCCCGAAATCGCTCATGTCGGAGAGCAGGACGGTCGATTTGACCACGTCCTGGGGCGCGTAGCCCGCCGCGTCGAGGATCGCCCAGACGTTGTCTAGGCAGCGGGCGGTCTGCTCGGAGATCGTGGCGGGGACGGTTTTATCGGGATTCAGGGGCAACTGGCCTGACACGTAGAGCGTTCCGTTGGCCTCGACGGCCTGCGAGTAGGGTCCGACGGCCGCGGGGGCCTCTTCGGTAACAATGATGCGTTTCATTCGTATAATTTCGTGAATTCCGTTATCCTATTCAAAAAAGAGTTTGGGGTAGGTAGGGGTCGTTGAATTTCCAAGTGTTTTCCAGTACTTTCCGCTCCCCGAACCGTCGCCAATCCCCCACTCGCTCCACTCCTGGGCCGACGGCCAGGCGGAGGAAGAAAATTCGGGTGTGTCGGCGAGGTGGGGAGGGGGTGAGAATTCAAAGGACCCCACCCCCGAGGAGGCGCTCGGCGAAGGCCACTTCAACCAATAACAGGAAACGATGGCGGTCTGGTAGAGGCGTTCGTGGTGTCCGCATATCCCGCCGTTGATCTTTCCACTCACGCTGCCCGTATTGTAACACGACTGCATAAGGACTTGCCGGTCTATATCGGTATATCGCCCTGCGATTCCCCCGGCGTAAGCAGATTCCGGCCCGTCGCTGCAATACACCGCTCCGGTATTGTAGCAAGCTTTGACGGGGCAGCCCGACACATAACCCGCAATCCCCCCGGCATAATTTTCCGCCTGGACCACGCCTGTGTTGTAGCAGGCCAATATGGAACAATGCCCGGTAACAGCTGTGTGCGAGGTCTCGGCTTTGGCGCATACCCCGCCGGCCATCGCCACCCATACTCCGCCGACCTGCGCGGTATTGTAACAAGAAAATATCAGGGAATTGGCGCTATAAATAACCCCGGCGACGAGTGCAGGGTTGTGCTCCGTGCCTGTAGCGGTAACAGACCCTGCGTTGTAGCAACGAACCACCGAATCGGCGAATAAGGCAACCCCGGCACCCAGAGGGGTGTCCCCGCTTTCATCCGCCACACAGACGATCGATCCGGTGTTGTAAGAGTCGGCGACTTTACATTCGGAGGAAAAAGCCACGCCGGCTGCCTGCACTCCCCGGATATTGGCCCCATTCGAGCAGGAAGTGACCGAGCCGTAGGCATTGACGCACACCCCCGCAGCCAGGGACCCCGTCACCTGCCCCGACGCCACACGGAGGTTTTTAATTTCGTTCGCACGACCGAACAACGCAACCCCATAGTTGCCGTCGTACTCGGTAATCTTCAAATTGGAGATCGAGTGGCCCGCTCCGTCGAAAACCGCCGCCAACAGTTTGTTCGTGGCGAGTGCGATGGGCGTCCATTCTTTGTTATTGAGATCCAGGTCGTTGGATAGCGTGAAAGTATAGCCTTCGAACGTGTTGTCCACCACGTCCACGTCTCCGTTGGTGGCTGCCGAGAGCCAGGCCAGCTCGGTAACCGAGCGGATGGTAATGTTCTTGCGGTTGTAGACCCCGCCCGGAGGGCTTATCGAGACGCCGTCCCAGACCAGCACGACCGGTCCGGCCACAGGGTCTGGATCGCCGTTGCCATTGCCGTTACCGTTGCCATTCCCGTTATCGTCAGGGTCTTCGCCCGGGGATCCGCACGACAGGAGCAATGCACCCAGCAACAAAGCCGGGAAACGCCACAAGGTAAATTTTGTTCTCATAATAACTGAGGTTAGGTGAGTGTGCGTTTTCGTATGCTCAAATATACAACTTTTTCACACCATACATACAGGTGGCGTAATTTTTCAGAAAAATAGTAACTTTGCGCAGATTTCCCACCCGAAAGCACTTATGAAAAAATCGATTACCTACCTCGCCGGCCTGTTTTATATAGCCCTTTTTATCACCTCCTGCTGCCCCTGCACGCGCATGGCGCGGGCGGTCAAGCCCCTGGCGGGCACGGCGTGGCAACTGGCCCAGATGGAGGGGCGCACCTTCGACGCGGCGGACGGCTACGTGTTGCGCTTTACCTCGGACGGGAAGGTGGCCGGGATCGCCCGATGCAACGCCATCGAGGGGACCTACCGCTCCAACGACGACGCCTTTTTGAAGATCGCCGCCACCGTGGGCGACAAAGAGTGCGCACAGGCGGCCACGGAGGCCAAGCTGGTCAGGCTGCTGGGCACGGTCGACCACTACCAAATGGACGGCTACACCATGCTGCTGTTCAGCAACGGCGAGATGATCCTTGCCTTCGAAGGGAAGTAACCCGGCGGAACTATACAATTTCTTAACACGTTTTCGGAATAACGTGGGGTCCGGGCCGCTAAATTTGCGCCCTGTTCCAATGGACCCCGCTTATGAGAAACCGCATCACGAAACTCTCGTTCCTGCGCATCCTGCTCTCGGGAACGGGGGCTAAAAACGCTGAATTCAAGATACTTTGGGGGTATGCCGCCTACACACTGGCAGGGGCGTTGTTGCTCTGCCTGCCCTTCTCCACGCACGGGCACGTCGCCTTTATCGACAACCTGTTCAACGCCACCTCCGCCCTCTCGACCACGGGGCTGTCGACCAACATCGTCGGCGAAAGCTACACCTTCTTCGGGCAACTGGTCCTGCTGGCGCTGATCCAGATCGGCGGCGTGGGGTTTATGACGCTGAGCTCCTACATCCTGCTCGCCTCGTTCCACCACCTCAACCCCACGGGTAAGAACCTGCTCGACATTACCCTGTCGCGTCCGGCCGACTTCTCGCTGCGTGAGTTGATCCGCACGATCGTCGTCTATACCCTGACACTGGAATTGCTGGGAGCCATAGCGCTTTGGATCTGCTTCGCCCGCGCGGGGGCGGACAACGCCCTGTGGCAGGGCATCTTCCACAGCGTCTCCTCGTTCAGCACAGCCGGGTTCAGCCTGTTCAGCAACGGGCTGGAGGGTTTCCGCTCCGATGCGGCGGTCAATGTGATCGTCGGCACGCTCTGCTACCTGGGCGGCATCGGCTTTATCGTGGCGCTGGACGTGTGGAAAAAGCTCACGTGCCGCGCCTACCGGATCACGTTTACCTCTAAAATTATCCTGGGGATTACCCTGGCGATGGCCGTCGGGGGTACGGCGATCCTCTATTTCGGTGAGCCCTCCTTCCGGGATTACGCCCCCGGGGAGCGTTTTTGGGTCGCCTCGTTCCAGGCCATGTCGGCCATGACCACGGTGGGGTTCAACACGGTCCCCATCGGGTCGCTCTCCACCGCGGCAGTCATGACCCTGATGCTGCTCATGCTGATCGGGGCCTCGCCCTCCGGGACGGGCGGGGGCTTGAAATCGACCGCGCTGCCCGCGATCTACGGCTTTCTGAAGAGCCGGATCAACAACACGGATAAAGTTACCCTGTGGGGCCATACGATCCCGGAAAACAGGGCCAACTCGGCCATGCTGTCGTTCGTGATCTACGTGACCCTGTTATTTTTCGGGACCTACCTGCTCAGTTTCTTCGAGCAGCACTCCCTGACCGAGCTCTTTTTCGAGGCCATCTCCGCCATCGGGACCGTGGGGCTGAGCCGGGGCATAACCCCCGAATTGACCGTGGCCGGGAAGATCATCATTACCCTGCTCATGCTGATCGGGCGCGTAGGCGTGGTTACCTTCGGAGCCCTGTTCCTGCACCGCGCCATCGCCCGCCGAGCCAACCCGGAGGCGGATTTGGCTGTGTGAGTTGCTGTCCGCAATTAACTATTTCGCGGCCCGGCGTTCCGGAACCGTCCCGTCCAGGTCCGCGCTGTGCGGAGAGTGCGGCAGGTTTTGTGCATCGCCGGGTTTTCCAAACCGCAGCGTACTGAAGTACGTGAGGATTTGGAAGCACGGGGATGTGCAAAAGATGCCGTGCTATACGCGCAGCCACATACCAGAGGGGAAACTCAATCCAACTTGGTTACGGAACGGGGGCGGGAGTCGGGTCTTGCGGCCCAGTTGGGGTTGGGCTTATCGCCCATCGTCAGCTCGAGCGTGCCGCCGAGCGTGATGCGCGTGTAGGTCAGAAAGGACTTGTCGAAGGGGAAGCCGTTCAGCTTGGCCGACTGGATGTAGGGCCTTCCGGGGCCGTTGTTAATGGCCTTGACGGTAAAGGTTACCCCGTCGGGCAGGGTCATGGTCACCTCGTCGAACAGCGGGCTGCCGATCACGTACTGCGTCGAGACGGGGCTGACCGGGTAGAATCCCATCGCGCTGAAGAGGTACCAGGCAGACATCTGGCCCATGCCCTCGTCGCCGCTCAGACCCCGGCCGTCCTCGCGCCCGGGGGAGTAGAGCTTGTCCAGGATCTCGCGCACGCGGTATTGCGTCTTGTAAGGGGCGCCCGCAAAGCTGTAGAGGTAAGGCACATGGTGCATGGCCGGGTTGGAGTGGAGGTACTGGCCCATATCGGCGGCGACCATCTCCTGCATCTGGTGGATGGGGCGGCGGTAATTCTTCCAGTCGTAGGAGGGCAGCGCGTGGAACATCGAGTCGAGCATCTGCTCGAACTTGAGCTCCCCGCCCGAGAGGACGATCAACCCCTGCATATCGTGGGGCACCATCCAGGACCAGTGCCAGGCCGCCCCGTCGTAGTAGGAGCCTCCCCAGGTGTCGGGCCTGAAGTCGGGCTGCCAGCGTCCTCCCCGGTCGCGCGGGCGCATGAATCCCACGAAGCGGTCGTAGAGCGTCTCGTAACTGAAGGCCCGGCGCGAGTAAAGCCTGGTGACGACCTCGGGCTTGGCGATCGCCTCGGAGAGGAGAGACAGGCAGTAATCGGCGTAGGCGTATTCGAGCGTTTTCGACACGCCGGAGAGGATGCCGTCGTCGTAGGCCACGTAGCCCGCCTCGTTGTAGCGGTTGGCGCCGTCACGCCCCACCCCGTTGGGTCCGCTGGAGTTGGCCCCCCGGATCAGGGCGTCCCAGACCTGGGGCATATCCAACTTCGAAGAGATGCCCTTCAGGACCGCGTCCACGATTACCGGCGCGGAGCCCTGACCGATCGCCCCGACCCGGTAACCGGGCGAGAAGCAGTCGGGCGTCCAGTCCCCCTCCCTGACCGCCGTGTTCATCCCCTCGAGGATCTCGCCCGAGTAGTCGGGGTGCATCAAATTCAGCCAGGGGTGCAAAGCGCGGTAGGTGTACCACATATCGTCGTCGGCCACCAGCTTGCCGTTGGCGACTTCGCCCGTGTAGGGGCTGTAATGGATCTCCGCATCGCCCAGGCCCAGTTCGTAGAACCGCCTGGGGGTGAGCATGGTGCGGTACATGGCTGTATAGAAGGTCGAGAGTTGGTCCTCGGTCCCGCCCTGGATGCGCACCCGGCCGAGCTCGTCGTTCCAGAGCATGGCGGCCCTGCGCCGGAGCGATTCGAAATTGAAGGCGGCCACCTCGCGGGCGAAATTCCGCTCCGCCTGGTCGATCGAGATGAACGACGCGGCCACCTTGACCTCGATGGTCTCGCCCGCGCGGGTCGAGAAGGTCAGGTAGGCCCCCACGCCCTGCCCGGTGCGCTCGTCGTTGCCGGATTTGAGCACGCCCGCAGCCCAGGTTCCCCAACCGTCGACGGGACGCGAGACGGTCGCCACGAAGTAGGCGGCGAAGTTGTCGGGCAGGGTCTGGCCCTTGTCTTTGGTGCGGTAGCCCGTCCAGCCCACGATCTTGCCCAGCTCGGGGAAGATCCTGACGAAGCCCTCCTGCGGGAAGCAGTCGAAAACGATGGAGTTCTCCCCCGCCGGGAAGGTAAAGCTCATGATCGCGCCCCGTTGGCTGGGCGTGATCTGGGACACCACGGAGTTTTGGGTCTGCACGACGTAATGGTGGGGCATGGCCTTTTCTCCCGCGTGGGAGAAAGGCGCGGCTTTCCCTATCGCCTCCAATGACACGGGGCCAGCTACGGGCCGTACCGCGAAGCAGCCGTAATCCCCCAGCCAGGGCGAGGGTTGGTGGGTCATCCTAAAGCCCCGGAAGCCGCTCTGGGCGTACTGGTAGGGCCACGCGTCCTCGTCGGGCGCCGTCTGGGGCGTCCAGGCGTTCATGCCCCAGGGCAGGCACACCAAAGGCAGCGTGTTGCCCGAGGAGAGGTTAAGGGTCGAATTGCTCCCCTGCAAGGTGTTGACCACTCCGGCCAACCCGTTCTCGTCCGCACGGCCCGCAAGGATGGGGAGGAGCAATGCGATCAGTATTATCTTTTTCATAAATCTACTTTGAAATCAGTGCGACCGCCGTCGCCTCGGCGCCCTCTTCCCTTCCCACGAAGCCCATTTTTTCAGTGGTGGTCGCCTTGACCGACACCAAATCCGTTTCCACGCCCATCGCCCGGGCCAGGCTCTCGCGGATCGCCTCCACGTAGGGCCGGATCCTGGGCGATTGCAGGGCGACGGTGGTATCCACGTTGCAGATCGCATAGCCCCTCTCCCGGAGCAGGGTGCAGACCTTTTTGAGCAGTTCCAACGAGTCGATCCCCTTGTAGCGCGGGTCGGTATCGGGGAAGTGAAGCCCGATGTCCCCCAGCGCGGCGGCGCCCAATAGAGCGTCGCACAGGGCGTGCGTCAGCACGTCGCCGTCCGAGTGGGCCACAAACCCCTTTGTGTGGGCGATCTGTACGCCCCCGAGCTTTAGGTCCAGCCCATCTTCGAGCGCGTGTACGTCGTAACCGTGCCCGACCCTGAAATCCGCCATATGCCAGATGCTATTATTTGCAACAAATTAACGGATATTTTGCTATATTTACAAAAAATTACCCTCCGATGGACCAACTTTCCGCACTTATCCCCACCACCCTGTGGCGCATCTTCGAACAGATTACCCGCGTACCCCGCCCTTCGAAAAAGGAGGGGAAGATACAAAAATACCTTCAGGATTGGGCCGACGCCCATAATTTAAAGTGGCAGCAGGACGATGCGGGCAACATATTGATCAGCAAGGACGCCACCCCGGGCTACGAAAAAGCGCCCGGCGTGGTGCTCCAGAGCCACATGGATATGGTTTGCGAGAAGAACGCCGATGTGAAGTTCGATTTCGGGAACGATCCCATACAGGCTTACGTCGAGGAGGGCTGGGTAAAAGCCCGCGGCACGACGCTCGGTGCGGACGACGGGATCGGCATCGCCGCCACCCTCGCGGTATTGGAGGCGGACGATATCCCCCACCCCGCTTTGGAGGCCCTGTTCACGGTCGACGAGGAGACCGGACTGACGGGCGCATTCGCCCTGAGCCCGGAGCTTTTGAAAGGCAAGTACCTGCTCAACCTCGACTCCGAGGACGAGGGCGAGATCTTTATCGGCTGCGCGGGCGGTGTGGACACCGTGGCCGTGTTCGATAAAAAGCAAATCCCCGCCCCCGCCGGATGCCAATGGCTGCGCATAGAGATCAAAGGGTTGAAGGGCGGCCACTCGGGCGACGACATCGAAAAGCACCTGGGCAACGCCAACAAGCTGATGGCCCGCCTGTTGTGGGAGGCGCAGAACCAATGCGGCGCGTGCGTGCCGGAGCTCTCCGGCGGCAACCTGCGCAACGCCATTCCCCGGGAGGCCCAGGCGGTCATCGGCGTCCCGGCGGCGAAATCCGGGGCTTTCCGCAAAATTTTCGAAAATTTTACCGCACGCATACAGGAGGAGTACGGCCCAGTGGAGCCCGGCGTCAAAATTACCTGCAATGAGGTCGCCGCCCCCGCCGACATCCTCGAGCCGGGCCTCGGCGGCCGTCTGGTCGACGCGTTGAACGGGGTAATGAACGGCCCGTTGGCCATGAGTACGGCCATGCCGGGGCTGGTGGAGACCTCGACCAACCTGGCCTCGGTTAAGTTCGAACCGGAGGGCAGGATCACGGTGGTCAGCTCGCAGCGCTCCTCCTTCGAGGGGGCGAAATGGGCTGCCGCGCGCAGCGTGGAGGCGGTATTCGCCCTGGCGGGCGCCAAGGTCAGCCACTCGGAGGGTTACCCCGGCTGGGCGCCGGATCCCTCGTCGCACCTGCTCAAAGTAGCCGAGACGTGCTATAAGGGGCTGTTCAAAGAGCAACCCAAGATCCGGGCGATCCACGCCGGGTTGGAGTGCGGCTTGTTCCTCGAGAAGTATCCCCACCTGGAGATGATCTCTTTCGGGCCTACCCTGCGCGGAGTCCACTCCCCCGACGAAAGGCTCGACATCGCCTCGACGGAGAAGTTCTGGAGGTTTTTGTGCGCCATCCTCAAAGAGCTGAAGTAAGGCCCCGGGAAAAACCGGCGATTTGCGTATCTTTGTGCTTTCATGGTATCGGTCATCGTTCCCATATTCAACGCGGAGAGGTATCTGTCCCGGACGCTCGACAGCGTTCTGGCACAGAGTTATACCGATTGGGAGTGCATCCTGGTAGACGACGGATCGACCGACTCGTCAGCGGCCGTCGCGCAAAGGTATGCCGACGCCGATCCCCGCTTCCGGTGCGTTTCTCAGCCGAACGGCGGCGTGGCCAAGGCCCGCAACACGGGACTGGATCTGGCGGCGGGAGAGTTCACGGCCTTTCTGGACAGCGACGACCTTTGGTTGCCTGGCAAACTGGAAACATCTGTAAACGAATTGATTCAAGGCGACGTGGATTTGCTCTTTACCGAGGCATACAGCTTCCGTACCGAAACGCCGCCTGCCGATCCATCGCGCCTGCCCCGGCTGGGGGCTGGAGTGGGCACGTACCGCGGTCCGGAGGGGATCGCCCTGTTCTTGCTTAGAAATCCCGTGCCCACGCTGACCGTCGTGGCCAAAACCGAAGCCGTGCGCCGGACAGGCGGCTTCAAGGGCCGGCTCGCGGAGGATTACCGCTTGTGGCTCGAAATGCTCTACAATGGGTGTACGCTGCGCGGAACGGGCGAACCGACCGCTTTGTACCGCGTGAGGGAAGGATCGCTCTCGTCAAACGACCGCTTTGAGGCCAGGGAGGTACTCTCCATGCTCAAAGAGCTTTGCGAACGTTTCCCCCATGTGGTCGACTACAAGCCCGCCGCGCGCAAATGGGTGCGGAGGTACCTCAAAGCGGCTTTCCGCAAAGGGAATGAGGGCTTTGTCGGGGAACAGATCGGCTATTGGGGCATCGGTACTCCGGCCATAGGGCGGATTCTGGCCGTAGGGGAAAGGATGCCCGCATGGTTGTATAAATTAGTGTTGAAACAAGCTTTGAAATAATGGCGAAAATATCTGTGATCGTACCCTGCTACAACGTGGAGAAATACCTGGACCAGACCCTGCAATCGGTCTTGGCGCAGAGTTTCCAGGATTGGGAGTGCATCATGGCCGATGACGGATCGGTCGACAACACGGCCGGAATAGCCAAACGGTGGGTGGCAAAAGACGCCCGGTTTTCCTATTACCACCAGCCGAACGGCGGCCTGTCGAGTGCCCGCAACCTGGCAGCAAGCCACGCGACGGGCGAATTCCTGCTGCCCCTGGACAGCGACGACAAGATCACGCCCGACTACATGGCATTGGCCATGGAGCAGTTCGAAAGCAACCCCGAAGTCAAACTGGTCTACTGCCGGGCACGCAAATTCGGGGCGTCGAGCGGGCCATGGAAGCTGCCGCCCTACTCCTACGATGCGCTGCTGATGTCCAACATGATCTTCTGCACGGCCTTCTACCGGCGGAGCGACTACCTGCGCATCGGGGGCTACAACCCCAACATGGTGCACGCCTACGAAGACTGGGACCTGTGGCTGAGTTTGTTGGACAGGGATTCGGTGGTGGTACGCCTCGAGCAGGTGTGCTTTATGTACCGCATCCGCAAAGGCTCGCTCAACCGCCTGGCATACAAGCTGAACCGCAAATACGACGCCTACAGGCAACTGGTGTCGAACCACAAAGAAAAATACCTCGGCTCCATCCCGGCGGAAGAGGCTTATGCGGGGCTGATCGCTTACGGCCAGTCTTCAAGGAAGGAGAAGAAGTACCGCAAGCTGTTTTTCCTTATGCTCCGTGTGAGTGTGGGGCTACTGCTGGCGCTGTTGGCGGCCGTTATCCTGTGGGCGGTTTTGTAAGGATCAGAAGTTGAGCGGGATGTGGTTGTCCAGCCACACCATGCCCCGGTAGAGGGGTTTGCCTAAAATGATCTCCTGCTCCATTTTGGATTTCTTTTCGAACTCCGCGTACTTGATCTTCGGGTCGCTGGCGTAATCGAAGCGGCGCGTGCAGATCCTGGCGGTGCAGGCGATCAGCGTTAAGGCGGCCAGGAAAAAGACGGCGCGCCTGCGGGCTTTCCAATGCTTCAGTTTGCCGATCCGGGAGACCAGCAGGGTGCAGAGCAGGGTGCAAAAGAAAACCATCAGGAAGATGTCGTAGTTGTTCCACCACCAGACCTTCCCCCACCCCCCGACGTAGTACGGCAAGGGCCACAACAGGGCGATCCCGCCCCACGAGGAGGCGGGCGTGGGCAGGTCGCCCAGCAAATGGGCGGCGAACCCGGCCACGAAAGCGCCTACGTTCCAGAGCTGGCCCCGGATGTACTCTTTCAGGGGCCAATGGTCGTGGTTGAGGATGGCGAGCAGCCCGCGGCGGACGACCAGATAGAGCAGGGGCAGCAGCACGGCGGCCAACAGGGAGTGCATAAAGGCGTGGTGGGAGTACCAGTGCTTGCCGGAGTAGATCACGCTGCCGGGTTCGGACAAGTGGAAGAACTTGCCGAAGGTGGCGTCGAAGCCCGACCACATGCTGATCGCGTCGATGTCGGGCAAGGCGCCCCCCAGCGCGCCCAGCATGACCATCCCGGAACGGATCCAATAGGTGGAGTTCAGATGGGGGTAATGCCGGAAAGTGAACGGAAACGAAAAGGCGGCAGGCGTGTTATGGGGCGCCATCGCAGCCACGACGGCTCCCGCCGCCGCACCGGAACAGATATGGGTAATAAGGTCCAAAGTCCCGCAAAGATAGTATTTTGCGAGGGAATTTCGGGAGGGGGATTACAAATCTTTTGGGGTGGAGTTTCTTTTGAGATAGATGTGGTGCTGAACAGCGGTCGCCCCTCGCTGCTCGCGAGGACGCGGGGTACCATTTGGGCCTCACGGCCCACGTTCTACCGTACCCCGACCCGGCCACCCTGCCCGCCGTGGCTCTACCTTTAAAAGTATATTACGAATTAGCCCGAAGCCTGCACGGGAAATTTGCGAAAGCGAAGCTTTCGCTTTTTCCCTTGCAGTCCGATCCGATCACCCCTCCTTCCATCTTCCTCCCCTAACCGTAGGGGAGGAAGGGATATAAGGTGCTGCCGCGACCGCGCTGGTAACACCTAACAGTTGGGTAGCAATGGGGGATGGCTGGGCCGTGCAAGTGCCTCAATAGTTCTTGGACTCGCGTCGGTCCCGGGCGCGCTGTGCGGAGAGTGCGGCAGGTTTTGTGCATCGTTCAGTCTTTCAAACCGCAGCGTACTTATGTACGTGAGGATTTGGAAGCTGAAGGATGTACGAAAGATGCCGTGCTATACGCGCAGCCCACGTTACAGGGGGGAACCCGGGTGTGGAATCGAAATCAATTTCGATTCCACGCGCTGCCGAACGTCAGGTAGTACGAGAAGCCGTCCCGTCCCATTGCTAAATCTACGCCGATGCGTAGTTTTAGCAATCTCGCGATCAGGTAGCGGCCGCCTACGCCGTAGTTGTAGACCCAGGGGGCGTCGCCGAATTTCGAGTAGTCGTCGAAGGCCTTGCCTACGCCGCCGAAGGCGACGGCGCTCCAGCGGCGGGTAAAGTCCCAGCGGTGCTCGTTCTCGAGCACCAACACGCTCTTGCCCTGGTACTTGTTGACGGGTACGCCGCGCAGGTCGATGTAAGGCTTCAGGTAGAAGGGGGCGTCGGAGACCTGCTGTTCGATGTCGGTCCTCAGCCCGCTCACGAAGCGGCGGCTGCCCCAGGGGGCGTGGCCTCCGTAGGGGGCGTACCAGAAGGCGGAGGCGAAGAACTGGCCGTATTTGTAGTCGCTGCCCACCACGGGGTTGCTCCACAGACCGTTGATGTAGCCCATAAAACCCTTGTTGGGGGTAAAGGTGTTGTCGCGGCTGTCGTACTCGAACTTGAGCCCTAAGCGGGCGACGTTGCTCTTCAACTCCTTGGAGGTAATCCAATCGGGCATGGGCAGGTCGGAGTGCTTGAGGCTTACCGTGGCGTGGGCGTACATGTAGTTCAGGCCCAGGGTAAAGCGGGGGTTCCACAACTCCTTGATAAAGGCGGCGTAGATGGGGATGCCCTTGATGTTGAACTCGAAGCCCTCCTCGCCCAGGTTGGGGAAGGTGTGGTAGAAGTCCATGTTTAGGTTGACGTATCCGGCGAAGAGCTGGTAGCGGGCGTTCCATCGCTTGATGTTGCCGGATGCGCCGCCGCCCACGGCCCAGGTGCCGTTCAGGGTGTAGAAACCGCCCGCCATGTACATGTTCGGGCTGCGGGGGTAGACCTTGCCCTTGACCGTGCGGGGCTCTACGGGGTCGATGAAGATCGTCGAGAAACCCATGCCGAAGCCGCCCAGGGCCTGCTCGGTGACGATCATGGGCCAGGGGATAAAGCCGTGTTTGTGGATCAGCCAGTCGCTCACGTCCAATGCCCCATCCAGGGTGTCCTTGAAGGAGGTCTTCTGTTTGGCCATCTCCTCGACCTGCGCGGAGTAGACCTCGCCGTCGGGGGCGGTACCCAGGATGGTGTAACTATTGGTTTGCCCCTGCGCCAGACCGCAAGCGAGCAGGGAGATAAGGGCGATCAGAATTTTTTTCATTTTCGATAACTTATAATTAATCAGGAGTGCTCCATCCTTCGTGCCAAAGTCACAAAACAGTTTGGAATAAAAGTTGATAAGGTATACCCACAGGACGTTCAACTAAATTCCAATACGATGAAAAGAACTGTTTTGCTTGTTTCACTTTTGCTTTTGTCCCTCTCACCGGTCCTGGGGCAAAAGTGGGCCATATCGACCGACCTGCCCTACTGGGGCGTGGGCGTGGCCAACCTGGATACGGAAATTGCGCTGGGGAGACACTTTACCCTGGATTTGGCGGGCGGGTACGCCGCCTACAAGGTATTCGATAAACTGGACCTGAAAGAGTCGTGGGGCGTACAACCCGAACTTCGGTGGTGGCACTGCGAGCGCTTCAACGGACACTACTTCGGCCTGCACGGCCACTACGCCGACTACAACGCGGCGATCAAATCCTCCCGCTACGACGGCTGGCTGGCCGGCGGGGGTTTGAGCTACGGTTACCAGTGGATACTGGGCAACCGGTGGAACTTCCAGTTCGAGATCGGCGCAGGGTACGCCTACAAGGACTACACGAAGCACAACGCCGACGGGACCTCGGTCGACAAGACCAAGAATTACTTCGGGCCCACCAAATTCAACCTGTCGTTCGTATATTTTATCCTCTAAGCCATGAAAAAATTAGCATTGATCGTACTGTGCGCGGCGGCCGTGAGCGCCTGCGGCGTGAGCAAGCGCATGGAGAAGCGCGAACCGTTGAAAGTAACCCCGGGCGATGTGGAAGTGATCTTCGACCGCACGCTCGACCCCGTGGTGGCTAACATAGAGTACCAGGTGGAGATCCCCCCGAAATACGTCGCCACGCGGGCGCAGGTCATCCTGCAACCCCTTCTGACCGACGGGCGCAACGTCTACCGGTTGACCCCGCTGAAGGTCAACGGCAAGACCTATGAGAAGCTGGAGCGGCGCAAGGTCTTCTTCGGCGAGGAGTTTCCCCGGATCATGAAGCGCGAAATGGATATCGTGGAGGGCAAAAACGGCACCGTGGTCAAACTCTCCGACGCGATCCCCTTCGAGCCGTGGATGGCGGACGCCAAACTCTTCGTCAACCAGTACTACGCCGCGTGCGGCGTCGTGCATCCCAAAAGCTCGACCCTGCTGGCCGAAAATGTGAAGCTCCTCGTTCCCGAGCCGATCGTCGTCGAAAGGCCGGTGGTGGTCGTGGTCGAGGCCGCACCCGTGGTCCACAAGCGCGAGTATGTGGTCGGTTTGAACTACCGTGTCGGCAGCGCGGTAATCGACCCCGCGCTGGACGCCAACAAGCAGGTTTTGGACGGATTGAAGAGCTTTATGGGCGGCTTTGTCAACGACAAGCACAAGGCGATCGACCACGTGGTGGTCATCGGTTACGGCTCGCCGGACGGCCCCTACGCCCTGAACAAGAAACTCTCGGCCGAGCGGGCGCAAAAGGTGCGTGAATACCTGCTCGCCAACTACAAGAGCCTCAAACCCGCGTCGGTAGAGCACAGGAACGTGGCTGAGGATTGGGACGGGCTGAGGATCCTGATCGAGGGCAGCTCCCTGCAGGCCAAACAGGACGTGCTCAGGATCATCGACTCGAGCCAGACGCCCGACACCAAGGAGGCCGAACTCAAGAAGATGGGTGCGACCTACCACGAATTGGCGCAGAAGTACCTGCCCGAGCTGCGCAAAGTGGTCGTACAGGTCTATTACACCAAGACCGAATAGGGTTTTAACCCTTAGCTTTAAGCGGGGCTGCAGGGATGCGGCCCCGCTTGTTTTTCGTTTTGGGAATCTGGTTCAAATGTTGTAACTTGCAACGCACTAAAAGCCCGCAGGGGATGAGAAAACTTTACGCGCTATTCTCCATATTGTTGGCCTGTTTGTCTTTACAGGCCCAACCCGACCAGACCGTGCGCTGGGGCGAACCCCGCGTATCCAAAACGGACGACGGGGCGTGGAAAGTGGAGATCACGGCCCGGATCACTCCCGGGTGGCACATATACGACCTGGGGCCCTACGCCGAAGGCGGGCCTACCGCCACCTCGCTCAAGCTCGAGGGCGTGACGGCGGAGGGGGCGAATTACGCCCTTTCTGAACCTGTAAGGAAATACGACGAGGGGTTCCTGATGGAGATCGGGTCCTTCTACGGGGAAGTAACCATAGGGCAGGTTTTCAGGCTGCAAGGCAAACAGACCGTAACGGGAGAATTGGCGTGGATGGCGTGCAGCGAGACGAGTTGCACGCCTCCGGCTTATCAGCAGGTCACCTTCGAGGCGGGCGACGCGGATTCGACGGCGGGACCGGCGGGCAATTCGGCGGATATGGCGGGTTCCGGGCCGGACTCCGGGCGGTCGCTATGGTCGTATATCGTCGAGGCGATCCTTTGGGGGTTTGCGGCGTTGCTGACGCCCTGCGTCTTCCCGATGGTGCCGATGACCGTTTCTTTTTTTTTGAAAAAGGCCGGGGATCCCCGCAAGGGACGGGTTCTGGCGGGGGCGTTCGGGCTCTCGATCGTTTTGCTCTATACGCTGCCCATCGCGGCGATCATATTGATCACGAGGGCTGTCGGCGGCGTGACCGTCACGGCCGATATATTCAACTGGCTGGCTACCCACTGGCTACCCAACGTGATCTTCTTTATCGTGTTCATGCTCTTCGCGGCCTCGTTCTTCGGGGCGTTCGAGATCACGCTGCCCTCGAAATGGACGACGCGTACCGACGCGAAGGCCGAGAGCGGCGGTTGGGCGGGGATGTTCTTCCTGGCGCTGACGCTGGTTTTGGTCTCCTTTTCCTGCACGGGGCCGTTGGTGGGCAATGTGGTCATCAAGTCGGTCGCCGGGGAGTTCTGGATGCCGATCGTTACCATGTTCGCCTTTGCGGTGGCCTTCGCGCTCCCCTTCGTGGCGCTGGCGTTGTTTCCCGCGCTGTTGGACAAACTACCCAAAAGTGGCGGCTGGCTCAATAATTTCAAGGTCACGATCGGGTTTGTGGAGGTGGCGCTGGGGTTGAAATTCCTCAGCGTGGCCGACCAGACCTACCACTGGGGCATACTCGACCGGGAAGTTTACCTGGCGATCTGGATCGTGGTGTTCAGCCTGATGGGGCTCTATTTTTTGGGAAAGATACGGTTCGAAGCGGACTCCAAAGTCGAGCACCTGACCGTGACGCGGCTGTTTCTGGCCATCGCGACTTTCAGTTTCGTGGTCTACCTCGTTCCCGGGATGTGGGGTGCGCCCCTCAAGGGGATTTCGGGGTATTTGCCGCCCATGAGCTCGCAGGATTTTGTGGCGGGGGGCGGCGGCGGTTCCGAGACGCAGCAGGCGGCGGAATCGGGGCCGAAAAAGAGCTATTCGGAGTTCCTGCACGCACCTTACGGGTTGGATGCCTACTTCGTGATGGAAGAGGGCGAAAAAGCGGCCACGGAGGCTAAAAAGCCGTTGCTGGTCGATGTGACGGGGCACGGGTGCGTCAACTGCCGGGAGATGGAAGCCAAGGTCTGGAGCGATCCCGAGGTGCTCAAACGGCTGAAAGAGGATTTTGTGATGGTCATGCTCTATACCGACGACAAAAAAAACGCGCCCAGGGAGCACTGGGTCACGCTGCCCTCGGGGAGCGTGCTCAAGTCGATCGGGCGCATCAACGCCAGGCTGGCGGCCGGGCGTTTCGGGGTCAGTGCGCAGCCCGCGTACCTGATCCTCGGGGCGGACGGCAGGCCTTTGTTACCGGCCAGGGGGTACGATTTGAGTGTGGCAGGATTCGTGGGATTCCTCGACCAGGGGATAAAACTGTATTATGAAGAGTAAAGGTGAAAAAAACGCCGCGGGAGCGCCCATCGGACGCATAACCATAGTGGGGCCCGCGTATCCCTACCGGGGCGGGCTGGCGTCGATCATGGAGATCATGGCGCGCACCTTCAAGGCCCGGGGGGCGAAGGTGGACATCAGGACCTTCACGCTCCAATACCCGGGGTTTCTGTTCCCGGGCAAGAGCCAGTACTCGGAGTCGGCCCCGCCGGACGACCTGGTCATCAAACGGAGTGTCAACACTGTCAACCCCTTTAACTGGGTGCGGCAGGGATTCAGGATACGCAGGCAACAGCCCGATATGGTCTTTTTCAAGTACTGGACGCCCTTTATGGCCCCGTGCTTCGGGACCATCGCGCGCATCGCGCGGAGCAACGGGCACACCAAGGCCATCGTGCAGTTGGACAACATCGAGCCCCACGAGCACCACTTCTGCGACAAGGCGCTGAACAAGTATTTTATCGGGAGCATGGACGGCTTTATATACATGTCCCGGCAGGTAGGCGCGGAGCTCAAAGCGCTGAACAAGAAGAAGCGTCCCGCCCTCTTCTCGCCCCACCCCCTGTTCGTCAACTTCGGGGAGAAACTCGACCGCAAGGAGGCGTGCATGCACCTTGACCTCGACCCGGAGTTCTCGTACGTCATGTTCTTCGGGATCGTCAGGGATTACAAGGGGTTGGACCTGCTGCTGGATGCGTGGGCCCTGCTCAAGGAGGAGGGGCAAACCGCACGCAAGAAGCTGATCATCGCGGGCGAGTTCTACTACAACAAGGGGAATTACGTCGATATGATCGTCGAAAAGGGGCTGGTGGACGATATCGTGCTGCACGACTACTTTATTAGGGACGACCTGGTCAGGTACTTCTTCTCGGCCGCCGACCTGCTCGTGCAGCCCTACAAAAGCGCGACGCAGAGCGGCGTGACCCAGATCGCCTACCACTTCGAGCTGCCGATGGTGGTAACCGACGTGGGCGGGTTGGCGGAGATCGTGCCGGACGATATAACCGGCTTCGTGGTGCCGCCCGAGGCAGGGGCCATTGCCGGGGCCATCACCAGGTTCTTCGAGCGCGGAGTGGCCTCGCGGCTGGCGCGCAACATGGCCAAGGAAAAAACCCGGTTCAGCTGGGAGGCGATGGCCGACAAGGTCGAGGAGGTAATGGCGGGGAAGAATGATTTATAAAGATCCAGGCCGAAAACTAACCCTAAGCGATACGTTTCCGGCAGTGTGCCGGGTATAAAACAAGAAAGGCTGCCTATTTGGCAGCCTTTCTTGATTATCCTGAATATTACCTCACGTAGGATTCCTTGGATTGGAACCACATCATATCACTAACCAGATAGGCAGCGCCACCCGGTTTGCTGGGTACCGAGGGGTTCACATTCGTCTCACGGGTAGGGTACGGCAGGCGATAAAAAGCGGTTGCCATCGACCTGGCCGGAGCGGTAAGCATCGGGTATGCCATACGGCGCTGCGTATTCCACGCGTCCATCGGATAGTTCATGGAGGCGATACGCATCTGGATAGCCAGATTCTGAAGGGCATCCTGCTCACTCGTGAAAGCAGAAAGAGAATTGGCGAAACCGTTGGCGTCACTCAGATCAAGACCCTGGAAAACACAGGATTGAATGACACCGGCCTTGTAATAGTTGAAAGCAGTCGCCAAATTTTGCGCAACCCCCAAGCCGCGGGCATACGCCTCGGCAATCAGGAAGTTAGATTCCCATGCAGAGAACACAATATCGGGAGCATCTGCCGGACAAACCGTGATGTTGATCTGGGAGCATGCCGCATAATAGTAGTTGCCGATTTTAACCAAGGGTACATCGACAGTCGACTTGAGCCCTACGTAAGTTCCCGGCTCCGTTTCTGATTCGGTAAAGTAGACCGGCAAACGGGGGTCGTCGATAGCAACCATGGGATCCACTACCGTATAGTGCGGGAACATATAATTGAAGACTTCGCCCTCCGCATCGCCGTATTCATACTCCAAACGCCATGTCGGATTCTGGCTGCCTTCCGTCGTATAGAAGGGAAACAGCATCTGGTCGCTATTCAATGTGATCAAGCCACCGGCCTGAACCATTGCACCGATCTGGGCCGCCTTGGAGTTGTCTTTGTCGACCATCGTCATAAGAACCCTCAACTTGAGCGACTTGCCGAACTTAGCCCATTTATCCATATCACCCTTATAATAGATATCATAGTTGGTAATGGCAACGGATTCGTCATCGATCAGGGACAAGGCCTCGTCGATCATTCCAATGACACCATTCAAAATGTCCTGCTGGGCATCGAAAGCAGGCGTGCGGGAAGCCTCGATATTGCAAGCCTCGGAGAACGGTATATCACCATAGATCATGGTCAGAGAATAGAATACCGAAGCGCGGAGCAACATACATTGTGCGACGGTATTGTTCTGGCCTCCGGTTTCCTGTGCTGTTTTGATCGCCACATTAAGGTTCTCCGCTACGTTGGCATAACCGGCAACCCAAATATTACCCGGAGCGTAATCGCCAAAGTCGTAATACGCCTCGGTCCAACCGCCGTATCGGCCGCCGTCAGCAAGAACCTGACCGCCCATCGAGAAGGCGAAATAAGAGTCGCCGCCTGCACGGGTCGCGGACCAGCACACAGCGGAGTAGTTGAACAGATAACCTGCCTCAACGGTCGTCGAGGCATAGGGATTGGTATTGATATCGAGCCAGTTGGAGCAAGAACCCAACGTGAGGGTCATTGCGAGTGCCGGTATGATTAGTATCTTTTTCATCTTGATTCCGAATTATTATGGATTAGAAACTGAAACGGAGGTTGAATCCGATGCTGCGTGTCGAAGGAACGCTCGCAAATTCCACTCCGGAACCGATAGCACCCGGATCGAAGAAGCTTACCTCGGGATCGATGTGCGGAACGTGCTTCTTGATAATCCATAAGTTGCGCGCTTCCAAACCTATCTGGATATTCTTGATAAAGAAATCCTGGAGCGCAGCTTTCGGGACAACATACGAGAGCGACAACTCGCGGAGTTTTACATAGGATGCGTTGAAAATGTTGGCGGAAGTATTGCCCACAGTATAGTTGCTCCAGAATTGGGAGGGAAGAACCGCCGTCGTGTTCGGGCTGTAGGTTCCGTCTCCGTTATCTACGACACCTTTATCGATGATCATCCCGCGGTCCTTTGCCGTTTCAGCAGCCAGACCCGAGGTCCGCAAATCGCTGACCGTACCCGAGTACATGACGCCACCCTGGCGGATATCGATCACGAAACCGAGGTTGAAACCCATATAGGAAACGTTGTTGATAAGGCCCATGGTCCAGTCGGGTGCGGTCTTGCCCAGATTGACAGGGCTGGCCTGCGTAGTGCGCAAACCCGTCTCATCCATGATAATATTGCCGTCGGGATCCCTTGCCCAATCGTATCCGTAAATCGAATACGATTCGCCGGCAGCCGCCTTGATCTGGAGGTTAGTCCAACCCGAGGTAAGGAGCAAATCCTTGATACTGGGGTGCAGTTCCTTGACTATCTGCTTATTGGCAGCGAAGTTCATCGTAACATCCCACCTTACTTTCCCGCGGACGGGAGTCACTCCGACAACCAGCTCGACGCCTTTGTTGACAACCTTGCCGATGTTAAGCCTTTCCGCAAAATAGCCGGTGGAGTTGGCGATATCGACCGATGCTATACCCCTGGTCGTGGTATTGTAGTAGTAGGTTCCGTCCAGGATCAAACGGCCGCTGAAGAAACGGAACTCGCCTCCGACCTCGAATGCCGACTGGTTCTGGGGCTGGATGTTAGGATTGGGATAAACCTGGGGAATACCGTAGGCAAGAAGGTCACCGTGAGGAAAGTTACCGGTACCGAAGAATTGCAGGTAATAGGTGCTGACCGGCCTGTAAACGTAGTCGAGGACGTAAGCATTGGTATCGCTACCCACATTGGCATAGTTGATACGGAATTTACCGTAATCAAGAACCTTATTTTTAGGGATCAATTCGGTGAAAATGAACGAACCGCTCACCGAGGGGTAGAAATAGGACTGGTTGCTTTTGGGCATGGTGGATGACCAGTCGTTACGACCGGTTACGTTGATGTACGCCATGTCTTTATAACTCAAACCTATATCGCCATAAACACCCACCAGGCGGGTTTTGTAGTAGCTGTTCGTCGGGATCTTTGTCTCGGCGTTGGAATAGGAGTAGATGCCGGGGAGCAGCAGGCTCGACGCAGTTACAGTCTCGATGGTGTAGAAATTCTCGTAGACGTTATGCCCGCCGATCACCTTAAGGCCGAAACCGGCACCCAGGTCGGCAGTATAGGTGGCGATCAGGTCGTTGTTCAAAATGCGGGTATCCACGCCATAAGTATTGAAACCGCCCGAAGACTTTCCGACCGTGTATTTTGCATAGATGGCGCGACGTTTATCCACAAAATAGTCCAGACCCGCATTGTTGGAGATGGTCAGGTTCTTGAAGGGGGTCCAACTCAGGATAGCACTACCGGTAAAGCGGTTAATGGAATTGCTGTAAACGTTCTGGTTGACGTTCCAGAAGGGGTTCCCTGTCTTACCGGCACTGGTTTCCGTGCCATCGAGGGTGTAGGGCCTGCCCTCTGCGTTGATCCAGTTGTCACGCAACAAATTCATGCTCATCGTCCGGGGAATACCGTTTACCAGAGGAACGAGCACGTTCGCATCGTTTGAACCCTGGGCCGCAAGACCTTCAGAGTCTATCATGGCATAGGTCATCGTTGCCCGGGCAGTGAATTTCTCGTTGAACTGGCGGCCACCGTTGAAGGTCACGTTGTATTTATCGTATTTATTCCCGGGAATGATACCCGTCTGGTTGTTGGCGGTAAAACCGAGGCGGAAGTCGTTCTTGTCGTCACCGCCCGACACCGATATACTGTTGATGATGGTGTGCCCGGTGTCGTAGAAGTCTTTCACGTTGTCGGGATAGGCGCGCAGATAAGTGTAATCGCCCATATAGTTCCTTACCGGCTCATCCTGCATACTTGAGATCAGGGGACCCCAGCCATTCATTGATGTAGCACTGAACTCACCCGCCTGTTCACCGGCGGCAATACCTCCGGCATACTCGTTCTGGAAATTGGGGAGGACCAACGGCCTGTCCATCCGGTAGGTCGAGTTGACCGTTACGGTAGTTTGTTGGTGCTTGCTACCTTTTTTGGTGGTAATGATGATCGCACCGTCTTTGGCGCGGGCTCCGTACAAAGCGGTCGCCGCAGCACCTTTCAGGATCGAAATCGAACCGATATCGTCGGTTGCAATGTCGCCGATACGTGTACCGGCATCGACATTACCCGAAATCGTAGCCGGGTTGTAACTCGAGTTACTCACAGGCATACCGTCGATCACGAAGATAGGTTGGCCGGAGCTTCCCAAAGAAGACTGGCCGCGGATGATGATCTTCGAACCGCCGCCCGGGGTACCCGAACCCGACGTCACGTTCACACCGGCGACCTTACCCTGCAAGGAGTTGATCACGTTCGATTCCCGGGCTTTTTCGAGATCTTCGGAGCGGACCGTACTCGTTGAGTAACCCAACGACCTCTCGGCACGGGCGATACCCATCGCGGTTACGACCACCTGCTCCAAGGCAAGCTCAGCCTGCCTCATGGTCACGTTGATCGTGCTCTGGTTGCCGACGGGGATGTCCTGCTTCTCCATACCGATGAAGGAGAATTCCAGGGTTGCCTCGGCGGGGGCGGAGATGCGGTAGCGGCCCTGCAGGTCGGTGGTTACACCGATCTGGGTGCCTTTAACGACTACCGTTACTCCCGCGAGCGGGGCGTTGTCGGCGTCGGATGTGACAACGCCGGTGACGGTACGGTTTTGCGCGGCGACCTGCGCCACACAAAAAATACCAGCCAACATCGCAAGTACAATTTTTCTCATACGATTAAGTTTTGGTTTTCTTGGATTTTCTTCACTTACATTCTTACTTTCGTCTCCATAGGGAGTGTATGCCGTTTATAACGTAATATACAACCTATCCAACTTGCAAAATTAATATTATTTTCATTATTAAACATGCGTACAAGCCCTTTTTTGGCCTCGCCGTGCATTTTTTTTGTTTTTTTCTTCATAATTTGTTATTTTCTTAACTTTGGTCCGGCAAAATGAAATATAAAAAACAATGCCCGCGAGAAAATTTCGCGGGGCACCGGACATGTTAAGCTAATATTAAATCGGTAGGGAAGGAGCTACTTGGCGTAACTTACCGAGCGGGTTTCGCGGATCACGGTAATCTTTACCTGGCCGGGGTAGGTCATCTCGTCCTGGATCTTTTTGGCCAGGTCGTGCGACAATGTTTCGGCGTCTACGTCGGAGATCTTCTCGCTGCCGACGATTACCCTCAACTCGCGGCCGGCCTGGATGGCGTAGGTCTTCATCACTCCGGGGTAGGACATGGCGATATCCTCCATCTCCTTCAGACGTTTGATGTAGGACTCGACCACTTCGCGGCGAGCTCCCGGGCGGGCGCCGGAGATGGCGTCACAGACCTGGACGATCGGGGCGAGCAACGAGGTCATCTCCGCCTCGTCGTGGTGGGCTCCGATGGCGTTGCAGATCTCGGGCTTCTCCTTGTACTTCTCGGCCAGTTGCATGCCGATGATGGCGTGGGGCAGCTCGGGCTGGTCGTCGGGCACCTTGCCGATGTCGTGCAAAAGGCCGGCCCTGCGGGCGGCTTTCGGGTTGAGGCCCAACTCGGCGGCCATGATCCCGCACAGGTTGGCGCTCTCGCGGGAGTGTTGCAACAGGTTCTGGCCGTAGGAGGAACGGTATTTCATCTTGCCCACCAAACGGATCAGTTCGGGGTGCAGGCCGTGGATGCCCAGGTCGAGCGTGGTGCGCTTGCCGACCTCGACGATCTCCTCCTCGATCTGCTTCTGGACCTTGGCGACCACCTCCTCGATGCGGGCGGGGTGGATCCGCCCGTCGGTAACCAGTTGGTGCAGGGCCAGACGGGCGACTTCGCGCCGTACCGGGTCGAAGCCCGAGAGGATGATCGCCTCGGGGGTGTCGTCCACGATGATCTCGATGCCGGTGGCGGCCTCCAATGCGCGGATGTTGCGCCCCTCGCGGCCGATGATGCGGCCCTTGACCTCGTCACTCTCGATGTTGAAGATAGTAACCGAGTTCTCGATGGCGGTCTCGGTGGCGACCCGTTGGATCGTCTGGATGACGATGCGCTTGGCTTCCTTGTTGGCGCTCATCTTGGCCTCCTCGATGGCTTCGGTCATGTAGGCTGCCGCTTCCGATTTGGCCTCGGCCTTCATATTCTCCATCAGGATGCCTTTGGCGTCGTCGGCCGACATGCCGCCGATCTGCTCCAAACGGACGTTCTGTTCGCGGATGACCTTGTCCAGCTCCTCTTTTTTGCGGTCGGCCTGGGCGATCTGCGCCTCCAACTGCTCGCGCAGGCGGGCGGCCTCCTTCTCCTTGTTCTCTAACTGTTGTTTCTGCTGTTCGAGGTTGCCCTCGGTTTGTTTGATGCGCTGTTCGCCCTGGGCGACCTTCTGGTTGCGCTCGTTGACGTTGCGGTCGTGCTCGCTCTTGAGCTGGATGAATTTCTCTTTGGCCTGGAGGATCTTCTCCTTCTTGATCATCTCGCCTTCGGCCTCGGCCTCCTTGATGATCGATTTGCGGCGCGCCGCGGTGGAACGGTTGATGACAAACCAGGACGCCGTCCCGGTTACCGCGGCGGCGACTACCGCCACGATTATTATCGTTAATGTTTCCATAAAGCTGATATTTGGTTTAAAAAATTAGTGTTTTGGTTTGGGGGCACCATATAAAAAGCCCGCATAGAGTTTCCTTTTCTTGTTTGACGAATCTCCGCTTCGTCATTCCTGAGGCCTCCGGCCAATCGCAAACGTCCAACGTCTCCATATAGGAGACCTCCTAAAAGGAGGTAAGGCCTGTTTTTGTAAGGTCGAGTCGCGCCTCAATTTTGTAAATGTTGAGTTTCGCAAAGCTAAAAGGAATCTATGCGGGCATATTCCTGGTAACCGTATGTAAAAGAACGTTTTTTATTGCCTTGTTATTACTTCAATTCAGCACCTTCGGTTTGAAGCAGGTGGTCGGTCAGTTTTTTCTCGATCTCCTTCAGCGCGTCCACATCGTCGTTCACACTCCCTTCCATCCTGCGCTTTACCGCAGTGACCGCCATCATAAGGGCCGCCATGGAAAGATACTCCGTCTCGCTGGCCCTCCACCCCGACCGCAGGCTGATGACCAGCCTGTTGACCTCGCGCTCGGCTTGCCGGTAGGCCTCCTCTTCCACCCGTTCGATGGTCGGATAGATGGACGTTCCGGCGATCTTGAGAGTTATGTTGAACTTATCTTCCATCCCTCGCGCTTATCTGCTTACTCCTGTGCGTTGAGCAACGCTATGCATTTGTCAATCTCCCGCATCAGACGGTTGACCCGTGCCTTGGTGTGCTCGTTGTTCGCATCAACCGCCTTGAAAATCTGCCCCAACTCCGCCTTTGCAGCCCTCTGCTTCGCATCCTCCAACTTTTTGGCGAGGTCCGTGTTGTCGTCGGCGAGTTTTTTATTCTTCTTCTCCAGAGCGTCGTTCATGCTCAGAAGTTTGGAGTTTATCGCTATCAGCCTCTTGACTTTATCGTCAATGCTGTCTATCACCGGCAACCGGGCCATTCGATTCTTGGCTATTGATGTTTACTTGTACAAAGTTAATCAAAATTCGGGGAAAGGCAAAATTTTCCCGAAAATATATGATAAGATAAAGCGGGCGGTCAGGCCAATTCGGCGAACAGGTCGTACTCGTCGGCGGAGGTGATGCGGACCTTGACGAACTGGCCGGGCCTGAGGGGTTTGGACGACTCGATCAGGATCTCGCCGTCCACCTCGGGGGCCTCGCTGCGGGAACGGGCGATCCAGTAGTCGCCCTCGCGGCGGTCGATTACCGCCTCGGCCAGCTCGCCCACGCGACCCAGGTTGTACTCGTGGGATATCTCGCGCTGGATCTCCATGACCTGCTCGGCGCGGCGTGATTTCACATCCTCGGGGATGTCGTCCGGGAAGGCGGAGGCGGAATAGGTGCCCTCCTCCTCGCTGTATGTGAAGATGCCCAGGCGCTCGAACTTCGTGCGGGCGACGAAATCCTTCAACTGTTTGTGCTCGGCAGCGGTCTCGCCGGGGTAGCCGGTCAGCAAGGTGGTTCTCAGAACGATGCCGGGGACCCTCTCGCGGAGTTTTTTGACCAGGGCCTCCGTGCCTGCCGCGTCGATGCCCCGGCGCATGCGTTTGAGCACGTTGTCGGAGATGTGCTGCAAGGGGATGTCCAGGTAGCGGGCGATCCTGGGTTCGGTGGCCATCGCCTCGATCACGTCCTCAGGGAAATCGGCCGGGTAGGCGTACATCAGCCGGATCCAGCGGATGCCGTCGATTTTGCAGAGTTCATGCAGGAGCGTTCCCAGGCGGCGTTCGCCGTAGAGGTCGAGTCCGTACTGGGTGGTGTCCTGGGCGATGACGATCAGCTCCTTTACCCCTCCCGCGGCCAGGTTGCGCGCCTCCTCCAACAGGGTTTCCATCGGGACGGACACGTGTTTGCCCCGGATGTAGGGGATGATGCAGAAGCCGCAGCCCCGGCTACACCCCTCGGATATCTTCAAATAGGCGTAGTGTGCCGGGGTGGTCAACTTCCTCTGGGTTTGCTTTTCGGGTTGCCACTCGCGGCCCAGGGCGGCGATGACCTGCGGCCATTCGTTCACGCCGAAGATGCCGTCAGCCTCGGGGATGCTCTCTTTCAGTTCGTTGCGGTAGCGCTCACTCAAACAACCCGTGACGTAGAGTTTTTGGATGCGGCCCTCCTCCTTGGCCTGGGCCAGGGAGAGGATGGTTTCGACGGATTCCTCCTTCGCGTCGGCGATAAAGCCGCAGGTGTTGACCACGGCCACGTCGCAATCCTGGTCCGAATCGAAAACGATCTCGACGCCGCTGGCTGCCGCCTGGGCCATCAGATGCTCGGTGTCGACCAGGTTTTTGGCGCAGCCCAGGGTTATGAAATTGATCTTCATTGGGATTGGGAACTGAAATACGGGTTATCCGAAAAGGGCGTTCACGAAACTCTCGCGGTCGAAGGCGCGCAACTGGTCGATGCCCTCGCCCACCCCGAGGTAATGGACCGGGATGTCGAACTGGTTGCTGATGCCGATCACAACGCCGCCCTTGGCCGTGCCGTCCAGCTTGGTAACGGCCAGCGAGGTAACCTGGGTGGCCTGCGTGAACTGCTTGGCCTGCTCGAAGGCGTTCTGGCCCGTGGTGGCGTCCAGCACCAGCATTACCTCGTGGGGCGCGTCGGGGATAACCTTGGCCATCACATTGCGGATCTTGGTCAGCTCGGCCATCAGCCCGGTCTTGTTGTGCAGCCTGCCCGCCGTGTCGATCAGAACCACGTCTGCCTGCGCCGCGACCGCCGATTTGAGCGTGTCGAAAGCGACCGAGGCGGGATCGGAGCCCATGTCCTGGCGGATGAGCGTCGCCCCGGCGCGGTCGGCCCAGACGGCCAACTGGTCGATGGCGGCGGCCCGGAAGGTATCGGCCGCCCCGATATGGACCTTGCGCCCCGCGGCGGTCAGCTTGGCGGCCAGCTTGCCGATGGTCGTCGTCTTGCCCACGCCGTTCACGCCCACGACCATCACCACGTAGGGCACGCCGGGCTTGGGCTCGACGGTAATCTGGCCGCGCTTGATGTCGTTCTCGGCCATCATGGCGGCGATCTCCTCGCGCAAAATGGCGTTGAGCTCGGAGGCGTTCATGTATTTGTCGCGGGCGGCCCGCTGTTCGATGCGTTTGATGATCTCGATGGTGGTGTCCACGCCCACGTCGGAGGAGATCAGGGCCTCCTCCAGATCGTCCAGCACCTCGTCGTCGACCTTGGTGCGGCCTGCCACGGCGCGTGCCAGGCGGGAGAAAAGGCCCGTCTTGGTCTTTTCCAATCCGGCTTGCAGGTCGGCCTGGGCGGCGGGGTCGGGGGTGGGTTGAGACTCGGGGGTGGGTTCGGCGGGGGTCTCTGCGACGGGTATGGCGACGGGAGTCCCGTCTACCGGGGTTGGCTGGTCGGTCGGCTTGGTTTTCGGCTTGGATAAAAAATCGAATAGTCCCATAGGTATAGATGTAGTGGGTGCAAAAGTACGAAAAGGGTTGGAGAAAACCATGCGGGCGGGGAAAAGCGGCCGACGGGGATGACGGCGGGGAATAGAAATAGACAGCGGTCGCCCCTCGCTGCTCGCGAGGACGCGGGGTACCAGTTGGGCCTGATGGCCCGCGTTGGTACTTGGACCCGGGGCGGTGGGACTAACCCGCCTTGGCTCTGCCTTTAAAAGTATTTCAGGAATTAGCCCGAAGCTTGCGTGTGATTCGCTTCGCTCTCAAACGCACGCCGCTTCCGATCACCCCTCTCTCCATCTCTCTCCCCTAACCGTAGGGGAGAGAGGGATATAAGGTGCTGCCGCTCCCGCTCTGGATTCCGTTTCCGAGGCTGGAATAGTACCGTTCCGGGTTCGGTTTCCGGGTCTGGAAAAGTACGGACCTGGATACCGATTCGGGGTCTGGAATAGTACCGCCTTGGCAACACCTTACAGGGGGGAGGCAATGAGGGTCTGTTAGTTCCCTGACCAACTTAACAGTCGGGCTGCAATGAGGGATGGCTGGGCCGTGCAGGTGCCTCAATAGTTCTTGGACTCGCGTCGGTCCCGGGCGCGCTGTGCGGAGAGTGCGGCAGGTTTGGACGATCGTTCAGTCTTTCAAACCGCAGCGTACTGAAGTACGTGAGGATTTGGAAGCTGAAGGATCGTTCAAAGATGCCGTGCTATACGCGCAGCAACGATCCAGGGGGTAATCGGGCGAACCAAAGTTCGCCCGGGTCTGAGCCGGACCTATCTTAATACAGAAAGCCCCCTGATTCAGGAGGCTTTCTGTATTAAGACGGTACAACCTTACTTCTTAGAAAAAAAGTCCTGGACTTGATCGGTGGCTACGACCTCGGTCTTGAAGGTGTATGCGCCGGTCTTGTCGGATTTGACCATCTTAATGCACTTGGTAAAGTTCTTGCCCGAACCTGTCTTGAGCGTTGCGACTACTTTCTTTGCCATTGCCTTTCAATTTACTTGATTTCACGGTGAACAGTGACCTTTTTGAGGATGGGGTTGTACTTTTTACGCTCCAGCCTGTCGGGTGTGTTCTTCTTGTTCTTGGTAGTGATATAACGGGACGTGCCCGGCATACCGCTCTCCTTGTGTTCGGTGCATTCGAGGATGACCTGAACCCTGATTCCTTTTTTTGCCATCGTTTAGCGGTTAGTAGATCTTCTTGGCCGTCGAAGATTCCTTCAAGGCGCAAGCGAGACCCTTCTTGTTAATGGTTTTCATTCCGGCGGCGGTAACCTTCAGCGTGATCCACCTGTTCTCCTCCTCGGACCAGAAACGCTTGGTTTTGAGGTTGGGATTGAACAGCCGCTTGGTCCGGGTGTTCGAGTGGGCAACGTTGTTGCCGGTCATCGCCGTCTTCCCTGTGATTTCGCAGACTTTCATTTTACTTTGGTTTATATAGAAAGAGGCGCAAATATACGCCTTTTTTTGCTTTATGCAAGTTTTGGGGACTAATCTTTTTCTATTTCAGCGGCCAGCATACGCAGGGCGGCCTGCACGAAGGCCTCTATGTTGCCGGGGCGGTCGTGGGGGAATGTGAACTTTTCGGACCTCACGCCATTGGGGCCTGCCACGGCGATCCAGACCGTGCCGACGGGCTTGCCGGGGGTCTCGCCGCCGGGACCGGCGATGCCGGTGGTGGAGAGGGCGTAGTCGGCGTCGAGGGCCTTCCGGACGCCCACCGCCATCGCTTCGGCGCACTCCGAGCTGACAGCCCCGACGCTCTCCAGGATTTGGAATGGAACGCCCAGGATGTTCATTTTCACCTCGTTGCTGTACGACACGACCCCGCCGTTGAAATAGACCGAGGCTCCGGGGATGGCGGTGATCGCGGCGCTCAGAGCTCCGCCCGTGCAGGACTCGGCCACGGCGAGTTTCCAACCGTTCCTGATAAAGGGTTCGGCGATCTCTTGCTGGATGTCGATGGGTTGTGCGGCCATGGCGGGGCGCGTTTAGGCCTCGGCGGAGGACTCGGAAGCGGAAGCGGGCGCAGTGGAGTTTGCGGCTGCGGGCGCGGGTTCCGGCTTGCCTTCCGCCCGCTTTTTGATCTTTTTGCAGATCTGGCGCACGAAGGCGGGACCACCGTAGACGTAGCCCGTGTAGACCTGAATCAGGCTGGCGCCAGCGTCGAGCATGGCCAGCGCGTCGTCGGGGGTCATGATGCCGCCCACGCCGATGATCGGGTAGCGGCCCTCGGTCTTTTTGTGGATGTAGCGGACGACCTCCAGTGCCCGTTCGCGGATCGGCTCCCCGCTCAGACCGCCCTTGCCGATGGCTTCGATCTCCCTCGGGTCGGATTGCAGGCCCTCGCGTTTGGAGGTGGTATTGACCGCCACAAGGCCGTCGAGGCCCAGCTCGGTCATCACTTCGATCGCGTCGTCGATCTCCTTGAAGGTTAAATCGGGGGATATTTTCAGCAAAATGGGGCGGTACTGGTTCTGGCCCCTGCGGAACTCGACCAGGCCGTTGGAGATCTCCCTCAGGCTCTCCTTGTCCTGCAAAGCGGTCAGCGAGGCGATGTTGGGGCAGCTGACGTTGACCACGAAGTAATCGACGTACTGGTAGAGGCTGCGGAAGAGTTTCAGGTAGTCGGCGGCGGCGCTCTGGTTGGGGGTGTCGGTGTTCTTGCCCAGGTTCGCGCCCACGATCTGGCCGGGACGGCGGTTGCGCAGGTGGTCCAAAGCCCGGTCCATGCCCAGGTTATTGAAGCCCATGCGGTTGACCAACGCGTTATCTGCCTCTAAACGGAAGAGGCGCGGCTTCTTGTTGCCCTTCTGGGGCAGCGGGGTGACCGTACCGACCTCGACGAAGCCGAAGCCCATGGCCCCGAGAACGCGGTAGGCGTAGGCGTCCTTGTCGAAGCCCGCGGCCAGGCCGACGGGGTTGGGGAAGGTCATACCGAAGACCTCGCGCTCGAGCGACGGGTCGGTAAAGGCGAACATTTTGCGCAGGAGCCACGTCGCGCCCGGGATCCATTGGACCAGGCGGAAGCCCCACATCATGATGTGATGGATGTTCTCGGGCGAAATGTGGAACAGGATGGGGCGTATAAACTTTTTATACACGGCTTTCTTTTGGTGGTGCGAATCGGGGGCAAAGATAGTGAAAACTGAGAGCAATCCAAACTTGTTTGGAATTGCCGAAGTGCATCCTATCTTATGTAAAGATAGATATAAAAATTATCTTTGCGGCATGAAAATCGTCGCCGACAAAGATATTCCCTTTTTGCAGGGCGTCTTCGAGCCTTACGCCGAGGTCGTCTACCTGGGCGGCAGGCGGATCGGGGCGGCGGACCTTAGGGACGCGGACGCGCTGATCGTCAGGACCCGGACGCGCTGCGACGAGGCCCTGCTCGCGGGGTCTGGCGTGAAGATCGTGGCCACGGCCACCATCGGGCGCGACCATATCGACGTGGATTGGTGCGTGCGGCACGGGATTACCGTGGCCGACGCGGCGGGATGCAACGCCCGCGGGGTGTTGCAATGGGTCGGGGCGGCGTTGGCGGGGGCGTCCCGCAAATACGGCTGGCAACCGCAGGGTATGTGCCTCGGCGTGGTCGGGGTGGGCAATGTGGGAAGCCTGATCGCGGAGTACGGGAAGATGTGGGGCTTCCGGGTGGTTTGCTGCGACCCGTTGCGCGAAGAGCGCGAGGGGGCCGGATGGGCTGCGCGGTACGGTACGACGGCGACGCTTCGGCAGGTGGCCTCCACGGCGGATATTATTTCGTTCCATGTGCCTTTGACTACGGACGGGGACTACCCTACCCTTTCGATGGCTTCGGCGGAGTTTTTCGACGCTTTAAAGCCGGGGGCTTTGGTGCTCAACTCCTCGCGGGGGGAGGTCCTCGACGAGGGGGCTTTCCTGCGGGCGATCCGGGACAAGGGCGTCACGGCGGGGATCGATACCTGGCGGGATGAGCCCCGAATCAACCGGGAATTGCTGACGGCGGCTTTGTTCGCCACCACCCACATCGCGGGCTACTCGGTGCAGGGCAAGGCGATGGGGTCGGCGATGGCGATCCGGGCGGTGGCGGAAAAGTTCGGGCTGGAGGGCGTCAAGCTGCCCCGTGTGGACCGGCATCCCCGGGCGATAAGCTGGGAGGAGATGGGTGCTACGGTCGGGGATTACATCGACCTGGAGGCCCTGACGCGGCAATTGAAAGGCTCGCCGATGGAGTTCGAGGCCATCCGGACGGGGTACAGGTACAGGGAAGAGTATTTTTAGGCGGTTATCCGGCGATAAACCAGGCAACGGTAGTCGAAATGGCCAGCACGGCGCCGACGGCGGTTTCGTAGGGGATCAACTTGAGCCTTTGGCGGATGTCCATCTCGACCGAGCCTCCGGTGGCGTGGAAGAAGGAGCCGTGGGGCAGGTGGTCGAGCATGGTGGCGCCGGAGTTGATCATCGCGGCTCCCCAGATTGCGCTTACGCCCGAGGCCAGGATCGCCGCGCCGAAGGAGGCGGAGGCTACCGTGGCCCCGGCGGTGGTCGAGGCGGTGGCGGCGGACATTAGGGCGCCGGAGACGGGGGCGATCATCGCGTCGCCGATGCCCAATTTGCTTAACGCACCGAGTATCACTTCGTTCAAGGTCGAGGCTTTGATAATGCCCGCGATGGTTCCCGTGCCGACCAGAAGGACGGCCACGACGGACATCTTCTCCAGGCCGTACTTCAGGCTTCCTGCCAGTTGGCGTGTACGGCGCATGGCCAGAATGCCGACAAGGCCCCCTGCCGGAAGGGCGATCAGGGGGTCGATCACAATACCGAAGATCGGGCGCAGGGCCAGCAACGCGACGGCGACTAACGGGGCGACCAGGGCCAGGCCCACGGGCGGGAGGTCGGCGCGCTCGGATTCGGTGCCTTGCAGGGTAACGCGTTCGCCCTCTTTGGGCATCAAACGAGAGAGCAGGTAGACGGTAAAGATCAGGCCGATGATGGCAGGGATCACGCTCACGGCCATCACCATCGGCAGGGGTGCGCCCATGTTCTCGGCGGCGATGATCGTGTTGGGGTTGGGCGAGATGATGTTGCCGCACTTGCCGCCACCGACCATCACCATCAAAAGGTGCAGTTTGGGGATGCCCAGGCGGTAGCCCACCGTCAGGGCCACGGGGGCGACCGTGATCACGGCCACGTCGATAAAGACGCCCGTGGCGGTCAGCAGCATGGCCGAGAGGGCCAAAGCCAGGAAGACGTGCTTGTGGCCCAGCTTGTTTACGATGGCGTGGGAGATCGAGTCGGCGGCCCCGGTAACGATCAGCACGCCCGAGAGCACGCCTGCCGCCAGGATGCGGACGATGGCGGGGGTGATGTCCTTCACCCCCTGGACCATGTTGGAGATCGTGCCCCCGAGGCCCATGCCGCCCACAAGGCCGCCCAGGATGGCGCCCAGGATCAGGCTGTAAACGGGGGATACCTTGCGGACGATCAGAAAGATGGAGGCCAACAGGCCTATGACTGCTCCCAGTGCGCTCATTTCGTGTGTTTTATCAGGCTAAGGAATTGGGCTACCGTTCTTTGTGCGTTGGCCGCGGCGAAACCGGGGTCCATGGCTTCGGCCAGCGTGGCCGGGCGGGGAAGGATGGGAAAGACGGCGGCGAAGCCCTGCGCGTTGAGCGAATCGGCATCCTCGACCGCCCCCCCGATCGCGACCACGGGGACGTTTGCGCGGGCCGCGGCATCCAACACCCCGCGGGGGGCCTTGCCCATGGCTGTCTGCGCGTCCAGGCGGCCCTCGCCGGTAATGACCAGGTCGGCTCCTTTGAGTTTTTCTTCGAAGCGGCACATCTCCAGGACCATCTGGATCCCGGGGGTCAGTTCGGCGTTCAACAGGGCTTTGAAGCATCCCCCAAGGCCCCCGGCAGCCCCGGCTCCGGGGTAGGCGCCTATATCGGGGCGGCCGGAGCGTTTGACGACCCCGGCGAAATTTTGCAGCCCGGCGTCCAGGCGCTCGACCATTTGCGGGTCTGCGCCCTTTTGCGGGGAGAAGATATGGGCGGCACCGTTGGGGCCGTAGAATGGGTTTTCAACGTCGCAGGCCACCGTAAAGACGGCCTCTTGGAGTTCGGGGCGGGCGTTGGAAGCATCGATCTGCGCGATCCGGGCCAGGGAAGCGCCGCAGCCGGGGAGTTCATGGCCATCGGCGTCGCGGAAAACGTAGCCCAGGGCGGAAAGCATACCCGTACCCGCGTCGTTGGTCGCGCTGCCCCCGATGCCGACCAGAAAGCGGCGGCAGCCTCTCGCGAGGGCATCCAGGATCAGCTCGCCCGTGCCGTAGGTAGTGGTCTTCTCGGGGTTGCGCTCATCGGGGGCAAGCAACGGAAGGCCGCTGGCAGTTGCCATCTCGATCACGGCGGTATGCCCGGGCAGGATGCCGTAGCGGGCCTTGACGGGGCGCATCAGGGGGTCGCGGACCTCGGCTTCGACGATCTCTCCGCCGCAACTCCCGACCAGGGCCTCGACCGTGCCCTCGCCGCCGTCGGCGATGGCCACCTTTTCGACCCGGCAACCGGGGAAGACGGCTTTGATCCCCCTCTCCACGGCTTCGGCGGCCTGGGCGGAGCTGAGTGAACCCTTGAAAGAATCGATGGCGACGACGATTTTCTTCATGCGTCAGGGGTTAGCGTTTCTGTTTTCCGGTAATATGCTCGACTTGCAGGCGCAGGATCGCGGTGCGGTGCAAGGACTTTTGGGCGGCCGTGCGGCCCGTCTCCGCGTGCTCCGGGTCGTATTTTTTGACCAGTAGGTCCAGGGCGGCAAGTTTTTCCGCGTCGTCGAAGACGGGGTGGACCACCCCGAAGGCGATCGCGCTGCGGTAGCGGGTGGTGAAGGCCCCGGGGACGGTCTCCACGCCGTCCACCACGCAGAATGTGACCTTGGAGTTGTTCTTCAAACACTCCAGCTTTTCGCCCTCGGGAGCGCAATGGAACCAGACGCACTCCCCGTCGTAGACGTAGCTCAAGGGGATGCCGTAGGCGTAGCCCGCCGGGTTAGGGCCCAGGCTCAGGTAGCCGTAGAGCGCCGTGTGGAGCAGGTCCTGTGCCTCTTCAAGGGGCAGGATCCGGTCTTTGCGGCGGGGTTCGGTAAATTTTTCCATCGGGATTTTTTTTTGCAATGGGGGTAAAGATAATAAAAATGCGCATCCCGCCTCTGTAAAGGGGCGGGATGCAGCGGTTTTTTATCTTCTTACCGGTTGGCTTACCAGTTGAGGATCTTTTTGAAGTCGTACTCCTCGGGGTTGGGCAGGTAGGCTTTCGCCGCCTGGTAGTCCTCGGGGGTAATGTAGTTGAGGATGTTGTTGATCACGGCGTTGAACTTGTCGCCCTTGATGTCGACCAGACGGGGCGGGATCTTGCCGGTCACGGGGTCCTGAAGGTCGCGCAGGTAGAGTTGGCTGACCTGGCCGGCCTGGTTGACGTAGACCATGCAGCCCGTTTTGCCCTCGTTGAAGAGCTTGTAGACGCCCATGCCCAGCAGCGAGCAGTAGACGATATCGAAGGCGGTCGGGGTCTGGCAACGGACTTCGTAGCCGATCTCCACGGGGCGCGACTTGACCTTGAGGCCGAGTTGCTTGACCTTGGCCTCGATCATCTCGTTGAAGATGTGGGCCTTGGAGACTTTGCCCAGTTCGGGGTGGCCGTGGGAGTCGTAACTGAAGTGGATGCCGGTCTTTTTGATCTCCTCATCACTGAGTTCGTGGAACACGCCCTCGGAGATGATTGCAGCGCCGTAGTCCATGCCCATGATCTTGCGCTTGACGATGGCCGAGACCACCAGGCTGACGATCTTGTCGACCGTGATGGTCGTTTTGTTGAACATCTCGGGGATGACGATCATCGGGTAGTGGCAGGCGGTGCCGATCCCGAAGGCCAGGTGGCCTGCCGAGCGGCCCATGGCGGCCAGCACGAACCAGTTGCCCGAGGTGCGGGCGTCGACGTAGACCGTGCGGCCGATGGTCGCGCCTTTGTCCTTGGCCGATTGATAGCCGAACGTGGGCGAGCCTTCGGGCAGGGGCAGGTCGTTGTCGATGGTCTTGGGAACATGGATGTTGGCAACCGGATAGCGCTTCTCCTCAAGGAAGTGGGCGATGCGGTTGGCGGTCGAGGCGGTGTCGTCGCCGCCGACCGTTACCAGCAACTTGACGTTGTTGTTGATGAAGAAATCGAGGTTGAAGTTCTCGGCGAAATCCTTGTCCGTGGGTTTGAAACGGCTCATTTGCAGGTAGCTGCCGCCCCGGTTGAAGATGTCGTCGGCCAGAAGGAAGTCGATCTCCACCATGCGGGGGTTGGTCCGGAACAGGCCCGTGTAGCCTTCGTGCAGGCCGATTACCTTGTAGCCTTTTTGCAGGAAGGTCTTGGCGACGCTGCCCACCACTGCGTTCATGCCGGGCGCGGGACCTCCGCCGGTCAGGATTGCGATTGCTTGTTGTTGTGCCATTTTTATGATTGGGATTAGATTTTCCGGTTCAAAATTAGCACTATTTTTTAAATTTTCTTAGTAACTGTTTCAAATTCTTTCAACAACCCGTCGCTTTTTTCATAAAGCGCTCGGCATCAATGATAAATCTTTCGTGTTTTCCCTCGCCGACGATGCCTTTGCTGTCGGAGGCGGTAACCGAGAAGACGAGCTTGCGGCCCTCGACGGATTCCAGCACGGAGCGGGCGGTAACGCTATCGCCGATGGGGGTGGCCCGCAGGTGGCTGATCTCCAGGCGTGTACCCACCGTGGCGTTGCCCTGCTCCAGGAAAGGGGCCACCGAGTCGGCGGCGGCCTTCTCCATCAGGGCCACCATCGAGGGGGTGGCGAAGACCTCCAGCAAGCCCGAGTCCACGCTGGCGGCGGTGTTTTCTTTTGTGACCTCGACGGCGGCCTGGCCTTTGATCCCGGGTTCCATACCTTATATGCTTTTGGCGACGGCTTGGGCCAGGGCGGAACAAGCGGCGAGTTTGACCTCATCGGGGCGGCCGTGGATCTCCACCGGGTCGCAGACCTGGGTCAGGCCGGAAGCCTCGGCGAAATTTTGCAGGCAGCGCACGCCCCCGCCGTTCCAGCTGTACCCGCCGAAGAGGGCCAGTCGGCGGTTTTTCAGGTTCAAGTGGATCAGCTCGTCGCACAAACGCTTCATGTTGGGGTGCATCTCGCCGTTGTAGGCGCAGCTTCCCAGCACCAGGCCGTTGAATTTCCAGATGTCGCTTACCTGGTGGGAGAGGTGGGTCTTGGAGACGTCGTGGACGCGGATCTCCCCCACCCCGGCGGCCGCCAGCTCCTGCGCGATGCGGTCGGCGACCCGGGCGGTGTTGTCGTACATCGAGGCGTAGGCGACCACCACTCCTTTTTCTCCCTCGTAGCGGCTCCAACGGTCGTACAAGGCCATGACCTGCGGGGCGCACGATTTCCAGGTGGGGCCGTGCAGCGAACAGATGGCTTTGACCTCTATCCCGGCGAGCTTCTGGAAGGCCCTCTGGACCATGTTGCCGTACTTGCCCACGATGTTGGAGTAGTAGCGGCGCATCTCGTCCTCGTAGCGGCCGATCATCCCTTCGCGGTCGATCACGTGGCCCTCGATGGCCCCGAAGGTGCCGAAGGCGTCGCCACTGAACAGGACCTTGTCGGTCGTATCGTAGGTCATCATCGTTTCGGGCCAGTGGACCCAGGGGGTAAAGACGAATTTAAGGTCATGGTAGCCGAGGGAGAGCTCTTCGCCGTCTTTGACCTCCTGGAAATTATCGCCGAAGTGGCCGTAGTAGGCTGTCAGCACGGTTTTGGTCTTGGCGTTGCCGATCAGTTTGACTGCCGGCCAGCGGCGGACCACACATTCGATCAGGCCGGCGTGGTCCAGCTCCATATGGTTGATGATCAGGTAGTCCAACGGCTTGTCGCCAAGCACGGACTCGATGCGGCCCAGGAAATCGGAGTCGGAGCCCATCTCGACGGTGTCGACCAGGGCGGTCTTCTGATCGGCGATCAGATAGCAGTTGTAGCTCACGCCGCGATCCAGGGGCCAGAGGTTTTCGAAGAGGTGTTTGCGGCGGTCGTTGACTCCCATCCAGTGGATTTGGCCGCTTATGTTGACGGTTTGCATTATACTTTAATAGGTCTTTGATTTTACTTCGTTGATTTGCCTTGCGGCGATCTTCGGGTTGGCGATCACGTTGCAGCCGTTCACGCAGCCCCCCTCGCAGGCCATTACCTCGACCATATTGCCGGGGCAGGACTGGGCGAAGGATTTGAGCTCCTTGAGGCTCTGCTTGGTAATGCCGTCGATCACCACGGGGCGGATCTCGGCCTTATCGCCGACCGCCTCTTTAACGGCGGAGAGGACCCCCGTGCTGACGGGGTAGCCCCGGCTCGATTGCAGGATGGCCGGGTCGATCTCCAGCGCCTCGCTCCGGGCCACGTCGATGCCTTTGGCGACGAACATAACGCCCAACTCCTCGAAACTGAGCATATAGTCGGCGTTGGGGTCGGTAACCGTCTCAAAGCGCTTGGCCAGGCAGGGACCCACGAAGACCAGCGTGGCGTCGGGGTGCAGCTTGCGGGCCAGCTCGGCGGTGTACTGCATCGGGGTCTTGGTGTGGGAGACGAAGGGGACGATCTCCTGCGCGTGCTTGCCCACGGCCACCCGGTAGGAGGGGCAGCACGAGGTGGTCATAAAGGGCTGGCCCTGCCGCATCTTGTGGATGAACTCCTCGGCTTCGTTGGCGGTGGTAATGTCCGCGCCCCGCGAGACCTCGATCACATGGTCGAAGCCCAGCTCTTTGATCGCGCCCAGGATGGCGGGCAGATCGGCCTTGAACTGGCCCGCCACGGCGGGGGCGACCATGGCCACGGTCTGATTTTCGCCGGTCAGGGCCTTGAGGATATCGATGATGTGGGATTTCTCCATGACCGCGCCGAAGGGGCAGCTCACGATGCAGCGCCCGCAGTAGATGCACTTGTCGTAGTTGATCTCCTCCGTTCCGTCCTCGCGCTTGGTAATCGCCCCCCCGGGGCACGACTCCTCGCAGGGGACCGGGATGTAGGCGATGGCGTGGAAGGGGCACGCCTTCATGCAGAGGCTGCAGTTGACGCACTTCGATTTGTCGATGTGGGCCTGGCCGTTCTTGAAATAGATCGCGTCCTTGTTGCAGCTCGTCTGGCAGGGGCGGGCCAGACAGCCCATGCACATGTTGGTAACCACGTAGTTGACCCTCACGCAGGCGCTGCATACCTCGTCGACCACCGTCAAAGGCTCGATTTCGAGGGTTTCGCGCTCCAACGCGCGTTGGACGTACTCGCTCAGCGGGGTCAACTCGTCCTGCTCGTCGCGGATGTTGAAGCCCAAAAGGGCCATCAGCTTGTATCGCAGCATGGCCCTGTCCTTGTAGACGCAGCAGCGCGAGGCCTCGGCCTCTTTGGGGCGCAGTTGCAACGGGATGCGGTCGACGTTCTGGGGGAGCGTTCCCGCGAAGAAATTCTTAACGATGCGCGTGAGTAATTCGCGGCGCATCAAAACAGCTTGGTTGACTGCCATGCCCTATGCGTTTAATTCTTCTTTGATCGCCTCGATGACCGAGGACAACGTCGCGTTGGCTACCACCCTCTCGCCCACCTTGACGTAGGGGGCGACGGTTCCGTCCTCGCGGTTGCAGAATTCCAGGCAGGGCGAGCCGACGATTTCGACCCGTTCCAACAGTTCGGGGGGCAGGTTCTCGTCCAGAAGCTGGAGCTCGGCCCCTCCCATCACGTAGCACAGGGTTCCCGTGCAGATCTTTACTTCGACCTTTTTCATATGAATTGTATTTTGACCTCTTTGAGGTACTTCTCTTTCAAAATTGCAGCCAGGTTTTTAATCAGATTCCGCCGCATCTCCAGTTCGACGGGCAGGTTGGGGTCCTGGTGGAGCGGGTTGACGCGCGTGCCGACCACGAAATCGACGATGTCGTGCTCCAACAACATCTTGGCCACCCTGCCGTCGGTCCCCTTGCGGATTACCTCGCCGCCGGAGTGGTTTTCCAGCAGGTTCAACACCTTGCTCAATGTAAGCACGCCTTCGGTAATCAAATCCACGCCCTCCATCGTCGAGACAGGGGGCAGTCCGGCGGGGTCGCGGCTCAGATCGACCGTGATCTTGCGGTGCATCTCGCGGGCGAGGATCGTGGCGGTCGTGCCCCCGCAGATCAGCTTGGTCCCCTCGTAGCGGTCGACCAGGTCGGCCAGCACGGGGTCTTTGGTCTGCTTGTAGGGCGGGCCCGTGACCACAAGGATGCGCCTCGGGCGGCGGAAATAGACCGTCACGCACTCCATGTAGGCTTTGGGCGTGAACATATCGTTCAGCTCGGCCTGGGCGATCACCCGGCGGCTCAGTTCGGCGGCGGAGAGGTCGGCGTCTGTCGCGAGTTGCTCTTTACAAAAATCCTCCACGCCCTGCCGGGTCCATCCCCCGGGCAGGCGGTGGGTCCCCTTGCCCGAATCTACCACGCCCCGGTTGAACACCACGATGCGCTCGCCCAGCCGGGCGGTGAACTCACTGCGGCTGAGGCCCGGAGAACCGGTCCGGGGTTGGGTTTGCGCTCCCAGGCGCAGAAATTCGGGGTGGCGGTACTCCTCGACCAGCACCTCGCCCTCCAACCCGATGCGCAGCATGGTAAAGCCGAAGGGCGGGTTCAAATCGGCGTAGTCCTCGCCGAAAGTTTTGACCACCGACTCCGAGCCGGCCTCGCCCCACTCCTGCGAACTGAGGGCTGCGACGGCCATCGAGCCCGCCACTGAGGCGCGCACGTTGGCCGCGATGGAAGCGCCCCCGCCCGTGACCAGGCTTAGGACGATGCGGTTGTCGGTCCTTACCTGCTGGTAGTCGCCCGGGACGGCAGATAGTCCGGGGGGCAGCAGCCTGCGGCTTCCGATCTCTGCGAACAGGGGTTTAGCCATCGCTTTTCTCGACGATTTGGGAGTCCAGGATCGAGTTGAGGATCGCTTCGGTGCGCGAGGCGTTCTCGCCCAGCAAACGGGCGATCTTGTGCACCGTGTCGAGGTTCTCGTCGATCACTTTGCGGGTGCGGGCCACGATCTCCTCGTTGCGCACCTGCGAGAACTGTATGTTTCGGCAGATCACGATGGCCATCTTGTGTTTCTGGACGGTGTGGATCGAGACGGTTACCACCCGGTCGCCCAACTGGATGTCGCGCACCAGGCTCGGGTTTTCGCCCTGCAGGACCGAGGAGACGTGCTTCCAGAAGGGCAAAACCTCCTGCGCGTCGACCTCCTCCATGCCGGGGATTGCGTTGAAGATCTGCACGGCGTCCGCACCCAGCATAACGGCCATCTGGCGGTTGGCCTCGATGATGCGGCCGCTCCCCGAGACCAGGGCCACCCCGGCGGAGAGCTTTTCGATCAGGGTGGTAAAGCGCGCCCGCATCTCGGTCAGGGTGAAGTTAATGCACATATCCCGCGAGACCACGCTGCGGCTCAGCGCTTTGGCGAAGCGGCGGCAGGTCCCGTAGCCGCACGCCCCGCAGTTGGAGCGCTGGCCCTCGGCCGAGAGGCCCAAAGCGTCCAGGGCCTTTAGTGTGTCGGCCTCGGCGACGAAGAAGTCGACCGGGTCGAGGTCGGTATCGGGTAGTCCGGGCCCCGCGTCGGTATGGGCGGGATCGGGGATTAAAGTATCGGGGGTTGCGGGGTCGGTGGCGGCGGGGTCGAGTGCGCGGGCCTGGGCCGCCGATTCCATATCCTGGCGGCGGGCCACCATCGAGCGGCGTTCCAGGCTCGTGGCCGCGCTGCCGGGGCACCCCCCCTCGCACGCCATCAGATCGAGCAGCAAAGGGGTTTCGGGCGACGGGTGGACCCGGAGCAGGTGCTCGATGGAGTCCATGCCCGACTTGACGATCACGCGCTCCTTTGCGCCGCTGCCCCCCTCGGCCATGTAGAGCAACCCCTCGCGGGCGGGTTGGGGCTCGAAGCGGTAGGCGTCCGCCCCGGCGATCTTGTCGAAATCGATCCCCTCGTCCCACATCCAGCGTTTCAGTTCGGCGAAGGAGAGGGTCGCGTCGGGACCCTGCGCGTCCTTCATCGCCACACAGGAGGTAATGTGGACCACGGCGGTATCTTCGCCCCACCAGCGGCGGATCATCCGGGCGTGCAGATCGGCGGGGTACTCCCCGCGGGTCAGCGCGCCGATCAAGCGGGGGCGGTATTTTTTGATGTAATTCCTGACGGCGGGGCAGCGGCCGGAGATGACCAGGCCGGACTTTTCGCGCATGGATTCCTGTTCGCGTTCAATAATTTGTGCGTGGGCCAGGGCGCTCTCCGAGACGTGGGCGAAGCCCAGCAAACGAAGGGCTTCGATCAGCCGCCTCGACTCCATGCCCTCGAACTCGGCGGCCCACTCCGGGGCCAGGGAGGCTACCACGCGCGGGGCCGACTTGACCAGCGCGCGGGCCTCGTTGATGTCGTCCCGCAGCCGGATGTAACCGTAGGCGCACTTGGAGAGGCACTCGCCGCACTCCACGCAGCGCGCGGGATCGATCTCCCGCTGGTGGTTGGACAAAACGATCGCCTTGGGAGAGCACTCGCGGACGCACCTGAAGCAGGAGCCGCACGGATTGCGTTCGATATAGAGGGCGGAGGGAGGGTTCATTCGAAAAATTTATACCTTTGCAAAGGTAATCGTTTTTACCGGAAAATGAAGCGACTCGCCTCTCTCCTCCTCCTTATGGGCTTAGCCTTGGGTACATACGCCCAGGAACGGCTGCCTATTGGGGCTACCGGCATAACCTACGACGCAGAGGGCAGGGACTCGATCCCCAACATCGGGATCAGGCGGTTGATCGTCTTCAAGACTCCCATCGACTACGTCAAATACGCCAAACTGATTCGCAACCTCAAGAAGGTCTACCCCATCGCGCTGACGGCGCAACAGAAGCTCGACACCCTGGAACAGCAGTTGATCGGGATCACGGACAAGAAAAAGCAGCAGGAGTTCATCAAGCAGGTGGAAAAGGATCTGAAAAAGGAGTATGAGCCCGTGCTGCGCAAGATGACCTATTCGCAAGGCAAGATCCTGATCAAACTGATCGACCGGCAGACCAACCGGACCTCGTATGAGATCGTCAAGCAGCTCAGGGGCAGCTTTTCGGCCTTCTTCTGGCAGGGCATAGCGCGGATTTTCGGGGCCAACCTCAAGGACCGCTACGAGAAAGAGGGCGAGGACGCGATCATCGAAAAACTCATTATACTTTACGAAGCGGGGCTTTTATGATGCATAAAAGGGACAGTTTTTCCAACCGGTTCGGCATCCTGGCCGCCGTGGCCGGATCGGCCGTCGGGCTGGGCAATTTGTGGAGGTTCCCCTACATCATGGGGAAGAACGGAGGGGCTGCGTTCATTATCCTCTACCTGGTCTTTGTGGTGGTAATCTGCTTGCCGATCATGTACTCCGAGATGGCCATCGGGCGGAGGACGCGCGCCAACGCCTACGGGGCGTTCAAGCAACTGGCCCCCCGCTCGCCGTGGATGATCACGGGGATGGTCAGCATCGTCGCGCCCATTACCATCATGGGGTATTACAGCGTGGTGGGGGGCTGGACGCTCAAGTACATCCAGATGGCGTTGTCCGGGGCCTTCTCGGAAGGGGGGACGGTCAACCCGGACATGTTGTACAGAGAGTTTACCTCGTCGGCCTACGAGCCGATCTTCTGGCACCTGATCTTCCTGAGCCTCACGGCGCTGATCGTCGTGGCGGGGGTCAAAAAGGGGATCGAGAAGTATTCCAAGATATTGATGCCCGTGCTCTTCGTCATGGTGGCCCTGATGGCGGTGCGCTCGATGACCCTGCCCGGGGCGTGGCAGGGGGTGGAGTTCCTGTTCAAGCCCGACTTCTCGAAGATCGACGGCAACGTGGCGCTCCAGGCCATGGGGCAGGCCTTCTTCTCGCTGAGCCTCGGCATGGGCGCGATCATAACCTACGCCTCCTACATGAAGCGCGAGGAGAGCATTCCCAAGACCGGGAAACTGGTGGTGGTCGCCGATACGGGCTTCGCGATCCTGGCCGGGCTGGCCATCATGCCCGCCGTGTTCGCCTTCGGGATCGAGCCGGGCGAGGGACCGGGGCTGGTCTTTATCACGGTGCCCCGCATCCTGATGCAACTGCCGCTGGGGATGCTCTTCTCGACGGTGTTCTTTTTCATCCTGGCCATCGCGGCGCTGACCTCCGCCATGTCGCTGGTCGAGGTCATGACCGCCTGGCTCTCGGAAGAGTTCAAGATGGGGCGGCGGACGGCCGTGGGGGTCTCGTTCGTCACGCTCGGGATCATGGGGACGCTTACCTCGCTCTCGCTCAACCCCGGCATGGGGCTGACGATCTTCGGCAAGGACGTCTTCTCGCTGCTGGATTACCTGTCGTCCAACATTTTGCTGCCCGCGGGCGGGCTAATGATCGTGCTGTTTACCGGCTGGCGGTTTGCCGAGCGCGACCTGCGCGACGAGCTGACGGGGCCCAACGCACTCGACGGCAAGGGATTCAACAGGGTTTATTTCCTATTGAAGTACATCGTCCCGGTCGCCATTGCGGCGGTATTCCTCGGGAATATATAGACTAACAAATCCAACCAACACTTAAATCTTTTCAATTATGAAAAAACTTTTACTCCTTTGCACCCTGGCGTTCATATCGTTCTTTGTCAAAGCCCAGACCGATCCCCAATTCATCTATTGCGAGATCGTGGGCACTTCAAAAATGATGAGCAACAAAGTTACCATCGAGATCGATTACGGCCAGGCTACCTCTTTTTTCGCCAACAATAGGCTCCGCGGGGAGGACGGGAAACCGATGGTCTTCAACTCGATGGTCGACGCCATGAATATGCTCGGGAACGACGGATGGGAGTTCGCGCAGGCCTATGTGGTTACCGTGGGGCAGCAGAACGTTTACCACTGGCTGTTGAAAAAGAACGTGGCAAAGCTGTCGGAAGAAGAAAAAAAGGAACTGCTGTCAACCTACAAGACGACGAAATAGAACGGTCACTCCTTCCGGCATTTGCACTCTGCCGGAAGCGGCTAAAAGCAAAAACCGTCCCGGAGGCTATCCGGGACGGTTTTTAGAATTCAGCCGGTTTGCGCCACCAGTTCAGCACGGGCAGCAGAAAGGAGATCACCGAGGCCCCGATCCAGAACAGGGCGGCGGGGGCGAAGTCGTAGATCTTTTCGCCGGCGGCGCCGACCGTCGTGTGGGTGTCGATCAGCCAACCGCTCGCCACGTCCTGCAGGCCGGCGGCGATATAGGAGACCATGCCCATCACGCCCAGGGCGGCCCCGGTGGCCTTGCGGGGGACCAGGGTAACGGCCATCAAGCCGCCGATAAAGCAGATCAGCACGCCGATGGCGATCCCGAACAATGACATACTCAATATGTTGACCCAGTATGAGTTGCCGCCGTAGACGAACAGCACCAGCGAGACGGTGTTCAAAACGCCGAAGATAAAGGCGGGGTAGTTCAGGTTGCCCTTGAAGACCTTTTCGGCAAACCAGCCCGAGAAGACCGTGCCGATCACGCCCAGGATGGTGTTGATGCTGATTACCGAGATGGCCTGCGCGTCGCTGAAGCCCTTGGCCTCCTGCAAAAAGAGGATCCCCCAGCCGTTGACCGCGTAGCGCGAGATGTACATGCAGGCGCTGGCGGCGGCCAGGATCCAAACGGCGGGGGTACGCAAAACGCGCTTCTGGATGTGCGAGACGCTGTGGTCGGAGCCCTGCTCCTTCTGCTCGTGGGCCAGCGCCTCGATGGGGGGCAGGCCGCGCGATTCGGGGGTGTCCTGCATCCATTTGCAGATCAGCAGCACGCCCAGCGCCCCGGCCACCGAGGAGCCTATAAAGCCCCATTGCCAGCCGAAGTACGAGACCACGGCCCCGACGAAGATAAAGGACAAACCCTCGCCGAAGTTGTGGCTGGCCGAGAAGAATCCGTAGTAGCGCCCGCGCTTGCTCAGGGGCAGCCACCTCGACAGGGAGATGATGGCGGGGGCGGCCCCCATCGACTGGCTCCAGCCGTTGACGGCCCACATAATGATAAAACTGATGAGCAAAACCCCCGTGGGGATCAAGCTGTGTGAAAAGCCCAGCAGCCCCATCAACAGGTTCATCAACGTCGAGACCACCAGCCCGGTGGCCATAAAGCGGCGGATGTTGCTGTGGTCGGCCAGAAAGCCGTTGACGAACTTGCCCGCCGCGTAGGCGAACAGCAGGGCCGACCCGACCATCCCGAGTTGCGTGGCGTCGAGGATGCCCTGGTCGATGATCGGCTTTTTCATCACGTTCAAGCTGGTACGGCACACGTAGTAGAGGCTGTAACCCAGCGTGGCGGCGAGGAAGGTCTGCCAGTAGAGTTTTTTGTAGAGGCGGCTTTGCTCCTCTTCGGTGCGGCCCTCGGGGGGCGGGACCGGAGCGGAGGTCCGGTAGAAGGACTTGAATTTATCGAGCATGGATCGTAGTCGGGTTTGGGACGTAGAGGGTTTGGGTTAGTCGGCTTTCGATCGCTCCAGGAGCAACTCCCGGGCGGCTTTCAGTTCATCCGGCTCGCCGTAGCACTCCATCATCATGATCCCTTCGTAGCCGTTCTGACGGATGCCGCGCCAGACCAGAGCCCAGTCGATCTGGCCTTTGCCGGGAATCCAGTGGCGTTCGTCCAAAAAGTCGTAGTCCGAGAGGTGGACGGTGCCGATCATGCCCTTGCCGACGGCTTTCAGGTAATCGGCGTGGGGTTGGTAGAGCAAATGGTTGGTGTCGAAGCAGAGGCGCACGTCGGGGTAGCCCTCGATGAGTTGCATCATCTCTTCTCCGTTCTGGCCCAGGCAGGTGCGCGGCAGGTTCTCGACGCAGAGGGTCGCACCGATCATCCGGGCGACGGGGGCCAGCAAACCGATCGACCGGTGGCTGTTCTCGAGCCTTTGGGCGCGCTCCTCCGCCGTGATCGGCTCGGAGCTCGGGTGCAGGACCAGCACCTGGGGCTTGAACTTGCCCGCCAAAAGGATCATCTCGGCCATAAAGGCCACATTCTCGGCGCGGGCCTTATCGTCCAACACCGAGATGTCCAGCGTGCGCGAGAAGGGCAGGTGCACCGACCAGACCTTTATGCCGGAGGCCTGCACGTCGGCCAGCACTTTCTCGGCGCGCTCGTAGATCTCGGCGTGGGTCTTGGCGGGGCGCCAAAGGTCGTTGATGGTAATCTCGACGTACTCCACCCCACCCTGTTGGTTGGCCTGCATCGACTCGCGGGAGAAGTCCTTCCAGCGTCCCATCGACTTGCCGATCCCGGGCTGTGCGGAGAGCAACTCTCCGCACAGCATCAGGGACAGGGTTATAAGGATCGCCCGCATCAGTTTTTGAGTTTGACGATGGCGATGCCGTTGGGGATCGCACGGTCGCCCGAGGTATCGGTCGGCATGTTGCGGGTCTCGAACGAGTCTGCCGTGGCCGGCATCGCGGTCGAGGTCTTCAGCGCGAAGGTCGAGGAGCCGCCCCCGTCGAGGTTGATCGCCTCGTAAGCCCCCATGGCCAGGAACATTTTGGACATGATGGGATAGGAGGCCCCGATCGAATAGGACTCCCTGCGGCCGTCGACCACCAGCAGGTACACTTTATCGCCCTCTCTGGAGACGCCGACCGCCGTGCGGGGCTCGAGCGTAGCTTCGTTGGAGACGTTTTGGCCGCCTGAGAGCAGGATCTGGCGGCCGCCGATGGCCTCGTAAATGTCGCTCTTGGTGGCCGCGGCGTATTGGGCCTGGGTCATGACGCGGGCCGTGCCGTCCGTCATCAGGGCGAACACGGTGCAGGCGACCCCGCCACTGAACGTCTTTTTCAAACAGACCCCGTTGCGGTACATTACCCCGTGCAACACATTCATAGAGTCAGGATAACTCGACGCCCCGAAGCAGAAGTCGCCGTTCACGCCCGCCAGCACGTCGAGCGTAGCGCTGCGCTTGTTCTGCATGGCGGCAAGCTGGCCGCGGGTAATCTGCATCTCGGTCCATTCGGCCGAGGTGGCCTTGATACTCGAATCCTCGTCGTTGGCCGTGGTCATGCGCAGGGTGGTGCCATTGCCGAGCCTGACCTCGAACAGGAACATCCGGTAGGGCGCGTAGATGCCGGTCGCGGTTCCCATAAAGCCGATCTCGAGCGCGTCGACTCGGTCGTTGACGGCGTACTGCTCGTCGGAGATCACGTCCTGGACCAGACCGTCGCAATAGTAGACGAAACGGCGGCCCATGGGGGTGGTGGCGCCCAGGAACAGTGCGTTGTCATACTCCTGGGAGACGGGGATCGAGTAGGTGTGGTTGCCCTCGGGGTCCTTGAGTGTGATCCCACCGTCCAGCACGTCGCCCGTGAAGTTGGGCGTGGTGGTCACGGTAAGCGAGGAGGTGTTCTTCTGCTCCACCTTGAACCAGTCGCCGTCGATCCGGTCGATCTCCCAGCCTGTGACCGCGTAGATGGCTATGTTCTGCACCCCGCCGTGCGTGTCGAAGGCCACGGGCGTGGGGTCGATCAACAGGCCGCCGTCGAGGCCCATCTGGCGGACGGTCAGCTGCTTGACGTAGGACGAGCCGGGGACGGTCAGATTGATCTTTCCGTCCCGGAAGGCGTTCTCGGAGCTGGCGGTTACCGTGAAATTGAGCGTGCCGCTACCCGTGCCCGAGGAGGTCACGTCGGTAATCCAGGCGTCGGCGGGCGAGGCGGTCCAGTTGAACTCCGTGGTGACCTGCACCGAGAACTGTCCCCCGTCGATCCCCGACATGACCGGGTTCTGGGCAAACGAGATCAGGTACTGCTCCCCGTCGTCGCCGTCGGACGAGCAGGCCATGAAGCCTGCTGCGCCCACCATGACGAGCAACGAAAGGAGATATTTGAGAATGTTTTTCATAACGCTTTTTTTATAAGGTCATTACTTGACGCAGGCTCCGATGATCTTGGCCGCGTCGGTACGTGCCGTGCCGGTCTGGTCGACGCCCAGGATGTCGGCCGAAATATCGGTCGTAGCCATCGCTTTGAGTGCGGTTTGGGTCATGCCGTTGCCGAAGGCGGGGTTGGTGGCGCTGCCGCCGACCAGCTTGCAGGTCTGGGTGCTTCCCCCGTTGTCGGCCAGCGCGGAGAGCATGGTCGCAGGATCGAAAGTGGGCGTAACAGTCTGCATGGTATTGGCAGCGTCGTAGAACTTGGTGCCGATGAGCGAGTTGTAGTGAAAGGCGGATGTACCGGTGGGTGAGGGAGCGGCAGTCGTACCGATCGCAACATCGCTGGTCGAGTTACCCGAGACTATCGTATTGTATGTTTTCAGGGTAATCCCCTTGTTTTCAAGGCAAACTGCACCGTTAGTATTAGTGTTGTTGGTAATTGTGCAACTGATCAGCGTAGAGACTATCTTGGTATTCTCATTGGCAGTGTACATTTCGAAAGCTCCGCCGGCGGTACCCTGATTGCCCGAGAAAGTCGTGTTCACACAGGTAACCCTGACATCGTTGGTTACAGCGTTACGGGCATAGAGTGCACCTCCCCGGGTCGTAGCGGTGTTCCCGGAGAATGTTGAATTGAAAGTAAACAAATCCATTGAGCCCCCGTTGTTGTAGGCATAGATACAGGCACCCAGGCCACTCGCATTGGCCGAAAAAGCGCACGACTCGAATACCACGTGGGAACTACCCGTCCCTGACGTGGTCACGCAGCATAACCCATTGTTGGACGTGGTATTACTGTAAATCCTGCAACCCGTGAAGGATGTACGGGCGTTCAGCACCTTTAGCGTACCGCCGAAATCACCCGTGCCTGTCATCGTGCTGCCCGTGATCGTGCAATTCGTGAAAGAGGATTCCAGAGCCTGATTTCCGCTTTCGTCGTGAACGTAGAGGGCGGCGGCGGTAAACGTGGAGGTATTGTTCGAGAGCGTAGCGCCCGATATGGCCGCGGTAAGGGTTTGACCCGAAGCGGCGTTCAAATAGAGACCTCCCGCCGTGGCAGCGCTGTTGGCCGTGATTGTCGTGGTCGCCATGGTCAGTTCGCAGCCCGAGGCGATGTGCACCCCGCCGCCGATCGCGGTGGCGGTATTGGTAGAGATCGTGCACCCGGTTACCTTTACCTTGGATTTGGCCGAATAGAGGCCGGCGCCGTTGATGCCGATGTTGTCGCTGATGGTACAGGCCGTCATTTCGACCTCCGTGTTGACAAGGGCGATGCCTCCGCCGTAGTTGTCGGCCAGCGTGGCTCCGTTGACGATGGTCGACCCACCCTCGGAAGTGGCCGCACCGCCCTTGATGGTAATGCCGTTGAGTACGACCTTCTCGCCTGCGGTCTTGGGTGCGCAGACAACCACCGTGTGGTAGGATTTGTTCGCGCCGTCCAGGATGGTCTTGTTGGCTGCCGGGTCGGCGGTCGCGCCTGCGGCCGCATCGGACGGGTAACCGCCGAGCAAGGTAACGTTCGTGTTGATCTCAAAGGAGTTGGTCTGGTCCGCGGCGTCACGGCCGGTCAGGGCGATGGTAGGATTGTAAGTTCCGGCAGCTATGTGGATTACCGAGCCTGACGCGGCTTTGGAGATGGCGTAAGACAATGTGGTCGGGGCCTCCCAGGAGATGCCTTTGGAAGAGTTCGAAGCGTCGGCCTTGACGTAGTAGGCGCGCGGCAGGGCGCTGTCGTCGAATTCATAGTTGGCGCTCATGCGCTTAGCCTGCTTGAAGCCCGTGCCGTCGCCGAAGGTCTTGACCAGGCCGTCCTCGGCCCAGATCGAACTGATGTACGTTTTGGTGCCCTGCTGGAAGACCAGGTCCAGGCCTCCCTCGATGGCGAACCAGCCCACCGGGATCTTCAGGCTGGCCCCGTCGATGAAATCCATCCCCCCTGCAAAGTTCAGCGTGATCGAGTTGACCGGGTTGGTCAGGACGACCAGGCTTTTGGCCGCGTCGATCGTGTAGCCTCCCGCCATCGCACCGCCGCTTACGACAGCTCCCTGGGACGGGGTAATGGTCAGTTTCTCAGCTACGATGTCGTAAGGCTCGATGTCGAGTTCCAGAAGCGACCCCAGGGGCTTGAAGGTCAGGTTCAGGTTGTTGGCCGAGGGGCCGGTCATCGTGTAGGCGAACATCGGGACGCGGGCGGCGTTGACCCCGTCGTTGACCTGCTGCTCGGTCTGGATGCGGAAGGTGCCGAACATCGACGAGCAGTTGGCGTAACCGGTCACGGGGTTGCTGCCGACCATGGCGGCCGAGAGGTTGTCGTCCTTGCTGGTAAAGGTGGCCGTCGCACCGCCCGCCGCCGTGACGAAGGTGTAGATCTCGTCGCCGCAGACGACCTTGATCTCATCGCCGGGTTCCCAAGCGGTTCCCAGGTTGCCCTCGACGGAGGCCGTCACGGTAAAGCCGTCGCTGCCCGTGGGCTGCTGCGGGGTGTTGTCGTCTTCCTTGCATCCGGCCATCACAAAGGCCGCGAGCAGGGGGATCAGGGTATATTTTGCTATTTTCATCGTTGAAAGGTATTTTGGGTTGGTTTAAGGGTTATTGTGCGGTAACCGAGCCGATCGAGCGTCCGCCCCGGGCGGTACCGTTCTGGTCGGCGGCGACTACGGTGGACTCTACGGCGGGGGCCAGGGCGGCCGCCTGGTCCTGGAGCTGGGCGACGGTCATACCCTGCCCTACTGCCGGGTTGGATGCCCCGTCGACCAAAAGCCAGGTGCGGGTCAAACCACCGTTGTTGAAGCCATAGGTCCCGAGCATCGTGGAAGCGGCGAAACTCCATCCGCCCACCGCGGTGCCGTCGCCGCCCATCAGCGCGGTGCCGTTGACCGTATAGCGGAGCGTCAGCAACGAAGCGTCCAGCGCCCCGTTGATCCCGGCGTCGACGACGCCCGAAGCGCTCGTGTTGCCCGAAACGATCGAATTGTACAACGCGATGGCGCCGTTGGCGTTGTATACGATTACCCCGCCGCCCCCGGCCGAGCCGTTGGCCGAGTTGCCCGTGATGGTGCAACTGATGCAGGTCGTCTTGGAGGGGCGCGCCGCGGTGCCGTAGCCCATGATCCCGCCGCCGTAACCCGCCTTGTTGCCCGTGAAGGTGCAGTTGACGAAGACCGCGTCGGAGCCCTCGCGGATGTAAGCGCCCCCGCCGGAGCGGTTCACGTTGACCTGGGTGTTGTCGTTGTCGGCGATGGTCGTGTTGTAGATGCGGCAGATACTCGCAGCGGTGCCCGAGTCGATCGAGTAGAGGCCCGCAGCCTGTTGTCCGCTGGCGTTGCCCGAGATGGTGCAGTAATTCATGTAGAGCACGCCGCCCTGGTTCCAGATGCCGCCGCCGTTGTTGGTCGAGCGGTTGGAGAGGATCATGCAACCCTCCATGCTGACGTTCGATCCGATGTACATATGCACGCCGCCCGAGTGGCAGCCGGTATTGCCGCTGATCGTGCAGTTGACCACATCCAGGTTCGAGACCCCGACGTAGAGGCCTCCGCCCAGACCGGCGTCGATCAACGCGCCGCCGACCAGCCTGCGCAGGGTTTCGTTGGTCGCATAGGTAACCCCGTCGGTAATGGTCAGGTTTTTGAGCGCGGCCCTGTTCTGGTTCGATTTCTCCGCCGTGACGGTTACTACGTGGTAGACCGACTCGCCGGAGGGGAGCTTGCCGCTCAGGACGGTCGGGTTGGCGGCCGCGTCGGCGACGGCGCCCGTTTGCGCGTCGGCCGGGTAGCCCCCTTCCAGGGTAAAGTTGCTGAAGATCTCGAAGGTCTTCTCCTTCTCGTCCTCGCCGCCCGTGAGCAGGGCCGTAGGCTTGTAGGTCCCGGCCGCCAGGCAGATCTTGTCGCCGTCGCCCGCGTTCTCCATCGCCGTAGGCAGGGTGGTGGCCGTCTCCCAGGCCATGCCGTCGGCGTCGGGATCGCCGTCGGCCTTGGCGTAATAGATGATCGGCTCGCCCGCCGGGGCCGCTGACTGGGTCAAACGGAAGACGGCTTTGCTGTCGTCGGTAATGTAGGCCGTGATCGTCCCGGAGCGCTGGTCGCGGAGGCGGTTCCTCTGTACTTTAATGGTTATCTGCTGGCTGCCCGATCCGTTGACCTGCGGGAAGGTAACCCAGGAGAGGTCGGTCTTCAATCGCCAGGGAAGGTTCGAGTTCAGGGTCAGGGTCAGATCGCTGGCCTCGTGCGAGACGGTAAGCGCGTCCTGGTCGAGGGAAATTACCGGCGTCTGGGGCTCGAAGCCCGTATCGGTGCTCGAATCCAGGCAGGCGGTCAGCGTGAAGGCCGCCGGCAGGATCAACAGGGTAAGAAGTATGGTGCGTATGCTTTTCATTGCTCTTCGGTATTTAGCGTTCGACAATGACCAGACCGTTGGGGATGGCCTCGGCAAGGCCGTTGCTGTAAGGCAGGTTCAACAGATCGAACAGGGTGGACACACGCTCGTTGCGCCAGACGGCCGTCACGGGCCTGGGCGACACGGCCCGGTTGTAATCGAGACTGATCGCTTCGTGGGCCCCGCAACTCTTCATTACCAGGCCCAAATCGTCGTAGGTGATCCCGTTCGAGTAGTAGAAGTCGCCGCCGTCGACCACAACCAGGTAGACCTCGTTGCCGTCCTTGGAGACGCCTACGGCCGACCGACCCGCCAGGGTGGTGCTCCCGTTGGTCAAAAGATAACCGTCGCCGACCAGGCGGGCGTCGCCGCTCACGGCCTCCCGGATGCGGGATTTGATCCCGGCGAACTCAGAAGCCGGCAGGCAGACGGCCTGTCCGTCGTTCAGGATGGCGAAGAAGGCCGGGGTGGTGCCCATCTGGTCCTTCAGGGCCTGGCCGTTGGCGTAAAGAATGCCGTTGGGCTGGTTGTTGGTACCGAATCCGCCGCCGCTGATCGCGCCCCAGACCGTGTAGACGCTTTTGCTCTCGATGGCGGCGGCCTGGTCGGTCAGCAACTGGGCCGCGCCCAGGGCGGCTTGGTCGTCGGGCAGGCTGACCCGGATGGAGATGGCGCCCAGGTTGACCTTGTAGACGAACATCTGCATGGCCAGCCCCTTCTGGTTGAGGTAGCCCAGGCGCAACAGGGTCACGCCGCGGGTCACGGTTACCTCGGAGCTGCTCTTCACGTGGCCGACGTAGCTCCGGGCGTTGTAGACCAGTTGCTCGCTCAGTTTGGTGTCGGCCCTGTCGTAGTTGTAGTAGTCCGGCTGGTCGAATTCGTCGCTGCTGCAACCCGCGAAGAGTGCGGCCGACAGCGCGAAAAACAGAATATGCGGTTTGAGTTTCATGCTCGGTGGATTTAAGTGTTTAGTAGCCATCGTTCTGGGAAAGGTTCTTATTGACAGAGCGCTCCCTGGCCGGGACGGGCAACAGGGTTTGGTGGGACTGGATGCCCAACACAGTGACGGCTTTGCCCGTGCGTACCAGGTCGTACCAGCGGTGGTTCTCGCAAAGCAACTCCTTGCGGCGCTCCTCGAGGATCGCGTCGATAAAGCGACCCTCGGAAGCGGGGTAGACCTTGGCTAAGCCGCGCTTCTGGCGCAGGTCGTTCAACCGGGCCAGGCCGTTCTGGAGGCCCTGGGCCTCGGCGCTGATCAGATACATCTCACCCAACCGGGAGATGACCACGGGGTCGGTCCCGACCTGTCCGCTCGGGTACTTGTTGATGAAGTTCAGATTGTCGAGCGTGGTGATCGAGATCTCCTTGCGGGTGTCGTTGTCGTCGTACATGGTCATCACATCCGGGGCGGGGGCGTAAACGTAGCTGCCCGAGTTGGGGTGGTTGTAGGAGTAGAACAGGGTGCTGATCGCGATGGTAGAGCCGTCGGAGGTCAAGCATGAGAAGGCGAAAATGATCTCCTGGTTGGTTTTGGCACGGAAGATCTTGTCATAATCGTCCAACGCGTACTGCGGTTTGGAGATCAGCTCCTCGGCCAACTGCCAGGCCTCCTGCTTGTGGCCCATGTAGAGCGCGACGCGGGCTTTCAACGCCTTGGCAGCATCGGCCGAGAGGTAGTAGTACCCTTCGTTGGGTGCGCCGAGGTATTGGATGGCCAGGGCGAGCTCCCCGTCGATAAAGGACCAAACCTCGGCGGCGGGGGTGCGGAAAAGGTATTCATCGCTGCTGTGCGTCCTGAGGATCACGTCGCCGAAACGGGTGACTAGGCACAAATGCAGCCAGGCCCGGAAATAGTGGCACTCGCCCAGGACCTTGTCGCGCAAGGTGCCCTCGGGCAATCCCTGTGCGATGCTGAAGACGTTGTTGACCTGCATCAGGGCGATATACAAACCCTGCCACTGCTCCTCGACCACGGAGCTCATGTCGCTCGTCAAAGAGTTGATCAGTTCGAGCGGGTTGCTGCTCGCCTTGGTGGTCAGGTTGCCGCCCATCATATCGAACATGATGTAGCATAACCGCGTGGGCTCGTCCTGCACCTTGCGGTACATTCCGGTACGCAGTGCGTCGATGTCGGCGGTGGTGATCGATTGGGGCGCGACAGTCGAATAGGGCTTCACGTCGAGCATATCGGCGCAACCCTGCAAAAGGAGCGCGATAAGGGCAGCCGGTATGATATGGATTTTTTTCATGGTCCGCTGGATTTAGAAGGTAATGTTGACACCGGTTTTGAACAGGCGGGGCGAAGGGACGCCGTAATTGTCGTTTCCCATGGTCCTGGGGTCGGTACTGACCGAAAGTTCGGGGTCCCAGCCCGGGTACTTGCTCAGAAGGGCCAGGTTCTCGCCCTGGACGAAGACCCTCACGTTGCTCATGCTGATCGCCGAGGTCCAGCGCTTGGGCAGCGTGTAGGACAACATCAGCGATTTGAGTTTGATGAACGATCCGTCCTTCAGGTAGTAGGTCGACGCTTGGGCGTTGTTGCCGTGGTAGGAGTAGATCGGGCGGGGGTAGCTGTTGGTGCTGCCCGGGCCGGTCCACCGGTTGTCGGCCCACTCCTGCAACAAGCCCTGGTAGTTGCCCATGCGGGTCGGGCCGGTCATCCATTGGGCGTAGACGTAGTTGCCGTAGCTATAAGTAAGGAAGATGCTCAGGTTGAATCCTTTCCAGGAGAAGGAGTTGTTCCACCCCCCTGCGAAGTCGGGATTCGGGGAGCGGGTCACGATCCGGTCGGTAGAGTTGATCGTCCCGTTGCCGTCCCTGTCGTAGTACTTCATATCTCCGGCGCGCATGCCCAGGTCGTACTGCGCGTTGGGGACCTCGCCGTCGTACTGGTAAATTCCGTCGAAGCGCAACAGGTAGTATGCGCCGACCTCCTTGCCCACCTTGAGGATGTGGGTGGTCAGGTCGACCTCGTCGACGTCGTCCGAGAGCTTGAGTATCTTATTCTTGTTGTGGGAGATGTTCAGCGAGGAGGTCCAGTTGACCGGCCCCAGGTTGAAGTGGGTGTTGATCGTGAACTCGATCCCGTAGTTGCGCATCTCCCCGATGTTGCTCATCACTGCCTTTTGTCCCCACCAGTCTGTCGGTATGGGTCTATTGTAAAGCAGGTTGCGCGTATTTTTGAGGTACGTGTCGAAGATCATGTTGATCTTGCCTTTCAGCAGCGAGAGGTCGAAACCCGCGTCGTACTGGTCGGCGGTCTCCCAGGTCAGCGACGGGTTGCCCATCTCGTATACCGCGATGCCGCTCTTGCCGCCGTAGTTGGCCCGGGTACTGGTGATCTGCGGCCTCCATATGTAGTCGTTGAAGCCGTCCTGGTTACCGGTCTGGCCGTAGCTCACGCGGAATTTGAGGTCGGTGGTGCTCGATTTCCAGAAGTCCTCCTTGGTAATGTTCCAGCCCAGGGAGACCGAAGGGAAGTAGCCCCAGCGGGTATCGGGGGCGAACTTGCTCGATCCGTCGGCGCGGAAGGTCGCGTTGAGGATGTATCTCTCCTTGAAGGCGAGGTTCACGCGGCCGAACCACGACTCCATGGCGTACTCGGAGATGCCTCCCGTCACACCGGAGGGAACGGCGGCCGAGCCTACCATCGAGAAGGCGGGCGAAGCGAAGTTCTGGGCGTCGATGCTGTTGGCACGGGTATAGGTCTTCTGGAAGGAGTGGCCCGCCATCGCCCCGAAGCTCCAGTCGCCCCACTGGTCGTCGTAGTTGGCGTAGACGTCCAACAGGTTGGTGTTCATCAGACGGGTCTTCTCGATTACCCGGCCGTTGTCCTCCTTATAGGGGTGGTTGGCGTTGTAGTAGAGGTAGTCCAGGGTATAGGCCGCGTCGGTGTTGAAGGCGGCTTTGACCTTCAGTTTCTTGGTAATCGAGGCCTCGGCGAAGAACGATCCCAGGAAGCGGTAGTTGTCCACGTAGGAGGTCTCCTCGCCCACGAGTTGCGTGGGGTTGTGGCGCGAAAGCTCGTCCGTGCCCCCGAGGTAGTAGTCGCCGTTGGGTTTGTAGGGACGGTCGAAAGGACGCTGCTCGACCGTACGGGCGATGACCGAAGAACCCAGCGCCGCGCCCGGGACCCGGTTGTTCTTCAAATAGTTGCCGCTCATGTTGGCTCCCACGTTGAGCCATTTGGTAATCTGGGTCGAGACGTTGGACTTGAGGTTGATCTTGTTCACGTCGTTGTGCTTGATCACACCCTCCTGGTACTCGTAGCCGGCCCCCATGTAGTATTTGGTCTTCTGGGTGCCCCCCGAGAAGGCGACGTCCACGTTCTGGAGCAGGCCCGGGCGGGTAATCAGATCCAGCCAGTCGGTATCGGGCAAATCGTCGAAGGGATTGCGGATGTGGGCGATGTAACCCGCGTCGGTGCGGACGTAGCCGTTCTGGCGGTTGTAGTTGTCGATGCCCTCGTTGTAGATGCGCACCCAAGACCCCGAATCGGCGTAGTCGATGCGGTTCTTGCCGGGGAATTTCGAGACGCCGAAGTTGTAGTTGATCCTCACGTCGGACTTGCCTTCCTTGCCCTGCTTGGTGGTAATCAGGATGACCCCGTTGGTCGCCCGTGAGCCGTAGATGGCGGCCGAGGCGGCGTCCTTGAGGATCTCGATCGACTCGATGTCGGTCAGGTTCAACACCGCAAGGGCGCTGAGGTCCTCGCCGAAGCTGTACAGCGACCCCGACATGTTGTTCAACGGCGTGCCGTCGACCACGTACAAGGGCTGGTTGCTGGCGTTCAACGAGCTCGCGCCCCGGATGCTGATCCTGTCGGCCGTTCCCAGGTTACCCGATGCGGAGGAGGCCGAGACGCCCGCTACCCTGCCCTGCAACAGTTCCGAAGGGCTGAGCGCTGAGCGCACGTTGTTCTCGTCGGGCTTGAACTGGGCCACGGCGTTGGTCATCATCGAGCGGCGTTGGGTACCGTAGCCGATCACCACCACGTCGTCGATTACCCGGTCGTCGGCCTCGAGTGTTACCCGGACCGCGCTGGCGGTGCTGGCAACGGGATACTGCACCGATTTCATGCCCAAAAAAGAAACCTGCAGAACGGGGTTGCGCTGGGTGGTGGAGAGTTGGAAGGTACCGTCGACGCCCGTAGAGGTACCCTGGGTGGTCCCCATCAGGATCACGGTGGCGCCCGCGACGGGAGCGCCCCCATCGTCGACCACCGTCCCCCGGATCACGGCGGGCTTGCCGGTGTCGGGTTTCGGGGCGGATGTCGGGGCGGCCTCGGTAACCGAGATGATGCTGCCCTCGATGGTGTAAGCGACGTTCAGCCCCTCGAAGACCTTGTCTAAGACGCTCCTGATGTCGGCATTCCTGACCGATACGGAGATCCTCTTGGTCACGTCCACCTCGCTCGTCTTGATCGAGAAGGAGTAACCGTAATCCTTTTGCAGTTTCTCGATGACCTCCCGGATCGTGGCGTCGTTCATCGACAGGTTGATCGATTGAGCCGAAGCCGTAACGGTCCAGAAAAGCATCGCCGCAAGGAGCGGGAGCGGCCGCAAGAAGGACTTCATGAGTTTAAGCACGTAGAAGTTTCTCATCTGGTTTTGGGTAAGGTTGATATTTGGTTTAGTGTCAGTTGCGCGAGATGACGATCGTGTCGTTGACGTGGGTAATGCGCATGGTATTGCCGCTGTTCAGCGCCTTGAGGATCTGGTCGAGGCTTTCGTTGTTGACAAACGAGGCGTAGTACTGCGCCCGGGCCAGCTCGGCGTTCTCGATGACGATCTGCACGTCGAAGCGGCGCTCCAGATCACAGGCGATGTCGCCCAGGGACTGGTTGACAAAGCACAGGTTGTGGTTCTTATGCCAGGTACCGTAGGTCCCCGTGTCGACCCGGTAGGACTCCATTGCCCCGGTGGCCTTGTGGTAGCGCACCATTTCACCCACCTGGAGCGTGTAGTCCACCGCTCTGGCGTTCTCCCCTGCCTGCAAAGCCACCGAACCCCTGACAAGGGCCACTTCCACGTTGGCGTTCTCGGCGTAGGACTTGAGGATGAATTGCGTACCCAGGACCCGGACCTTGACGCCGGATGCAGATACGATGAAGGGCTGGTCGGGGTTGTGGGCCACGTCGGCGAAGATCTCCCCGTCGATGTAGATCGTGCGGGTCTCCGAAGCGAACTTCGAGGGGTAGAAGATCCTGCTGCCTGAGTTAAGCCAGATCATCGAGCCGTCCGGCAATTCGACCTTGCGGTTTTCGCCCCAGGCGGCGTACTCTTCGTGCCACTCGACGGGCTGGGATCGAAAGACGAAGGTCAAAGCGACGGCCACAACGGCGGCCACGGCCGCGTACTCGGCCGCGCGGGTCAGCGTGCGGCGCAACAGGCTGCGGCGGGGAGGGGCGTCCGAGTCGAGCAAGCGCTCCAGGAATTGGCGGGCCCGGCTCATGGCCGCCGGATCGACGTCGGCCGGGGTTTGGTCCAACAGGCGTCGGAAAATAGCGTCGTAGCGGGGATCGGCCACGTGGTCGGAGAGCCACTGCTCGACGGCGGCGGACTCCGCCGGGGTGGTCTCGCTGCGCATATAGCGCCCGAGTTGTTGTTCTATCTGTTCGGGGTTGTTCATTGTTTCCATAGTTGCTGTCTTATTGTTAGTACGGATCAAAACGGGCGAACACGTAATGCAGAGAGAAAAAAATACGAAGCCTGCGTCCGGAAGTTCTCTGCCGGGCTAAAAGTATGTCAATCAATACGGGGTTGGGTTACCAGATCAGGCCGACCAGCAGCAAAACGGAGACTGGCAAGAGGTGGCGGATCTCGGACAAGGCAAGTTCGATGTGTTTTTCGACCGTGCGCACGGAGAGGCCCAGTTTCTCGGCGATCTGGGCGTTGGTAAGGTGTTGTTCCCGGCTCAGGTTGAATATCTCGCGGCGGCGGTCGGGCATCGCCTCGACGATGCGGCCCACGGTCTGCTCGAGCTCTTTGGCGGAGTAGTCGTTTTCCAGGTTCGAGGAGCTGCGCGTACGCTCGGCCACGGAGTCCAGGTCGCCCTGGCGGCGGGCGACGAAGGCGGTGCGGAAGTGGCCGTAGATCTCGTTGCGGACCGAGACCAGCAAATAATTGCGCAGGTTTCGGTTCTCGTCGATCCGCTCGCGGGCGATCCACAGGCGCATAAAGACGTTCTGGACCAGGTCTTCGGCCACGTCGCCGTCGCGCAGCATACGCCGGGCGAAGGAGAGGAAGACCGGGTAGTCCCGCTCGAAAAGGATGCGGAAACTCTCCTTGTCGCCTCTCTTAAGCCTGATCAACAGTTGTTTATCGTCCGATTCCGCCATCTGTCGGGACGTTTATCTAGTTGCGGGATTTGGCGGCAATGCAGTTGGGCACGGCACGCTCGCCCGCGTGGTCGAATTTCTTGTTGTCGTAAGGGTGGTTCAAAACCCCTTGCTGCGCCGTCCACAGCGTGGCAGAGCCTCCGCCGTCGAGGTTCAAAGCGTCGGTCATGCCCAGCATCCGGGCGATAAAAGCGGTCTGGTTGATCGTTACCCCCTCGCCCTGGCCCTTGAAACGGCCGTCGATGGTTACCATGAAGACGTATTTGTCGTTCTTGCCGATCAGCGAGCGGGGGTGGGTGCCGGTAAAGAAGGCCGAGGGGGTGTAGTCTCCGGCCACTTCGCTCTTTGCGACGGCAGACCTCCACATCGTCTGGCCCCCCTGCGGGTTGTAGTCGACCTGCTTTCCGCCGCTTACCAGCACCGGCCCGCAGGCCATGGCCGAGCGGTAACGTCGCGCGACCTCCTTGTATTGGGCCGTGTCGCAGAAGAAGATGTCCATCTTGCGGCCGTGCTTGTCGCGGAAGGCGACCATCCCGTTGACCCGCATCAGTTCGGCGGGTTTGGTGGAGGGCTCCAGCGTCTTGCCGTCCTTGCGCAAAAAGACGGTCGACTGGAAGGTCTTGACGTTGAAATAACCCGCGTTGACCGCCGCGTCCGCATCTTCCGACGCGCCCAACTCGCTCGTGGTTTTCGCCTCGCGGTCCAGCGGGATGATAAAGGTGGAGAAATTGCGCTTCGGGTAGCGGACCACCGAGATGCTCTGCATGGCGCCGAACAGCTCGACCTGCGCGTAACTGCACTCCGCGCCGTTTTCCAGGGCGGTCGTCCGCCATTTCGCCGCGGCAAAAGCGATCGAGTCCTGCGGGGTCTGGGCCGAGAGCAGCAGGACGCTGCACAGTAGGAAAAGGGAGAGGGTTATCGTTTTCTTCATCATGATCCGATGTCTTTGAGGAAGTAATCCGATACAAAATTAGCAATTATAATCAAATCGCCAAGGGTGAAGGGGTTACAATTCGGCTAAGATGTACACCTTTATTATATAGCCGAAAAATAGGCGTATATTACTAATAATCAATATAATAAAAATCACGATTCTTTTCTGTTCGCCGCAATTTTCGAACCCGGCTATTTTGAATGGCTTACTGTTAAAATACGGCCATCGCTTTTCTGTATCTCCATGTAGGGCGTCCCTCCGAGGCTATCTTCGGGCAAAGTGCCGCTCACAATCCATACCCCACCGGCCAAATCTGCCTCAAAAGGCCGTTTGTCGTAGATTGATTCGCCGTATATCGGAAGCCACACGGCTTCCGCGATTTTCTTCGCGGTAATAGCATCAGGGACGTATCCCGACTCAGGAACGTAATTATGAAGAGCGGTCCGCGCGCGGTTGCTTCCGGATGAGCAGCCGGCAAGGGCGCATACTACACATACCGTAAGCACAAACAACGGCATTGCCGATTTGTAGTCGTGAAGCGATTGCCGTATGGATTGGAGGATTGCTTTTAGGATATGGTTCCTTTTCATAAAGTTCATGTCTTTAATTGTTCCGATAATGGCAGGGTTTTAACTTGCGGCACCTCTGACGGCGGTACTCCTTCCGTGCTTTCCCATGGCTATCCTCGTTGCACTATTATCTCTGTATTAGAGCCTGGTCAGCCTGATATCAAAGATAATCATTATTTTCCGGATCCGGTATAAACAAGTGAGTTTCCCGGGGAATCCATGCTATTTACCAGTCGTTTTGCGCTGAAAGGGCGTGATAAGATTTTGGATTTGCATGGGTCTGCGTCTACCCTGCGCTTTGAAATTACAATGCAATTATCTAAATTTGACAACTGCTGCGAAGGGTATGTCCGGAAACGCAACCGGAACAAATGAAGGATACCGCAATGAACAAGGCAAGCAAATTCTTGATTCTGATTTTGGGGTTTATAAATGATACCAAAAGTGATTAATAAGGCACAAGAATATCTGAATCGATAATTATGGTCAACATGTTACTGCGAATTATCAACGCTCTGAGGGTAATCATAATTCTCTGTTTCTTCATGGAGGTATTAATTATTGTAGGGGGATCGCTTTTTAATGTACTTAACCCTGCTATCAAAGGGTTTGGCAGGAAAGATTTTATATATACCTTCATTGCAATGGCTATTACAGTGGCTGTATTCTTGTTTATAACATACAGCAAAAACAAGATACACATTAAAAAACATTAGCATTAAAAGGTTCAGATTATTATTTTTGTAAAAGTGATTTATCGAGATATAAAAGAGTATTCATTTCATTGGATGAGCATTATATATTTTACAATATCGAATCGTTTAAACTGCACAAAACAAATGACTTATTTTATATAAGTTTTGATCCTGACGGAGATGACGAAGCAGCTTTACCAAATGATCAGGATTTCATTTTATGCGAAAGGATTGAGGGATCTTGGCAATCAGAATTGACCGGTAATGACGACCAAGGAGAAATAACACCTGAAAATGATAGAGATAAACAAGATCAAAGAGCGTAGCGATACGATAGAGTACGCAGATGAAGTCTTCTCTTTATCTGTCGAAGCCCAGAATTATCTTGCATCATTTGCGTGGTGTGATGCAATATTGAATGGTTGGCTGGTTAAAGATTGGGGCTACATGCTTTGCATATTCTATTTTGAAATTAATCCCACATATGGAAGTGAGGCTGATAATTTTGTTTGGGTGGTTGTTGGAGATATTCCGCCTGCATATGTTGATATAAAAAGTGCCAATACTGAACTCGAAGTACTTAAAGTATATGTCGACTTAATGGAGGCATGGATCGACAAGGTAAGAGATGGAAAATCTGTAAAGGAATGTTTCCCAATCCATGTTGAACCTACTCTGAAATATGCAGATATGTTATCGAGCAGGGTCAAAATAATTAAAAGCGACTTTATTCCCGAACTGTCCTCGGGTAACGCATCGGCCCATCTCGTGGGCGGATAGCTCCTATCTCCTTTGGCCGTCCCGCCAAGCCTTACGGGACGGCTCCTGCTTCGGCGGGGACTTTTTGGTTGATGGCGTCAATTACCTACCGATTTGCTCGTCTACTTTCTTCTGGCCGAAATTAATTTGTTTACTAATTGTTGTGTAAAAACAAAATCAGGCAGCCGGGTAAATACCGTAACTGCCTGATTTTTAGTGAACGGAAAACGAGATTCGAACTCGCGACCCTCAGCTTGGGAATCCTAATCCGGTCGTTTTAGACTATTTCAATAATTTTGATATTTGTATTTTAAAATACTGATTATTAATATTAAACACGATATTAAGTTTCTTTACTCATTAACAACATTTCATAATATTCGCTATATTTGTGTGCAAATTGTGTGTGCAAATCGGATTGAGGCACCCAACCACTATCGCAATGTACGATTTCTCAAAGGACGGGATCACGATCTCCGCAATGCTGGACACCCGGCGGCCCATCGATGCCGGATATCCGGTGAAAATTCGCGTTACTTACAAGCGTGATCGCAAATATTACGCTACTGGGAAGCGTCTGACTATGGCCGAGTGGGATAAACTACCGACATCCAAAGTACGGGCGATGATCGAGGTGCGGGAAAGCATACACAACAGCTTTGATATTGTCCGCGGAGCCGTCGAGGCTCTTGCATCTGACGGTGCATTTTCCTTCGACAGCCTGAATAACCGCTTGAGAAAAGGGACTGCCGATACAGTAAACACCGCCTTCCGGGCAAGAATAGCAGACCTGAAGGCAAACGACAGGATCGGCAATATGATGGTCTACGATACGATCCTTAAAGGATTGGAGCGTTATGCCGGGGAGCACATATCCTATCAGGTAATCACGGTCGATTGGTTGAGGCGGTATGAGAAATTCCTTTTATCGGAGGGCAAGTCATACACCACTATCGGGATCCACATGAGGACACTACGGGCCATCCTCAACGATGCCCGGAGACATGGAATGATCAGGGAATCGGACTACCCTTTCGGACGTGATAAATACGAAATAAAAACTACCGAAGGGCGCAAAATGGCACTTACCCTTGAGCAGATTGGCAAAATTGCCCGATACGATGATGGCAGTAAAGCAACGGCAAAGTACCGTGATTTGTGGTTATTCCTGTACTTGTGCAACGGCATGAATATGGCCGACTTCGTGAAGTTGAGGTACAGCAATATCGAGAACGGAGAAATATTCTTTGTGCGGCAAAAAACGGAGCGCACGAGCAAAATTCGCAAAGAAGTGCGCGTTGTAATTACCGAACCCATGCAGCGTATCATTGAAGAATGGGGCAATCCACCCCTCCCCGACAGGTATATCTTCCCGATCCTGAATGGCAGCGAGGACGCTATGGTCACGAAACTAAAGACACAATACCTGACCCGAGCCATTAACAAACGCATGGCCGGGATAGGCAAGCAACTCGGCATCGGGAATATATCGACCTACACGGCGCGGCACAGTTTCGCAACGGTATTAAAGCGTTCCGGCGCGAATATCGCTTACATTTCCGAAAGCCTGGGGCATCAGGATTTGCGAACTACAGAGAACTACCTCGCCTCGTTCGAAAAGGAAGAGCGGATGAAGAATGCAGAATTACTAACCAAGTTTTAGGCCTACTATGCAGGCCGCTATCGATCCCTGTCTTCGTCCGGATGCAGGGCGAAGTTCATCCGGCGGAACTCCGAGGCGGAGACTCCCATCACTTTGGTGAAGGTCCGGGAGAAGTAGTGCGACTCGCTGAAGCCGAGCTTGCAGGCGATCTGGTTGAGCTTTATGTTGGTGTGGATCAATAGTTCGCAGGCTTTGTTGATCTTCAGCCGGATGAAATAGTCGATCGGCGAGTGGCCGGTCTCTTTGATGAACTTTCGGTAGTAATACGATTCGGAGTAGCCGCAGAATGAGGCGAGCTGCTCGACTGTCAAACGGCCCTGGATGTTTTCGTTCATGTAATGGATCGACTGCCGGACGATGTTTTCGGAGAAATCATTCCGGCGCCGGTTCTTGCGGTAGGTATCCAGAAAGCAGAAAGAGGCCATGAAGTGGCCGAAGCAGAGGTTGGCGTAGTTGAGCGAGTCCTGGGTGTGGTTTTCGTTGAGGGTAAAGAAAATTTCCTCGAAAAGTTCGAGCCGGTCGCTGATGCGGGATTGCCCGGAGGGGCTGATGTCGGTCGGGACGTCGAATCCTCTGGACAGTTCTCCGGCCTTTTCCCCCTTATAGTGCACCCAATAGATAGACCATGGATCGTTCTTGTCGGCACCGTAGGTGTGGGGCGTGTTGGCGGGCAGGATGACGAACTGGTTGGTCTTCAATTCCTGGGTCTTCCCGTAGAGTTTATACCATCCTTTGCCCTCGACGCAGTACATGAGCAAAAACTCCCCGCATCCCGTCGGCCTGTTGATGTAGTGGTGGAGTGCCCGCGAGAAAAAACCGATCGAGAAGACGTACAGGTCCCTGGACATCGGGTTTTCCTCCATCAACCGGGTCATGGGTATGGGGAGGAATACGAAGCGTTGCCCCTCAAAACCGATGGAAAGTTTTACCATATTCGTAGCGATTAGGGTTGTTCCACAAAGTAAGCAATAATAATCCACAATAATAACAAGGATATGCTATTTTACACCCCGTTTTATAATAATAATTTCGCATTGTAAAGGTCTGCACTGTTATTTAAAGAACTAATCCAGGTAATTTTAATCATCAGCACAATGAAAAAATCACTACTTCTGCCCCTTGCATTTACGGCGGCAATTCTTTGCAGTAATTCTGCACAAGCCGTTCATTCCTACTCCATTGACCTGAAGGTCCCGGACAAAACGGTCAAAACGGGCCACCTCAACCTCGGGGGAAGCAACCCCGCCGGCGGCAACATCGCTTTCAACAGCTATTATATGGTATTGGACGGTGTACCGTTCATCCCCATCATGGGCGAGATCCACTTTTCGCGCGTTCCCCGCGGGGCGTGGGAGGAGCAGATCCTTAAAATGAAGGCCGGGGGGATCAACGTGCTCGCCACCTACGTCTTCTGGAGCCTGCATGAGGCGGTCGAGAATGTGCCCGATTGGAGCGGCAACAAAGACCTTAGGGCTTTTTTGGGCATATGCAAAAAGCACGACATGAAAACCATCGTGCGCATAGGCCCGTACTGCCACGGCGAGATGCGCAACGGGTCGATCCCCGACTGGTTGTACGGGCGGCCGTTCCAAATCCGGACCAACGATCCCGAATACCTTAAATATGTGGACCGCCACTACACACGCATCGCCGAGCAACTCAAAGGCACCTATTACAAGGACGGCAGGATCGTGATCGGCATCCAGTTGGAAAACGAGCTGCAACACTCCGCTTCGCCCTGGTCGTTCGGTTATCCGGAGCAGCCTCTGGAGTTCACCGTGGCCGACTACGACGTGGACAATACGAAAATCGGTGTTTCGGTGCAGGACGCCGGGATCAAAGCCGCCGATTCGGGTGAGGCTCATATGCGCACCCTCAAGGATATGGCCATGGCCAAAGGGATGCTCACACCTCTATATACTGCCACCGGGTGGGGATACGCCGCCATCCTGCCCAACGAGGTCATTCCCGTTACGTCGGCTTATCCCTACAACTGGTGGGACGAGCCGGTGGTCGTTTCGCCGTTCTACCTCTTCAAGGATATACACAAGACCCCCGACTACTCCCCGGTGAGGTACGTCGCCGACGATTATCCCTCGTTCAACGCCGAAATGGGTGTGGGTGTGCAAATGATCTACAAACGCCGCGAGATCGTTCCGGCCGACGCTTCCGAGGCGTTGATGCTGCGCTCGCTGGGCAGCGGTGCCAACGGCATCGGATACTATATGTACCAGGGCGGCACCACCCAGCAGGACAAATACGGCTTTATGAGCGACCAGCCGATGGGCGTGCCCAAGATGTCCTACGATTTCCAGGCTCCGTTGGGAGAGTTCGGCGACACGCGGGCGTCGTACCACGTTTTGCGCGTGATCCACAACTTCACCACCGACTTCGGCCATTTGCTGGCCCCGATGGGCGTAGTGCTGCCCGAAGGCAACGACAAGATCACCCCCGAAAACGACGGCACGCTCCGTTACGCGGTGCGCAAGGCGGGGAATTCGGGTTTCGTGTTCATGACCAACTACCAGGACCATACTAAACGGAAAGATATGACCGGGATCGATTTGACGCTCGATCTGCCCGGCGAAAAACTCCGCATCCCCGCCGAGGGCACGTTGACCCTCAAAGCCAAAGCGAGCGCGATCCTGCCTTTCAACCTGGACATGGACGGCATTTTACTGAAGACCTCCACGGCGCAACTCCTCGCCAGGATCGTCGATAATGGCGTGGTCCACTACTTCTTCTTCGCTCCGGAAGGGCTTGCCGCTGAGTTCGTTTTCGAAGGCAAGAAGGTCTTACGCCCCCAGCCCGGTTTGAACAGCACCGTCAAACTCAAATCCCCAAAGGGCAAGACCGTCCTTTTGACCACCCTGACCAAAGCCGAGGCGCTGGACGCCTATAAAATCGTTGCACCCGCAGGTGAAAAGCTGGTTATAACCTCCGCCGATGTGATGCAATTGGGCCAGACCATCCGCTTGCAGGAGACCACGCCGGAGATCAAACTGGCCGTTTTCCCGGCGAAGAAAGGGGACAAAAAATATTATTCACAGATCGTGCTCAACAACAAGCCCGTCGACGTGGAGATGCAGCTTTACAAGGCGAGCGACCGCCGGTTCATGGTCAATTTGCCCGTGGACGCCTTTGACGGGGTAAGCAACCTCTATCTCGAGGTTGATTTTACGGGCGACACGGGCGCGGCGTTCATCGACGGCGACATGGTCACCGACCACTTCTACTGCGGCCTGCCCTGGCAGATCGGCCTCAAACCGTTCGCCGAAAAGCTGACCGGCGGTAAAGGCATCTATTTCTACCTGCGCGGCGCATCCAAGGACGCCCCCTGGCTGAAAGACCTGCCGGAAGAGATTTCGCTCGACTTCTCCAAGGGCGATATCTGCAAACTCAACGGTGTGCGGATCATTCCCGAGTACCGGGCCGAGATCAACCTGTTCCAATAGAGATAGACCATGAAAAAATTAGCATTGATCCTTTCGATCCTCTTCTGCGCCCGGGTTGCGGGCGCGGAAGAGGCGATTTACCAGGATTCCCAGGGGATACTGCGCTGGAAATCCGACAAAAGCGAGGTTGCGCTCTTCGGGGCCAATTACTGCCTTCCCTCGGCCTGCGACTACCGGGCCGCGGGAATGGTGGGCGGTGACAGAAAAAAGATGATCGAGCAGGATCTGACCCACTTCACCCGCATGGGTTGGGATGGGCTCAGGCTCTGTTTCTGGGGTGATTGGGAGAACTGCGATACGCTGGGAAATTTGATCAACAACGACCACCTCGATCTGCTGGAGTACCTGATCAAGCAGGCGACAGACCGCGACATCAAGATGCTGCTGAGCCCCATCGTTACCTACGCCGCCAACTGGCCCGACCGCTACACGATCAACGATATGCCGGGCTTCGCCGCCCACTACCCCAAATGGGAAATGCCCCTCGATCCCAAACTGATCCGGGCGCAGCAGAACTACACCACCCAGCTTCTGGAGCACACCAACCGCTACACGGGGCGCAAGATCAAGGACGAGCCCAACATTCTGCTGATGGAGATCGTCAACGAGCCGACCCAGCATCCGGATAAGCTCCCCGAGACGACCGCCTACATCGACGCGATGTACAAGACCATCCGCAAGACGGGTTGCAATAAGGTCATTTTCTACAACCTCAGCCAGGACTTCAGGGTGGCCCCTGCCATCCGCAACTCGAAAGCACAGGGAGCCACTTACGCGTGGTATCCGACCCCTTTCAAGCACGGCTATTCGCTGCCCGGCAACTTTTTGCCCTATGCGGCCAATTACAGCCAGATCGGCTCAGTCGATATCGGCAAACGGGCCAAGCTGGTCTATGAATTCGACACGCCCGACGTTCCGGTATCGTATATGTACCCGGCCATGGTGCGGGAGTTCCGACGCGGAGGTGTCCAGTTCACGGCTTATTTTGCATATGATATGCTGGCCACTGCACCTTACAACGTCGGGTGGCAGACCCACAACCTCAACCTGGTCTACACCCCGGCCAAGGCGATCAGCGCCGTGATCGCGGCCAAGGCGATGAAGCTCCTGCCTCGGGGCGGCGATTACGGAAAGTACCCGAAAAACTCCTCATTCGGGGATTTTCAGGTAGACTACGAGAATAACGTGAGCATCCTCAACTCCCCGGAGTGTCTGATGCACTCCAACAATCTGCCCGCGTACGTTAAAGTGGAGGCGGCCGGGTTGAAGAATATCGCGGGTTGCGGCTCCTCGCCCGTGGTCAGCTACGACGGGACCGGGGCCTACTTCCTGGACCGCGTCAGCGACGGGGTGTGGAGGCTGGAGCTCTATCCCGACGCCGTGATGGTGGACGATCCGCACCGTGGGGAGAACGTAAACAGGCAGTGCTACGCCCTTTACGACATGGAACGCAACATGACCGTCAATCTTCCCGACTTGGGCACAGGGTTCGACGTGATCGCCTTGGACGCCACCGCCCCTTCCCGGAGAGTCTCCGGCAACTTTACCGTTACCCCCGGGATCTATATCCTTTCGGCCCAAAAGAGCTTCGATTTGGCCTCACTCCCGGCGTCGGTCAACGGGGTTAAGCTGCACGACTATGTGTTGCCTGCCGCCAACGACAACGGCAAGATCTTCTTCCGCCACCAGCCCGAGGCGGAGTATGTCGCGGGCAAACCCGTCCGTTTCGAGTGCCGCGTGGCATCGAGTGAGCCGGTCAAGGTCGTGCTTTACGTCAAGGACAACGACAGTTGGTTTCAGAAGCAATATCCGATGCAACAGACCGGGCCCTACGACTACGCCGTGACCCTTCCGGCCGAAGATGTCAAACCGGTTTTGTGGGAGTATATCATCGGCGTTGAGCACAACGGCGACAAGGTAATGCACCCCTCGTTGAACCCCGGCACGCCGCTCGACTGGAATTACTATCGCCAGCAGACCTACCCGGTCAAGGTCGTCCCCGGCACCTCCCCGCTTAAAGTATTCGATGCGCAGCGCGACAAGGATCGTATTATTTACACACGGGAGTTCAACAGCCTGCCTTTCAGGCGATATGTCACTGTGTCCGATTCGGGCGAGGTGGTCGCCGGGGTCTCCTGCAAAAACATGGCATCCGATCCCTCATACGCCTTTCCGCTGGACCTCACGGCAACCTACTTTATCGCGGACAGGCTCGCCGCCCGGTCGTCGGGGGGTGTTACGCCGAAGAATATCGTGGTCCGGGCACGCCGGACGACACCCGATACCGACAAGATATTGATAACCCTAAGCCAGACCGATTGCGCGGCCTGGTGCGCCGAAGCGTCGCTCACCGGGGAGTTTACAGACATCGTCATCCCCGTCTCCGCGCTGGCCAAAGGCAAGGCCCCGATGCTGCCGCAGGACTGGCCGGCTGTAAATCCATACTGGTATCCTGCCAACGAAACGGCCGTCGCCATCGACTGGAGCAAGGTCGAGAAGATCTACTTCTCGATGAGGGACGAGCTTTATCCCGGCAAGACGGACACTCCGAAAGGCTTCGAGGTGGTGTCGGCCACGCTGGAATATTAGCCGGCAAACCACGATCCCCGTAACCGCAAAAAGAGGCTCGCCCGGAATCCGGGCGAGCCTCTTTTTGGCGGTATGCGGAGGACTACTTAACGTCCCCCATCCACTTGATCCCTTCGTGCAGGTTGCCGTCGAAGTCCCAGTAGGAGTTGTTCTCCCAGGTCGAGCCCTTGCCGTAACCGGTGTCGGGGTAGATCCACGTGGTGGTGGGCAGCGATTCGTTGCCCCAGGAGATCACTCCCAGGCCGCCCGCCTGCCGCACGTCGTTGGCCAGGTTGGCAAGCCAGCGCCTCTGGTCGGCGGGGGTCGCCTCGTAGCCGTTTTCGGTAACGCCGTAGTTGTTGGCCTGGGCGTCCCCGTTGAGGATCGTCCACGGGAAGGAGGTCTCCATGATCATAAAATCCTTGCCCAACGCGCCGCGCAGGTATTGGCCCAGATGGGTAAAGCTGCGCCAGCTGCCCATGCTGTGGCCCGGATAGCCGTAATAATAGGAGAGGGCCATTACGTCGAAATCGGTCAGTCCGCGTTCATAGTGCTCCGAAAGCCACCAGGTCAGGTTGCCGGGGGAGAAGATGTGCACGGCGGTTTTGATCTCCGTATTGTACTTCCTGGCGATGTCCCGGACGGCCTTGATGCCCTTGTTGACGAAAAAAACGTTCCGCTCGTAGTTGTAGACGTTGTTGTTGTAATCGCTCTCGGGCGACATGAACGCAGCGTTGATTTCGTTGCCGATGGCCACGATCTTGGGCATCTTGATTTTGCCCATCTCGTCCAGCATCTCATAGCACCAGTCGTAGAGGGTCTGCCCGAGCTGCTCCTGGTCGGTGATGTGCTGCCAGACCTTGGGGACGGTCTTTTCGAGCTTGAGGGTCATCACCACTTCCAGCCCGGCGTCCTTGGCCCGCTGCAAATCCTTCTTGACCCTTGTCCAGGTCTGCCAGTCGATATCGGGTGCGCCTTCGGCGTCCATCACGGCGTTCCGCGGCAGTGCTTCGGGTTCCAGGATCAGGCGGATCATGTTGCCGCCGTTGTCCCGGACCGACAGGTAGGGATCTTTTACCGCGCCGCTCTCCTTGTAGGTAACCGTACCGTTGTCTTCGAGGTAGCTGACAAACGAGGTGGACGTTCCCGTGTAGAAGACCTCGGGGAGTTGGTACATATCCTTGTGCAGCTCATCCTTGCTGCACGAGGCGAGCGCCAGCGCAGGGAGAATAAATAATATGATCTTTTTCATTGTCCTGTATTTTAATTGTAGCCGTCGTTCTGCTTGATCTCCTCGTTCGATTCGGTGATGAACGCGATGGGGATCGGGAAGCGGGTTTTGTAGGCTGCTGTCTGGTTTCCGGGGCGCGTGGCGGCCGAGGAAATGAATTTGCCGTGGCGGATCATATCCTGGCGGCGGAGGCCCTCGCCGTAGAACTCATGGCCGCGCTCCAACAGGATGGCGTTGTTGAAAGCCTGTTTCGATGCGATGTCCGCGTCCGCAAGGCCCTCCAGCCCGGCCCTGTTCCTGACCCGGTTGACCAGCTTAACGGCCTCTTCGGTCGGGGTGCCTTCCGTTTCGTTGATGCACTCGGCCAGGGAGAGCAACACGTCGGAGTAACGGAAGACGATCACGTCGATCCCGGTGCCGTCGCCTATCTGATCCATGTCAACGCCGTACTTGAACGGGATCGCCCCCAGGGTCAACTCCCCGGTACCGCGCGTAATGTGGTCGCCGCTGGTGTTAGTATAGTCAGCAATGATCCCGCTCAGGCGCTTATCCTGCGCCTCGAAAGTGTCGTAGAAATCCCACGGCATCCGGTATGCGCCCCAGTTGGTCGCCTTGGGTGCGGGCCACGGGTAATCGGTGGGAACGGTGTAGGCGACCCAGTGGTTGGGCATATCGTCGACGTTGCAGCAGACCTGGATGATGATCTCCTTGTTGCCGATCCCCTCCTTGCTGAACACGTACTGGTAGTCGAGCAGGGAGTAGACGCCCCCTGCCTCCATAGCGTAGAGGTCGCGTGCGATGGGAAGGGCCTTTTCGAAGTCCTTGCGGATCATGTAGTATTTGAGCAGGATCATCCGCGCCGCGCCCTTGGTCAGCCGGCCCCTTTCGGAGGCGTACTCGGGCAGGTAGGTAATCGCGTAGGAGAGCTCGCCCACGATGAACTCCTCGTACTGCGCCTCGGTCAGCCTGGGCAAATAGACGATGGTTTCCGGGTCGTCCAACACGTAGTCCGGGGCGACTGGGACCGGGCCGAACAGATCGTAGAGGATTACCCCCACCCATGCCCGGATCGCTTTGGCCTCGGCGATGTAGGGGACTTTCACGTCGTTGGGCAGATCGCAGGCCTCGATGTCGCGGATTACGTTGCGGCAGGCGGAGATCGCGTTGTAACGCCGGAAAAGGTCGTACAACGCCGCCATATCCTGCCCGGTCTTGTTGGCGTACCATTGGTGCAGGCGCAATTCGGTGTATTGCCACCCCCAGGTGCAGTCCATCAGATCGGTGGTCATCTCCGAGAGCATCAAATAGCTGCGGTCGCTCACGTAAAAGCCGTAATCGTAATCGTTGGGGCCGGCCATCAGCCACTGCGTGTTAAAGGGGTGGTAGAGCGAAGTGACGGCCAGTTTGAGGTCGTTCTCGGTTTTGTAGAAGTTCTCGGTGTAGATCTCGTCGAAGTTCTCCCGCTCCAGCGTACAGGAAACGGTCGCCAGTGCGAGTGCAAACAATGCTATATATCTGATCGTTTTCATGTCTCGGATGGTTTAGAAGTTGAGGTTCAGGCCCAGTACGAAGGTCCGCTGGTTGGGGTAGGCCCCGATCCCGTTGCCCGTTTCGGGGTCCATGCCGCCGTAGGGGGTGATCACGCAGACGTTGCGCGCCGCCGCGTAGACCCTCAGTTTGCTGATGTACTTTTTCAACAGGTGGGACGGCAGGGTGTAGCCGATCGAAATGTTGTCCAACCTCGCGAACCACGATTTCTCATAATAGAAATCGCCTTGCAGGATGTCGACACCTGATGCTCCCTGCGATACCGACGGTTGGGTTCCCGTGGGATTGTCGGGCGACCAGCGGTTTTTGACCGCGGTTACCGCATTCAGACCGTAGGTCATGTCGGTAATCCCCCAGCTCGACTGCATCAAAATGTCGTTCTGCTTGTAGCCGTTCAGCGACCCGTAGATATAGACGTTCATATCCCAGTTCTTGTAGCGGAACGTATTGCTGAATCCGAAGGGGATGGGCGTCGAGTTACCCGCAATGTAGTAGTCGGCCTCGTCCAGGATCCCGTCGGGGCCGCCGGTGTACATATACCGCCCGTTGGCGTCCCGGAGCCGGGTGCCGCTCTCGTCGGTAACGTAGCCGTTCAGGTCGGCGAACTTGATGTTGCCCGCGCCCGAGGTGGGCATCCAGGGGACGGATTCGTTTGCGCCGATCAGGCCCATCGACTTGTAGAGGTAGGTGTTGTACCACTTCTCCCTGGTCCCCGAATAGATGTAGGGATAGTTGTAGTCCGGATCGCGCTCGACGGTGTAGGAGGCGTAGAAGTTGAGGTTCACGTCGGTCGACCAGCTGAAATCCTTCGTGCTGATATTGACCGACCTCAAGGTTATGTCCACGCCCCTTGTGCGCCATACCTCGCCCGAGTTGTAGTCGATGGTCCGAACCTGGTTGTAGGACATCAGGCTCTTTTGCAGGATGATGTCGGTCTCCCTGCGCTGGAACCACTCGACGCTGCCCGAGATCCGGTTCTTGACAAAGCCGAAGTCGAGGCCGAAGTTGATATCGGACGCGGTCTGCCATTTGAGGTTGGGGTTGCCCAGTTGGGCGAGTGCCGCGCCGTTGACCATCGAACCGTTGAACGCGTAGTCCTTGGGGCGGATCTTGTAATAGGTATTGATCCCGGTCAGCGATCCGGCGTTGCCCACCTGTCCCCAGCTCGCCCTGAGCTTGAGCTCGTTGATCCACGAAACATTGTCCTTGATAAAAGGCTCCTCGGCGATCTTCCACGCGCCCGACACCCCCGCGAAGGTTCCGTACTGGTGGTTCTTGGAGAAGTTCGACGAACCGTCGACCCGCAGGTTGCCCGTGAAGATGTACTTGCCCCGGAAGGAGTAGTTGACGCGGGAGATGAACGACACCAGCTCGCTCGAACCCTTGTAGGAGGAGATGGAGGGCTTCTCCTGCTCGCTCGACTGGAGATTGTTCCACAGCGGGGTGTCGGTGGGGAAGTTGGACGCGGTGATGCTCGTACCCTCCCAGGTGTTCCTGGTAAACTCCCATCCGGCCATCACATTGAGGGCGTGGTCTTCGCGGATGGTGGTGTTGTAGGTAGCCACCACGTTGGTCAGCATCATCTGGCTGGTGCCGTTGTTCTTGGTGGCGATGCCGCCCTTGCTCGCACCGACCTTGGTGGTCGAGGGGACGTACTGGTGCGACTTGGAGTCCTTGTAGTCCACCCCGATCGAGGCCCTCACCGAGAATCCTTTGAACAGGCTGGCGTTCAGGAAGGCGTTGGCGTTGAGGTTATGGTTGATCGTTTCATCCGAGATTTCAAGCAGCGACACCGGGTTGGCGTAGATGCTGCGGTCGGGGTTGTCGGTGTATTTGCCGTCCTCGTCGTAGACCGGGACCAGTGGGTTGAAGGTCATCGCCGAGTAGATCAACGCCGACTTTTCCTGACGCTGGTCGCCCAGCGGGACCTGGTTGTACTTGATCCGCGCGTAGGAGGTGTTTACCCCGCCGTCCAGCCATTTGTTGAACTTCTGGTCCAGGTTGATCCTTCCCGTCAGACGGTTCATTTCGTTGTTCCTGGCGACGGCCTTGTTGTCGTAGTAGCTTCCCGAGATCAGGTACTGGGTCCGCTCCGTGCCCGACCGGATCGAGAGGTTCTGCTCGTTGACGATCCCGGTGCGGGTTACCTTGTCGATCCATTGGGTGCCTTTGCCCCGGAAGTTGTCGATCTTGTCCTGCGAGTGCCTCGAATACCTGCCCACCGAGTTATCGAGCTCGTAGAACACCTTGTTCTGCTCGATCATGAAGTCCTTGGCGTCGAGGAATTCGGGGTAGTCCGACAGGTACTGGATCGAAAATCCGCCCGTGTAGGCGATATCGACCTTGCCCTGCTGGGAGGCCTTGCCCTTCTTGGTGGTGATCAGGATTACGCCGCCCGCCGCATCGGCCCCGTAGATCGCGGTCGAGGCCGCGTCCTTGAGGATGTCGATGCTCTCCACGTCGTCAGGGTTGACTCCGATCATCTGCGAGTCGGTGTTCCCGCCGCTGTAAACCGTACCGGTGCCCTGCTGGGCGAATTTGGTCTGGGCCACGCCGTCGATGATGATCAGGGGCGCTTTCTGGCCGCGGATCGAGATGTTCAGCTCGCCGCCGGGCTTGGCCGAGGACTGGGTGATGTTCAACCCGGAGGCCTTACCCCGCAGCATGCTGCCGACGTTGGCGGTCGAGGGCATGACCAGGTCTTTGGATTTGACCGAGGCGACCGAGCCGGTCACGTCGCTGCGTTTGACCGAGCCGTAGCCGATTACCACGATGTCGTCGATGGCCACGTCCGAGGAGCGCAACACGACGTCGACGCTGGTTTTGCCTCCAAGTTGTACCTTCTGGGTCTCGTATCCGAGGATTGAGACGTCCAGGGCGTTCTCCCCGTCGATAAGCTTGATGGAGAATTTGCCGTCGGCCATGCTCGTCGTGCCGTTTGCCGTGCCCGCCTGGAGCACGACCGCTCCCACTACGGGCTTGCCGTCTTCATCCTTTACGGTTCCGGTGACCGTGGAGCCCGCCTGCGCGAAGGTATTTCCCACCACGAGCAGGAACACCAGGGCGATCATCGCTGTTTTTATTATGTAGATCGATTTTGTCATGTCTGTCGGTATTGGATTAGAACAGATTGATTTCGGTGAAGTACTCAGGAATGATCCTGATGCCGTTGACCTTGCATACGTCGCCCTGCGAGAAGTCGATCTTCATATCCGCGGGCAGGTCGATCATGTAGGTGGCGTCCTTGTAGATCGGGCGGAGGTAGAAATAGATCCCTTTCGGCTCCAATTTGCCCGCGAAGCGTTTCAGGCCGATCTTCCACGGGCTGCCGTTGAAGAAGTTGTCGGTAACCATGTAGCCGTCGATAAAGGCGGCTGCCGTATCGCCGGTGTAGTCGAGTTCCAGGATCAGATCGCTCACGCCGTTGAATGCCGATTCGGGGACGTTGATCTGGAAACGCCTTTCGCCTGCTTTGTAAATTTGCGGCTCGACAGTTACGGGCTGATGATCGAAGATCGTCTCCGAGTAGCACCCTTCACCCTGAGTGGCCGGGAAAACGGTCAGCTTGATGTCGGGGTCGGTGCTCTGCAGCCGGGTCGTTTGCCCGTACTGCATCACATCGGCAGCGGTCAGCAACAGTTTCTGGCCCGAGGGCATGGCAATCTTGCACGATTGGAGCGCCTGCTCACGTGTCAGGGTGGTAAGCAACACCTCTTTGCCCGATGTTGAGAGCAGGGCGACGGTGCTTCCCAGCCCCGGTTCCGGTTTGAGCACGCTTTCGCCGGACAGGGTCGCCGCGTCGAAAACGTATTCGGGTACAAACCCGTCGGGCACGAAGAAGAAGTAGTGGGGCGTTTCGCCGTTGCGAAGAAGCGCGAGCGGCTGAACGGTGGCACTTTTCAGTAAAATGCCGTCCATGTCGAGGTTGAAAGGCAGGATCGCGCTCACATCCTTTTTCAGGGTCATAGTGCCCTGATGCGGGAAACGGATCTTTTCGCCGCCAACCGACAGGGTCAGATCGATACCTTCGAGGTCCACTCGTTTGACATGATCCTGGTAGTTGGTCATAAAGACGAATCCCGATTTGCCTTTTTTACGCACGGCATAGCGCAGCGTGTTGTCGTTTTGAGGAGTGATCGTCTCATACCCGTCCGGCAACACGACACCCATCGGGGCCAACAGGTCACCGAAATCGGTGGTGAAGTTGTGGATCAGGCGAAGCGCGTTGTACGAATCCCGCGTGTGGCCGAACTCGCCGACGGGGGCCTGGAAGTCGTAGGACATCTTGGGCACGCCCATGGGCTGGTCGCTGAAAAAGCCGTATTTGCCCTGCGGGGTGGTCCCGCCGTGGTACATATAGTACCCGATACCGTTTGCCCCACTGCCCAGAGAGCGCAGCATCAGCCCCTCGGCCGCGTCGGCCGGGATGTACGGGCGGCGCGAATAGACCGGGGTGATGCCCGCGCCCATCTCGGCGCAGAACGACGGGTAATCCTCGGGGTTGTACCTTACCGGCGCGTAGTCCGGATCCTTCTGGATGTCCTTGAAAAGATAGAACGGCGAAGCGGTCACCGCCTCGTCCCAGAAGTTGTAGGGATAGGCCGAGGTAACGGGAATGAGCTCGTTCGGCAAGATGGCGGCGTAGCCCCAGCCTGTGGCCGTGTAGAGCGGCGCGACCATTCCCCTCGCTACGGCCATCTGTTTGAGCGTCCTCATGTGGGCTTCGCCCGAGTCGGCGGCTGCGACCTCGTTGTCCTGGACTGAGACCCCGATCTTGGTGTTGTCCACGTCGTAGTCAGCCACGGTGAACTCCAACGGCTGGCCCGGGTAACCGAACGACCAGGGGGAGGCCGAGTGCTGGAGTTCATTCTCCAACTGTATGCCGATCACGATCCCGCCGTCCTTGTAGTATGTGCCTTTGAGCTGCTCCGCCACCTTGTCCCAATGACGGCCGACGTATTTGAGGTACTCGGGATCGTTGGTCCGGACCTGGAACGGGCGGCCGTACAACCAGTCGGGAATGCTGCCGTTGCGGATCTCGCCGTGGCAGAACGGGCCTATGCGCACGATGGTCTTCATGTCGTGTTTTCTGCACAAGTCGAGGAATCCACGCAGGTTCAGATCGCCGCTCCAGTCGTGGATGCCCTCGACGGACTCGTGCATACTCCAGAACACGTAGGTGCAGATCACGTTGATCCCTCCCGCCTTGACCTTGAGTATCTGCTCCTCCCAGGTTTGGTGGGGAATGCGCGAATAGTGCACCTCGCCCATGATGGGGATGAAGGGTTGTCCGTCCAACTCCATGTAGAAGCTGTTCACGGCAATGCTCCCCCCTATCGGGTTGCTCCCGCCGAGGTTGAGGTGTCCGGTTTTGACCTCCTTGTCGGGGACGTCCAGATCGATGGAGTAGGATCGCTGCGCGTCCTGCACGCTTTTGCATGAGGCCAGGGCGGCAAGTACTGCAAATATCGCTAATGCTCTTTTCATGGTCGGATGCGTTTACGGTTGCGGTTTTTTCATCGTCACCCACATCGCCTCCATATCGAACACGGCGGGATGGATCCCTGCTGCGACCGATTCAAAGTAAGCGTAACTGCTGACGAATGCGGCGTTGTACTCCCACCTGATTATGTAAGTCCAGGTCGAGTCGTAGACCGGATTCCAACTCTTCGACCAGTCGGAAGTGATGAACACCACGTTGGGCCAGGATCCCGCCGGGTCGACGATATCGAAGTTGGAGGCGAGGCGCATCGGGTTGCCGTTGACGGGCGAGGTGGCGAACTGGGAGTTGGTCGATCCGCCGTTGACGTAGGAGTAGCCCCGCACCTGCCCGGCAAAGGGATTGACGGCGGCAGGGGTATGCGGGGTAATGGTGAGCGCGTGGGTCTGGATGTTGATCGAAACGTTGTAATAACCCACGGCGGGGATGGTAATCGGGAGCACATACCCCTTGTTGTTGAGTATCTTGGTGCTCGCATAGGGGCTGCGGCCGAAGTAGTCGGCCCCGTCGATGTCCTGGATAGGCACGAAGGCGATCTTGGTGTCGGCTTTCGGGGCGTAGAAGAGCACCGAGTAGATGTACGCGTCCGTGCGCGCCATATACTGGTAGTAGCCCAGCATATAGTCGGCGGGATCCTCTTCGGTGTTGACGATCCACATGTGGGTGTAGTCCGAGATCGGATTTTCCGGCTCCTCGCCGATCACCCCGAACACGATCTGTTTGGCGGTCGTGTTGCCCGCATCATCGGTTACGGTCAGCGTGGCGTCGTAGAGGCCGGATGCGTCGAAGACGGGGTAGAACGTGGCGTTGTCGCTCCGCCCGGACAAGGGCAGCGTTTCATCGAAACTGATGTCGGCGATTTGAAGCCGCGCGGAAGCCAGCCCCCTGTCGTCGGTGAAGGAGAAGACCAGCGTGGGCTCGGCGATGCTGTTGTCGTCGTCGAAGTCGACCCCGATCTCATCGCCGAAGGTGGTGATTACCGGATCGGTCGTATCGGGCAGGTAGGTTACCTGGATAGGCTTGACGGTCGTCTTGCCGGAGGTGCCGAGCACTTCGATCCGGAAGTTGGCCGGAATATCCGTGTCGGTGTCCAAGGGGATGACGAACTGGTAGGAGACGTTGAACACGACCGGCTTTTGCGATGAGAGGTCGTAGAGTTTGTCAACGCCCATCTCGGGGCAGGTAAGATGGATCGATTGGATGCCCACCTCGTCCGAGACGGTGGCCTTGACCACCACGCTCTCGCCGGGGAAGGACGCGATCGCTCCGCTCTCGATCGAGAGTCCGGGAGGTGTGTCGCTTTCCTTGTCGCAGGAAACGGCAACCATGGCCATGACCAGGCATGCAAACGCCGTTAAGCAATGCGTAAATCTTTTCATTGAGGTTAGGATTTAAGGTTAGGCTTGCTATTTCTGAGTGAGTTCTTTTTCGATCTTTTCGAGGCTTTTGCCGCTTGTTTCGGGCAGCCGGAAGCGGATAAAGAGGAATCCGAGCAGGCAGATCGCGCCGTAGGTCCAGAAAGTTCCGGACGCTTTCAGCCACTCGTTCAAAAGTGGGAAGGTATAGGTCAGTACGAAGCACGCGGCCCACAAAAAGAAGGTGGACACGGCCATAGCCGCACCCCGGACCCGTGCCGGGAAGATCTCCGACAGCACAACCCAGGTGACCGGAGCCAGCGACATGGCGTAGCAGGCGATCGCGGCCACGACCAGCACCAGCATCGGCCAGCCGCTCACATTGAGGAAGTAACAAAGCCCCATGATGGCGTAGATCACCATCAGTCCGGCCGATCCGATCGACATAAGAGCCCTGCGGCCGAGTTTGTCGACTGTAAAGATGGCGATAAAGACGAACACGAGGTTGGTCACGCCGGTGATCACGATGTTCATCAGCACGTCCGAAACGGCGTACCCTGCGGCAGAGAAGACCTCATGGGCGTAGTTGAAGATCACGTTGATGCCGCACCACTGCTGGAACACGGCCAGCACGATCCCGATGACCAGGATCTTCCGCATGCCGGGTTGCAAGAGCGTTTTGAGGCTGCTGCCCTCCTGCTGCGTGCCGGCAGCCCGGATGGCCTGCATCTCGGCGCGGGCGTACTCCTCCCCGCCGATGCGTGTGAACACATTGCCGGCCTTCTGCTCCCGGCGGTTGATCGCCAGCCAGCGCGGGCTCTCGGGGATCATAAAGGCGAAGACGAAGAACAATCCAGCGGGGATCATTGCCCCCCAGAACATCCATCGCCAGGCCCACTCGACCGATTCGGGGGTAATCCCGACGGCGCCCATGAAGTGGTCGCCGATCAGCCAGTTGGCGATCTGCGCGGCCAGGATGCCGATCACGATGGTCAGTTGGTTGATCGACACGAAACGCCCCCTCACGGCCGCAGGGGAGACCTCGGCGATGTAGATGGGTGAAATGTTCGACGCCATGCCAATAGCCAGTCCGCCCAACATGCGCCAAATGATGAACCAGGTAAAGTTGCTGGTCGCCCCGGTGCCGAACGCGGTGACCAGGAACAACACGGCGGAGATCAGCAGCATCTTCTTGCGCCCGTAGCGGTCGCTCCACATACCGGCCAGCACGGCGCCGACCAGGCAGCCCACCAGCGCGCTACTCATGGCCCAGCCGCGCATGGCGGCGGAGCCTTCGATCCCGAAGAAGGGCTCGTAGAAGATCTTGGCTCCACCGATCACCACCCAGTCGTAACCGAAGAGCAATCCGCCCATTGCGGAGACGATGGTAATTAAAAACAAGTAGAGAGTCGTATTGTTTTTCATAGGCCCTATTTATTTAATGCCACGTATTTCCTGCAATGCGTCGATCATGGCCACCAGACTCTCGGTGGCTACGTTCGCCTGTACGTTGTGAACCGAGGTGAATACAAAACCACCGTTTTGGCCCAGCACCTCGCATTGTTGTTTGACATGCTCTTTGATCTGCGCGGGCGTGCCGTTGGGAAGTACCTGCTGGGTATCGATCCCGCCGCCCCAGAAGGTGATCCGGTCGCCGAAACGATCCTTGAGTACCTGCGAGTCCATGTCTTTGGCGTTGATCTGAACGGGATTGATGATGTCGATCCCCGCCTCGATGAACTTCTCCATCAACGGCAGGATCGCTCCGCAGGAGTGCTTGAAGATTTTCCACGAAGTGTTGGCATGAACCCAGTCGGTCATCCTTTTATAATGGGGCAGCCACAGTTCGGAGAAGGTTTCCGGCGAGCAGAACTGCGAATCCTGCGTCCCGAAGTCCGTCCCGCATATGTACATCACATCGACCTTATCGCCGACCCGCGCCCAGAGTTTCTCGTAGTTTTTGATGGCTATATCGATCTGGCGGCTGTAAATCTCCTGGATGTACTCCGGCCGTAGCAGGGTTGACATATACCATTCGGCGACACTTCGGATGCCTTTGGGGGCTATCATATCGAGTCCCGGCACCATTGCCACGTCGCCCAGCGCCGTGCCGCCGAAGCTGGCTACGACCGCTTTCCCGGTGCTGGCGGCCTTGTCGACGGCCTTCGTGAAATAATCGAGGTCGCTGTCGGAAATGGGGCCGAACTCTTCGAGGTTGTCGGCCGGATCGAGCCTCTCCTCGACGATCTGCTGCTGACGCTCGATCGCGTTGAAGAAGTAGCAACCCGAGGGCATGATCCCGCTCGGGGGGGCCGTCCGGTCGTTCTTCGGGTATACATATATATCCCCGCGCGCGTCGGGCGTGAGGTCGATCCCGGAGGAGATCATCACCTCCTGTCCCCAGGGCGTGCGCTGCTGGTGCCATTCGGTCTCACTGATCCCGAACATATTGCGCGGTCCGAAGACCGGTACACAATCCGTTCCGATGATTTGTTGAAGCTCCTCGTCCACCTCACCCAACATCTGGAAGGGCTCGACGATCTTGACGGGCTTTTTCTCCAGTCCGTAGTGTTCGCGCAGCTCGGCGATCACTTTGCAGTGTATTCCGGTAACGGTCGTCGCCCCGAAGTCGACTGCTACACGATCCGGTTGACGATGGTTGATAACGGCCTGTATCCGTTGTTTTGATGTCATAATGATGAAGGTAATATTAATCCATTGATTTTAATGCGAAATTATGCCGGTTATTTCGTGCATAAAATAGCTTATTCTTGTCAATTCTGTGGACTATTATTGCTACGCTAATTATTTCCTGCGATTAAGCATGAGACAGGAAAACTTGTTCGCCACTCGCTACCACATAAAGATTCCGGCCGAGAGCCCGGGTCATTAGGACCTGCAGAGTACAGAAAACGAACTCGCCTCGTTCGAGAAGGAAGAGCGGATAAAGAATGCGGAACTGCTGACAAAATTCTGATCTCCGATGCCTTGAGTGTTATGCATTGGTTTTCATGATGTTAAATTTAATGCAAGTATAGCGAGTTAACGGATAGAAATTTTTTGTTTCGAGTTCATCTACCTTCACGGTTGCAGATGCATCTGATAGCCTTGACGAAGGCATTGTCTAACTTTTTCAATGCAAACGATGACCAACGAAACGAAAATTCCTGACTCCCTGCCCTTCGCCGCGCTGACGGTCGAGCAGGCAAGCCATCTGATCGGCGAGATCATTACCAAAGAACTCAGCCGCCGCCCGCCGGTGGAGCCGCCTCCGCGCAACGAGGTAATGAATATTGCCGCCGCGGGTGCATTTCTGGGCGAATGCGGCTACTCGATCCGGAAAGGCTCGCTCTACAACCTGGTGGCGGCGAAAGCCATCCCTCACGGCAAGATCGGCAAGCGACTGATCTTCCGGCGTAGCGAACTGACCGAGTGGGTCGCTTCGAGAACACGCCCGGACAAGAATAAATCCGACGCCGCGGTACTGCTCTGCAAAACCGTCCTGCGGCAAACACGGAAAGGGCTCCTGCGATGAAGAAGGATGCCTACTACTTCCCACACGACTCCAACGCCAAGGACGACCCGAAATGCGTCCTGCTCATCGAGCAACTCGGGCTGGAGGGCTACGGCATCTACTGGGTTCTGATCGAGACCTTGCGCGACCAACCGGACTACTCTTATCCCGTGGCTTTGCTGCCGGCACTCGCCCGGCGCTACAATACCACGCCGGAGAAGGTTAAAACGGTTGTAGCCAAATACGGGTTATTTGCAGTCCGGGACGAGACGGTCTTTTTCTCGCAAGCCCTTATCAATCGTATGGCTCCGCTGGAAGAAAAACGACAACTGGCCCGTCAGGCAGGATTGCAAAGCGCCAGAAAAAGAGCGCAATTGAACACCGGTTCAACGGACGTTGAACAGACGTTGAACGACCGTTCAACCATAAGAGTAAATAAGAAAAGAACAGAGAAGAGTAAAACAGATCAAAGTAAAGCAAATCATTCAACGTTGGTATCTGGCGATACCCTAAACCAAAAATCACAATTTTTTTATAATTCGCTCCTTCCTTTTGTGGACACCTACGGAAACGAGATGATCCAACAATTTTACAACTACTGGAGCGAACCAAACCCATCTAAAACAAAAATGCGATATGAACTTGAAAAAACCTGGGACACATCCCGCAGATTACAAAACTGGAAAAACAGAAGCAATGAAAACGGATTTCGCAAAATTTCAAGCACAGCTATCCCGACTGACACTTCCGGGTATAGCAGCACGTTATAGGCTGCCGCTCGACCAGTTGGCCGGCGAAGAAATGCTGACATTGTGCTACCGGATGTTGATAGAAGCAAGCGGCATGACCTGCGAATTGGATGATCCGACGCAAGAGAAGATCATCAAAGTGGTCGAATGGTTACGTCAAGGCCGCAAGCCGGGCCTGATGCTCGCGGGCACGGTCGGCAACGGCAAGACCACCATGGCAACGGCTGTGTGTATCCTCGTGCGCATGCAACACCGTTCCTCCCTGGAGAGCGAGTGCCGAGGCATCTGGCATACCACCGCGCCGGATCTGGTTGAGCGCAAACTGAAAGACGAGGCGGCCTTCGAGCGCTACAAAAGAACGGAGATGCTTTGCATCGACGACCTGGGAGTGGAGAGCGCCAACCTCAAATCCTACGGCACGGACATGACCCCGATCAGCGACCTGCTTTACTACCGCTATCAGCACCGGTTGTTTACCCTGGTTACTACCAACCTCGATACAAAAGGCTTCGAGCAGCGGTACGGCCCCCGACTCTCCGACCGCCGCAAGGAGATGTTCGACTGTTTGGCGTACACCGACCTGAGCTATCGAAAGTAGCCCTATTCAATGCACCGCAGACCCGGAATTCATCTATTCCGGGTCTACTTTTGTCTATTATTTGTGTTTCCGGGATGATACGAGATGAAATCAAAAGCCTGTATTGACTTGCCACTCAAGTCAATGCCGGAAGGCATAATTCATTTTCATTAACAGATTTGTCTAAAAAACGTCTACTTTAGATAAAATCACCTCGCAGAGGTGGTTCTACGCGAGATTTATTGTATTTTTACATTGCGGCATCAGAAAGACCCGTATCTGTAATCGGAAGCGCCTTTTGTTGTAAAGCCGTAGAGAGTTTTTATTGGTGCAGCCCCCGCTTTTTGTATTGCAGGTAAAGCGGCTAATGAGAACTCTCTTTATTTGGTTGGCAGTTCACTTGCAGGCATAATGCAGACACCGTATGCCATTCGGGACATTTCGATCATATCATCCCAGCGGCATTCCCTGATCGCCTCACATAATATGTCTACGACTTGACGCCGGGGCACTCCCCATGCCCGGGCCAGTAACCCTATAATTATATGCCGGTCCTCGCGCAATAACTCCCTGGCCCACGCGACCAATTCATCCCTTGGGGGATTACTAACCGGATGTCCGTAATAATCCTCCGCAAAATGAGCCAACTCACAACATGTCGCCTGCAAGACATTTTTCAATGCCGGAATGTCATTTCCCAAAAGTAATTTACCAAACCTCCCCCACCCCTCCATGAAGGGTATCCCTTCAACCCGCGCCAGTAAAACCGGATGCAGGTCAATATGATCCTGCATTCTCCGCTTTTGATCTTTGGTCAACATCACATGATCGTTTATGTAAAAATAGCATTTTCCCGGCGCAATATGAAATTTCACTCCGCTCTTTTGAAGGTTTGGGCCAATTCCCTACCTTTACTTTCGGAAACAGGAGAACTCGTTTGCTTCCCGTCTCTGGTCGCCGGACTCTCCGAGGTCGCTTCTCCCGATTCGGTTGTTGAAGACAACTCAGACGATGCAGAACTAAAGGCTGATCGGTTTTAAAACCGATCAGCCTGTTTTGTAAATCCCAGGACTTGTGTGCAAATTGTGTGCAAATAAAAAATCAGGGAGTCGGATAATAATCGCAACTGCCTGATTTTGAGTGAGCGGAAAACAGGCGGATTTTGCAGGCGAAAGCAGGAAGAAGTAAGTAGTTTAATTACAGTGAAATATGCATTGCTATGCCGTCCCGTTTTCGACAGCAAAACGCATAAAAAAGCAAAGTTGGAGGCGAGTTCAGTTACCAGATCATTACCGGTAATGGAACGAGCATAAAACTCAGTATACTGTTTTTCATTTGTTTGCATAAATCTTCATCTTGATGTGCAACTCTAAGTGCAATAATTTTGTAATCAAAAACTTAGAGCTATGAGAAGCACGTTCAAGGTTCTGTTCTACCTCAAAAAGAACGCCCCGAAACCCAACGGCAAAGTGCCGGTTATGGGACGTATCACCGTAAACGGGAGCATCGCACAGTTTAGTTGCAAGTTCGATGTCGCCCCATCTTTATGGGACTTGAAAAGTAACCGCGCCGTCGGCAAGAGCCTCGAAGCGCAGAAGATCAACCGAGAGATCGACAACATCCGGGTTCAGATCACCAAACACTATCAGCGCATATCCGATAAAGACGCTTACGTGTCGGCAACCAAAGTTCGGGATGCCTATATGGGATTGGGCGAAGAGTACAAAACCCTGCTATCCCTCTTTGCCGAGCATAACGACAGCTTCAAAAAGCACGTCGGAGTGGATCGGGTGCAGAGTACGTTCCGCAAATACCGGAGCGTCCACGCGAAACTGTCCGATTTCATCAAACTGAGGTATCGCAATTACGACATCCCGCTCAAAGAGCTGGAGCCGGAATTTATCGAGAATTTTGCGCTATACCTTATGACCGACTGTGGACTGACATCCTCTTCGTCGAATATGTACCTCCGACCGCTAAAACGGATGGTTACGATTGCCCATAACCGGGGGTGGATCAGCCGTAACCCGTTCGCCGACTATCGACTGAAAATGGAAATTCGAGAGCGAGGATTTCTTAACGAAGAACAACTTAAACGCTTGATGATTCAAAAACTGGAATTTCCGGGGCAGGATTTTGTACGGGATATGTTCATCTTCAGCTGTTTCTGCGGTTTGGCCCACGTTGATCTGCGGAATCTCACACACGACAATATCGTAACAGAGGCCGACGGCTCGCTATGGATCGACATCCGGCGACAAAAGACCAATACACCTGCCGCCATCCGTCTGTTGGAGGTGCCGTTACAATTGATGAAAAAATACTCCGGCTTCCCAACGAAAAATAACAAGGTGTTCAACGTACCAGATCTGGCGCACTGCAATCGCGCCCTGAAGGAGATTGCTCGGCAATGCGAGTTCGATATGCGGCTCTCATATCACCTCTCGCGCCACACGTTTGCCACGACGGTTACTCTGTCTCAAGGAGTTCCACTAGAAACCGTGTCAAAAATGCTCGGTCACACGAGCATCAAGACCACTCAGATTTACGCGAAAATCACCCGCGACAAGATCGGGCGGGATATGGAGTGCCTGTCGGCTAAAATCGGAGACAAATTTCAGTTGAATCCTCAGACCTCGCCTTCGCTATGAAAGACGGAAGATTAGATACGAACAACATCGAGACCGTGTTGCGGTCGGATGTGAGGTTTACTCGCAGTCAGTTGGCCGACCTGTTCGGAGTCTATTACGGGACGATTACCGCGAATATCAAGGCTATTATTGGTTCCGGCGCGGTGGAGCCGAATTCTGCGAGTACGATGGTTAAGGTCGGCAAGACGGTGTTGCCGGAGTGCTACGGCCTGGAGATGGTCGTCGGATTGGCGTTCCGGCTCAACTCACCTGCCGCTGAAAAGATCAGGCGGTATATTGTCGGGCGAGTGGCCGCCGGAACCGGAAGACCCGGCCTGCAGATATTTTTGAGTTATGGAGCCGGGGCGGTGATGAATTGACTGATGCCGGGAAGAATATAAGGTCTGTACTTTATGTTTTAAAAGTACAGACCTTTGTTTGTATAATCTTTTCATGGAATAATTGTTAGGAAAATAGATTTAAAAAATAGATACCTTTGCGATACGTTTAATTAACTGCAAATGCAATGAAGGCCTCCGAAGTGAATCTTGTGGATTTTCTATCCAGAACAGATACTCAGTTTATCATACCCGTATACCAACGCAATTACGATTGGGGGAAGACCCAGTGTGAACAACTGCTGAAAGACATAATTGAGGTGGGCAAAACGAAAAGCCCTCACTTCATAGGTAGCATCGTATTTATCCATGATGGTATCTACACATCGGGCGTGAAAGAACTTGTCATCATCGACGGACAACAACGGCTGACAACCATTACGCTGATCTTTACAGCTATATATAGGACTGCACTGGAAAACAATGACGCGGCATTAGCCAATAAAATCAACAAAAAGTACCTGATCAACGAATTTGCCGAAGAGGAGCAAAGACTTAAACTGAAACCGACCGAGAACAATGACAAAGAACTTAAATCGTTGATTGCAGGGGAGAATTCCATCCCCATCAGCGGTTATTCGAACATTCTGAACAACTTCAATTATTTCCGTGCCGAGATCAATCCCGACAATATCGACAAAATTCTCGATGGTCTGCAACAGTTGATGTTTGTGGAAATCTCATTGGATCGCAATTATGACAATGCTCAAAGGATATTCGAAAGCCTGAACTCGACCGGCTTGGATTTGTCACAGGCAGATCTCATTCGCAATTATATCTTGATGGGGCTCGATGCCAAACAGCAAAACTCCATTTATAATAAGTATTGGGAATTCATTGAACGCAATGCACGGGATGGCGCGAAAAATAGATTGTCCGATTTTATTCGAGACTATCTGACGTTTAAGTGCAGCAATCTTGTCAATAAAGACGATGTATATTCCACATTCAAAAGAGAATTTCCTTTTGAAAATATAGAGACCCTTGAAACGAATTTGTCCGAAATTAAAAAATTGGTCGTCTCTTATGGTAAACTCATTAATCCGACGACGGAACTTATACCTGAGATTCGCAAACAGCTTTCCAACATTGTAATGTTGGAGATAAACACATCATATCCCTTCCTAATGAAGGTTTACGACGACTATTCAGATGGAGTCATTGACAAAGCGATGTTTTTGAATATCCTAAAATTCATACAGACTTTCACCTTCAGGCGTTTTATTCTTGACCTGCCCACCAATCAGTTGAACAAAATATTCATGAACCTGTATGAGAAAATTAATAAAGATAACTATGAAGCATCCCTATATTCCGACATACTGAAACGACGTGGCAAACAAAGGATGCCCAACGACTCTGAAATCAGGGTTTCCCTCAGAGATAAAGATGTTTATAATTCCAAAACAAAGAATAGGGTCTATCTATTGGAAAATCTTGAGAATTACCAAAATCGGGAATTTGTAGACATTTCGGGGAATGACAACATCACAATAGAACACATCTTTCCCCAATCGCCCGATCCTCAGTGGAAAAATGATCTCTCAGAAGAGGAGTATACCGCTTTTCAACAAAAATACATTCATACACTGGGCAATCTGACTTTATCAGGCAATAATGGCAAACTTGGCAACAAGCCGTTTTTGCAGAAACGTGACATGAATGTTGACAATAAGGAACAGGGTTATCGCTTCAGCCGTCTTTGGATGAATAAATATCTCGGGGGTTTAGATAGATGGGATTACAAGGCTTACGATAAACGAACAGAACTTTTGATCGACAGGTTTTTGCAGATATGGTCGCTTCCTCAATTTGAAGAACCCCTCACCCCTTCTAATGAAGAAATCAATATTTTCGATGCCGAAGATCCAACCGGGAAATACTTGGATTATGCAATACTCTTTGACCGAAAAGTGCGTAGTGCCAGTGGAATGAGAATCTCAACGTTATATCAATATGTAGTTAGGCAAATCTTTGAATTGGCACCCGAAGAATTTTTACACAAATTGAAGGATAAGTTACAGATAACCACTGACAGCACTAAGCTCCGAAACCCTAAAAAGATTGACGAAACTTATTTCATTGAAAGTAATATCAGCAGTTTGGTCATATTCGACAGAATCAAGCTGATTCTAAGTACATTTGGGTTTGAAGATGAGCTAATAATCAAATATCACGAACAAGAATAGGTTGCGTTGGAAACAGAACAATAAACTAAATATGAAACACAGACAGCACTGCACCTAAATGACAGTGCTGTTTCTTTTTATACACATTGATGCAATTTGCAGAGAATTACAAAGAAGAAAATAATCTGTATATTTGTTTTTCTAACAACAGGCTGATATAATAATACTTCCTTATATGTCTTCAAATATCAAAACTCCCAAACAGGCCCTAAATCCCGCGTTTTTGAAGCAGAAACCGGATCGAAGTTCAATAGAGCTGTTTAAAAAAGAGTTTATCTCCTTACTTGACAAGATCAATGATTCTGAGAGTGAGGAGTTTCATAAGAATTTGATAATAGAGTTCCTTAATTCTGTTTATTATAAGGATAATAATTACATAAATACCAAAGGACGGACCGATTTGGTTATCCACAACGGAAAATCAACAGACTCTCCTGTTGGTGTATTAGTCGAGGTCAAAAAGCCTACGAATAAGTCTGAGATGGTGAGTAAATCAAACCTTAACGCTAAGTCTTTTCAGGAGCTTGTATTATACTATCTCAGAGAACGAAAAACTTCGAAAAATTTTGAACTCAAGTATCTTATAATAACGAATATTAATGAATGGTTTATATTTGATGCTCAGGATTTTGAAACACTATTTTATAAAAATCGTGATCTGGTTAAAAAATTCGAGCAATTTGAGGCAAAAACTTTATCCGGCACCACCACAGATTTTTTCTATACAGACATTGCCTCGGGTGCAATAGACAAGGTTAAAGATGTAATCCCCTACACATACTTCGATATTCGCGATTATAATAAGATTTTACGAAACGCTGATAAGGAAGATGATAGGAAACTAATAGCCCTTTATAAGTTCCTCTCGCCAGTAAAACTCCTCAAGCTCCCGTTTGCGAATGATAACAACCAGTTAAATAAGGATTTTTATGCCGAATTACTTCACATCCTTGGACTTGAAGAAATCAAAGAAAAGTCTCAAAAATTTATTGTCCGGAAAGCAGTTGGCAATCGCGATAACGGTTCCGTAATCGAGAATGCGATTAATGAGCTGGATTCTATGGATAAATTACCCCGTCTTGCATATAGAGGTCAGTTCGGGAATACTCTCGAAGATCAGCTTTTTAATGTGGCTTTGGAGTTGAGTATCACGTGGATCAATCGTATTTTATTCCTTAAACTACTTGAAGCCCAGATCATCCGCTATCATAGCGAGGATAAGAAATATTCATTTTTGTCTTCCGACAAAATAGAGGGATACGATGATTTAAATAGCCTCTTTTTTCAAATCCTTGCCCGAAAAGAAGAGGATCGGCGAGATGGTTATATTAAGGATAAATTCTCTCATGTGCCATATTTGAATAGCTCTCTGTTTGAACTTTCTGAATTGGAAAACGACACTATTGCTATCAGCAATCTGCGGGATAAGGCTAAGATAGGCCTTTATAGTAAATCTGTATTGAAGGCTAAGGATTTTAGTGACGGGCGTATCTATCCACTTGATTACCTGCTGCGATTCCTTGATGCATACGACTTTAGTAGTGAAGGTTCCGAAGATATTCAAGAGGAGGGAAAACCTCTTATTTCCGCCTCGGTCTTGGGGCTTATCTTTGAAAAGATAAATGGATATAAGGATGGGTCTTATTTTACTCCGAGCTATATAACCATGTATATGTGCAAGGATACTATAACTCGCACAGTAATCAATAAATTTAATGAAACTAAGCGTTGGAACTGTAATACTGTCAATGATCTTTATAATAATATCTCTGACTTAGCGGAAGCTAACGCAATTTTTGATTCTGTAAAAATATGCGACCCAGCAGTGGGGTCCGGGCACTTCCTTGTATCTGCTCTCAATGAAATGATAGCTCTCAAATCAGAGCTGGGCATTTTGGTCGACAGAACCGGTAAACGATTGCGGGATTATAGAATAACCGTAGAGAATGACGAATTAATTGTCAGTGATAACGAGTTTGGAATATTCAAATATGTTCCTCATAATCACGACAGCCAACGAGTTCAGGAGACATTATTCCATGAGAAACAAACTATCATAGAAAATTGCTTGTTCGGAGTAGATATTAATCCTAATTCCGTGAAAATATGTCAATTGAGATTATGGGTTGAATTGCTGAAGCATACATATTACAAATCCGACACAGGCAGACTAGAAACGCTTCCTAATATTGATATCAACATCAAATGTGGCAATTCTCTTATCAGCCGTTTTGCCCTGGATGAGGATCTTAAGCCGATTTTAAAGGGACTGAATATTTCTATTTATGACTACAAGGATGCTGTAAGCCAATACAGGAATGCTCATAATAAAGAGGATAAAAAGCGACTGGAGGCGTTTATCTCTGACATAAAAACGAATCTTAAAACCGAGATTGGTAGAAACGACAAAAACTCTCGTAATCTTTTGAAATGGCAAAGAGAATTGTCTAAGGTAAACGCCCCGAGTCTTTTTGAACTTACACCCAAAGAGCAAAAGGCCATAAAAACAAAGATCACTGAAGCACAGAAGAATATTGATAAATACAAATCCATCATTGATGAGATTAAAAACAATAAGATATATCGCAATGCTTTAGAATGGCGAATTGAATTTCCCGAGGTACTTAATGACGATGGCGATTTCGTGGGCTTTGACGCAATTATCGGGAATCCTCCATACATGAGAATTCAAGGAATAAGGGATAACGACCCAGCAATGGCCGATATGTATAACCACATTTACACTGCGGCGACCGGCTCATATGATTTATATGCTTTATTTACAGAAAAAGCATTGACATTGGTCAGAGACACAGCGTATGTTAACTTCATAATGCCGGTTAAATGGACCAATGCGGCTTTTGGGAAAGGTTTGCGAGAAGTTGTGGCTTCTGTAAATGCGATGTCAAGGATAATAAACTTTGGTTCCTTTATGGTCTTTGATGTATCTACTTATACGGGGTTGCAATGGTTTAAGAAAAATAGTGATGTGCTTGAGTACATAGATATAGCCGATGATGTTACAACCAGCATAGAATTAAATACATGGCTAAATGAATTAACAGAGGAGTCATACAATAAAATTCCTGAAAGCGGCCTGTCAGAAGAATCATGGGTGTTGTCCAATGGCCCTATTTTGGCTATATTAGAAAAGCTAAATAAGCAACCTCGCAAATTGAGTGACGTATTCGATAAAATATTTCAGGGGCTGGCAACAAGCAAAGACGACGTGTATTTCTTATACGAGTGTGAGGCTGACGATGATTATATAACCGGGCACTCTAAGTATTTGGACTGTCGAATCAAGATTGAGAGAGGATTAGTAAAACCATTACTTAAAGGCGAGGATGTCCATCGCTACGAACCTGTCAAAAGTGATCGATTCGTTATTTTCCCATATAGAAAAGATGGGGATTCGGCTATCTTATATACTGAGCAAGAACTTGATTCTTGCTTCCCATTAGGGTATGCTTATCTTAAGCAATGCGAGACAGCTCTCCGGGGCCGAGAAAAAGGGAGGTTTAACCTCGACGGCGAATGGTTTCAATATAGTAGAAAACAGGGGATTAGCTCTGCCGAATGCGAAAAATTAGTTGCTCCGGAAATATCCAAAGGCGGGAATTTCTCGTACGATAAAAAGGGTGAATTTTATTCTACCACTAAAATTTACGGATATATCAAGAAAGAGGGTATCCCCGAAGATTATAATTTCTGGTTAGGGCTCCTAAATTCACAGCTTTTCTGGTTCTTCATTCAGAATACCGGGTATGTATTAAGAGGAGGATACTTCACATTTAAGACAGACTACATTCAGCCGTTTCCTGTACCCGAAATTATTCCAGATTTAATCTATAAAAATGTCTCAGAGACAGCTTCTCAAATTCTAGCAAAGAAGGAACTGGATATAAAAAATGACACGTCAGAATTAGAAAAAACCATAGACAGAATCATCTATAATCTATATGGCTTTGATGAAACAGACATTAAAATCATAGAGGAAGCCGGCATTGATGGATTCTTCTAATTATTTGATTGTGATGATGTAGCGCGTTTGATAGAGTTGATTTCGTCTTCTGTCAAATCGTAAAGAGAGTAGATGATTTCATCTATCTTCTCCTCGTATGCTTTATTATCTACCCCAAAGTCTTTGCTTTTTGCTTCTATTATTTTGTCAACATAATTCACTATATCCTGTTCTATATTTTCAGGAATAGATGAAGGTATATGGAATGGTTTAATATAGTCTGGTTTGAAACGGAAATAAGAATTTGCGAGTACCGTTCCAGTGTTAATCAAATACCACCAAAAGAGATTAGAGTTCATAATTGCGAGTAAACATTTGTAGCTTTCTCGAACGTCTTTCCCTTTGATATAGCCATAGATGGTAGTGGTAGAATAAAATTCACCCTTTTTATCGTACGCAAAGTTACCTCTTCTTGAAATCTCTGGTGCGACAAGTTTCTCATTATCAAAAAGAACAAGGTTTTTAGGGTAGATGTATTTATACCAAAACAAGTCCTTTTCTAACCTCCCTTTTATTAGTACCTAATCCGTTGATATGCTACTTTTGGACTAAAAAAAGCATGGTTTACGGTTATCTTAGGGTGAGCACTGACGAACAAGATGCTCAAAATCAATCATTAGGAGTTAAGGCAAAAGCAAAGCAGTTGGGATTGTCTATTTCGGAGTGGATAGAAGACAGTGGTGTCTCTGGAAGTAAAGAGCCGGAAGATCGTAAACTTGGGACAATACTTCATAATATGCAGTCCGGCGATATAATTATCGCCTCCGAGCTTTCCCGGTTGGGACGTAAAACGTTTATGGTTATGCGAATATTAGAAACTTGCATGAAAAAAGACGTGAAAGTGTATACTGTTAAAGATGACTATGAGCTAGGAGATAATATCCAAAGTAAAGTATTGGCATTTGCATTTGGACTTGCTGCTGAGATAGAGCGAGATATGATTTCACAACGCACTAAAGAGGCTCTGGCTCGCAAGAAAGCGGAGGGCATTACTCTTGGTCGACCTAGGGGCAGCAAGGGAAAACAAACCAAGCTTTCGACACATAAAAAACAAATATTTGAAATGCTTGACAATCACATTTCCCAAAACCATATTGCTCTGCATTTTAGAGTGCATAGGCATACTGTCAGCGCATTTATCAAGGACAATAACAGATAAAAGAGACAGGCAGCTATATGCCTGTCTCTTATCGATTTACTAGAACGGCAGTTCTGTAGGTTGGTAGTTGTCCATCAGGACTTTTTGCAGTTCCGATTCAGGATAGAGGATTTTGCCGCCGATGGTTGTGAAGGCGATTACCCGGCTATCGCGGAGGGTTTGCAGGGTGCGCTGGCAGATATGCAAGCAGTCCATCACTTCCTCGCCGGTCATGTAACGCTCATCGGCGATGGTCGGCCTGTGTCGTTCGCGCACAGCCATCACGCTTTTGTGGGCGGCGAGGAGTTGTCCAATAAGTTCCTTGAACTCGGCGGACTCTTTCGTCAGCAGATCTTCCATAGCTATCTGTGGCCTAATTCCTCAAAGTTTTTACCCGATGCAAGAGGCGCAGATTTCCATTTCTGTAACAAATCTGCGATATCCGACTCCCGGAAGTAGTATTTACCACCGATCATCGAACTGGGGATAATGCCCTTAACACGATAAGCCTGTAAAGTCCGCTTCGACAGGCTAAGCGCCTGGCACACCTCCGGCGAGTCGAGTCAGCGTTCGCGGGGTTTGGGGCAATACTGCTCCTTCATAGCTTCGACTTCGGTAGTCAGCAGGCTGACGTGCTGTTTCAACGACTCCCATGCCCGCATTTCAATACAAATCATTTCCATAGCCATTAATCTTTTTCGTTAAACGTATTTTCGAGTGAGCGTTTGAGGCCTTCACGGGCCACCTGCTGTATCAACTCTTTATTGGCCGCGATATGGTCGGCCAGCATATTGGATAGCAGCATCGTTGGGGTAATGTCCGGCGCAAGGTGCTGTAACGAGGCGATAAGAGAGGCCAGCTTCTCCTTCATCCGCACGTCGATATAGACCGGCGAATATTCCTTAACCTTTCGGGGCTGAAGAAAGCGTTTGTAATACTCATCTTCGGCACCTTTACGAACCTGTTTGCCTTTAGCCGGAGCTCATCCCGTATCGGGAACTTCCGGCGCGGACGATTGAGCATCGTCCTTGTCTTTAATTTCTTCGATAGTCATTATAACTATTTTTACGGTTTATAAATCAGTTAACTTTTGTGGATAGGGATACTCATTCAGGTATCCCTGATCCGGTTGGTAGTTCTCATTTTGCCCGGCTTCCGGAGGATAGCCGTCCGCATCGTTGCAGTCGGTGGTTCCGAAATTGGGTGCAAGATAATTCGCCCCGGACACGCGCTCTGTGAACATAACAGGTTTACATAACAACCCTGCCCGTATAGCATTGGTTATCAATACTGGCTTTACTGAAATGGTATTAAGAATGATGATCGGAACAGATTGGATGAGATAGGTCAATTTACTGATTAACAGTGATGACTCCAAATCTGTATGGTATAGATAATATAACCGTAGATAATAGAAATAGTTATTTCGGGCAAAATACAGGGCTATTTACCTCCGCATTCCCGGATTCCTTCCATTGCATCATCAATGGGAAGCAGGTCTTTGAAGCCCGTAATCCGATTACTGTTCCGGCAATTGGAGAATTGCTGCATAGAAATATAGTGCGGCTCGTTTCCGTACCGGTCGATATTCTTCCCCCGGCGGAACGACAAAAAGTCCCGGTTACTCACGGCAACGGCGATCCACTTTTCCCGGATAAGTCCGCACTCGCCGAGTTTGTCGAAAAGATAGGTAAGCGAATTTTGGTTGGCGACCTGTATTGGTTCGGCCAGTTTCCCTTTCAATAGCTTTTTCAGTTCCGCGACCGGCATCGGACGGCGGAATAGTTTTATACTCTCGATGCATTCAGCCAGCAACGAGTATTGTTCGCTATTCAGTTTAGGCTCGTAGGAACGTTTAGGGCCGGTCTTCTCTGCGGGTGCTTCCGGTTGGATCTGTCCCGGCGTTGGCTCTTGGGGTTGGGCTTTAATATCTCCGGCCGCCGATATGCTTTTAGCCCGAGCCATTCGTGCCTCAATTCCCATATAGAGTTTTTCGAGGCTGATCAGATTCACCAGTTCGGCGAAATATGGAAGGTCGATCTTATTCAGTTCGCCGACATAGTTCGCCGGAGTGATCTTGACTGCCGGAGCAGAGAATTGCCCATACTGCCTGAATACCTCTTTACCGGCATCATCATAAAAGTCGCTATACCAAAGATAGTTTTCCCGACCGTCGCGCAGGTATTTCGGGAGCGTTGCCAGAGGAGGGTTATCGCGCAGTATCGTTACGATCTGGTCTTTTAGGTAGTTTGCATTGTCGGAGCCGGAATGGGAGTAATGCCGCAGGGCGTTATACACCGTATCGTAACCGACCGACACGAATTGGTCGAGCAATCTCTGCGCCTCCTGATAGGCTTGCGGAACGTTGCCGTCCGCAGTCGGATCATCCGCCAATATATCGTTCATATCCTCCGTCATATTACAAAGATAGTAATTTCGACAATATTGGTAATATGTGTGGTCGGAGCGGTTGCGGTAACTGTGGGCGCTTTTTCGTAAATCGAGCAAATTCACGCATACAAGCGCAAAGAACCTACCGGATAATGTCTTACCGAATCAGCTGATTATATTTGCCGCGAGCCTCAATGTAGAGGCTGTCCAAACTCTAAAAACTATGGCAACTTACATCGCAATCCAAGCTGTTGCCGCCGACAGGTGGCAATGAAGAGGGAGCGCCAACCGTGCATCCTCCGCTATTCCACACCTCACCCTCATCACGCCGCGACAACACATCGACTCCGGAAATACCCCAGAGGTTTCCTTCGTCTCGGTTGTCGCTCCTTGCCCCGAACACGCATCCGACCCAGCCCTTGCCTCGGCCCTCGAAAGCTCCGCTTTCGTGCAAACCGGTAAGGCTATGCCCGCCTTCCCACTTTGCAAAAAGAGAGGGAGCAAGGTAATCGTCCGGGTAACCCGAAAATCGCTGACACGACTTTCGGATTCCCTTCGGACATACCTTGCCCTTGCAGGGGGCTCCGGCCTGGCAGCCAAGTTCAGGGGCGTCTGAACTCGTCTCACTGAACCCTCCCGCTCCCGATGGTCTCCGTTCAGGCAGGCCGGGATTGCAAGCCTGCGGTCGGCTCCTGATAGTCGCCTTTACCTGCGGCTTGCCCATAACTTTTCTCACTCCTATTAGTCGCCCGAAAGTTATGGATGCTACGCAAAACGAAAAGCCGGGCCGAGGCCGTCCGGCTAAAGATAAGGAGAAACTCGTCCGCTCGATCAACCTCAAACTGACCGAAGACGACTTCGAGGCTGTCACGCAAAGGGCGGCAGAGTTAGGTATGAAACCGACACAATATGCGCGACAAATGACCCTGAATGGGCGAATCAAATCTCGTTACACGAAAGAGGAGTTAGACCTGCGGCGCAAGATTGCGGGTATGGCAAACAATATGAATCAAGTCGCCCGCAAAGCCAATATTGGCGGTTTCAAAGAGGCGGAATTCATCGCTTATAATCTATTCGTCGAACTGAAGGGCCTGCTCTATGATAGCTAAAAACAAGAAAGGAAAATCGTTTGGCGGATGTGTCCGGTATGTGATGAACGAGGACTGCGAAGTGCTTGCCGCCGAGGGCGTGTTGGCGGACGATGCCGCGAGCATTACCCGTGATTTTGCTATTCAGCGTTCCGGCAGGCCCGAAATAAAACAGCCGGTCGGGCATATCGCCGTGTCGTTCTCGTCAGAAGACTCCGCTAAAATGACGAACGAATTTATGCTCACTCTGTCGCACGAGTATATGAAAGAGATGGGTATTCGCAACACCCAATACATCGTCGTACGACATCATAATACGGATCACGAGCATTTCCATATCGTCTACAACCGCGTCGACAACGACCTGAAACTGATCTCGGTCAATAATGATTATAAGCGAAATGTCAAGGTGTGTAAGAAACTGAAAGACATATACGAATTGACTTACGGCAAGGGAAAAGAGAATGTGAACCGCCCGCAATTGACGGGCGCGGATAAGGTAAAATATCAAATCCACGATGAAATAGCGGCTATTCTGCCGAAATGTAACAACTATGATGACCTTGAAAAGCGGCTCAAACAGGGCGGCATAACGATTCAGTATAAATATAGAAGCGGAGCCGAAGAATCGCCAGAGAACATACAGGGTGTATCGTTCAAGAAAGGAAACTACTCTTTCAAAGGCTCCGAAATTGACCGAAAATTCAGCCATGTAAACCTTAAAAAGACGTTCGACCAAAATATGACCAACCTACTCAAATATATAATGGAACCGGATGTGCAGCCTGTGGAAAAGAAGACTGACGCGCTGTCCGCCATCCTGTCGCCGGGTCCGCAAGCATCCGAGTCGCCCAAACCATCGGTACCGGAAATTCCGAAACAACAGGAGCCGCCGCACCAAGAAAAAAGCAATCCCACCATCGGCGGCATCCGGCTGAACGATGAGCAATGGGAAAAACTCCAATCCGGCGGCCACATTATACTCCGGGATATGGAGCGAAAGGACGGGAACGGCAAATTTTCAGCATACGTTTTCCTGAACGATGAAAATAAAAAGGTGTTTTACAGCTCCGAAAATCCCGATAAATTTGTTAAATACGGCAAGTACGAGATGCGTCTGCGCGACAAAATCCTTGTCGAAAAAGGACATTTGACTAAAGCCAAAGTTAAATGGTACGGCGGCGGGTTCGCCCAACCATACCTTTGGAAAGACAAGCCGGAGGATGCGGACTACAAAGAATCATTCACCGATCCGCGCACCCCGAAAGAGCAAATTGAAAAGGAAAAACAACAACTAGAGAACCGTTTCAGGCGTACTGTCGCACCACCAAAAACACCCAAGAAAGGTCCGAAACAGAGTCAGTAACACTGAGTCCATAAAGAGTTTTTTATCCATAAAAACTTGGAAAAACCCATTACCAGTTGTTCGCAAAGGTTTCGTATTGCAACGGATTGTGCAAGGTCATGCCGCTTCGCGGTTCTTTCAGAAACCTTGCACAATCCGTTGCAATACAAGGGCTGAACGCTACCAAAAGGCAATGGGTTGGTGTGGCCACGGCTCAGCACCTCCGGGGCAGATAGGTTACGCGAGGACATCAAAACCGTGAAAGGGGTAAAATAACCTTGTCTCTCATGAAAAGAAAATTAACAGAGACTCTTGACAACTGTCAATTCAGAGGTTACCTTTGTATTTCAAATCATTATGGGTTATGGCAAGAACACTAACTCCCGAATTGATCGGGAAACTGAAAGAGGGAAAATACACGAAGATTCTTCGTGAAATAATCCAAGATCCCGAACTGTCGCTGGAGGTTCGTACAGGGGGTGAGGCAAAGGTATATTACAACAAAGGTTGCGTTTTAACGCTATCGGCGAAAAAAATCAAGGGACTTGATCCTAAATACATCAAAGACGGGCGACAAGTGCCGGTACTGGATTTGAAAAATCCCAAAAAATATCTTTCCGAAGCGAAAGAATTGGTGAGGGCGCACAGCAAAAAGTTGGAATTCTCCATACAGCAGAACATCGCAAAGAGCAATCAAAATTTAGATAGCGAGTATTTTGTTGTTGATATGGAGTACCAATTCCCGCAACACAACATCCCCAAAGAACAACGGTTAGGCGAAAGAACACGCATTGATCTGGTCGGCATCAAGCGCAAAACAGGCGACATAATACTTTTCGAGTTAAAACAAGGATTGTCCGCCCTGTCCGGTAAGTCCGGAGCGGGGGATCATTTCGATAAAATGACGAAGCATATCAAGAACGGGGACTTTTGTAAGGTTTTGCGAGAAGACGTTTCAGCCATCATTAAGGATAAAAAGGAGTTGGGTATCATACCTGCGAACGCGCCGGAGCCCAAGCTGGATGGTAACATAACGATTATGTACATTTTTGCATATAACAGCGATAGAGAGAGGGTTGAATACGAGAAAAAATATGGCTCATATGAAACGATCTACATAGATACGCGATATAAACTGTCTTCTGCGAAATGAAAATCACCATCCATCGCGGTATCGACCAGATCGGCGGTTGTATCACCGAGATAGCCACCGACCGGACGCGCATCCTGATCGACCTGGGGCAGAACTTGCCGGACGGCGAAGGTGTGGTGTGCGATGAGTTGGCGACACGCGAAGCGGTCGAAAAACTGACGCACGGAATAGGTGCGATTTTCTACACTCATTATCACGGCGACCATATCGGACTGTTCCACTTCGTGCCGGAGAGCGTGCCGCAATATCTGGGCGGTGTGGCAAAGTTGGCAACCATCCGGAAACACATTCAGTTGAGTCTTCTGCCCGAACTGCGCGAAGAGCAAGAATTGGCGGTTTCCAAACTGGCCGCCATGCAGTCTTTCACAGTAAAGGAACGCATCACAGTTGGCGACATAACAGTCACACCCTTTTTTGTAAGCCATTCTGCATGTGATGCCTATATGTTTCTGATTGAAGCGGATGACAAGCGAATACTTCATACCGGAGATTTTCGGGGGCACGGCTATCTGAGTAAAGGGATGTTACCAACCATCGAAAAATACATTCTGTCCGACGGTAAAGTCGATTTCCTCATAACCGAGGGAACTATGTTGTCACGGCTCGGCGAAAAAGTGTTGAGCGAAATTGAGTTAGGCCAACAGATCGAGGAGATGATGAAACGATGCAAATATGTCTTTGCGATGTGTTCTTCCACTGATATGGAGCGACTCGCAACATTTAACTCGGCCAATCGGAAGATGCGAGGCCGGTTACTCGTAAGTGACGAGTTTCAAGGCGATATTTTACGGATATTCAGCGATACGAACGGCAAACATTCTCGCCTGTTCAAGTTCGGGAAGGTGTTTTCATATAGCTATGCAAACACGAAACTCAACAAGATGATGCGTGAGCGGGGATTCTGTATGTTCGTCCGGGCATCGGTGAGCAACAAATTCGTGGCTTATTGGAACTATCTGAAACCCCATCTCGATCCCGCACATACGGTGTTGATATATTCTATGTGGAAAGAATATGTCAATCCCGACAGCCGGCACGCAAAACAGCTATACCTCGATTTTATAAGCCATTTTCCCGCCGTAGAAAAGATCCATACCAGCGGGCACGCCACTCCTGATTTTCTAGCAGAGGTATGCCGTGCAGTAAATCCCACGCTCGGGATTATTCCAATACACAGCGAAAATTCGGCAAGCTATGCCAATCTACCCCTCGAAGACGGGTTGCGGGAGAAGATTATCACATCCTCGATGACTATTGAAGGAGTAGAAATAGAGATCGCTTCGAAAGCATAATCCTCCTTGAAATTTCGTTGCCTCCCGACATTTCGCTAACTTTGACGGGTTTATAACACCACAATTGCCCCTTCCGATATGACTCCTCTGTTCGTCATAGGTATTTGTTTTGTTGCCGTAGTTGCTATTGCTACGGTAATAATGCGACGGATACAGCTGAATAAGGAGGTAAAAGAACTTAGCGAGAAAATTATAAACATATCCTCGTTTAAGCCGGAACAGGGTAATGCCATAAGAGCTACCGCCCGTAATGCCAATGAAAACCCCTTCATTGACATCGAGACGGATTTGGAACGTAGCTTCGACGTGCAAGTTATTTCCTCATCGCAGGAAAAGAAATTTACCCGTCATTATACAGATATTTACAAAGAAGCGTCGTCGCTCAACAAAAAACTTACAACCTTTAGTATTAAACCGTCGGAAGCCATTACGAGGCTAATTTATGATTTTGAAGCAATTCATAGTCTTGTTAAAGATCATAATAAAAAAGTCATTCAACGCCTACTCGAAATAAACAAAGACTTTTTTGACCATTGTTTGAAATATCCGCTGGACAAACAACAGAGACGTTCTATCGTTTCTGAAGAGGATAATTGCTTGGTGGTTAGCAGTGCCGGGAGCGGCAAAACATCATCCATTGTCGGCAAGGTCAAATATCTAACCGAGATAAAAAATATTAACCCAGGGTGCATTCTGCTCATAAGTTACACGAATAAGGCGGCTACCGAATTGACCGAGAGAATAGCTACGCCGGGATTGAGGGGATATACCTTTCATAAATTGGCTATCGACCTGATCGGACAGGTAACCGGAGTAAAACCATCTATCTGCGACAATACGGATGCCTTGTTTGTAGAAATTTATCACAGTCTGTTAGAGAAGTCTTGGTTCAGGAAAAGTGTAGTTGAGTATTTTGTTGATTACCAGCTGCAAGAGGCGGATTGGGAACGACGGAAAAATGAACGCAGGGAGCAATTATCCGAACAAAAGAAAGTGCAACTGAAGGCCCTGTCTCCCGATATGGATGGCAAGACGATCTATGTCAGAAGCGAGCAGGAACAAAAAATCTGTTTTGTGTTATCCTCTCTGGGTGTCAAGTTCAGATATGAAGAGCCATATGAGCATCAGTTGGCAGACGAGATGCATTCCCAATACAAACCCGATTTTTCGATCTATTTTGAGCGGGACGGGAAAAGGAAGCGCATCTATTTGGAGCATTTCGGAGTGAATGAACACGGGCTTGTGCCCGCGTGGTTTGCGAAAGAAAGGGGAATTACTTACGAGGAAGCCAACCGACAATATAGTGACGGCATTGCTTGGAAAAAGGCCGCCCACGAGAAGTTTGGCACAAAACTCCTAACGACATCGAGCGCAGATTTTTACCAATCGGATATTAGGGATAAGCTTAAGGCGTTGCTGAATAAAACTGGCGTTCCCATTCACGAAAAGACAGATACAGAGCTGTACGATCTGGTTTTGCCTAAAGACAGTAAGCAGGAGAAAGCATTCATAAGGCTTGTCGCAACTTTTGTTACACTGGCAAAATCGAGTTGCAAACCCATAAAAGAGGTATTACGGCAGGCAAGCACGGCGAATGATAAAAGAAGTAGGTTCATTATCGAGAATATCTTTAAGCCCGTTTATGAGCGTTATGTCGATGCCTTAAAAGAAAGCGGACAGATAGATTTCACGGACGCCATTCTACAGGCTACGGAGATTTGCCGCTTGACTCATCCCGTAGAATATGATTACATCATTGTGGATGAATTTCAGGATATATCGGTTGATCGTTACAATTTCCTGAAGGTTTTGCAAGAGGGCAATCCCTTGGCTAAACTCTATTGCGTCGGCGACGATTGGCAATCCATCTACCGTTTTTCGGGTAGCGATATGGCTCTTTTCAATCAATTCCCTGACTATTTCGGCCCTACTGAAATCAATAAGATCGAAACTACATACCGATTCGGAGAGCCGCTAGTCGCCCTTTCCTCCCAATTCATACAACGTAATGATGCTCAGATCAAGAAGGGCATTCGTCCGTTTAGCACGGAAGTCAAAACAGACTTGGAGTTTTATGCTTATGACAGACCCGACTATTGCAATGCTATCGGGCAAATAATTGCGCAAATCCCTTCCGATAAGTCGATATTCTTATTGGGACGCTATTCTTTCGATGAC
>JAVBNX010000025.1:0-75344 GCA_031551275.1 Rikenellaceae bacterium
TCATCCTCCTCCTAATCCTCCTCCTCATCCTCATCCTCCTCCTCATCCTCATCCTCATCCTCATCCTCATCCTCATCCTCATCCTCATCCTCATCCTCATCCTCATCCTCATCCTCATCCTCATCCTCTGGATCTTCGTAATTATAGGCTCCCTTATTTCTCAATTCCTGAAAGTCATAGCCTCCGAACATATCCACCAAATCACTTACCTCATCCACATCTTCCTCGTCTAATACCATAACGAACATGTAGCAGACGAACATCCGGTGCCATTTTTTTGAGATCGACCTATGTTCTATCGAGTTGTCGTCCAGCGCCTCGATAAATTCCTCGAATTCCTCCTTATTCCGGAACTTTACCTCGTACTTTTTCCTGTCGCTGCAATTCTCATCTGTTTGTTCGAATCGTCTTGTTTGTTTATACGGGAAATCCAGGTCGTTGAATTTGCCGTGGAAATCGTGCTCTATCTCAACGCCGTACGACCTTGCCAATGCTCGGAATCCCTTGATATAATCGCTGTCGAACTCGTCGGTGTCAATACGCATTATATGCGCTTCAGCAGGGATCGGATATCGGTCAATGCCGCCGCAGTAGCCTACCTCTTTCTCTGGATATAATACGGCATTTTTATGGTGGTCCTCATGAGGAATCCACTGGTTGCAGAACTCCTCGCGTGTTTCTGCATCATCAAATGTGATTATCAGATGGGCCATATCGTAAAGGCATAAACAAAGCCTGCCATAAGCAATAAAAAATGGGTAAGCTACTTACATCGCACCGCTACGACCACCTATCCTTGCTGCCTTCCGACCCTGGGGAAGTTCGGTGGGAGCTGGTCGTGTAAGACTTACCCGCCACAAAATTATACAAAATTGTCGGTTTTGCAACCCCAGCCCCTAAAAATGTCCCTCGAGTTAGGTAAACTGTTTTATTTCATTATTTTTGTCTTTCATAAACCTCCTCGCTATGAAACTAAACCTTAGCTTCTCCCTTTTAACACTGGGCGTATTTTTCGGCCTTGGCGCTGCCAGAGCGCAGGACAAAATCCACCTCAAAGAGCCTTACGCCTTCAAAGACGGCAAAACCACCCTCTACGAAGGCTCGTCCGGCGAGGCCTTCCGCCTGCGTGCGATCGGCAAAAAGAGCCTGACCGTGGAACTTCCCGGCGCCGCGCTGGCCGAAGTGCCCGCCGCCATGGTGAGCGAGGCCCCCGGCGTTCTGGTCGCGGCGAGGGATTGCCACCTCAACTCCGAGGTCTGGGGCGCGGCCAACCCCGATAAGGAGGAGAGCAAAGCGACCTACATCCAACCCGTCAAGGCAGGCGACATTCTCGAAGTAGCCCAGATCCAACGTCACATCTTTAAGGTAAAGAGCTCCCAGGGCAATATCGGTTACGCCGACCCGGCCTGCCTGCGCCCCCAACTGATGAATATCGTTACCTCCTGGCGCCGCGACGTCTACCTCCACCCCGACCTGCAGGGCGCCAAGGCTGCGGCCGAAGGCGGCCACATGGCCAAATCCGACGCCCAGAAAAAAGCCCTCAAGATCCCCTCGGGCGGCAAGATGATCGCGCTCGAAGTCTCCGGCGAATACACCAAGTTGAGGGACGCCGACGGCAACGAGGGCTGGGTACGGTCGATCGAGGTCATGCCCGAAGACTTTATGCCCAAAGGCTTTTACCGGGTGCTATGGAAACTTTCCAACTGGAGCGGCACGGGCTTCTTCCCCGGTCTGATCGGCTTTCTGCTCTACCTGGCCATGCTGTTCGCGTTCTTTTTCCTGCCCGCGCTGGCCTCCTACCAACTGGTCCACGTCAAGCTCCTGCCCAACTGGCTGTGCAAACTGATGATCGTGGTGCTCACCTTCATCCCCTACTGCATCATCGGCTTCAAGATGTTGGACCTCCCCCCGATGGACCACAACGTCTACTGGCAGGTGGGCGGCGGCTTCTTCATGCTCGGCTCGGGTTTGCTGTGCTGGACCCTTTTCCGGCGCCACGTCACCAACGAGCGCTGCCCCGAGTGCCACGCCGTGGGCGACTATGAGGTCATCGACTCCGATACCCAGCAATACAAAGAGACCACCACCACGACCTACGGCGACGGCAGCAAGACCAAAAAACACAGGTATTACAGCGTTACCACCTACCTCAAGCAATGCAACCAGTGCAACACGACCTGGTGGGCCGGCAATTAGATCCGTCGTTTTTTGCTACCTTAGCGCCCTGATTTTATCTTTTGAACTGTGAGCAGAAACCTTATCGCGAAGATCAGCCTTTTCGTCGTCCTTTTGGGCGTTGCGCTCGTCGGCGTCGTCTTTCTGATCCGCGGCTCCAACGCCGTGGTCCAACCGGGTGTCGTCTACCTCCACAACGGAGCCGATTTCCAGACCCTGACCGACTCCCTCGAGGCGGGAGGCTACATCAAGAACATGAGCCATTTCCGCACCGAGGCCAAGCTCGAAAAGCTCGACCAAAAGGTCAAGGGGGGCTGCTACCAGATCCCCGCCCGCATGAGCTACAAAGCCGTGGTGCGGATGTTCCGCCTGGGCCTGCAAAAGCCCGTGAGGTTCACTTTCAACAACATCCGCCTGATGCAGGATTTCGCGGGCACGGTCTCATCCAAACTCGACATCGACTCGACCGCCATGGTCCGCGAACTGCTCTCCCCCGAGGTGGCCGAACACTACGGCTTCGAGCAGCAGACTTTCCTGGCGATGTTCATCCCCAACACCTACGAGCTCTACTGGAACGTCTCGCCGACCGCCTTTCTGGACCGCATGAAAAAGGAGTACGACAAGTTCTGGACCGATGATCGCGAGCAAAAACTCCAAACCGTGGGCCTGACCCGCATCCAGGCCTCGATCCTGGCCTCGATCGTCTACGAGGAGACCAAATTTCGCGACGAGATGCCCACCGTGGCCGGGGTCTACCTCAACCGCATCCGCCTGGGCATGCCTTTGCAGGCCGACCCGACGGTCAAGTTCGCCGTGGGCGACTTCGCCCTGCGCCGCATCCTGAACAAGCACCTGACCACCGACTCCCCCTACAACACCTACCTCTACAAGGGCCTGCCCCCCGGCCCGATCTGCATGCCCTCGATCGCCGCCATCGACGCCGTGCTCAACCCCGCGAAGCACAAATACCTCTATTTCTGCGCCAACCCCGACTTCTCGGGCACGCACGTCTTCGCCGAGACCCTGACCCAGCACGCCGCCAACGCCCGCCGCTACCACGAGGCCCTGCGCTAAACCGACCCAGGTAATCCCCGCAACACAAAAAAGGCTCCCGAGGGAGCCTTTTTTTATGCGCGTCCGCAACCTTAGAATTTTAGGTCGAGCCCGATCCCGAAAGTCTTGTTGGAGCGCGAAAACTTACGGTTGATATAATCCGACTTTACCTCTTGATTTATGGTGGTACTGTCTATCGTCCAATTTTTTGTCCAGTCTTTGTAGACGGTCCAGAAGTAAGCCACATTCAGTTTCAGATTTTTTGTCAGGTTAACAGCTCCGCCGAACCCGTAAGCGTTGGAATTCAGTGAAAAGTTCAGGTCGCTTTGGTATTCGTCCTTAACTCCCTGGGTAGTGTTCTGCATTCCGGCACTGACTAAAAACATTTTGTCGATCTGCCACTCGATACCCGCGAGGATTTCAGTTGTCCCGCCCTTGATGTTTTTGTGTACTTCATTGGTCATCCGCGCGTTCGAATCGTAGAAACGGTGGTAAGCGGTCGAGAAGGTCAGGCAGTCGAAGAATTTGTAGCTGATCCCGGCGGCGAACAGCGCGGGGATGTCGTAAGGTGTCTTGGCTCCGTTGTCGAATCCGGCGATACCCGAGGTATTGACCTTGGTGTCGTTCTTTAGGTCAATCTTGGTCTTGAATTCATAGCGGATACCCATATTGAAGTTCCCCTCATGGATATTCACCCCGATAATGGGAGTAAACCCCGCAGAGTTCTGCTTGCAATCGAGATCCACGGGATCGAAGGCTTTCATCAGAGCGGCCGAAGAGGAGAAATAGGTCGCTGCATTAGCCTGGGTAATAGGACCTACCGCCGTCGTGTTGATGGTATAGTCATGGATGTAACCCTCATAGCCGTTGCGGACCAAGTTGAGGCGTCCTCCCAGGTAGGCGGAGAACATATCATTAATCTTGTAGGAAGCTCCCAATTGGATGCCATAAGTCATAGATGAACCTTCCAACTGGCTGTCGAGGGAATATCCGTTGATGCCCAGTAAGGGTGCTGCCTGGCTTGCGAGCGCGGCCGCCCCTGCCAATAAGCTTTCGAACATCGGCAACCCGGTATCGAATTTAAGCTTGCCGCCCCCGCAAACGATCGAGGCGTTCAGCGAAAAGGCCCAATTTCCCGTTTTGTAAGCGGCCTGCAGGCTGGGTACGATCGGCGCGGTGGCCTTGCCCTTATAAGTTTTAATAGCCGACCCGCCGTTGAGCATAAAGGGTTGTCCGCCGGTCGGCAGGGTATAATCCGCGGTAATGGTCCGCGTCTGCCAGGCACTCTGGCTGTTGATCGAAAAATGCCACCCGTCATTCAAGAGGGTCAACCCCGCTGGATTGGAGTAAGCCGCATCGATCTCGGTGGATGCGTCGCGCGCCGGATTGCGCAAAAACGCGACGTTCTGGTTGGTATTGGTCAAAAGTCCGCCCGCCAGGGCATTGAGGCCGGTAGCGGCCGTAAGGGTCAGTGCAAGGAAAAGTTTTTTCATTCTCATTCCGGTTAGATTTTCGCCGCAAAGAAACGGCAAAAATTAGGAATTCCAACCAAAAATGTCCTAAAACACCAACAAAATGTCCCGATATGCCGTAATCCCCTACTTCAATTTGCAGGTCAAAGCCCGCGTAGGACAAAGCGCCACCGTCTCCGCGATCTTCTCGGGCGAAGCCCCGTCGATATCGATCCAGGGCGTCTCATTAAGCCTGAAAACCTCCGGCAACCGCCTCAGGCAAACGGTAGAGTGGCAACAAAGCTCATTGCGCCAAACCACCTCGATCCGGTCATTGGAATAAGTCTTGGTAACACTCCTAAGTTTGTTCCGTTCCATAGCAATACAATAAATTTAGCGGCCCAGCCCTCCGGCCCCGCTTTTTTCCAGGCCCGTTTCCGACCGCCCCCCTTCCAGACCCCTGCTGTGCGCAGCGTAGGTCAGATTTTGCTTATCGTCCGGTCCGAAACACCGGAGCGTACTTTAGTACGTGAGGATTTTCGGGGCGGGGGATAAGTGAAAGATGGCCTGCGATCCGCGCAGCCAACTCCCAAGTTCACTCATCGTTCGAATCCTCCTCAGGCTCGTCGTCCTGCTGGTCCGACAGGTCGTCGGCTCCTTTGATGTCTTCGTCGTAATACCCCTTGTCCTCCTCCTCTTCGATCTGGCCGTCGACCTTCACATCGATCTTGACCAGGTAATTCGTATCGTCTGTTTCCAGTACAACGGCGTAGAAGAACGATCCGGGCCCCTTGTCGATCCGGATCATGGCATCTGTGAAGCCCAGCGGGTGTTGCCGCTTGAGTTCTTCCTGCAGTTCCACTGGAAGGTTGTGGAAACTCACTACTACACGCTTCTTTGCGATCTCAGCCATATTGTGTTTTGAGCGTAATTTTGGTGCAAGTATAATCAAAAATCACAATACGTTCCAAATTGTGGGAAAAAGTATATTTTTTTTTAGAACTTCCCCCCGGTTTGCTATCTTTACGCGAAATTTACCGCCCGATGGACCAGACCGTAAAACGGCTCCGCGAGGAGCTCGAGCAGCATAATTACAACTACTACGTCCTTAACACCCCCACCATAAGCGACTACGACTACGACCGCCTGCTCTCGCAACTGGCCGCCCTGGAGCGTCAGCATCCCGAGCTCGACGACCCCGATTCCCCGACCCACCGCGTGGGCAGCGACCTGACCAAGGAGTTTAAGACGGTCGCCCACGCCACCCCCATGCTCTCGCTTTCCAACACCTACTCGATGGAGGAGGTCGAGGATTTCTGCAACCGCGCCCTCAAAGAGGCCGACACCGACGAATTCGTCTGCGAGTTGAAGTTCGACGGCGTGGCCATCAGCCTGACCTACCGCGATGGTAAGCTCTTCCAGGCGGTAACGCGCGGCGACGGAACCCGCGGCGACGAGGTAACGGCCAACGTGCGCACCATCCGCAGCATCCCCCTCAAACTGCGCGGCGGGGGCTGGCCGACGGAGTTCGAGGTCCGCGGCGAGATCTATATGCCCCACGCCTCTTTCGCCCGCCTCAACGCCGAGCGCGAAGAGGCTGGCGAGCCCCTGTTCGCCAACCCGAGGAACGCGACGGCGGGCAGCCTGAAACAGCAAAACCCGGCCATAACAGCCCAGAGGGGCCTGGAGAGTTTCATGTACAACCTCTCCGAAAATTTGGGCTTTAAAAACCACTTCGAGAGCCTGCAAGCCGCCCGCGACTGGGGCCTGCGCACATCGACGCACACCGAGCTCTGCAAGGGCGCGGAGCAGGTCAAAGCCTTTATCGAAAAGACGGGCCAACTGCGCGCGACCCTGCCCTACGACATCGACGGGGCGGTCATCAAGGTCAACGACTACGCCCAACAGGATAAGCTGGGCTACACCGCCAAAGCGCCGCGCTGGGCCGTGGCCTACAAGTTCAAGGCCGAGCAGGCCCTGACCCGCTTGCTCTCCGTCGATTTCCAGGTAGGAAGGACGGGCGCGATTACCCCCGTAGCCAACCTGGAGCCCGTTCTGCTGGCCGGGACCACCGTCAAACGCGCCTCGCTGCACAACGCCGACCAGATCGAGCTTTTGGACGTCAGGGTAGGGGACAAGGTCTGGGTCGAGAAGGGCGGCGACATCATCCCCAAGATTACCGGGGTGGACAAGAACGCGCGCCCACCCGGCGCCGAGCCTTTGGAATACATCACCCGCTGCCCCGCCTGCGACACCGAACTGGTGCGCTACCCCGGCGAGGCGAAGCACTACTGCCCCAACCAGAGCCATTGCCCGCCCCAGATCCGGGGCCGCATCGTCCACTTTATCTCGCGCCGTGCCATGAACATCGAGAGCCTGGGCGAGGAGACGGTCCTGGCCCTGAACGACGCCCATTTAGTCGAAAACATCGCCGACCTCTACGACCTCCAAACCGACCGGATCGCCGTGTTGCCCCGCCTGGGCGAAAAGTCCGCGACAAAGATCATCGCCAGCATCCGCTCCTCGCTGCAAGTCCCCTTCCCGAGGGTCCTCTACGCGCTGGGCATCCGCTTCGTGGGCGAAACCACCGCCAAAAACCTGGCCGCCCACTTCGGCTCCCTGGACGCCCTGGCCGCTGCCACGCCCGAACAACTGGCCGAGGCCGACGAGGTAGGCGAGAGGATTGCCCAAAGCGTGGCCGAGTACCTGCGCGACGAGGGCAACCAACAGATCCTCGCCCGCCTGCGTGCCGCCGGAGTCCAAATGGAGGGCGGCGCCCGCCCCAAAGCCACCGCAGGTCCCCTGTCCGGCCTGTCGTTTGTGATCTCCGGCACTTTTGCGAACCACAGCCGCGACGAGTTGAAAGATATGATCGAGACCCACGGCGGCAAAAACGTCTCCTCCGTCTCCTCCAACACCGATTACCTGTTAGCCGGAGCCAACATGGGCCCCGCCAAACTGGCCAAAGCCACCGATCTCGGGTTGAAGATCATTTCAGAGGACGATTTCCTGAAGATGCTCGGGGATCCCCAATCCACCCCGTCCACCCCGACTACCCCCGACCTCACATCGTCCGCCCCCGCCCCCGAACCCCCCCTCCGACGCCCCCGCCCCCAAAAATATCTCCCAGGGCAAGTTGTTTTGAGAAAAATTCACTATCTTTGTGAAAAATTTAGCGAGTTTGTATGAAAACTAACACGTGCGGATGCAGCCAGGCGGCTGAGAGGCTTACTGGAACGGGCGTTGCCCTGGTAACTCCTTTCAACGAAAAGGGTGAGGTCGATTACCCCGCCCTGGGCAAACTGGTGGACCACGTGATCGCCGGCGGTGTCGACTACCTGGTCGCCCTGGGCACCACGGCCGAGACCCCCACGCTGAGCTGCGAGGAGAAGCGCGAGATCTTCTACTATATCCGCCAACGCAACGCCAACCGCCTGCCTTTGGTGGTAGGTATCGGCGGCAACAACACCGCCCACGTAGTCAAAGAGTTGCAGGAGTGGGACATGGAGGGTGTGACCGCCGTTTTGAGTGTGACGCCCTACTACAACCGCCCCTCGCAGGAGGGCCTCTTCCAGCACTACAAAGCCATCGCCGAAGCCTCCCCGCGCCCGGTAATCCTCTACAACGTCCCGCCCCGCACGGGAGTCAACATGACCGCCGCAACCACGCTCCGCCTGGCCCGCGAGGTTCCCAACCTGGTGGCGGTCAAGGAGGCGTGCGGCAATATCGAACAGATGCAGGAGATCCTCGACGGCCGTCCCGAAGGCTTCCTGGTCTTGTCCGGCGACGACGGCATGGCCGTGCCCCTGATCGAAAGGGGAGGCGAGGGCCTGATCTCCGTGGCCGCCAACGCCTTCCCCGCCGAGTTCAGCTCGCTGGTCAACCTGGCCCGCGAGGGCAAAAAAGCCCCCGCCGAAGAGCTGTGGACCCGCCTCTCCGAAGCCACGGCCGCCTTGTTCTACGAAGGCAACCCCACCGGCATCAAATGCGCATTGGCGATCAAGGGTTTGATCCAAAACACCCTGCGCCTGCCCCTCGTCCCCTCGACGGACGACCTGACCGCCAAAATGCGCGATATTTTCTCCCGCAACGGCCTCTGATCGTGTTGTTTTGCGAAAAAGAACTATTTTTGTGCTGTAACCAACCCCAAACAGCATGAAAAAAATCCTGACTACTCTTTCGATTGTGCTCCTCGCGAGCGCTATGCTCCTCTCCTGCAAAAAAGACAAGGAGGACGAGCCCAATTATTTCAAAGTGGGCGAAACGACCTACGACCTTACCGCAACGAAAGGTTGGTGTTATGACGTGGCGGGTGGGATACAGAGATTCGATCTGATTCTCACGAAAAGCCTGACAGACTGGGACAATGACACCCCCACTCCGTCGGTCAATCTCTACAACGTTTATTGCGCTACCCAGAACAGGGAACTCAAGAGCGGCACCTATGCCCTGTCCGACACCTATGGTAACATGACCCACGACGGTTATTCGGACTACATGATCAGAGCGGACGACTGGGATTGGGTAGAGATGGGCGAAACCATTTCGATCAAGGTCCAAAACCACGGCAACAGCCTTTGCGAATTCTGGTGGGAGGGCAAGGACGAGAACAACGTCGCCACCAAAGGGCACTACAAGGGCACGGTCAATTTCATTTACGGCGACGACGAATAGCAGGCAATTTACAAACCGCCGAAAAAAAACGGGAGCGCTGTCGCTCCCGTTTTTTCAAATGGCTCAGTCCCTTTCCGCCAACTGCCTCTCGGTAACTTCGATGCCTCTGTCAAGCCTTTCGGCGATGTCGCTCCCGTCCGGGGCGATCTCGCGGGCGTAACTCATCAGTTCGAGCAGGTATTCGCGCATGGCCTTGCCCTCTGACGGTTCCCACTCGGATTGTTCGATGCCCGCGATGATGCCCTCCAGCATTTCGGTCGACAGCGCCTCGGCAACGTCGTGCAGTTGGGAGCTGTCGTCCGGCAGCTCGCCTTCGAGGACGAAGTAGTGTTTGACCGCCTTTTTGTAGAGTTCCGCGGCGATGTCTATGCCGTTTTCGGGGTGGATCGTGCGCTTTTTACGCGCCTTGTCGATCCTCGCGTAGATCTTGTCGAAAGATTTGTCGATCTTCATGGCTAATCCCCGTTTATCCGGCCAGTTGTTGTTCCAGCGCGTCGATCGTCCTGTCCAGCCGCTCTGCTATATCGCTCCCGTCGGGTGCGATCCCGCGCGCGTTCTGCATCACTTCCAGCACGCGCTCGCCCATCTTCCGGCTGGTCTTTTGCCCGTCGGAGAGCAGCCTCATGCCTTCGAGCATACATTCCAGGATCTCGGTGGCCAGCCCTTCGGCCAGGTTGTCCAGGTCCTCGCCCCCTTCGGGCAGCTCCTCGCAGATGAAGAAGAAGTGTTTGGCCGTATCCTTGTAAAGGTCCTCGGCGTACTCGATGCCTTTCTCGGGACGTTTTTCGCGTTTCTGCTGCGTTTTCGCCACGCCGTCCACAACCTTGTCGATCGATTTGTCGAAATTCATGGTTAGAGGATTATAGGTTAGCCTTACTTGATCGCGTCGGCCTTCGCTTTAGCCCTTTCGGAGCGCGCCACGGTGTCGGGGTGCGAGGAGAACAACCCCGATACCACGCCCGAGCTGTTGCCGCCCGAGTCGCCCGACAGGGAGGCCAGCTTATTCAACGCGTTGTACATACCATACTTGTTGTAACCGCTTTTGACCAGAAAGTTGAGCGCGTAGTCGTCCGCCGCGAACTCCTGCTTCTGGGAGTACTGCGAGGAGGCCAGCGCCGATGCGATCTCGCCCACCATCCCGGCCGAGAGCGCACCCACCGTACCCGACGTCGAGGCCAGGCCCGTGCGGATCGCGGCGGTCTTGTAGGCGTTCTTCATGCTGTTTTTCACGTCGGTGTTGACCACGTGGCCGATCTCGTGGCCCACCACGGCCAGCACTTCGTCGTCGGTCATCAGGTTGAGCAACCCCTCGTACACCCGGATGCTGCCGTCCGCGCAGGCGAACGCGTTCACCTCGGAGGTCTTATATACCTTATAATTAAAGGTCATCCCGCCCTCGTTGGTGTGGTTCTTCAAAAGACGGGTCAGGCGCACCATGGACGGGTCAGTCGCGGCCGCCACTTTGCTTTGCGCGTCGAGCTGGGCCACATACTCCTTCGACATGGTCACCACGTCGGCGTCCGAGAGGGTCAGCGCGGTCAGCGCGTGTCCGGTGGCCTGCATCAGGGTATCGGAGTTGATGGTGGTGCCGCACGAGGCCATGATCAGGGCGCAACTTACAAGGGTGAAGATTTTTTTCATTGTTTTATACGTTAAGTGTGTGAGTTTTAAGGTATGACCGTGGCGGGCAGCGTAGCGCCGCCCCACGGGTTGACGTTCAAATCGATCTGGCGCATGATCTCCCCGTCCGCCGAGACCACCACGCTGCACATAAAGTCGGGCGAGTCCCTGACCGTGCGCGAGGCGGGAAACTCCTCCGCGATGGCGTACATCAGCAGTTCGATGTGGTGGCACGCGCCGGTCTGCAATTCGACCGCCTGTCCCGCCTCTCCCTGCGCCTTGACGCTGTAAAAGCCCAACCGGTTACCCTCCGCGTCGAGGGCCACGGCCGTCAGGTAGACCATGAATTTCCCCCACATCGGCGAAAGGCTTGTAGCTTGTATTACGAACTCCCGGTTTTGCTCCATCCATGTTGTTTAAAGACCGGATAAAAGTACGCAAAACTTTGCAAATCGTATAATATTTCTTACCTTTGTGGACTGTTTTTGAAAAAGATGAGCGTAGAGGGAAGATTCTCAATTCCTTACCAGGGGCTATCCAACGGCGATCACCATTTTGACTTCCAGGTCGATGCGTCGCTGTTCGAGGGCCGCGAAGGGGTCGAGATCAAGGACGGAAAGGGAGTGGTCAGCATCGACGCCCGCAAGGGGGTCGGCGGTGTGAGCCTTGACATTTCGTTCGACGGAGAGGTAACCGTTCCCTGCGACCGCTGCCTGGAAGATTGCCCGCTCGAGGTCTCCTTCAACGAGAAGGCGCTTCTAAGGGAGACCCCGGAGGAGCACGAGAGCGACGAGGGGATCATCTACCTGCCGGCAGGGGCGCAAACGGCCGACCTGGCGGACTACATCTACGAAAGCCTGGTGCTTGCCCTTCCTTACCAGAGGGTCCACCCGGACGACGAGAACGGCAACCCGACCTGCGATCCCGATATGCTGGGCAGGTTCAAGATAGTTTCAGAAGAGGAGTTCGGCCAACTCACCGGACAGGAGTAAGTTACAAACGAAATTTTAAAGATAACGACTTAACATGGCACATCCCAAACACCGGATTTCATCCACCCGCCGCGACAAGCGCCGTACACATTACAAAGCTGAGATCCCCACGATCAGCGTCTGTTCCAACTGCGGTTCGGCTACTCTTTACCACCGTGTTTGCCCCGAGTGCGGTTTCTACCGCGGCAAGCTGGCTATCGAGCAGAAAGCTGAATAACGCAGGGGGTTAGCCGATGATCAAAGTAGGATTAGATGCGATGGGCGGCGATTTCGCCCCCGAAGCCGCAGTCGTAGGAGCCGTCATGGCCTGCCGCGAGATAGACGCGCAGGACAGGATCGTCCTTTTCGGCGAAGCGGCGAGTATCCGCGACCTGCTTGAGAAGAACGGCTGCGACTGCGCCAACATCGAGGTGGTCCCCACCACGGGCGTGATCGGCATGGACGAGCACCCCGCGCACGCATTCTCCAAAAAACCCGATTCGAGCATCGCGGTAGGCTTCGGTTGGCTGAAAGCCAAAAAGATCGACGCCTTCGCCAGCGCGGGCTCCACGGGGGCCATGATGGTAGGCTCCATGCACGTCATCGGCCAGATCCCCGGCGTCATCCGCCCCACGATCACCTCGCCCATCCCGACTGTGGACGGCGGCCAGGCGATCGTCCTGGACGTGGGCCTGAACGTGGATTGCAAGCCCGACGTACTGGCCCAGTACGGCCAGTTGGGCAGCATCTACGCCCAGACGGTGCTGGGTATCGACAACCCGAGGGTCGCTTTGCTGAACATCGGCGAGGAGAAGGAGAAGGGCAACCTGGCCGCCAGGGCAGCCTACGAGCAGATGGAGGGAACCACCGACTTTAATTTTGTGGGCAACGTCGAGGCCAAGCACATGTTCGACGGCACGGTGGCCGACGTGATCGTTTGCGACGGTTTCACGGGCAACTGTGCGCTCAAGCAGGCTGAAGGCTTCTATGATATCTGCCAGAAATTAGGAATCCAAAACCGGTTTATCGACGGCCTGAACTACGAGCAGATCGGCGGTACGCCCGTGTTGGGCATCAATTCCAACGTCATTATCGGCCACGGCTGCTCTACGCCCCTGGCCATCAAGAATATGATCCTGCAAGGGTTGCAAGCCGCCCGCACAGGATTCGTGGAGGTGCTCCGCAAAAGTTTCGACAAATGAAGAAAATAACGGCAGCGATAACCGGGGTAGGGGGCTACCTGCCCGACTACATCCTCGACAATTTCGAGTTATCGAAGATGGTTGACACCTCCGACGAGTGGATCATGTCCCACATGGGCATCAAAACCCGCCACATCCTCAAAGGCGAGGGAGTCGGGACCTCATACCTCGGCGAGAGGGCCGTCCTCGACCTTCTGGAGAAGACCAACACCGACCCGATGGAGGTCGAACTGGTGATCTGTGCCACGGTGACCCCGGATATGTTCTTCCCCTCGACGGCCAATTTGATCTGCTACCGCTCCGGGATGAAGAGCGCCTTCGGCTACGACATCTCGGCCGCTTGCAGCGGCTTTTTGTTCGCTTTGTCCACCGCCTCGCAATTCATCGAGACGGGCCGCTACAAAAAGATCGTCGTGATCGGCGCCGACAAAATGTCCTCGATCGTCAACTACGAGGATAGGACCACCTGCCCCATCTTCGGCGACGGCGCGGGCGCGATCCTGTTGGAGCCCGACACCGAGGGCTTCGGCGTGCAGGATTTCGACCTCCACTCCGACGGCGGCGGCGCCCCCCACCTCTACATGAAGGCGGGCGGATCGGCATACCCCGCCACGGCCGAGACGGTCGCCAACAAATGGCACTACATCCACCAGGACGGCCAGCCCGTCTTCAAAGCCGCGGTGACCAACATGGCCGACACGGCTGTCGAGATCATGCGCCGCAACAAGCTGACCGCCGACGACATCGCCTACCTGGTCCCGCACCAGGCCAACATGCGCATCATCGACGCCACCGCCCGCCGCATGGGCCTGCCCGCCGAGAAGTGCATGATCAACATCGACAAATTCGGCAACACCACCGCCGCCACCCTGCCCCTGTGCCTGTGGGACTACGAAACCCGCCTCAAAAAGGGCGATAACCTGGTCCTGGCCACCTTCGGCGGCGGTTTCACCTGGGGCGCCATGTACCTGAAGTGGGCCTACAACGGCGGCGACTTCACGAAATAAACTGATGGCCTTGTAGTTCAAGGGATAGAACGAGGGTTTCCTAAACCCTAAATTCCAGTTCGAGTCTGGGCGAGGCTACCAAGAGGGGACGGTTTTCACCGTCCCCTCTTTCGTATCCCTTCCTTGTCCCGTCCCGATCCGGTCTACTCCTCCGTCAGTTCCGCCAACAACTCCGGCGTAAGGATCAGCGTATAAATCCCCAGACGTTTTTTCGCCGAATAGTTCCAATATTTCCGTAGCTTGAAATTCCCGGAGATGGGAGCGTCGTCGGCGAAGATTTCGAATGTTTGACCGGAAAGCAACATCTCATTTTGCGCATACCTGTCTTCCGGAACAAAATCCTTCGGGCACATACCACCGTCTACGATGGAAACGAGGGCGGATTTTCCGGTATACAGGGTCATGGTGGCCTCCTGGTAATGGGGTGCAACGAACTGAAGGGTCTGGTTGGTTTGGTTGACGATCCGGTATTCGTATTCATACATACCCTCGCAACCATACAGGATGGCGCAAACCAACGAAATCAAGAAGAGTTTTTTCATACACAGTCATTTTCTGCATAAGACGCAGTAGCCCCGGTTGATGTTGCACTCACAGAAAAATATTTCCGCATCATTCCCCCAACTCATCCAATTTCTTAGGCGTCAGCGTCAGCGTATAAGTCCCCACGTTTGCCCTGGTCACAAAATCCCAATGTTCGCGCAGCTTAAACGCGTCCGAAATCTGCTCTCCGCCGATCTTGATGTGAATATTCCGGCAGGGGAGCACCTCCGCGTTCTCCCTGATCTTATCCTTGGGTTCATAGCCCGCCTCTTTCGACCCTAAATCTTCCGTGTAAATAAGCACCGTTTGCCCGTCCGCGATCACAAAATACGAGACCGGCGATTGGGTCTTGCACTTCTCCTGCGGCGTGCTGACCTCTATGGGTCCGCCGGTTTGGTTGGCTATTTTGTACTCGTAGTAGCAATCCTCGCAACTGTACAACCCGGCGCAAAGCGACAAAATAAGGAATATCTTTTTCATACCTCCGCCATTTTATTTGAGTTCGTCCACCAGCTCGGGCGTAAGGGTCAGCGTATAGCTTCCCAGGTACGCCCTTGTGGAGAATTTCCAGTATTTACGTTGCTTGAATTTATCGGAGAGGGGCTCGCCGTCGACTATGATCCGGATTTTTGCGTAGGAGAGCATAACGGCATCCATACCGACATCCTCGGGTTTTCTGTCGCTGTCGCTTTCGGTATAGATCAGGGTCGTCTGCCCGTTTTCGAGCGTGATGGGAAACTGTCGCACTCCCTCTTCATAGTAAGACCTTTCCTGGGACGCGACGACCTCGATGGTTTGCCCGGTTTGGTTGACTACCTTGTAGTCATACATACTGTCGTAAGTCATGCAACCGCACAACCCGCTACAAAATAACAATAGAAAGACGAATTTTTTCATGCCGCAAGCATTTATTGGTAAGACACCGCCCATCCCCAAAACGCTGCATCAACGCCCCGGGCCGTTGATCCGCTCCCGGATCTTCTCCCAGTCATGCGTCGAGAAAAGAGACTGATCCATCGTGCGGTACATCTCCCTGAACCGCGACATGGGGATCGAAAAACTTAACATATCAGCCTCCACATGGGGCCGCGCCGAGGGGTCGAACATCCCGATAAAGCACCGCCGCCCGTTTTTCCTGTTCTCCGCGACGGTCTGCGTCACGGTCGTCGAGCACCCCGCCCCGAAAGTCGCCGTTACCGCGTCGTCCGCGTTGTTGTCGAAGAACGCCCACGAAACCAACCCCGAGAGCACATCCGGGGTGGAGAAGAAGATCAGCCCCTCCAGCATATCGAAACTCCCGACCGCATCCAGCCGCGCGAAGTTGAGGAATTTCCCCCCGGCCGGCAAAACGCCCAGCCGCTCGATAAACTCCAAAACCATCTCCGGCGTCTGCTTGTACCGCTCGGTAACCGACACGAATTTAGGCACATGGGCAGGCATCGGCGTAAACCCGCAATAGAACTTCCCGCCCCCGCAACCGCTGTTCTCGAGGCCCAGACTGACCGGCGTCCCTTCCCGGACCCCTTTCAAAGCCTTGAAAATGCACCCGTTGACCTTCTCCGTCTGTGCGGTGGCCTGATCCGAATACCAGAACGCGACGGGCAACCCGGCCGCCGGACCGAACGCCCCGACGTACCTCCCGATAAATTCTTTAACTTCCATAATCCAAATCATTTACGCTCCGGCCCGCCTTACCGCGCCGGATCCAAAACCTTGGCCACCTCTTCGGCCATCACCCTGTGCCCCAACGAGTCGGGGTGGTTGTACCCGTTGTTGTAGTGCGCGAAATAGGGAATCCCCTCCTTATACAAATGCCTCCATCGCGCGTAGTTGTCTGCCAGCGACAACCCGTTGGCCTGCGTGTAGTTGCGCAGGAATGGCGCGATCGACGCCATCTGCGAGTCGTCCCGCATATCGGACAAAACGTACCGCTCCACCACAGGCGGTGGGGTCATGATCACCCAAAGGATCCCCCGCGCCCTGAAATCGGCCAACACCCGGTCGTAAACAGGCACCAGCTCCTCCGCAGGCAACCCCATATCGTTCAAAAACTCACTCACCACCACATCCGGCTTGGCGTCCAGCACGCCTTGATAGGTAAGCCCCGGCAGGTTACCGTTCCTGCCCTGCAAATCCTTGAAGTGGTCGTCGTTGCGCAGCCAGTCCCGCATTTGGGTCGACCCGATGCCCATGATCAGCACCTCGGCCCTCTCGCCGTAACTCTTTGCCGCCCAAGCCTTCAACTGCTCGGGCCACGAAAACCCGGCCTCGACTTCCGCCCCCGCCGTGATCGAATCGCCCCAGCACAGGATCCTCAACGGCCGCGAGCTATCCTTGATCCGCGCGTCCAACTCCTTGCTGCGGTGGCTGTACGGCGTCCAGGCCGAGGGAGCCTCCAGAACCGGAAAAATATTCTCATCCGAAAGGCTCACGCACCCGAAACTCACATACACATTGCACAGCAAAGTCTGCCCCTGCTCCAAAACCGGATGTTTGGGGCTCAACAGGGCAGGCTCTCCTTCCACAAGCGCCACCTTCCCCTTCTTATCCTTTACCAGCGCGTCGACCCGCTGCAAAGAATACCTGTAATCCGCCGTCACGGTAGATCCGGGCTTCAGCGTCGACTTATCGCCCAGCCCCAGCATCCCGAACTGCGCCACAAGAACATAATCCTCGTCCCGGACCAAAATCCGCCCGAGCGAATCCCTGAGCACCAGCGTATTCTCCATCAGCGACCCGGCGGTATTCAAAAACCCGTTCACATCGGGCCCCGTCAGCCGGTCGCCCATCCAAAACCCCGCCGCCTCGCGCGATTTAAGCACAACGGCCTCGCCCGCCACCTCGCGGTATTGCGCCGGCGCAACCTGGAACCTGTGCGTTTTCCCTTTCGCGTCCGTGTACCGGAGCGCCATCCCCTCCACCTTGTAACTCTGCGCGCAAGCCGCCCCGCAACCGCACGCCACCAGCAACGAAAGGATTACCTTCCTAAAACCCTGAACCATATGTCTATAATTATTTGTTAAAACCTCAACCCATCAGCTCCGCCAGAGCGATCGCCATCGCCGCTTCCACCCCCACCGCACCGCGCAGGGCAACGCACGCGTCGTGCCGCCCCTTGATAGCGAGCTCTTCCACCCGCCCCGAAGCCGTATTGAGGGTCATCTGCGCGCGCGATATGCTCGGCGTGGGCTTGAATGCCGCGGTAACCACAATGGGATTCCCGTTGGTCAGCCCTCCGATAATCCCCCCCGCGTTGTTGGTCGCCGTTTTGCCGTCCGCCGAGAGGATCGGATCATTGTTCTCGCTGCCGCGCATACGGGCCGAGTGGAACCCGGCCCCGAACTCCACCCCCTTGACCGCGGGAATGGAAAAGATCAGATGGGCCGCCACACTCTCCAAAGAATCAAAGAACGGCTCGCCCAACCCCACGGGAACCCCCTCGACGACGACCTGCACGATCCCGCCCACCGAGTCGCCCACTTTCTGCGCCTCGGCGATAACCTGCTCGAACCGCAGGGGATCGCCCTGGGCGCCGACCTCGACGACCAGAGTGGAAAAGCCCACCGTTTCCGGCAGCATCTTTTTAGCCACCACCCCCGCCGCAACCAAAGGCAGGGTCAGCCGCCCCGAGAAGTGCCCGCCGCCCCGGGGGTCGTTCCATCCCCCGAATTTTTGCGCCGCCGCCCAATCCGCGTGCGAGGGCCTGGGATGCTCCGTTAGGTTGGCGTAATCCCCTGACCGCGTATTGGAATTATGGAACAGCAAAGTCAAAGGCGCGCCTGTGGTGCGCCCATTGTATATCCCCGAAACAATGTCAGGTACATCGCTCTCCTTGCGCGGCGTCGTCCCGGGCGCACCCCCGCGCCTGCGCGCCAGATCGCCCTCGAAATCCTCCACATCGAGCGCGATCCCGGGTTTAACCCCGTCGATAACCATACCCACCGCCTCCCCGTGCGATTCGCCGAAGATGGAGACCCTGAAATTGCGCCCGAACTGATTCATTGTCCTATTTCTTTACGACCAGCGTGTCCAGGTCCGCCCAGAAAGCCGGATACGACTTGCTGACCGCCCTCGCGCCGGTTATTTTCGATTCGCCGTGGGCTGTAAGCGCCGCCACAGCCAGCGACATGGCGATCCGGTGGTCGTTGTGGCTCTCCACCACCGCGCCCTTCAGGGCCCCGCCCGTGACCGCCATCGTATCTTCGTCCTGCAACTCGATGTGGACGCCCAATTTGGCGAACTCCTCCTTGAGCGTCTGCGCCCGGTTGCTCTCCTTGTGCACCAGCCTGCTTGCCCCGGTCAACACGCTCGTCCCCTTGCAGTTGGCCGCCAAAGCGACCAGCGCGGGAAACAAATCGGGACAATGCGTCGCATCGAATTTGAAGGGCGTCAATTCATTTTTAGTGACCGTAACCGACTCCGGCGTCGTGGCGATCTGCGCCCCCGCACGGGTCAGCGCGGTAATGATCGCCGCGTCCGCCTGCACCGACAACGGATTCAACCCCTCGACGGTTACCTCCCCGGCGACCGCACCCGCGACCAGCAGGGTCGAAGCCCCGCTCCAATCCCCCTCCACGCGGTACACGCAGGGCTCATAAGCCTGGTTGCCCGCAATATAGAACTCCCTGAACTCATTGTGCTCGATATCCACCCCGAAACTGCGCGCCAGCGCGATGGTCATCTCCACATAGGGAATGCTCTTCAAATTATGCACCCTGAGCACGGTATCTTCCCCCGCCAGCGGCAACGCCATCAAAAGCCCCGTAATGAACTGCGAGCTGCCCTGTCCGTCGGCCTCGATCTCGCCGCCTTTGATGGGACCGCAAACGGTCACGGGCAGCAAATCGTTCTCCATCTCCACTTTAACCCCGAGCGCCTCCAACGGCTCCCGGATCATCCCGATCGGCCTGCGCAGGATCGAACCCGTCCCGGTAACGGTAATAGGCGTGTCCAGCAGCGAGGCGATGGGAACCATCAGCCGCGTGGCCAACCCCGACTCCCCGATATTGAAATGGTCGTGTACGACCTTCAACCCGCCCTCTATCATGTAGGAATCCTCCCCCGTCCGGGTAATCACGGCGCCCAGGGCCTGCGCGGCCTGCATGGCGTGGTGCGTGTCGTCGCACATCTCGACGCCCTGGAGCACGGAGCGCCCTTTGGCCATCAGGGCCGCGGCGACCGCCCTTTGCGCGTAGCTTTTCGAGCCGGGCGCGGTAATCGAGCCCTTGACCTGCGAAGGTTTTACGATCTGCGTATCCACTGCGTGTTAAGTCTGAATTTATCGCAACTTAAAGTCCTGTCCCAGGTACACCTGCCTTACGATGGGGTCGTTTGCCAGGTCCTCGGCCGATCCTGCCTTGAGTATCTTCCCCTCGAAGAGCAGGTAGGTCCTGTCCGTGATGGTCAACGTCTCGTGGACGTTGTGGTCGGTAATGATTACCCCGATGTTCTTGCCTTTCAACGTGCTGACGATGTTCTGTATATCCTCCACGGCGATGGGGTCCACCCCGGCGAAGGGCTCGTCCAGCAAAATGAATTTCGGGTTGATGGCCACCGCCCGCGCGATCTCCGTGCGCCTGCGCTCACCCCCGGAGAGCTGAATGCCCAAACTCTTGCGCACCTTCTGCAAACGGAACTCCTCGATCAGGTTCTCCATCCGCTCCTTCTGGTACTCCTTCGAGAAGTCGGTCATTTCGAGTACCGCCTTGATGTTGTCCTCCACGCTCAACCTGCGGAACACCGAGGCCTCCTGCGCGAGGTAGCCGACCCCTTTCTGCGCCCTTCTGTAAACGGGCTCGTCGGTCAGCTCGATGGTCTGGTCGTCGCTTTCGAGGTAGATCCTCCCCCCGTTGGGTTTGATCAATCCGACGATCATGTAGAAGGTGGTGGTTTTCCCGGCTCCGTTGGGCCCCAGAAGCCCCACGATCTCACCCTGTTGCACCTCGATCGACACCTGGTCCACTACGGTCCTGGTTTTGTATCGTTTGACGAGGTCGGTCGTGTATAGGCGCATAAAAATCTTCCAATTTTTTTACAAAGTTAATGAATTTTCAAAAATATCGTTACCTTTAACAAGCCAATGGATGAATGTATAGTATAATATGATGACAGACAACATAGAAGACGCATTGTTGTATGCCAAGTTGAAGGAGTATTTCGGCTTTTCTTCGTTTAAAGGGAACCAACTGGAGGTAATCCGCAATGTCCTCGAGGGCAACGATACGTTCGTGTTGATGCCCACGGGCGGCGGCAAGTCCCTGTGCTACCAGTTGCCGGCCCTGATCATGGACGGAGTGGCCATAATCATATCCCCCCTGATCGCCCTGATGAAGAACCAGGTCGACGCCATGCGTACGTTCAGCACGCAGGACGGGGTCGCCCACTTTCTGAACTCTTCGCTCAACAAGGCCGCCGTGGCCGCCGTCCGCGAGGACGTGCTGGCGGGCAAGACCAAACTTTTGTTTTTCGCCCCCGAGTCCCTGACCAAAGAGGACAACGTGGCTTTCCTTCGCAAGATCAAAGTCTCTTTCTACGCCATCGACGAGGCGCACTGCATCTCGGAGTGGGGCCACGATTTCCGCCCGGAGTACCGCCGCATCCGCCCCATCATCAACGACATAGGCAACGCGCCGCTGATCGCCCTGACCGCGACCGCCACCCCCAAGGTGCAGATGGACATCCAGAAGAACCTGGGCATGTTGGACGCCAAAGTCTTCAAATCCTCTTTCAACCGCCCCAACCTCTACTACGAGATCCGCCCCAAGAACGACCCGGTCAAGGATATTATAAGGTACATCAAGCAGAACGAGGGCAAATCGGGCATCATCTACTGTTTGAGCCGCAAGAAGGTCGAGGAACTGACCGAACTGCTGGTCGCCAACGGCATCCGTGCCTTGACCTACCACGCCGGGATGGACGCGGCCGTAAGGGCCCAGAACCAGGACGCCTTTCTGATGGAGCAGGTCGAGGTCATCGTGGCCACCATCGCCTTCGGCATGGGCATCGACAAACCCGACGTGAGGTACGTGATCCACTACGACATCCCCAAGAGCCTGGAGGGCTACTACCAGGAGACGGGCCGCGCCGGCCGCGACGGGGGCGAGGGAAAATGTATCACATATTACAGCTATAAGGACATCCAAAAGCTCGAAAAGTTCATGCAGGGCAAGCCTGTCGCCGAGCAGGAGATCGGCAAACTGCTGCTTTTGGAGACGGTATCCTACGCCGAATCGTCGCTTTGCCGCCGCAAGACGCTGCTGCATTATTTCGGCGAGCAGTACGAGGAGGAGAACTGCTGCAACTGCGACAACTGCCTCAACCCGCGCCCCAGCGTGGAGGGCAAAGAGAGCGTCGTTTTGATGCTCAAGACCCTGGCCTCCATCGGCGACAAGTTCAAGATCGACTACCTGATCAACATCCTGACCGGTCGGATGAACGCCCTGGTCAAGAGCTACAACCACCACAAGAGCGAATTTTTCGCCGCCGGGGCCGAGCAGAACGAGCGTTTCTGGGGCGCCGTGATCCGCCAGGCTCTGATCCTGGGCCTGATCGACAAGAACATCGAGAACTACGGCCTTCTGGCGATCAACGCCGAGGGCGAGGCGTTTATCAAGAAGCCTTACAGCGTCAAGATAACCCTCGACCACGATTACGACGAGCAGGCCGAGGAGGACGGCGCAGCCCTGCCCAGCGGCCGGGGTGGGGGAGCGGCCGACGAGGAGTTGTTCTCCATGCTCAAGGACCTGCGCAAGAAGGTCGCCAAGCAGCATGACCTGCCGCCCTTCGTCATCTTCCAGGACCCCTCATTGGAGGATATGTCGATCCAGTACCCCATTACCCTGGACGAGATGCAGGCTATCAGCGGGGTGGGCGTGGGCAAGGCGCGCAAGTTCGGCGAGCCCTTCATCGAGCTGATCAAATCCTACGTCGCCGAGAAGGAGATCGTCCGTCCCCAGGACATGGTGGTCAAGAGCGTGGCCTCGCGCAGCGGCAACAAGGTCTTCATCATCCAGTCGATCGACCGCAAGATGGACTTCGAAGACATCGCCCGCGCGCGGGACCTCGACTTCGACGAGCTGTTGAACGAGATCGAGGCCATCGTCAACTCCGGCACCAAGCTCAACATCGGTTATTACATCTCCGACGCGATGGACGATGAGAAGGCCGACGAGATCTACGAATACTACAAGGAGGCCGAGTCCGACTCGATGGATGACGCGATGGAGGAGCTGGGCAGCGATTTTTCCGAGGAGGAGATCCGCCTGGTAAGGATTAAATTCCTCTGCGAGCAGGGCCAGTAGTGGCTGAAACGCAGTTTGTTACAGCAGCGACTGAACTCCAAATACGATCGCCTATGAAATGGTTTTACGCCGTTGTATGCTTCCTGCTCCTGCCCGCATTCGTGCTCGCCCAGAGTCCGATGCAGCCGAAACTTGTCAAAGCCAAAGGGGACTACTCTTTCCCCAAAGGTGTTTATGTCTTCCCGAAAAAGTTATTCGACCGCTACGACCGCAGGGATATCATTGCCTACGAAAAAGCCAATATAAGTGCGTCCTACGTCGAGTACCAGGGTGGTAGGCAGACCATCGCAACCATTTATGCTTACCCTGCGGCCCCAGCGGCGGAAAACCGCTTAAGGACCAACTTTGTCGAGATACTGACGGCGATCGCTCCTGTGGCCGAAGCGGTGGATGATATCGAGGCCTTTCCGCTTACCGCCACCGACGGGCAATACACCTGCAACGGTTATGCCGCTCTCTTCAACACCCTGAACGGGGCCATTTCCGAATTGGTTTTCTTCGAGTGTGGCGAATGGTACTACAAGATCCGCATCACGACCGAACTGCTTGACCGGGCCGGCGTGGACTCCCTTACCGCACAAATCCTCTCGGCCTACAATCCTGCCGCCCTGACGGCAAACAAGCCCCTGGGCCGCCATGCCACCCTGGAGTTGGCCTCCGGTCTGCAAGCCGATATAGCCTTGAGTGTCTGTGTGCTTGCCGACATAATGGCACGGTCCTCCTGGGCAATGGAAAACATTAGCGAAGGGGAACGCGCTTCCGGTGTCCCCGATATCTACGTGGAGATGTACGAAGCCGGATTCAAGGCTTTCGCCTCCGTTGCCCGTGAGCGTGACCCTGCGACCGATGACAAGACCCGCCGCTACATAGAGGAGGTGTGCGAAATCGTCGATTCGGGCTTTCTGCGCGAATTCCTTATAGAACAACTCTACACTATCGTTAAACTCCCCGAAGGTTTCATCCCTGACGACGAAGGCTATGAAAAGTGGAAAGCCGGCCGTGAATTCGCCGTTGACTTAGACCGCCGCTTCTCGCAGATCCTATACGGAGGCAAAAAGAAAAAATAACGATGCCGAAGTGGCTTAACCTCATATTGCTCTTATCGCTCTTACCGGCAGCGGCCTTTCCCCTGGAACCGACCCCGCTGCCGGTAAAGGCCAAGGGCGGTTACACTTTCCCCAAAGGCGTCTACGCCTTTGAGGATAATCTCTTTGAGGGCTACGTGCGAGGCCCGGTCACGGCTTTCGACCAGGACATGAGCTACAACATAGCCGTCGCCTACTACAAACGCGACGAGGGCAAGCTGACGCTCTTCTCTCTGAACATCTACGCCGCGGGCCTGCCCATGGAGAACCGTTTGCGGTTGAATTTCCTCGACCCGCTCGCTTTCTCCATCCGCAACGACCAGGCGACCGACATTTCCCTTTCGCCCCTGGGCGCGACCAACGGCACCTACACCTGCAACGGCTACCGGGCGACCTACCTGACCGGGGAGGGCAACCTCTCCTCGCTCTCCTTCTTCGAGTGCGGCCACTGGTTCTACTCCCTGCGTGTGATCTCCGATTCGCTCGACCGTCCCGGCATGGATGCCCTCTCGGAGCGTATCATCGCCGCCTACAATCCCGCCGACCTGACCGCGGCGTCCCCCGCGGGAAGCCAAACCGTCATCGGCCTGGACGACCAGTTCGCCGGCGACTCCGTGCGGATGCAATGCGAGGTCACGGCCGCCCGGGGCAGGGCCGTCTGGGCTTTGGAGAACGTCAGCGCGGGCGAGAGGGCCTCGGGCGTCCCGGATATCTACCTCGATATGTACGCGGCAGGCTTTGTGAGCATCGCCCTGGCTGCCGACAGCCTGCAGGTGCACGCCGCCCCCGAGACCAAACGCTACATCGAGGACGTGTGCGCGATCATCGGGTCCGGCTTCCTGCGCGAATTTCTGATCGGCCAACTCTACGACGTGGCCAAACTCCCGCCCGGCTTCACTCCCGACATGGAGGGCTTCCTCAAATGGAAAGAGGGTCGCGATTTGATCGTCGACCTTACCCCGCGCCTCTCGCGCATCACATACATCAGCAAAGATTAAGAGTCCTCCCGCGCCATAGGAACCCCTATGCCTTGCTCGGCGGGCAAAAAAATCGTCTGGCGAGAACCAAAAATCATTTCGTTCGAAAATTTAGACAAACTCTAATGCAGGTAAGAGCCAAGAAACACTTAGGACAACACTTTCTAACCGACCAATCCATCGCCCAACGGATCGCCGCCGCCATCGGCGAGTCTCCCCAACCGCCCCGCAGCGTCCTGGAAGTGGGCTGCGGCATGGGCGTGCTGACCCAATACCTTTTAAAGAGGGACGACGTTACCTTGTACGGCATCGAGGTCGACACCGAGTCGATCGCCTACCTCCACCAGCACTTCCCCCAATTCACCCCCCGGCTCACGGAGGGCGATTTTTTGCGCATGGACCTGGCCGCGCTATACCCCGACGGCCTGCGTCTGATCGGCAACTTCCCCTACAACATCTCCTCGCAGATCTTCTTCAAGGTCCTGGACTACCGCGACCTGGTCCCCGAGGTGGTCGGCATGGTCCAGCGCGAGGTGGCCTGGCGGATCGCCTCCCCGCCGGGAGGCCGCGACAACGGCATTTTGAGCATCCTTCTGCAAGCCTGGTACGACATCGAATACCTCTTCACGGTCGACGAGCATGCCTTCGTCCCCCCGCCTAAAGTAAAGAGTGCGGTGATCCGCCTCAAGCGCAATACCCGCAATGAATTAGGGTGCGACGAAAAACTCTTCATCAAGGTGGTCAAGGCCGCCTTCGGCCAGCGCCGCAAGATGCTCCGCAACGCCCTTCGCGCCATTTTCGGCGACTTCGGCGGCGAGGTCCACCCCTTCTTCACCCTGCGCGCCGAGGTGCTCTCGGTCGACGATTTCATCTCCCTGACCAACTGGGTGGAGCAACATAAGGAACGGTAATTGCAGTTGCCATTGTGCAACCACAATTCGAACAGCCATGAAAAAAGCGATCCTTATCCTTGCAGGCACCCTTTTGTGCTACGCCGCCCAGGCCCAATGGGGCGTCCAGGCGGGCTTGACCTTCAACAACCTGAAACGCGGCGACGTCTCCACCGCCGACGATATGTTCCATAAATCCACCGGTTTTCTGGCCGGCGTGACCTACGATCTGAACCTGATCATGGGCCTGGGCATCAACACGGGCCTGTTGTACGTGCAGCGCAACGTCAAGGAGGAGAACCAGATGGTGGGCACCGACACCGACAACCCGCCCGCCAACGACCGCTTCAGCAACCTCGAACTCCCCTTGAACCTGAAATACACGTTCAACATCATCCCCATCGTCAAGCCTTTCGCCACGGCGGGCGTCTACGTCGACTGCGGCATCGGCGGCAAGGTCCTGGGCAAGAGCATCGACTACGGCGAGACCTACAACCGCTGGTCGTCGGGCCTGCTGCTGGGCCTGGGCGTGGACGTGATCAAGCACATCCGGGTAATGTACCAGTACGATATGGGCCTCTCCGATATGACCCCCTCGGCCTGGGACCAGACCAAAGTAACCTCCCGCACCCACCGCCTCTCGCTGGGCTTTATCTTCTGACGCGCCTTTAGCACGCATTTTGCATGATCGCATAAAAACCTTATGCGATGATACTTAACTGCGCCCTTGTCGGCCTTCTGGCCGGTTCCGCCATCCTGATCGGAGCCCTGCTGGGCATGTACCTGAAAGTCGGCAACAAGGTGGTCGCCGCCGTGATGGCCTTCGGCGCGGGCGTGCTGATCTCGGCTTTGTCGATCGACCTTTTGGAGGACGCCTTCGACAAATACTCCAACGCCTGGGTCATGGCAGCCGCCTTCGTGGGCGGTGCTTTGGTCTTCGTGGGCGGCGACTGGCTGATCGACTCCAAGGGCGGCAAGTTCCGCCGCCACTCCCACGCCCAAACCCCCGAGGGCAAGAAACAGCTCGCCGCCGGGGGCAACATCGGCCTGGCCATCCTACTGGGCACCATCCTCGACGGCATCCCCGAATCCTTCGTGGTGGGGGCATCCCTGAGCGAGGGCGGCACGGTGGGCTGGGTCTTTATCGCTGCCGTCTTTTTGAGCAACCTGCCCGAAGGCATGTCCGGCACGATGGGCATGAAACTGGCCGGCATGCCCAACGCCCGGATCTGGCTCTGGTGGCTGATTACCCTCTTGATCACCGTGATCGCCTCCATCTGCGGCGGCCTCTTCCTGGCCGGAGCCCCCGACCAGGCCAAGTTGGCGACGGTAGCCTTCGCCTCGGGCGCGATCCTCGCCATGCTCTGCGACACGATGATCCCCGAAGCCTTCAAATTCGGCGGCCGCGCCGTGGCATTAATTACCGTGGTAGGTTTTTTACTCTCCTTCTTGATGAGTAAACTATTCTAGCCCCCTACACGATAGAGCTTAAGATAAGCAAAGACGGCAATAACCGCCGAAACGACCAGGATTACGAGCACGACATCCCAAACGATCTGCCGTCTCTTCTCTTTGCGCAGTTGTTTTTTGATCCCGGCGCGGATTTCCGCCAATACCTCGGGCGGAATATCCTTATCGGGCACCCCTGGGCGGGGATTGTGCGGCGAATTGAGGTACAACTGTTTGATCCGGGCCAGGTTCTTGCGCTTGTCGATCAACATCCCGCGGTTGTGCTTTTGCCGCATATTGGAGTCCGATACCGTTCCGAAAAAGCTCATGGCAGTTTGTTTTAGTGATGTGATTTTCATTTCCTGTTCGATCGTCAGCCCTTCTTGCATATCCCTAAATCCGAATCGTCAACATCGCCATAAGCCCGACCCCCGTCAAAACGGCGAGCGAGAAGATAATAATACCGATCGTGCGCTGCCGTATCCTCTCCTTGGCAAGCTGCACTTTGATTCCTGCCCTGATCTTAGCCAGCGCCTCGGGCGGGATCTCCGCCATCTTCCCGCCGCGGTTGGGATTGTGCGGCGAGTTGAGGTACATCTCCCTGATCCGGGCTATACGTTTTCGGTTGTGAATCAGCAATTCCCTGTTCTGCCGTTGCCGGTTGTTGGCATCCATTACTGTCCCCGCAAAACTCATAGCCGCAAATTTTAATACCGCAATTTACAACTTTTCCGCAATTTGCATAGCAATTTTCTCCGCAATCCGCTGCCCATCCACCGCCGAAGAGAGTATCCCCCCCGCATACCCCGCCCCCTCGGCGGCGGGATAGAGCCCCTCGGCCTGCGGATGGCAAAGCGTCTCGGGATCGCGCGGTATGCGCACGGGCGACGAAGTCCGCGATTCGACCCCGACCACTACGGCCTGCTCGGTCAGAAACCCGCGCATCTTCCCCCCGAACGACCGGAATCCGCCCCTGAGCGCCTGCGCCACGAACTTGGGCAACACTTGATTCAGCGGTACCGAAGTAAGCCCCGGACGGTAGGAACATTCGGGCAGACTGGCGGAAGCCCTGCCGGTCAAAAAATCCGTCAACCGCTGCGCCGGAGCCTTCTGCGCTCCGCCGCCCGCCAATGCCGCCGCCTGCTCGATCCGCTTGCGCAGCCTGAGCCCGGCCAGCGCGTCCTCGCCGCCGAAATCCTCCACCCGGATCTCGGTCACAATCCCCGAGTTGGCCCACACCGAGTTGCGCCCCGAATGGGACATCCCGTTGACCACCAATTCATCCGGCGCGGTCATGGCCGGCACGATGATCCCGCCCGGACACATACAGAACGAGTAGACCCCACGCCCCCCGATCTGCGAGACGAGCGAGTAGGCCGCCGCCGGAAGCAAAGGGTTGCGCTCCGGCGCGTGGTACTGTATCTTATCGATCAAACCCTGCGGATGCTCCACGCGAACGCCCAGCGCGAAAGACTTGGCCTGCAACTGGATACCCGCACTTTCCAGCGCCAGGTAAATATCCTCCGCCGAGTGCCCGGTAGCCAAAATTACCGCCGTGCCCTCAACCGTATCATCTCCGCATTTGACCCCGAGGATCCGCCCGTCGCGCAACAAAAAGCCGTCGACCTTCGCCCCGAAACGTATCTCCCCGCCGCAATCGACGATGCTTTTGCGCATGTTGGAGATAATGGTGGGCAAAAGATCGCTCCCGATATGCGGATGCGCCTCATAAAGGATCTCTTCCGGCGCGCCGTGGCAAACGAACAACTCCAGGGCCCGCCGTCCGTCCCCGCGCTTGTGCGACCGCGTGTAGAGCTTTCCGTCCGAGAAAGTCCCCGCCCCGCCCTCGCCGTAGGCGTAATTCGACTCCGGATCGAGCCCCTGTCCCCGGTTCAACGCGGCAATATCGCGCTTCCGTTCGCTCACCCCGCGCCCCCGTTCCAGGATCACGGGTTTCAACCCCTTCTCGATCAGCGTCAAAGCCGCGAACAACCCCGCGGGCCCCGCCCCGATAATAACAACCTCTTGCGCCTTGCTCACATCCCGCGCCCTGAACCCCTCCACGGCAGGCACGGCCTCCCCTTTAAGGAAAACCTCGACCGAAAGGTTGATCACGGGATTCTTTTTGCGCGCGTCGATCGAGCGCCTGAGCACCCTGACCGACGCAACGTTTCCGGGATCCACCCCGGCTTTTCTGGCCGCGATTCCGCGGCAAAGTTCCACATCGGCAGCCTGTTCGGGCCTCAGTACAAGGGAAATTAGGTGGGGCATAACAAATAATTTCTACAAAAGTAGTACATTTGTGCGACTATTCCCCTTCCCGTGCAGATGAAAAAGGTAGTTATCATCCCCACATACAACGAAAAAGAGAACGTCGGCGCGATGATCGACAAGGTAATGTCCCTGCCGCAGGGTTTTGACCTGCTGGTGGTCGACGACGCTTCGCCCGACGGCACGGCCGGGATCGTCCTCGGGCGCGTCCAGCAGTACGGCGAGAGGGTCAACCTGCTGGAACGCTCCGGCAAACTGGGCCTTGGAACCGCCTACATCGCGGGTTTCCGTTGGGCTTTGGAACGCGACTACGACTACATCTTCGAGATGGACGTCGACTTTTCCCACAACCCCGACGATTTGCCCCGCCTGCTCGAGCAGGCCCAAAACGGGGCCGGGATGGTGGTGGGCTCGCGGTATTGCTCGGGCGTGAACGTGGTCAACTGGCCGATGAAACGCCTGCTGCTCTCCTTCTACGCCTCGATGTACGTGCGCTGCGTGACCCGTATGCCCGTGCGCGACGCCACGGCGGGTTTTGTCTGCTACTCCGCTGAAACCCTGAGAACCATAGACTTGGACCGCGTCAAAATGAAGGGCTACGGCTTCCAGATCGAAATGAAATACTCCGCCTGGAAACTGGGTTTCCCGATCAAGGAGGTCTCGATCATCTTCGTCGACCGCGTGCTGGGCAGCTCGAAAATGAGCGGCAGCATCTTCGGCGAGGCCTTCTGGGGGGTGATCGGCCTGCGTTTCAGGTGCATCAAACCCTCGAAACGAAGCTGCTGAGATGGATCTGCTGATCGAAAACGGAACGATCGTCAACCGGGGCCGCAGCTTTTCCGGTTACGTGCTGATCTCCGGCGACCGGATCGCCGCCACCGGAGAAGGGAGCTATCCCGCCGAATTACAGGATAATTTTCGTGGCCGACGCATCGACGCCCGGGGCAAGTTGGTGCTCCCCGGCGTGATCGACGACCAGGTCCACTTCCGCGAACCGGGCCTCACCCGCAAGGGCGACATCGCCAGCGAGTCCGCGGCCGCCGTGGCCGGGGGCGTGACCTCGTTTATGGATATGCCCAACACCGTCCCGCCGACAACCTCGATAGGGGAATGGGAGCGCAAGAACGAGCGCGCGCAAGAGACGAGCCACGCCAACTGGGCCTTCTATTTCGGGGCTACCAACGACAACATAGAGCAGATAGCCGCCCTCGACCCGAAGAAGATCTGCGGCGTGAAGCTCTTTATGGGCTCCTCCACGGGCAACATGCTGGTCGATGATCCCAAGACTTTGGCGGCCATTTTCGACCGGAGCCCGGTGCTGATCGCCACCCATTGCGAGGACGAGGCGATGATCCGCCGACTGGCCGCCGACTTCAAAGCCCGCTACGGGGACAAGATCCCGCCCGCCTACCACGCCGAGATCCGCAGCGCCGAAGCCTGCTACCGCTCCTCTGCCCAAGCCGTCTCCCTGGCCGACCGCTACGGTTCCAACCTCCACGTGTTGCACATGAGCACCGCGTGCGAACTGGCCCTTTTCGACGCCAAACCGTTATCAGATAAGAAAATAACCAACGAAGTCTGCGTCCACCACCTTTGGTTCTCGCTGGAGGATTACGCGGAAAAAGGCAACCTGATCAAGTGGAATCCCTCGATCAAGACCCAAGGCGACCGCGACGCCCTGCGCGCAGGCCTGCTCAATAACAAGGTCGACGTGGTGGCCACCGACCACGCCCCCCACACCCGGGAGGAGAAGTCCCGCCCCTACTGGGAGTGTCCCTCGGGCGCGCCCATGGTGCAGCACTCGCTTACCGCGATGCTGGAACTCTCCCGTCAGGGCGTTTTGTCTGTGGACCAGGTCGTCGAAAAAATGTGCCACGCCCCGGCCATGCGCTACGGCGTCGAAGGCAGGGGCTTTCTGGATGCGGGAATGTACGCCGACGTGGTGATCGTCGACCCGGATTCGGAGTGGACCGTCGCCCCCGAAAACATCCTCTACAAGTGCGGTTGGTCCCCCCTGGAAGCCACGACCCTCCGCAACCGCGTGCAGACCACGATCCTGAACGGCCGCATAGCCTACTGTGAAGGGGTTTTCTCCCCCGAACGCCACGCCGCGCAGCTCACGTTCAAGGGCCTGCCCCGGTAGCGGAAAATTTATTCCCCGGTAGTGCCTTACTCCCCGACGACCGCCGAAGTGCTCGAGGCGCAATAGACGGCGAAATACCCCACCGCGCCGCCGGTCAAATTGGTCGTGATGTTGGAGGGCGGACCCCCGAAGAAGGGCACCTCGCCTTCGAGTTGCTCCTGGCACTGGTTGATAAAGTTGTAGTAGCCGCGCTCGATCCTGCAAAACCAGAGGAAGATATCGTCGCCCGGCCTGACGAAATAGCCATCACCCTCGTCGGGCCTGACGTCCATGAATTGCAGTGAGATGCCCTGCATGTACTGCCCGTTGAACAGGTTGTCGTCCATGATGCTTCGCTTGCTGACCTGGTCGTTGATGGGACGGCCGTTGAGCTGGAAGAGTGCAAGGTAGTAATCCGCCGAGGGGGGATCCTGCGCGTAGATGTCGGCGCTGTAAAATTCGCGCCCCATGATGTTGAACGGGCGCATCTTCATCGAATCGATTTCAATGGCCTCGATGGGCGTGGAGACGGCCGTGTAGTGCTCCTCTATGCCGTCGTCGTTGGAATCCACCTCCACGTGGAGCGTGTAGGCGACTCCGGGCGTGATGATCATCGGGGTGTTATCCCCGTTGCCGTACAGGCCCGCCGTGACGGTCAGCCGAAAGGGGATTACCTGCCCGTCGGAGCTTTCGACCCACACGTTGGCGTTGTTGACCACCGGGTTGGGCTCGTCGCTGAAATAGGGCGTCGAGAGGCCCACGCTCACGTATTGGTACTGCTGCAAGTCGCAAAGTGTCCCGCTGATGACCACCACCGGGTCGGAATCGTCGGTGTGGATCTCTATGGGGACCGTGCAGCCGGCCAGCAGCAGGGGGAGTAGCAGGGAGAGGAGTAGGGGAGCGAGGGATTTCATGGTCAGCGTTTATTCGGTTACCTCCCTTGTTACCGACGAGGAGCTGTACCCCGCGAAGTAGCCCACCGCGCCGCCCGTCAGATTGGTTACGATGTTCGAGGGAGGCCCCCCGAAGAAGGGCGATTCGCCCTGTTGCTGGTGCTGGCACTGGTTGATAAAGTCGTAATAGCCGCGCTCGATCCGGCTCAGGTAGAGGGTCAGCACGTCGCCCGGCTTGAGGTGCTCGCGCTTGATGTTGTCGGGCGAGGGCGAGCGCGAGTCGCTGAAGAGTTGCAGTGATATCCCATTGATGTACTGGCCGTTGAAGAGTTGGTCGTCCATCGTGGCCAGGTCGATGATCGAGTTGTTGACCAGCGAATCGTTCAGCACGAAGCGCGAGAGGTAGTAATCCTCGCTCGGGGGGTCCTGTGCGTAGAGGTAGGCCCCGTAGAGCATATAGCCCATGATATCGACGTTGCGTATCTGCATCGAATCGATCGGTATGGGGGTGATCACGGTGGTCGAGGCCTGGTACAGCTCCGGGATGCCGTCCCCGTCGAAGTCGAGCGAGACGTTCAATGTGTAGCCCCTGCCCGGGACCGGGTCGAAGGGGAACGCGCTCTGGTAGAGCCCCGGCGAGTCGGGGCGCGACAGGTAGGGGATGATCATCCCCTCGGTGGGCTCGATCCACACCTCGGCGTCGCCGACCATTTGGTCGGGCTCGTCGCTGAAGTAGGGGGCCGATACGCTGACCGTGACGTACTGGTTGTCGGTCAGATCGGACAGCACCCCGTAGATGACCAGCACGGGGTTCGAGTCCCTCGTGTCGATCTCGAAGGGGACCGTGCACGAGGCCAGGAGCGCCGACAGGAATATGGTAATCCGCGCCCTCAAAACTTAAAGTTGTAAGTGATCGACGGGATGATGCTGAACAGGTAGGTCATCTCCGCCTGCGGGTAGGCCCCGTCCTGGTTGAAGGTGATGATCCAGGCGTTCTTCCTGGCGTAGGCGTTGTAGATCGAGAGGTTCCACTCGCTCTTCCAACGCTTCCTGCTGTCTGGTTTTGGGATGTAGTTCAGCGAGAGGTCGAGCCGATGGTAGTCGGGCTTGCGGTACTCGTTGCGCCCCGAGTAGATGGGAAAATAGTTGTTGCCGATCTGGAAGCGCCCGGTGGGGTAGGTGGTCGGGTTGCCCGTCGCGTAGACCCACACGGCCGAGGCGCTTACCTTGGGCGAGAAGGACCAGTTGGCCACGATGTTCACGCAATGGGTCTTGTCGTAGGGGGCCAGGTAGCTCTTTCCGCCGTTGATCTCGGGGATGGTCCTTTCGGAGCGCGACAGGGTGTAGTTCACAAAGCCCGTCAGCCTTCCATGGTTCTTGCGCACCATGACCTCCATGCCGTAGCTGTGGCCGTGCCCGGTGCGGATCTCCCCCTCCAGGGTGCGATTCAGCAGCAGTTGGGCGTGGTCGGCGAAGTCGATCACGTTGTGCAGGCGTTTGTAGTAGAACTCCACCGAGGCCTCGACCGCGTGGTCGAAAAAGTCGTGGAAGTAGCCCGCCGAGAGGATGTCCGCCGTCTGGGGCCTCACGTTGGGGCTGGCCGGGAACCAGATCGTCAAAGGGCTCCCCGCCGAGGAGTTTTCGGCCTGCTGCAAATACTGCACGTTGCGCGCGTAGGAAGCCTTGATCGAGGAGCGCTCGCCCAACAACGCCACCGCCCCGATGCGGGGTTCGAGTCTCTGGTAGTGGTTGAATATCTTCCCTTTGCCGTAGACCAGCGAGTCGGCCAGGTCATGCTCCGCATCGAAGATGTACGACGTGGTGGCCCCCATGTTCTGGAACAACGACCACCGCAGGCCGTACCGCAGCGTGAGCCATTTGGTCGGCGATTGTTCGTTGGAGAGGTATAGGGCGTGCTCCAACGCGTTGCCTTTCGGGGTCTTGTACTCGGCGTACCCTTCGGCCGTGGCGGTCGCCGGGTCGATCAAATGGAGCGTGGAGCTCGCCCCGTAGCTCAGGTTGAACCACTTGTTGAAGTGCTGGTCGAAATCGGTGCGGAGCGTGAAGTCCCGGATCTTGCTCTTCCAGGCCGCCCCCTCCATGCCGATATCCGACCCCAGGGCGTAGGAGTAGTCGCTAAAAAGCGCCCCCGTCACGGCCTGGAAGCCCTCGTGAAAGGTGTGCGTCCAGTTCAGCGCCCCCGTCCCGTTGCCGTACTTGAACATCCCGGCCGGGGCCGAGAAATTGTCCTTGCCGAAGTAGCCCGAAAAGTCGAGGCGGTCGCGCCAGGAGAATTTATGCGAGAGTTTGCCGTTCAAATCATAAAAGTAGATCGAACTTTTGCGCAGGTCCTTGTCCGATGAGAGTTTTAAGAACAGGTCGGCGTAGCTCCGCCTGAAACCCGCCATCCAGGAGGTCTTCTCGCCCCAGGGCCCGCGCAGGGTCAGCCGCGTGGAGATCAGGCCGATGCCGCCCTCCATGCCGAAACTCTCGGGGTCGTCCTTGCGGCTCTGCACCGAGAGCAACGAGGAGAGCCTGCCCCCATATTTGAGGGGCATATCGCCCTTGTAGAGCTCCAGGCCGCTGATGGCGTCGTTGTTGAAGACCGAGAAGAATCCCAGCAGGTGTGATGCGTTGTAGACCGCCGCGTTGTCCAGCAGGATCAGGTTCTGGTCGGGCGAGCCGCCCCTCACGCTGAATCCGGACCCCCCTTCGCTGACGGGCGTGACCCCAGGCAGCAACTGGACGGCCTTGAGGATGTCGACCTCGCCGAGCAAAGCGGGCATGGCCTTGACCTGGGCGATCGAGAGCTTTTCGATGCCCGTCCCCATCCGGCTCAGCACGGGTCCCGAGCCGCGCGAGACGACCGAGATCTGCTCCATCTGCCTGACGTCGGGATCGAGCGCGAAGTCGATCTCGCTGCCTTTGGCGGGGGCCTCTTTGGGGGTGTAGCCGATGTAGGTAACTTTCAGGGTCGCGTTTTCGCGCTCCACCTCGATGCGGTAGAGGCCCTGCGCGTCGGAGGTCGTCCCCCGGGAGCTGCCCTCCACCCTGACCGAAGCGCCCGGCAGGGGATTGCCCGTCGCGCTGTCGGTAATCCGCCCGGTTACGGGACGTCCCCAGACGGGGACGGCACATAGCAATAAGAAAAGGGTCGCGCGGAATTTCACGATGCAAAGATAGCAATTTGTGCAAAGGTTGGTTACAATAAAGCCACATTCTCCCTTGCCGTGCAGCCTGAACCCCGGCTTTTTTGCTTACCTTTGACTTAGTTAAACTACCAAACTTTCGTGTGATGAAGAGACTCCTGTTGCTGTCCGCCCTGATTCCCGCCCTCTGCTTCGGACAGGCGAAATGGATCACGGCCGTCGAGAGCCAGAGCGCCACCGGCGAGTGGCTCTGTTTCCGCAGCGATTTTAAACTCGACGCCAAACCCGCCGAAGCGGTGGCCCGGATCGCCGTCGACAGCAAGTACTGGCTGTGGATCAACAACCAACCGGTCCTACTCGAGGGCGGCGTCAAACGCGGCCCCAACCCGCAGGATACCTATTGCGATGCGGTAGACCTCGCCCCCTGGCTCAAAGAGGGCGGCAACACGGTCGCCATCCTGGTCTGGCACTTCGGCAAGGAGGGCTTCTCCCATAACCCGAGCGGCAAGGCGGGTTTGCTGTTCGACTGCCCGGCCGTCAAAATTTCCAGCAACGGGAGCTGGAAAGCGATGGTCCATCCCGCTTTCTTTATCCCCGCCCAGCCATGGCCCAACTTCCGTCTGAGCGAGTCGAGCATTGGCTTCGACGCCAACTACGACGTCGAGGGCTGGATGGCCGGCGAGCTCAAGGGCAAGCCCTGGCATCCGGCACGGGAGATAGGCACGGAAGGATCCGCCCCCTGGGGCAAGCTCCACGACCGGGTCATCCCCCAGTTCAAGAATTTCGGCCTGCGCGAGTATGTCTCCACGGAGCTCAAACCGGGCGAAAAGTTGGATACGCTGGTCTGCACGATGCCCTACAACCTCCACGCCAACCCCTGGCTGAAGGTCGACGCGAAGGGCGGCGAGAGGATCGTCATGCTTACCGACCACTACACCGGCGGCGGACCCTATAACCTGCGGGCCGAGTACATCGCCAAACCGGGTATCCAGGAGTACGAGAGCCTGGGCTGGATCAACGGCCACAAAATGTACTACCTGCTACCCAAGGGGCTGAAGCCCGAGAAGGTCATGTACCGCGAGACGGGCTACGACACCGAATTCACGGGCAAATTCCAGTGCAGCGACGAATTCTTCAACCGCCTGAACCAAAAAGCGGTACGGACGCTCTACGTTACCATGCGCGATACCTACATGGATTGCCCCGACCGCGAGCGCGCCCAATGGTGGGGCGACGAAGTGAACGAGTCGGGCGAGGCTTTCTACGCGCTCGACCCGAAGAGCCATTTGCTGATGAAAAAAGGGATGTACGAGCTGATCGGCTGGCAGCGCCCCGACGGGTCGATCTATTCGCCCGTCCCATCCTCCAACTACAACAGCGAGCTGCCCGGCCAGATGCTCGCCTCGGTGGGGTACTACGGCTTTTGGAACTACTACCTCAACACGGGCGACCGGAAGCCCATCGAGGACCTCTACGACGGGGTGCGCCGCTACCTCAAAGCGTGGACGATCGAAGCCGACGGCACGGTGGCATTCCGCCAGGGGGGCTGGACCTGGGGCGACTGGGGGATCAACGTCGACAAACCGGCCCTTTTCAACGCCTGGTACAGCCTCGCCCTAAAGGGCGCGCGCAACATGGCCGAAGTGATTGGCCGCGAGGCCGACGTGCAGGAGTACGCCGCCGCGATGGAGCGCCTCAAAGAGGGTTTCAACCGAAAATTCTGGAACGGCAAGGCCTACCGCAGCCCCGACTACACCGGGGATACCGACGACCGTGTGCAGGCCCTTGCCGTGGTGGCAGGCATGGTGCCCGAAAAGCTCTATCCGGCCATCTTCGAAGTGATTAAGACCCAGGAGTATGCCAGCCCTTATATGGAGAAGTACGTGACCGAGGCACTCTTTATGATCGGCCAGGGCAAGTACGGCCTGGAGCGCCACAAACGCCGCTTCGCCGAGCAGGTCGACGATCCCGACTGCACCACCCTGTACGAAGGGTGGGGAGTGGGTGCGAAGGGCTTCGGCGGCGGCACGATGAACCACGCGTGGAGCGGCGGCGGGTTGACCCTGTTGTACCAGTACGTCTGCGGGATCAGCCCCGTGGAGCCGGGCTTTAAACGCTTCCAGGTCATGCCTGACCCCGCCGGTTTGAAGCAGGCCAGTGCGCAATTCGTCTCGGTGGCGGGAGAGATCGCCGCCTCGTTTGCCGACAACGGCAAGACCTTTACCCTGGAGGTAAGCGTCCCCGAAGGTACGGTGGCCGATATCGGCATCCCGGCCGCCGGGGTCAAAGAGGTGCTTTACAAGGGCCGCGCCATTTGGAAACGCGGGCGTTTCGCTCCCGCCGAGGGGTTGAAGCCCGGCGCGACGAACGCCAAATACATCAAATTCGTCGCCGGGGAAGGCGACTGGAAACTTGAAGCCAGAAAGTAAACGAACCGATATGAAAACATCTTTTTTGTTGACCCTGCCGCTGGCCATGACCGCCACCGCCGTCCAGGCCAAGGCGAAAGCTCCCGTCCAACGCCCCAACATCATCTTTATCCTGACCGACGACCAGCGCTGGGACGCGATGGGCTGCGCGGGCAACCCGGTCATCCAAACCCCCGCGATCGACGGGCTGGCCCGCAACGGGATCTACTTCCGCAACACCTACGCCACCACCTCGATCAGTTGCGTCTCGCGCGCCTCGATCTTTACCGGCCAGCACCAGGCCTGCCACGGCATCACGGGCTTCGACCGCCACCTCTCGCCCGCGCAGCTCGCCGACAGCTACCCCGTGCAGTTGCGCAACGCGGGCTACTACACCGCCTTTCTGGGCAAGTACGGCGTGGGCGATGACCAGGGCGTGCCCAAGGAGGCCTACGACTATTTCCGCACCTTTACCGGGCAAGGCCGCTACTGGGACAGCCAACCCGGCGAGGGCGACCACATGACCGTGCGCCAGGGCAAGCAGATTCTCGAATTTTTGCAGGCCCGCGACAAGGATAAGCCCTTCTGCCTCTCGGTCAGCTTCAAGGCCCCCCACTGCCAGGACGAGGAGCGAGCCAAAGGCGGCGAGGAGTTCCCCGCCGAGCCCCGCGATATGCAGCTCTACCAGGACGATTTTATCCCGTACCCCTACACCCGCGACGACAAGTACTACCTGGACTTCCCCGACTGGTTCCGCTACTCCGGGGCCAAGAACAAGGAGAACGAGGCCCGCGTGCGCTGGAGGTACCGCTTCGCTACGGACAGCATGTACCAGGCCACGACCAAAAAATATTTCCGCCTGATCACGGGCGTCGACCGCCAGGTGGGCCTGATGATGGAGGAGCTTAAAAAGCAGGGGCTGATGGAGAACACCGTCATCATCTACATGGCCGACAACGGCTACTACCTGGCCGAGCACGGCCTGGCGGGCAAATGGTTCGCCCACGAGGAGTCGGTGCGCCTGCCGCTGATCATCTGCGACGGCCGCACACCCGAAAAGAAACGCGGCAAGACCGTCGACCAACTGGCGTTGAACATCGACATAGCCCCCACCATCCTGGCCTTCGCGGGCGTGGAGGCCCCGGCCGCCATGCAGGGAGCCTCCCTGGCCGCTTTCTACGGCGGAACGCCCAAAAACTGGCGCAAGGATTACTACTACGAATACTCCTTCAATCCCAAAGGCATCCACCTGCCCGAGTGCGAGGGCATTATCGGCGGCAGGTACAAATACATCCGCTATGCCGCCGACGGCAACGAGTGGCTGACCCTGTACGACCTCAAAAACGACCCCTACGAGACGACCAACCTGGCCCCGGACCCCGCTTACGCCGAGATACTCGCCGAACTGGTCCAAAGGACCGCGCAGTACAAGCGAGACGCATCGGGAAAATGAAACCGCGCGGCAGAAGCCCGATTTTCGGCTAAAGGTTCGATTTTTGCACCAAACACGCTATCTTTGCAGTAATACGGTGTGTTTTTTTACGTTATTCCCTCAATGAAAAGACTTTTCCTGATTCCCATACTCGCCCTCTGCCTGTTTTCCTGCCAGGAGAAGGACCCCGGCGGCACGAACAACGGCAACGGCTCGACCGAGTTGAACGATTACCAGAAATGGATCCTCAACGACGTGATGAAAAAACGCTACCTGTGGTACGACCAGATCCCCTCCAGCGTGAACAATAAACTCGATTGGGAAGAGTTTTTCCACTCGCTGTGCGTCTCCGCCGACGGCAAGGACGGCTATCACTACTCCTACATCGAGCGCGAATCCACCTCCTCCGCCCAGGCGTCCAAGGGCGTCCCGACGGCTTTGATCGAGGGCGAAAGCTACGGATTCGAATACGGCGTGGTGTACAACGAAACCCGCACGCCCGGCACGACCTACTACTATTTCAAGATCCTTTACGTGCTGCCCGGCTCCCCGGCCGCCTTGAAGGGCATTACCCGCGAGCACGCGATCGTCAGGATCAACGGCGACGAGATCACCGACCGCAACTACGACGAGATGGTCCCTTTGCTGACCAGCGGATCGAACGTGCGTTTCGATTTGGTCCACCTGACCGCGACCGCAAGGGAAGATGCGGGCTTTGTGAGGCTGACCTCGACCACGGGTCTGGAAGACCACCCGATCCGTGTGGACACGGTGGTCACGGTGGGATCCCACAAGATCGCCTACCTGCACTACACCCAGTTCGCCTCGGGCCTTACCACATCCGAACACGACTACGACGACGATTTGAAGGATGTCTTCCGCAAGTTCGTCGCCAAGCAGGCCACCGACCTGGTGGTCGATTTGAGGTACAACCCCGGCGGACAGGTCACCTGCTGCCAGTTGCTGACCAGTATGATCGCCCCGCAAAGCGTCGCTGCTGGCAACGAAGCCACTCGGATAGCCTTTGCCACGCTCACCTACAACGCCAAAACCAACCCCCAGAGCGAAAAATGGCCTTTCCTTACAGAGGATGAAATGAGTCTTTCGTCCAAGCGTGTGGGAACCGGATCGGGCGCCGGGACCCACATCCCCGGCCTGAATAAGGTCTACGTGATCGTCTCCAACTGGTCGGCCTCGGCCAGCGAGCTGCTGATCAACGCCCTGGACGGCGTCGATTTTGAGGCCATCCGCGTGGGCGGCCTGACCGAGGGCAAGAACGTCGGGTCGGTGCTCTACGAAAAGACGCTGGACGGCTACAAGTACTCCGCGCGCCCGATTACCTTCAGTTTGAGCAACAACAAAGGCTTCGGCGCCTACTCCGGCGGCCTTTCTCCCACCCCCGGCTTCGAATGCACCGAGTTCGCCCAAGACGCCTCCTGGGTCTGGAAAGAGTTGGGCGACCCCGAAGAGCTCCTTTTCGCCCGTGCGATCGCCGACATCACCGGCCAACCCGTAGCCCAGGCCTCCCGGGTTACCAAAGCCGCCGGTACGCAAGCGGCGGCGACCTTTACAGGCAAATCGTCGCTCGACCGCAAAAAACCCTACGGCGGCAACCTGGTCGTCCCTGCGGAGCAGTAATCATTTATATCGGAATTATTTGCCCCTTCCTGTCAGAGGGGGTGGGGGGCTGTGCATAGCGTGCGTCAGATTTTGCGCATCGTCCGACCTTTCAACCGGAGCGTACTAAAAGTACGTGAGGATTGAAAGGAAGGAGGATGTGTGAAATATGGCGTGCGATATGTGCAGCCTCAGTTGACGATAAAATCTTTGCGCTCTACATGATCGTAGTACTGCTGGATGATGGCCTTGAGACTCCTTTCGGCCTTGTACACCGCCTCGCGGTACACCGGGTCCTGTGAGACGTCCGTCTCGCACATCTTGTCGCCGCTCGCGCAGGCCGACGTAACCTTCCCGCCGCTGAACCGGATTGAAAGGTCGTTGTCGATCAACTGGTACTCATCCTCGAAGTAGTTGACAGCCATGGGCGTCCTGTGGGGCTCGCCCAGCAGGTCGCGCCCGAAACCGAAATAGGGATGGTCGTAGTCGACCAGCCCCAACAGCGTGGGCATGACGTCGAGTTGCTGGGCCGCGTCGCTGTCCGCGCCTTTGAGCGCGCCGTCGGGGGTGTAGAAGGCCATCCCGATCCTAAAGCGCCCCCTCGGGCTCGAGTCCTCGCCCGGGAGGTTGTCGCCCGGCGTGCGGCAGCCCACCACCACGAAGAGCGATTTTTCGTACCAGTACGCCTTTTTGCACTCCTCGAAAAAGCCCCTCAGCGCCTCGTCGGCGTAGGCGACGCTCTGCAACGGATCGCCATTGCTTTGCCCCGGCGTGGTAAACGGCGCCGACGAGGTGGTGTTGACCACCAGCGTCAGGAAGGGCGTTTTATGACCGGGAAGCGTCTCGGCCACGTATTGCAGGTAGGGTTTGTCCCAGATCCCGCGCGCCCCGTCGTAATCCTTGTTGCCTTTGGCCTGCTGGTACTCCTCCATGGCGTAGACCCGCTCGATGCCCGCGCTCCACGCGTAAGGCTCGAATCCGGTCATGCTCTTGGAGGGCCTGCCGCAGAACAGGGTGTTGGTGTAGCCGTAGCGCCGCAGCGAACGCGACAAGGCCATATTCTCGGCCAGAGACTCCTCCATGCGCACGAACGAGGTCCGGAACGAGGGGATCGACCCCAGGATGGCGGGCAACGCTTGCTCCAGGTCGGGTGCGTTGGCGTAGGCGCGGGTCAGGTAGAAGCCCTCCCGAGCGAGCGAGTCGATAAAGGGGGTGCACGTCTTCCCGTCGGGATGCTCGTCGGGCGAGAACAGCGCCGAGCACCCGGCGCTCCAGCCGTTCAAAACAAGGATCACGATATTCCTGAAGCCCAGTTGCGACCCGAAGGCCGCGTTGGGGTAGTGGTCCGGGGTAAAGATCTCGTCGAGCTCCACCTTTTCGAAGTAACGCTCGACTCTCTCCGCTTGCTTGCCCCAGGTGCGGATGATGCAGAACGGGTTGCTCAGTACGATGTTGGCCTTCTGTGGCGATGCGGTGTAGCTGATCGCGTCGCTCATCTTCAAGGGCCTGTGGCTCGAAAAACCGCTGTCGATCCCCACCCAGGTCAGCCCCAGGGCGGCGACCAGGATGGCGGTATTGACCAGCAGGTAATTCAGCGGCGATTTGACGGGCGTTTTGGGGACCCCGAAACGCAAATCCTCGCCCCGCCTGCCCGCGCTGATGCGTCCCAGGCTGACCAGCCCGATGATCAGCACGCCGGCCAGCGCCAGCATGTACCAGTTCTTCTTACCGAAGGCGACCACCAAATCGAAGGCATGCTTCAGGTCGCTCCCCGCCAGCACCTCGTAGGTCAGCCGCTTGTTGGTCTGGTGGAAGAAGACCATGTCGGCGAAGTTGAGCAAAATCAGCGCCGCGCCCGCCGCGTAGAAGATGCCGAGCAGCGTGTTCTGGTACCAGTGCCTCTCACGCAGGCGCAGCGGAAGCAGCGAGAGCAGGATCAGGGGCGCGTTGATCCAGAGCACGGACACCGTGTCGAACACCAGCGCACCCTGGAAGATTCCCCGCAACTCGCGCCGGTAGATGCTCCCGAGCAGGTCGAAGTTGTAATAGTAAAAGATTACCTGGCAGATGATGCACGCCAGATAGACCACCGCCAGCCGCTTGAGCAGTACGGCGATATCGCTTTTCATCCACCCTTTCATTCTTCGATCCGGTTTAAGTACCACTCCGCTTTGGATGCCTCCTTGCGTATGCCCGACAGCGTGGAGGTCCCGTCGCCGTTGTCGGTAAGGGTAAGCCTGTCCTCGAACAAACAGAGCGTGAAGCGTTTGAACAGGCTCTCGGCCCTGAAGGTCATGGCGTTGCCGCTTTGCGATTCCAGATCGTAGCCGCTCTTCTCCAGCGCCTCGACGGCCTCGTCCTTTTTGGTTTTCAAATCGACATTGACCCGCCTTTTGACAAAGCCGAAAGCGGGGTAGCTGGCGGCCAGCGCCACGACCACGATCCCCAACAGCAAGGCCCTCTGGGAGACGAAAGCCGCCTTGAAGGCCTCGCCGAAGCTGGCGTAACCGCCGCCCAGTTTCATCAACAGGATGATTACCGCCATCAGCAAAATAAGCTGGGCCATGTATTTCAACGATCGTCTAAGGTAAGCCATAGATATACTCTTTTATCCGTTCCATTTGCCATTCCGGGGTCGAAGTCGCCCCGCTGATCCCTATGCTGTTACAACCTCCGAGCCATTGAAACTCGATGTCGTTCTCATCCTCGATGAAATAACTCTTCGGGTTGGCCTTTTTGCATACTTCGAAAAGGGCCATCCCGTTCGAACTCTTTTTCCCCGCCACGAAGAGCACGGCGTCGAATTGCCGAGCGAACTCGCCCAGTTGCTGCTCACGCCCCGAGACCCGCCGGCAGATCGTGTCGTCGATCTTCACCGTCTTGGGGTCCGCCGCCCGGCGCAGGATCTCCCCGCTCACCCGCTCGAACAACCCCAGGCTCTGCGTGGTCTGGGAGAGCAGGTGGATGGGGCGCGAAAAATCCAGCCCGTCCAACTCCTCCACGCTCTCGATCACCGCCACGTCGCCGCCCACCTGGCCCACAAGCCCCTCCACCTCGGCATGCCCGCGCTTGCCCAGCAAAACGACCTGCCCGCCCGCGCGCTGCATCTCTTCGTGCGCCTGCTTGACCCGCTTCTGCAACGAGGCCACCACGGGGCAGGTCGCGTCGACCACCCGGCGCCCCTCCAACGCTTCGAAGGTCGAGGGGGGCTCGCCGTGGGCGCGGATCAGCACGGTCGCCTCCTTCGCGTCCAGGCACTCCTGCAACCCCGCACTGCGCAGCCCCAGGGCCGCCAGGCGCGACATCTCGACCCGGTTGTGGACGATATCGCCCAAACAGAGCACCCGCTCGCCGCCGCCCAGCGCCTCCTCGGCCTTGGAGATGGCCCTGACCACGCCGAAGCAGCACCCCGCTTGGGGATCTATCTCGATACGCAAACCCCTTTTATCTTCTCCATTACCCATACCATCTGCTCGGGTATAGTCATGTCACTGTTGTCCAATACGATCGCGTCGTCCGCCTTTTTCAGCGGCGAGATCTTGCGCTGCTGGTCGGCCATATCCCTCTGGCGGATGTTCTGCTCGACCCACTCCATGCTTACCTCCTCGCCCTTGGCCCGGAGCTCGTCGTAGCGCCTCTGCGCCCGGACCCTGGGGTCGGCGGTCATGAAGATCTTCAGCTCGGCCTGCGGGAAGACCACCGTGCCGATGTCGCGCCCGTCCATCACGATCCCCTTGTGCGCGCCCATGGCCTGCTGCAAGGCGACCAGTTTGTGGCGCACGGCCTCGACCTGGCTCACGGAGGTTACCGCGCGGCTTACCTCGGGCGAGCGGATCTCCTTTTCGACGCACTCCCCGTTGAGGTATATGTCGCTCGCCCCGCGTGCGGGGTTGAACCTGAAACCTATATCCAGCCCGGAAAGCTCCCCGAGCAGCTTGTTTTCATCCAAAACCCCGTCAGCCGAGATCGCACCCTGCCGCAGGGCGAAAAGGGCCACGGCGCGGTACATCGCCCCCGTATCGACGAAGGTGTAGCCCAACTCCGCGGCGATGCGCTGGGCGAAGGTGCTTTTCCCGCATGACGAGAAACCGTCGATGGCGATGATGATCTTATTGTTTGAGCACATTGTTAACAGGGATGCTAAAGCGGGGCAGCAGCGTAAACAACGCAGCCACGCCCAAAATGATGATGACCGCCCCCGAGATCCTGTTGATCCAGAGCAGGTGGCGCGGTCTGAACCGGTTTCGGAACATGCTCACCAGCGAGGTCAAACAGAACCACCACAACGCCCCGCCCGCGCCCACGCCCAGGATCATGACCAGCCCGTCGATGAGCCCGATCGACGAGTCGATCCCGAAGGTGGCGAACAGGGCCACGAAGATCAGGATAAAGGCCGGATTCGCGGCGGTAAAAACGAACATCGAGATGTAGTCCTGCCAGAGGTTGCTTACCCCGGCCCGGTTGCGGCGGATCTGCACGACGGGATTGGTGGTAAAGATCATGATCCCGACCCCGACCACGCACACGCCGCCGATCAGCTTGATCAGCATCATGTGGTGCTCGATAAAACTCATTACCACCGAGAGCGAGAACAGGGCGATGGCGGCGAAGAAGATATCGGTCGTGGCCGCCCCCAGCCCCGAGATAAAGCCCGATTTGTGGCTTTTGCTCAGCGTGCGCTGGATGCACAACACCCCGATAGGCCCCAGCGGAATGGAGGCCAGCAAGCCGATCAGTATGCCTTTAACGAGGAGAGTTACCCACATAAAATTTCGTAACGCAAAGGTAATAATTCGCCCCGATAAACCAAGCCTATTCGTAGATCAAAAAGATACCCCTGTCCGAGAAGGTCCAAAGGCAGTGGCGTTGCCCCGCCGCCGCCAAAGCGTCGTTGGCCCAGGTGTTGCACGAATAGAAGAGGTTGTACCGCCCCCGCGCCTCGTAGAACGCGTCCGACGGCCCGTAGGCCGCATTGGTGGGGATGTTGACGAAATGCCCCTGGTTGTCCGTGATGAAGCGCCCTTTGATAAACTCCACCAGCCGGGCGTACTGCTCACAGCTGATCCCGATCCGGCGGCACATCGCGTCCTCGGCCACCCGCTTGTGATAGGTCGCGTGCATGGCGGTCGTGCTGCACCAGAACGCCGCGTTGAAGGCCAACCGGAAGGTCAAATCGTCCCACGTGGGCATATCGAGGAAGAAGCCCTTGTCGCCCCATCCGAGCCCCAGGTAGCTGTACACCGTGTCCGGCGAAACATTATTGCTGAAGGGCAGCTCCACGCTCCAGTCGATTACCTCGTTGCGCACCGGCATGACGATGTCGGTATGCTTCCCGTTGGTCATGATGTAGATGCCGACCTGGTCGGGCGCCTTTTCCTTCCCGCCGACCACGATGCGCGAACAGCCCCAGCCCGCCAGCAAATAGAGGCCGGCAAACCCCGCGAACCCCGCCGCAAGCCACGCCGCGAACCCTATTATTTTCCGTCCTGCTTTACTTTTCATGCCGCAAAGATAAAACCTAACGATATATTTCTTACCTTTCAGGTCATTAAACCTTTCAATTCCATGAAAAATCTGCTGATAGCCTGCGCCGCGATCCTGATGGCCGCCTGCGGCTCACAAACCAAGCCCGGGGCCCTGTTTACCGCCACCGAAACGGGGGTCGACCCCATCCTGCTCGGGATGACCGAAGAGGAGGTCCCGGGCACATGCGACGGCCTGTACGACGCCGTTACGTCCGAAACCATAGAGGATTACGAGGGCAGCTACACCGTCCTGCACTTCACTTTGAACGGCGAGCCGGTCATGGACGCCAACCTCTTCGGTGCCGCGATAGCCTCCATCGAGGTCTTTACAAAGAACGTCGCTTCCCCCGAGGGCATCTCCCCGGGCATGGCGGTCAAGGATCTTTTCCGGGCGGGCGGCAAAGCGTGGATGCGCAACGACGGCGAACTTTTCGTCGATCTCAACCAGGTGGATTTCAAAGTGTCGGACCTCAATGAGTCCGGCCGCTCGAAACTGGCCGACGCCTACCTGCACGGCGACGACCCGCAGATCGACGAAAGCGATTTCGAATCCCACGCAAAAATCAAGGGCATCGTTATCTATTGACGGGAATTTTTCGTACATTTATAACCAATTGTACGACCATGAAAAAGTTCCTCCTTTTGATACCCCTCTGCCTGGTCTGGTGCTCGGCCGGGGTGGGCAACGCCTGCACGTGCAACGACGTCCCGCTCTACGGCAAGGTCAAAGTGGTTGCCTCCTTCCCCGATTTCAAGGTCAAAATCGTCAACAGTTTCCCCGATTTGAAGGTGCAGGTGGTCGGTGCCTTTCCGGACAAGTGCGGAAAATGGCAGTTTGTGGAGTCCTTCCCCGACTTTACGATCCAGTACGTCGAATCGTTTCCCGATTTCACGATTCAGTTCGTGGAATCATTTCCCGGATTGCCGTAGCAACTTAAAGTATTTTTCCTATATTTGTGGAACTCAAATCAAAGCCTGAATGTTCTTACCGCAAACCTATACCTCCCGCCGCGCACTGCTGCGCCACCGCGTTTTGCGCGGCGGATTGATCCTGCTGCCCGGCAACGGCGAGGCGTCGATGAACTACCCCGACAACACCTACCGTTTCCGCCAGGACAGCACCTTTTTGTACTACTTCGGCCTGAACCTCCCCGCTTTGGCCGGCCTGATCGACGCGGACACCGGTGAGGAGTGGCTTTTCGGCGACGATTTGACGATGGACGACATCATCTGGACCGGACCCCAGCCCACGATCGCCGAACTGGGCGAAAAGGCAGGGATCAGCTTGACTGGGCCCCTCTCCCTGCTCCACGAAAAACTCGCGCTGGCCGTCAAAAGCAACCGCCGCATCCACTATCTGCCCCCCTACCGTGCGGAAACCGCCAACGCCATCTCTTCGTTGCTGGGCGTCAAGCGCAGCGCGGTGGCAGACAGGGCCTCCGTGGAGCTGGCTCTGGCCGTGGTCTCCCAGAGGGACATCAAGTCCGACGAGGAGGTCGAACGCATCGAGGTCTCACTGGAGATCGCCTATAAAATGCACGTTACCGCCATGCGCATGTGCCGCGAAGGGGTGGTCGAGCGCGAGATCGCCGGGGCTTTGGAGGGGATCTCCCTCCAGTACGGCGGCGGGGTCAGTTTCCCCCCGATCGTGACCATCAACGGACAGACCCTGCACAACCACTTCTACGGCAACACCTTGCAGCGCGGCAAACTGCTGCTGATCGACGCCGGGGCCGAGTGCACGATGGGTTACGCGAGCGATCTGACCCGCACTATCCCCGTGGGGGGGCGCTTCTCGCAGCAGCAAAAGGATATCTACAACCTGGTGCTCAAAGCCAACGACCGCGCCTTCGAACTTTCGCGCCCGGACGTCAACTACAAGGAGGTCCACCTGGCCGCCGTTACCACCCTGGCGCAGGGCCTGATCGAGATGGGGCTGATGAGGGGAGACGCCGAAGCGGCTGTCGAAGCCGGGGCCATGGCCCTGTTCATGCCCCACGGCCTGGGCCACATGATGGGCCTGGACGTGCACGACATGGAGAACATCGGCGAGAAGTACGTCGGCTACGATCTGGAGGTCGAGCGCAGCAAGCAACTGGGCGTGGGCTCTTTGCGCATGGGCCGCAGGCTCAAGCCGGGCATGGTGCTGACCGTCGAGCCGGGCATCTACTTCATCCCCGCCTACATCGACAAATGGAGGGAGGAGAACCGTTGCGCCGAATTCATCGATTACGGTGCATTGGACGCCTACCGCGACTTCGGCGGCATCCGCATCGAGGACGATATGCTGATTACCCGGGAGGGCAACCGTTTGCTGGGCGCCCGCCGCGCCCCGGTTACCGTCGAGGAGATCGAAAGCCTGGTCAAGAATTAAACAAAACTTAAGACGAGTCGATACACCCCCTGCTGCGCTTCACTTGACGTACTCACCCCTTTACCCGAAAACCCTGCCCCCTCACGGCAGGGTTTTTGCTTTTTCCTACCCCGTGGAAACGAATTAATAAAAAATTTTATTAACTTTGCCCCGGACAAAAACGAAAGAGAAAATGAGCGAGATCAAGTGCATCGGGATACTCACCTCGGGAGGCGACGCCCCGGCCATGAACGCGGCCATCCGTGCCGTTACCCGTGCGGCTATATACAACGGATTCTCCGTCAAGGGGGTTATGAGGGGTTACAAGGGCCTGATCACGGGTGAGATCTTCCCCATGCTGACCCAGAACGTGAGCAACATCATCCAGCAGGGCGGAACCATCCTTAAGACCGCGCGCTGCCAGGAGTTTACCACCCCCGAGGGGCGCAAGGTGGCTTGGGAGACGATGAAAAAAGAGGGCATCGACGCCCTGGTGGTAATCGGCGGCGACGGTTCGCTGACCGGCGCGAGGATCTTCGCCTCGGAGTACGACATCCCCATCGTGGGGCTGCCGGGCACGATCGACAACGATCTCTCGGGCACCGATACGACCATAGGCTACGACACGGCCCTGAACACCATCATGCAGGCGGTCGACAAGATCCGCGACACCGCCTCGTCCCACGAGCGTCTGTTCTTCATCGAGGTTATGGGCCGCAACGCCGGCCACCTGGCCTTGAACGGCGCGATCGCCACGGGCGCCGAGGCCGCCATCATCCCCGAGATCGCCACCGAGGTCGACCAGTTGGCCGAGCTGATCCAGAACGGTTTCCGCAAATCGAAGAACAGCAGCATCGTGCTGGTCGCCGAGAGCGAGCTGACCGGCGGGGCCATGGGCCTGGCCGACCGCGTCAAAAGGGAGTACCCCCAGTACGACGTGAGGGTTACCATCCTGGGCCACATCCAGCGGGGAGGCTCGCCCACGGCCAGCGACCGCATCCTGGCCAGCCGCATGGGCCAGGCCGCGATCGACGCCCTGTTGGAGGGCCAGCGCAACGTGATGATCGGCATCGAGAACGAGGAGATCGTCTACGTCCCCTTCGTCAAGGCCGTGCGCAACGACAAACCCATCAACAGGGAACTGCTCAACACGATCAAGATCCTTTCGATTTAGGCGAATAATCGCTATCTTTGTACATGCCACAAAGAAAAGATGTGCTCTTCATCATCGACAGCCTGCGCGGCGGCGGCGCTGAAAGGGCACTGATCGAACTGCTCCGACAATTCGACTACACCCGCTACCGGGTTACCCTATATGTAATCCACCCCGACGGGGTCTACCTCAAAGACATCCCCCGCGAGGTGGAGGTCGCCACCTTTTTCTCCCCCGAAAGCCCCTACAAAGGCTCCGCACTCATGCACCGGGCCCTGAGGCACTACCGGAAGTACAACCGCAAAGGGTTGTTGCGGTACGCCGTGCGCCGGACGGTCAAGCGCCGAAAATACGACGCGATCGTCTCCTTCGTCGAGGGCATCCCCCTGATCTTCCACACTATGGTCGCCGGGTGGGGCAAAAGGAACATCACCTGGCTGCACTGCGATTTAAGGAATTTCCACCACACCCTGGTCCACCACAGGGACGCCTCGTGCGAAAAAGCGTGCTACGAGCAAATGGACGACATCGTCTTCGTCTCGCAAAACGCCATGGACTCTTTCGGTGAGTTGTACGGCGTGCCCGCGCGCAAGCATTGCATCTACAACGTGGTCGATGTCGATAAGATACGCGAGGCGGCACAGAAAACCCCCGTCGGGCACTCCCTGCTGACGGTCACGACCATCGGCAGCCTCTCCCCCGTGAAGGGCTACGACCGCCTGCTACGCGTGGCCAAAAGGCTGAAAAACGACGGTTACGCGCTCAACATACAACTGCTCGGAGACGGGGACAGCCCCGTCAAACAGGAGCTTTTCGCGTTGCAGGAGTCGTTGGGCCTTCAGGATTACGTCCATTTCCTGGGCTTTCAGGACTCCCCGTTCCCCTGGCTGAAAGAATCCGATATTTTCGTGAGCACCTCGCTCTCGGAGGGCCTTCCGTATGTGATCTGCGAATCCCTGGCGTTGGGCGTCCCCGTGGTTGCCACCCGCACGGCCGGAGCGATGGAGCTGCTCGGCGAGGACCAATACGGGCTGCTGGCCGACCAGAGCGACGATTCGGTCTACCACGCCCTCAAGCGCATGATAGACGATGAAAAGCTCAGGGAGCACTACCGCCGCCAGTCCCTCGAACGCGCCCGCCTTTTCGACGTCAAACACACCATGGAGGCCGTTTACCGGTTGCTATAACGGCTTACCTTGCCAAATAATCGATCACATACATGACCTGCCCCGGCGTGTAGTGGACCAATATGGCCGCCGCGACGGAGCCGGAGGCGTAGAGTAGGGCGTCGAAAAATTTCGGCCACGTATAGCGCTCGCCCAGTATGAACAGGATCTTGTAAATCTCCACCAGGAGCAGCACGCACCCGATCCCGCCGACGATGTAGCCCAGCGTGACGAACAGGGAGAAGAACTCCAACCCCATCAGAAACGCCCCTATCCCCATCGCCGCCGCGCCCATGCCCAGCTCGTCATCGAAGTAATCCTCCATAACGTTTACCGAGACGTAGAGTTGCAGGCCGATAAAGCAGTAGAAAAGGAATCCTGTGACTATGCCGGTAAAGAATCCCACGGTGTGCGGATCGCTGAACCACATCGGCCCGTTTACCCTGAAATCCGGGAACAGGAAGTCGAACAGGAAGAAATAGGCCAGCTCCGCGCAAAACAGCAGCAGCAGGCAGGTCAAGGACCCTACCGAATCCTCGTTGTTTTCCCAAAGTATATATCCGATAACCAGCATCCCGGCCAGGATGTATAGGAACCACGCCGCCCCGCCCGACGCCATGCCGCGCTCTTTTTCGCGACCGGACGGCGTTTGCTGTTGCGGTATGGCGACCAGGTAGGAGGCGTTCACATAGGCGTGTTGCCCCTCGTGGATGATTCGCGCCCACTGGCCCTCGATTTCATATACGATTACGACCTGCCGGTTGTTGAGTTTGCCGACCACCGGGGCGTTTGCGTCGGGAGTCGAGCGCACGTTGAGCGTGCCGCCCACATCTACCCGGTAACTCGCCGCGGAGAGTGCACCGCTGGCGAGAACGGAAAAAAGAAACGATAGAAGTAAAACCTTTAGTCCCTTCAAGTCTATGGTATTTTAATTACTGCAGCTCCACCGCCGCCACATCCTCCTTAGTAATACCCTTCGGTAAGGGCGTAAAACCGCTCCTTGAGCCTGGCCGTCACGTCGGGACGCTCCACCGAAAGGTCCTTCCGTTGCGCGGGCTCGGCTTTCAGGTCGTAGAGGCTCCAGTGGTCCAGGTAGCCGAGGTCGATCCCCGTGCCGTTGGTCTGGGGGCCGTCGTAAGGCGGGATCAGGGCGTACTCCGCGCTCCTCAGGGCGAGTTTGCTCTCCGCCTCGAGGATCAGCTCTTTGCGCCCCATATCGCTCTTGCCGAGCAGGGCCGGGAGATGGTTCTCGCTGTCCAGGCCGGCAGGAACCTCCGCACCCGTCAACGCGCCGAGGCTCGCCGCCAGGTCGATCTGGCAGAACAACGCGTCCGACACCCCGGGCTTGATCGTCCCGGGCCAGTAAACGAACGTCGGGACGTGGGTCCCCGCGTCGAACAAACTGTATTTGCCGCCCCTCAATCCGCCTGCGGGCAGGTGGCCGTGCTGCTCGGCCAACTCCTGCGACATATCCTTGTATCCGTCCTTGAGTGCCGGACCGTTGTCCGAACTGAAGAAGATCAGCGTATTCTCCAATAATCCCTTCTCTTTGAGGTAGGTCAAAAGCTCGCCCACGCACCAGTCGGCCTCGGCGATGGCGTCGCCCCTCGGGCCCATCCCCGTCGAGCCCACGAAACGTCCGTGCGGCGCCCGGGGCACATGGGGCTGGTGCAGACCGTAGTATAGGAAGAAGGGCTTGCCGTCTTTCTGGTCGATGAACGACTTGACCTTGCCCATAAAGTAGTCCGCCATATCCTCGTCCACCCAACGGGCCGCCTGCCCGCCCTTCATAAAGCCGATCCGGGGGATGCCGTTGACGATGGTCCCCTGGTGGCCGTGCTCCCACTCGATCCGCATCATTTCGGGGTTGGTCAGCGCGGTAGGCTCACCCTCGAAATTCTCGACGTAGCTCACGGAGATCGGATCGTCGGGATCGAGGCCCACCACCTCGCCGTTCTCCACGTAGACTGTCGGCACCCGGTCGTTGGTCGCCGCGATCAGGCACGAGTAGTCGAAGCCGATCTGGTCGGCCCCGGGGGTAACGACCTTGTTCCAGTCGATCGTCCCTTCGCCCATCCCGAGGTGCCACTTGCCGATCGCCCCGGTCCGGTAACCGTTCTGTTGCAGCATACGCGGCATGGTGTACTGCTGCGTCGAGATAATCAGGGGCGCGTCCCCGGGCAGGATCTTGGCGTTCTCGTTTTTCCAGGGGTACATCCCGGTCATCAGCGCGTAGCGGCTCGGCGTGGAGGTCGACGAGGTGGCGTAGCCGTTGTCCATCCTCAGCCCCTCGTTGGCCAGACGGTCGATGTTGGGGGTCAGCAGGGTGGTCTGCCCGTAGGCGCTCACGTCGCCGTAGCCCAGGTCGTCGGCCAGGATCACGATGATGTTGGGGGTCTGGGGTTTCTCTGCGCAGCCCGCCAGCAGGGCCATCGGCAGAAGGTAAATCGGTCTTTTCATGGCGAAAAATCGTTAGAACTTACAAAGTAAGCAAATCCTTTGTAAATTCGCGTTATGAAAACCCGAATTTTGCTCCCCCTTTTCGCCCTGGCCCTCTTTTCAGCCAACGCCCAGGTCCAATTGCCTTCGATCTTTGCCGACGGCATAGTTATGCAACAAAACGCCAACGTCTCGCTCTGGGGCCAGGCCAAGCCCAACTCCCGCGTCACGGTGCGCAACAGTTGGGATGCCACCTCGGCCGTTTTCCCCTGCAACGAGTGGGGCTACTGGCACGGCCAGGTAACCACCCCGAAGGCAGGCGGCCCTTATCATATCGTCTTCTCGGACGGCACGCCCCAGCCCGTCACTTTGAAGGACGTCTTCCTGGGCGAGGTATGGCTCTGCTCGGGCCAATCCAATATGGAGATGGAGATGCGCTCCACCAACGACCAGCAGGCCGCCCTGGACGCCGACTACCCCCAGATCCGCATCCTGACCGTCGATAAGGCCACCGCCCTCACGCCCCAAACCGCGTGCGGGGTAGGGGAGGGCTGGTTGCCCGTCTCGGCGGCCATGCTGCCCGACCAGAGCGCGATCGCCTTTTACTTCGCCCGCGAGATACACAAGCATTTGAACGTCCCTGTCGGCATCGTCGTCTCCGCCTACGGGGGCACGCCCCAGGAGGGCTGGATGGCTGAAAACTCCATCGCCGACATTCCCAACCTGCAAGCCGTGCTGGACAAGGCGCGCCTGCCCCAGGCCCGACAGACAGGCAAGCCCACCCCCGAGCACCGCGTCCCCACGGTGCTCTACAACGCCATGATCGCCCCCATCGTCCCCTACACCTTCAAGGGCGTGTGCTGGTACCAGGGCGAGGGCAACCGCTACGACGTGCCTTTGTACCACACCCTGCTCGAACGCTGGATTACCTCCTGGCGCGGCGAGTGGGGCAGCAATATGCCCTTTTTGCTGGTCCAGCTCGCCGGGTTCGGCGGCACCCGCCCTGCCGACGACTGGGTCGGGATCCAGATCGAGCAATTCGACATCATGAAGCGCCTGCCCAAAGTGGCGACCGTAACCGCCTACGACATCGGTGAGCGGGAGGACATCCACCCCAAGAACAAGCTGGAGGTGGGCCATCGCCTGGCCCTGGCCGCCCGCAACACGGTCTACGGCGAGAAAGAGGTGGTCTGGATGGGGCCGACGCTTGAAAATTGGAGAGCCGAGGGCAACAAAGCCGTCCTGGAGTTCGGCAACACCGCCGCCGGGCTGCAAATCCAGGGTGGGGGAGAGCTGGCCAACAACTTCGAGGTCGCGGGCCCCGATAAGGTCTTCCATCCGGGCGTCGCCCTGATCACAGGCCCGGCCACCCTGACCATCGAAAGCCCGCAGGTCAGCCAACCAGCCTACGTCCGCTACGCGGCGCAGAGTTTCAACCCCGATGTGAACCTGTACAATTCCGCCGGTCTGCCGGCCTATCCTTTCCGGTAATCTAAAACGACCGTCCCGCGCCCCCGCCGCCGGAGCGTCCGCCACCAAAGCCGCCGAAACCTCCCGAACTTCCAAATCCACCCGAACTGCCGCCGAAATGACCCGTGCCTCCTCCGAAACTGCTGAATCCACCGCCCCTGTACGGCCTGCGGGGGGTGGTGGGGCCTGAGGAGCCGCCTTTGCCGCTCTTGCTGAGCAGGATGATGATCAGCAGGATGATGATCAAAAGCACGATGAAACCAACCACCGGGAATTCCGCGTTGCCGTAATTCTCGATGGAGTACTCCCCCTCGGCCAGCTTCATCAGCGCGTCGGCGGCCTTGTCCGCCGCCGTGTAGTAGTCCTGTTGTTGCAGGGCGTCGATCATTTCCAGATCGATTACCCGCCCGGCCACCGCATCGGGGATCGCACCCTCCAGCCCGTAGCCCACGGAGATAAAGACCTCCCCTTTCGAGGACCCCACGCGGGGTTTTATCAAAAGCAGGATCCCGTTGTCGAGCTTTGCTTTGCCTACGCCCCATTTGTCGTGGAGCCGCTGCGCAAAGTCCGACGGGGCGTAATCCCCCAGCGAGGGGACTGTGACCACAACGATCTGGTTGGCGGTCCGTAGATCGAACGCGACGAGTTTTTGCTCCAGCCTTTGGGCCTGCCCCCGCGTAAATACCCCCGCAAAGTCGTTAACAAGCTGCGGCGGCGACATGGGTTCGGGCAACCCGTTCTTATCCAGCTGCATAGCCTCGCCGCCCCGCACCCCGAACGAGAGTCCGAGCAGCAGGATGACCGCGGCTATTTTTCTTAACGGAAGCATGGTAGCTTAAAATTCCACTTTGGGGGCCTGGCGCGCCTGCTCGTCGGTTTCAAAGTAGGCGATTTTTTCGAATCCCGCAAACGACGCTATGAGGTTCTTCGGGAACCTGCGGATGTAGGTGTTGTACTCCTGTGCTTCCAGGTTGAGCTTGCGGCGTTCGACCGCGATCCGGTTCTCCGTCCCGGCCAGTTCGTCCTGCAGGGCCATAAAATTCCGGTCGGCCTTCAGGTCGGGATAGCTCTCGCTGATGGCCATCAAACGCCCCAGCGCCGAGGAGACTTCGCCCTGGGCTTTCTGGTACTGTTCCAGCGCTTTGGCATCGGTTATATCGAGCGTTACCTGAGTCGCTTTGGCCCGCGCTTCGGTTACCTCGGTCAGCGTCTGCACCTCGTGCGAGGCGTAGCCCTTGACCGTGTTGACCAGGTTGGGGATCAAATCGGCCCTGCGCTGGTACTGGTTGTCCACGTTGCCCGCCTGCGCCTGCACGCTCTCCTGCTTGCCTACCATGGTGTTGTACATTCCCACGCACCGGAAGGCGAAAATAACGGCCAATGCCGCGACGGCGATCCAAAGAATTGTTCCCGTTTTCATATTCGGATGATTTGATGCAAAGATAGGTAAAATGCGGATTTTATTATAACTTTGCCTTCAAACAACTGATCTGCTAAATGAAAAGACCTTTACTTTTTGCTTTTCTGGCCGGCATATTCCTGCTCCACGGTTGCCTGGACAAGTCCGGCGAAGAAAAAACGCCTCCGACGCCGGATCCCACCGATCCCGCCCTGGAGACCGGCCTGCCGGTCGTCTATTTCACTACCACGGAAGGTAGGAGGTTCTCCCAGACCGTTACCGACAAGACGAACTGGAAGGACGTGGTAATCAACGTCGACGCCAACGGCGTCTCCGGGTTTGAGAACTACCGGGGCAACGCCGGGCTCAGGGGCCGGGGCAACGCCACATGGACCTACTCCAAAAAGCCTTTCAACATGAAGATGGAGGTCAAGGATCCCATCCTGGGTATGCCCAAGCACAAACGCTGGTGCTTTTTGGCCAACTGGCGCGACCGCTCGCTGCTGCGCAACGAGATCGCCTTCCACATCGCCCAAATCGCAAATAACCTGGAGTGGACGCCCCACGGCCAGTTTGCCGAGGTCTTCTTCAACGGCACCCACCTGGGCAACTACTACATCGTCGAGCACATCCGCGTGGACAAGAACCGGGTCAACGTCGACGAGATGACCACCGCCGATATCGCCCAGCCCGCCCTCTCGGGCGGCTACCTGCTGGAGTGCGACTTCCACGACCCCGAGGAGGGCGAGCCCGCCTTTACCTCGGCGACCTACGGCCTGAAATTCAACATCAAAAGCCCCGAGGCGGACAAGGATTCCGGCGTCTTCCCGACCCAGCAGCTGGACTACATTACCACTTACGTCAACAACGTCGAGAAGGCCCTCGACCAAAAACGCTACTCCGACCTCTACGACAGCATCGACAGGGCCTCGTTCGTCGATTTCTGGATCGTGGCCGCCGTCACGGGCAACACCGAGTTCAGCCCCTATCCCAACAACTCGCCGGGCAGCACCTACCTCTACAAAAAGCGCAACGGCAAGCTCTACGCCGGTCCGGTCTGGGACTTCGACTTTACCTCTTTTGCCACCACCGAGAAGAGGTTCAGCGGCAAACTGACCGTCCCGACCGACACCTGGTGGTTCAAGAGGCTGACCGAGGACCCCAACTTCCGCGCCGCCGTCCTGACCCGCTTCCTGGCCCTGGAGCCCCAGCTCAGGCAGGTTGCCGCGACCTGGATCGATTCCCGCGCCGCGTACATCTCCAAGTCCGAGGCGATCGACAGCCCCATGTGGCCCATCACGATTGGCGGCAACGGCGACGAAACCAAGAGTTTCGCCCAGGCGGTCGCAGGCATCAAGGCGGTCTACTCCGCCCGCCTGGACAACGTCAAGGCCTTCCTGCAATCGGATATGGTTACCTGGCCCGCCGACTAATAGCGGTTAGACCATAAAAAAATGCCTGCCCATATCCGGCAGGCATTTTTCATGAAATACCGCGTAACCTATCTCCCCATTTTCATCTGTATTTCAGCTTCCGCCTTTATCCGGGCAGGGTCCAGCCCCGCGTTGATGGCGATGTCGTTGCCGCATCGCGGGTCGGCGTTGTAGAATCGCGCGATGGCCCTCACGCGAATATCGTCGGGTGCGCCCTCCATCGCTTCGGCCACGTTGGAGGCGAGCCTTACTTTTTCATCCTCGGGCAACAGCCGGTAGAGGTTCCCCGGCTGGGTGTAGTAATCCGTGTCGTCGTGGTGGTCGTAGGCCATCGAAGGGCCGTCGGTCATCAGGGGCGGCTCCTGCAGTGTCTTGTCCTCTTTGGGCCCGCCGAAGCTGTTGGGCTCGTAGTTGACGCCTGCCCCGCCGTTGTCGCCCACGCGCATCTGCCCGTCGCGGTGGTAGTTGTGCATCGGGCAGCGCGAGGCGTTGACCGGGATCAGGTCGGAGTTGATCCCCAGACGGTAACGCTGCGCGTCGGAGTAGGAGAACAACCTGCCCTGCAACATTTTGTCGGGCGAGAAGCCGATCCCCGGGACCACGTTGGCGGGGTTGAAGGCCGCCTGCTCCACGTCGGCGTAGTAGTTCTCCGGATTGCGGTTCAGCTCCATCATTCCCACCTCGATCAGCGGGTAATCCTTGTGGCTCCACACCTTGGTCAAATCGAACGGATTGGTGTGGTAGGTTTTCGCCTCCTCTTCGGGCATGACCTGCACGCAGAGCTGCCATTTGGGGAACTCCCCCTTGTCGATGCTTTCGAACAGGTCGCGCTGCGAGGCCTCCCGGTCGTGGGCCACGATCTGCGCAGCCTCGGCATTCGTCAGGTTTTCGATCCCCTGCTGGCAGCGCCAGTGGAACTTGACCCAGAACCGCTCGTCCCCGCTGTTGATAAAGCTGAACGTGTGGCTTCCGAAGCCGTGCTGGTGGCGCAGGGTTTTGGGAATACCCCGGTCGCTCATCAAAATCATTACCTGGTGCAGCGTCTCGGGGCTCAGCCCCCAGAAATCCCACATGGCCGTGGCGCTGCGCAGGTTGGTCTTCGGGTCGCGCTTCTGGGTGTGGATGAAGTCGGCGAATTTCAACGGGTCGCGCACGAAGAAGACGGGTGTGTTGTTGCCCACCAAATCCCAGTTGCCTTCGTCGGTGTAGAGTTTCACGGCGAAGCCCCTCACGTCGCGCTCGGTGTCGGCCGCGCCGCGCTCGCCGGCCACGGTGGAGAACCTTAGGAACAGGTCGGTCTTTTTGCCCACCTTGCTGAACACGGAGGCTTTGGTAAAGCGGGTAATGTCGTTGGTCACGGTAAAGGTCCCGAAGGCTCCGGACCCTTTGGCGTGCACGATCCGCTCGGGAATCCTCTCGCGCACGAAGTGGGCCAGTTTTTCCATCATCCACACGTTTTGCATCAATGCCGGGCCTTGCCTGCCCGCGGTCTGGATGTTTTGATTCTCAGCTACCGGCGCGCCGGCCTGGGTGGTCAGTTGGTCTTCTTTTTTCATGGCATCATGGTTTTGTAGCTTAATCTCAATAAAGGTGCCAATTTTTTTGTAACTTTGTATGAAGTTAACAATATATTAAAGTAAAGAATGCCATGATCGACCAAAGGGAGTCATCTCGCCAAACTGTGATCGAAGCGGCCAAGACCATTATGAACGCCGCCCGCACCGCGCCCAAGGCGAAGGGTTTCGATATCCAGGAGATCGTTACCCTGGAGGGCGGCGACCTTACCAGGCTGGCCGCCCGGATGCGCGAAATGAGCGGGGAGATGGGTTTGAAATTCTTTTTGCGCGACGCCGCCAACATCGAGCAGGCCGACGCGGTAATCGTCGTGGGCACGCGCCTGATGACCCAGGGACTGAATTGCGCCATGTGCGGCTATCCGACCTGCGCCCAAAAGGAGCAACACCCGATGGTCCCCTGCGCGATCAACATGATCGACGTGGGCATTTCGATAGGCTCGGCCGCCTCCCTGTGCGCCGACATGAGGATCGACTCGCGGGTGATGTTCTCCGCCGGGATCGCCGCCCAACGCATGGGCGCGGTGGGGGATTGCCCCTGGGCGATGTCCCTGGTGCTGAGCGTGAGCTCCAAGAGCCCCTTCTTCGACCGCAAGACCGAACCCAAGCCCGAGAATCAATAAACCATGGCCAAGCAGAACGACACTCCATCCACCCCGGTCCAGCTCGAAACCAAGATCGCCGAGTTGATCCGGGTCAACACCGACCTCTCGCGCGATAACCACGTGCTGGCCTCGCGCCTCCACATGGCCGAGGACATGGGTTCGCTGGCCGGCTGGAAATACTACTACAAGACGGGCGAGTTCTTCCTCTCCGACGAGGGCCTGGCCATCGCCGACTACGTGCTGGGCAACCGCTTCTCCCGCAGCGAGTACATCCAGATGGTCCACCCCGACGACTTCGAGTCGCTGGTCGAGAGGTTGCGCAACCCCAAAGTGAACGATATTTTCCGCTTCGAGCACCGCGTGATCGTCAACGGCCGCACCAAATACATCCACACCAAAGTAACCCGCCAGTACGTCGAGGACGGCTACCCCGTCCTGGAGGGCTACCTGCAGGACATGACCGCACAGGTCGAGCGCCGCCAGGAGCTGGATATCTTTCAGTACGCGGTCAACATGGCCAACGAGGAGATCTACGCCTTTACCCTCGACGGGAGGATGATCTTCGCCAACCGCATCTTCACGTTGCGCTACAACCTGGAGCCCGACATTACCAAATACTACGTCACGGACGTCAGTCCCCTGTTCGACAAACCCCGTTTGAAAACGCTCATGGAGGACATCGTCCGCAACCGGGGTTCGCTGGTCTTTACCACTGAACACCTGCTGCCAGACGGCAAGAAACTGCCCGTCGAAGTGACCTGCTACCTGGTCAAGAAGGGTACATCCAACGAGATCTGGGCCTTCAGCCGCGACATCTCCTCGAACCTCTCGCTGGAGCGCAAGGTCCAGGGTCTGAACCGCCTGTTGGAGTCGATCCTTAACAACGTCCCCGCGCCGATCTTCGTGAAGGATATCTCCGAATTCCGCTACCTCTACTGGAGCCGCGAGATGGAGGCCTCGACCCACATTACCGCCGCGATGGCCGTCGGCCACCTCGACGAGGAGCTTTACCCCAACCCCGAGGACGTGAGGCGTTTCCGCAGCGACGACATGGCCCTTTTGGAGGGCGGTCCCGACGTGGAGTACGTCGACACCCACACCATGAACAACGGCAAGCTGACCACGGTCAAGGTATTCAAGACGCTGGTCCACACCGGCGGCCGCCCCCTGATCCTGGGTGTGCTGACCGACATCTCCGAGAAGAGCGAGGCCGCCCAGGAGCTGATCCGCGCCCGGATCGAGGCCGAGGAGTCCAGCCGCTTGCGCTCGGCCTTCATGGCCAACATGAGCCACGAGATCCGCACGCCCCTGAACACGATCACCGGCTTCAGCCGCATCATCGCCGAGACCGAGGACCCGGCCGAGAAGCAGCGTTACTACCAGATCGTGGAGGACAACGCCAAACTGCTGGCCAAGCTGATCAACGACGTGCTGGACATATCCTCCTTCGAGGCGGGCACGCTGGAGCTATCCCCGTCAGCCCTACCCGTCGCCGAGTTGTGCCGCCGGGTGGTCGAGACCTACGCTTCTTCGGCCGCCCAGGGCGTGGACCTCTACCTGGAGGAGGATGTGGAGGATGTGACGGCCTTCTGCGACGCGAACCGCCTGTTCCAGGTGCTCTCCAACCTGATCGACAACGCCGCCCGCCTCACACGCCACGGCTTTATCAAAGTGGGCTACCATATTTTGGGCGATAAGCTCGAATTCTACGTCCAGGACTCCGGCCCCGGCATCCCCAAATCGAGGATGCAGTCGATCTTCGAACGATTCAACAAACTCGATCCTTCCGCCCCGGGCACGGGCCTGGGCCTGCCCATCGCCAAGATGATCGTCGAAAAGATGGGCGGGGAGATCTCCGTGACCTCCACCGAGGGCAAGGGCTCGCGTTTCTCCTTTACCGTGGCCTACGAACCGGCCGCCCGGATCGGGGAGACCCTTTCTGCCGCCGCGCCCAAGGAGGGTGTGTCCCTGAAGACGATCCTGGTCGCCGAGGACGTGGAGAGCAACTACCTGCTGCTGGACGCTTTGATCGGCAAACAATACAACCTGATCCGCGCCCACAACGGCGTGCAGGCGGTCCAACTCTTCAAGGAGCACAGCCCCGACGCGATCCTGATGGATATCAAGATGCCCGAGATGAACGGCATCACGGCCACCGTGGAGATCCGCAAACTCTCCTCCACGGTCCCCATCGTTGCGTTGACCGCCTTCGCCTTCAACGAGGAGCGTCTCCAACTGCTCAACGCGGGGTGCGACGACTACCTGACCAAGCCCGTGTCGGCCTCCCAGTTGCGTTCCGTCCTATCCAAATACCTATAAAAATGAAAAGGAAATTTATGCTCATAGCCGCCCTCGCATCGGTGTGGAGTGCGCAGGGTGCCACCCCGCAAAGCCTCCGGGTCCAAGAGTTTACCCTGTCCAACGGCCTGAAAGTCTGGATCAACGAGGACCACGCAGAGCCGAAGGTCTTCGGCGCGCTGGTCGTCCGGGCGGGAGCCAAGGATTGCCCCGACACGGGGATCGCCCACTACTTCGAGCACATCATGTTCAAGGGGACCGACAAGATCGGCACGATAGACTTCGCGGCCGAAAAGCTCTATCTCGACTCCATTTCGCAGCAGTACGACCTGCTGGCCCAAACCGCCGACGAGGCCGTCCGCAAGGCGATCCAGACCCGGATCAACGAGCTGTCGATCGCATCGAGCGACTACGTGATCCCCAACGAGTTCGACCGCCTTATCTCACGTTACGGCGGAAGCGGGCTGAACGCCTACACGTCGTTCGACGAAACGGTCTATTTCAACACTTTTTCCCCGCAATATTTTGCCCAGTGGGCCGAGCTGAACAGCGAACGGGTCATCAGCCCCGTCTTCAGGCTCTTCCAGAGCGAGCTCGAGACGGTCTACGAGGAGAAGAACATGTACAGCGACCAGCTGGGCGCCCTGGCCATGGAGAAGGCCCTGGAGCGCTATTTCTCCCCGCACCCCTACGCCTATCCCATCGTGGGGAGCACCGAGCACCTAAAAAATCCCCGCCTGTCGGACATGGCCGCCTTCTTCGACAAGTACTACGTGGCCGCCAACATGGGGCTGGTGTTGAGCGGCGATGTCGTGGCCGCCGACGTGCTGCCGACCCTGGAAAAGACCTTCGGCCGCATCCGCGCCGGGGAGGCCAAGCCCGTGAGCACGGAGCGTCCCGCCCCCTTCAACGGCCGCGAGCAGGAGAGGCTCAAGGTGCCCATCCCCTTGGTCAAGGCCATGGTGCTGGGCTGGAGGGGCGTCCCGAAGAACGACCCCGACGAGCCCGCGCTCAACATAGCCGTCAAGTTGCTGAGCAACAGCAACGGTACGGGCTTGCTCGATAAACTAATGAAGGAGGGGAAGGTACAGATCTCGATGGCCCTGGCCGAATCGATGAACGACGCGGGCTTCCTGGCTGCCGCAGCCGTCGCCAAACCCTTCGGCGGATCGTACGATAAACTCGAAAAGCTGATCTGGGCCGAGGTTAATAAGCTGATATCCGGCGACTTTACTGACGCCGAGCTCGAAGCCCTGAAACTCGACTGGAAGATCGAGCGCGAGCAGGGCCTCGAGAAGGTCGACTCCCGCTCCCGCATCATGATCGACCTAATCTCCCAGGGCAAAACCTGGGAGGGCTACCTCGACGAGGTGCGCAGCATCGAGGAGCTGACCAAACAGGACGTGATGGCCGCCGCGAAGAAATACTTCTCCCAAAACTACATCGCCTTCACCAAAAAGACCGGCAACTACCCCAAGGAGAAGATCGAAAAACCGGCCATCAAGCCCATCGTGCCAAAAAACCCGACCGCCGAGTCGGAGTACGCCGCCGAATTGGCGAAGATCCCCGTCAAAGAGGCCGCACCGCGCTTTATCGACGTGGAGAAAGACGTGACCACAGCCGCCGGAGGCGGGGCCACGGTCTACGCCAAGGCCAACGGGGTAAACGACATCTATTCGGTCGAATTTGCCTACGGCAGGGGAGAGTACGACTCCCCGAAGGCCAAATACCTGGCCTGGTACCTCGAATACGCCAACAGCGAATCGATGACCCAGAGCGAGTTCAACGCCGCCCTGCAGCAGCTCGGCGCGCGCATCCAGTACACCTGCAACTTCGGCGATTTCAGGATCAAACTGACCGGCGTGGAGAGCAACTTCGCAAAGGCCATGCAGCTCGCCTCGGACTTTTTGTGGAACCTGCTCCCCGAGGACAAGGAGGTCAAAAAGGTCTACGACATGGAGAAGACCAACCGCAAGACCGAGCGCAAATCGATCGACGCGGTCTCCTCGGCGCTGGTCCAAAGGGCGCTCTACGGCGCCGAGTCGCGCAATCTGAGGGATTTGAGCCTGCGCGAGGTCAAAAAACTCAAAGGCGCCGAGCTGACCGCGGAACTCTCGACGATCCTTACCACCCAGTGCGACGTGCTGTACAGCGGATCGCTCTCCGCCGAACAGGTCGCGCAAGCGGCAGTCGACTACTTCAAAACCGGGGAGTGCACCCGTCCCTCCTCGCTGCCGCTGTTCCGCGACCGCGTGGCCTACCAGGAGCCGGTCGTATTCTTCTGCAACGACCCCAAGGCCGTCCAGTCGATTGTCAACGTCTGCATGAGTATGCCCGGCGGTTTGGACCCCGTGCAAAAGGATTTGGCCAGCCTCTACAACAACATCCTGGGCGGGGATATGACCTCCGTGCTGTTCCAGGAGATCCGCGAGTTCCGCTCCTACGCCTACTCCGCGCGCTCGTCGTTGAGTTTGCCGCCGACCAAACTGGCGGCCAAGAACGGCATTTTGACCGCCTACCTCTCCACGCAGGCCGACAAAACTTTCGAAGCGATGGACCTGATGGACTCCATGATCCGCCAGACCCCGCTGACCGAAGCCCGCCTTATGGCTTCCAAACAACTGATGGTCAACCGGATCAATAACGGTTACCCGTCGTTCCGCACCATCCCCGACAAGGTGGCCACGATCATGCGCAACGGCGACAACGCCGACCCGAACATCGCCCTCTACGCCAACCTCGAAGCCTTTACCCTGACCGACGTCGAGCAGTTCCACCAACTGGCCGTCCCCGCCGCCCCGGCCGTCTATGTCGTGGTCGGCAACTCCCAAACGGTGTCTACCAAAGAGTTGGCCAAATACGGCAAAGTCACGGTGCTGAAAGTCTCCGATATCTTCCGCAAGTAAACTATTGCATAAGTAAAGGCCGGATAACAGTTTTATTATCCGGCCTTTGTATTTTCGTTCATCAGATTACTCCGGAATCTAAGAAGGTAACCCTGCCGGTGTGCAGGTCGTAGAGGCCGCCGACGATCAGGATCCGCCCTTCGCGCTCCATTTCGCTTAATATCTGGCTCTTAGCCCGGATTTCACCGACCGCCAGTTGAACGTTTAGCAGGCAGACCCGCTGCATAAAATCGGGGTTCGAGGAGACGGCCGACTGCGGGTCGCAGCCCTCACTCGCCTGCTGCACAGCAGGTTGTATGTGCGACAGCAGGGCGGTGATGTTGCCCATCCGCACGCTGTCGATCGCGCTGTGGACTGCCCCGCAATGGTCGTGGCCCAGGACCAGCACGAGCTTCGCGCCCGCGACCTTGCAGGCGTACTCCATGCTGCCCAGAACGTCCTCATTGACAATGTTTCCCGCCACGCGCGCAACGAACAGGTCGCCCAACCCCCGGTGGAAAATATCCTCGACCGGCACGCGTGAATCGATGCACGAGAGCACGATCGCCATCGGGTACTGCCCGCCCGCCGAGGCGTGTACCCGCGCTACGGTGTTGCGCACCGTGAGCCGGTCCTCGCAGAATTCCCGGTTGCCCTGCTCGAGCAACTCCATCACCCGGGCGGGGGTAAGCGCCTGCTGCCCGGCCGCGGTCAGCGCCGTGGCGTTAGGGTCGGGGGTGGAGCCGGGATTCGGATTGGCACCGGTGGACAGGGCCAGTAAAAGGATCAGCAGGCAGGGGAGTGCGGTAAGTCGTTTCATGCTTGGGATGAGTAGGTTGATGATCGGGCGCGTTGGATGCAAAAATAGGAAGAAAAAGAAAATTTCTAATCTTAACTCTAAAAACAACATGGGTAAAACTTGCCGGGGGTTTTATATTTAGGTGTCGGGCGCAAAATTTCTGCATAGGACCACGGATGTTTCTATATCTTTATTTTCAAGCCATTTCAAATCCGTCAGGTGCGGCAGGTACTCAAAATGAAGTTTTTTTAAGTAATTCATGCGATTTATCGGCAGCAGGTGCTCGATCAATAAATTCCTCACATATACGAAAGACAGCGTCTCTATTTTACCTATTTCGGGTAATTTGCCGTAATCCGTTGCCGAACCGAATAAGAAATGTAATTCGGTTAAACGTTCGAGGCTTGTAAGGAAGTCGAGATCCTTAACGGTCATCCTGTCGATGGTTAGCTTGGTCAGGGCATTCAAATTTCCCACAGCGTCCACATCCCTGAGTTTCTCTGAAATATGGAGTTCGCTAAGGTTTTGTTGATTCCCGATGGCTTTTATTGATATCTTATCCCCGGCGACATACAACTTATTCAGGTTGACATACCTGTTGATATTGTCAAAATGATTTTCCCTGAACATATCTACCTTGAGGGCTTTGAGGTCGGGCATATATTGCAGGCACGACAGGTCTTTTATCGCTACGTGGCCGTTCAGGCAGGCCCAAAAGGTAATGTCGATATCCGATTCGCTTACCAGCATGCCTATGTATTCGAAAGTTTTTTCTTCAGGTTTGAAGTTATATCCGAAAGAAATAAACTCCAGGTTAGCAGCTTTTGAAACGGTGCGATAATCCTCTTCCGTTAAGTTGTTGTAAATGCATAACGCTTTGTTCGATAGAATGAAATTACTTGAAAACGCAACTGCGCTGTCGAGCATATATGGATTCCGCTCCAGTATCTCCTTTATCGCATCCATGCAAAATCGTTTTTGTGATTACCGAAAGTACGGCAACGATGTGAAATAAACAAATATATAGTGCCTTTCGGCAGGTTTACCCGCCTTTATGTCCGTTTAACCGGTGGATGAGGCGGTTTTTCTTGCAGTGTTCGTTACCGTTAATTATATTTGTTATAACGGAAACCCGGAGATACTATTGACAAACCTTTAACCTTCCAATGCCATGAAAACAAAAATCCTCATCGCCACCGTTTGCATCTCGTCGCTGCTGGTTTCATGCAGGACTTCGAAAACGATGCAGCAGACCGCCAAAGCCAACGAGGTGGAGCTTTACTTTACCGAGAAGGAGTTCCGTACGGACAAGGACTTCTTCCGTGCTTCCCAGTCGGGATCGAGCACCGAGCTCTCCACGGCCAAAAAGATCGCCCTGCAGAACGCAAAGACCGAGCTTGCGGGCAACATCCAGACCACCGTCAAGGCCGTGACCGACCAGTACACCAACCAGCGCGGCATCGCGCAGAAGCAGGAGTTCGAGAGCAAGTTCGAGGAACTGGCCCGCACGGTGACCAACCAGACGCTCAACGACGTGAAGATCATCGGCGAGAAGGCGCTCAAGGACAAGGGCGGCAAGTACACCTATTATGTAGCCATCCAGACCAGCAAAGAGAGCGTGGTGGACGGCATTTCGGACCGCGTCTCGAAGGACGAGAAGATGCAGCTGGATTTCGATAAATTCCAGTTCCAGAAGGTGTTCGACGAGGAGATGAAGAAATTCGAGAACCGGTAAAAACCATCCCCATGACCTCCCGCCCGGCCATACTTATCGTGCTTGTGTGCACCCTGCTGCCCCAACTGCTCCTTTCGCAGACGGTGCGGGTCGAGGGTGCCGCGGGCCGGTGGCCTATCGTGAACATCACGCCCGAGAAGGCCGGGGAACTGGCCCTCGGGGAGGCCAAGAAGGAGGCGCTCCGGTTGGGCGGGGTGGAGGAGGTGGTCAGAAGCACCGATGCGCTGTACAGCCGCTCGGAGCGCAGCTACTCGCAGTTGTTCAGCTCCTTCTCCACGGTCGAGATGCAGGGCGCCGTCGTCGATTACGCGATCGTCGACACCCGCCAGGAGAAAGACATCGACGGCCGCTTCTACGCCGTGGTGGTCATCGACGCCCTGGTCAAGAAGTATTCGTCCCGGCCCGATCCGCAGTTCGTGCTCGCGGTCGCCGGGCTCGAGGCGGGCGGTTACAAGGCGGGCGATGCGGTCCGGTTCAGCGTTACCCCGGCCCAAGAGGGCTTTTTGAAGATCTTCCTGGTCGAGGATTCGCAAAAAGCGTCGCAGCTCTTCCCCAATCCCAAGGAACCCGACCGGAAATTCGCGGCGGGGGCCCGGGTCTTCTTCCCGACCAACAGGACGATCCGCTACACCGCAGAGAAGAGCTCGGCCGGGAAGGTGGAACACAACTACCTGGTACTGGTCTACACCAAGGACAACATTCCGTGGAGCGGCGAAACCACCTATGAAAACCTGCTCAAGTGGATCAACGCGATCGAGCCGTCGGGCAGGTGCGTCGTCTTCGAGGAGATCATCATCTTATAAACCCCACGCCATGAAAACCATATTACACGGAGCGATCATCGTCATCCTGTTGCTGGCCATATTCCCGCCCGCGGCCGCCCAATACGTGGAAGGGGTCTCCAGGCGGGCCTACACGGTCTTCTCCCCGCCCGTGCCCAAAGCCACACAACCTGCCATACTCTCCATCGGCAACGTGCGCTTTACCGACGCCAACAGCAACGGCATCATCGACGCCGAGGAGCAGTGCACGGTCGCCTTCACCATCACCAATTCAGGTCCCGGGAGCGCCTACCGGATCATGCCCCTTTTGACCAACATCAGCGGGATCAAAGATCTCAAGATTACCGGCGGGGGCGTTATCAAGCAGATCAAGCCGGGTGAATCGGCCGATGCGCTCTTCTATCTGGCCGCAGGCATGGACATCCAAAGCGCCAAAGCCCAACTGGGCATCTACGCCGAGGAGGCCAACGGCTTCAATGCCGCGCCCCAGGAGTTGGTGGTCAGCACCTACGCCTTTATCCCGCCCCAGGTGGTGGTCGCCGACGCCAGGTTCACGAGCGCGTCGGGCGGTACGACCGTCAACATCAACGAGACGGTCACCCTGAGCGTGATCGTCCAGAACAAAGGCCAGGGCACAGCCGAGAACGTCTCGCTGACCTTTACCCCGCCGACCGACGTGCTGACCATCGAAGAGAGGATCTTCGCGGTCGGGACGCTCCGCGCGGGCGAGACCAGGAAGTACGACTACACCTTCTTCGTCAAGCCCAGGCACGAGGCCGACAAGGTCGATATCAGCGTCGTGCTGGCCGAACGCCACAAACGCTACGGGCAGGCCGGGATGTACTCCCTCCCGCTCGACAAACCGATCGCCAAGGCGCGCATCGAGATACCATCCTCCTCCTACCGGATCGCCGAGATCGGCGCCGCGTCGCTCACGCCGGACGTGGATATGAACATCCCCGGCAGCGAAAAGCGCAACGAGGGCACTTTCGCGCTGATCGTCGGCAACGAAGCCTACGCCGACAAGACCCAGCTCCGGGAGATCGACGTACCCTTCGCCCGCACGGACGCCACGGTCTTCTCGCGCTACGTCAACCAGACGCTCGGGGTTCCCGCCGAGAACATCGTGTTGTTGACCGACGCGACCAAGGCGCAGATGGAGGCCGCGATCGCCAAGCTCTGCCGGATGGCCGAGACCTACACCAAGGGCGGGGCGAAGGTGATCTTCTACTACGCCGGCCACGGCCTGTGCGACGAGACCCGGGCGGGCTACCTGATCCCGGTCGACATCTCCGGTCCCCAGGTCAAATACGGCGTCAAACTCGAAAACCTCTACCGCAAGTTAGGCGAGCTGAACAACGTCAGGAGCACCGTCTTTATCGACGCCTGTTTCAGCGGCGGGGCCCGGGGCGGCGAACTGCTGGCGGCGCGGGGCATACGGATCGAGCCCAACAAGGACGTGATCAGCGGCAACCTGGTGATATTTACCGCCTCCAGCGGCAACCAGACCGCGTTTCCCTACTTTGCCAAGCAACACGGCATGTTTACCTACTTCCTGCTTAAAAAGCTCCAGGAGAGCTCGGGCAACGTGGCCTACGGCACCCTGTCGGAATACCTGAAATCGGAGGTGGTCCATAACTCGGTCAAGATCAACGACGCGGACCAAACCCCTGTCACCCAATATAGTTACGAGGTCGAAGACTCCTGGATGGAGTGGTCGTTAAAATGAGGGTCATGAAGCGGATAATGGTCCCGGCGGCGATCCTGCTGCTGCCCCTTGTATCGCATGGGCAGAAGATTAACGATGTTACCTATCGTTTGAACGACGAGGGTGTGGTGGTGATCGATTACCGGTTCACGGGACGAAAGATCAAAAGCGTCAATGCCTACATGAGTGTCGACGACGGTCCCTACAAACTGCTGAGGAATGTGACCGGCGATGTGGGGACCGTTAAAGGATCCGGCATGAAACGAATCTATTACGATGTGTTGCAGGATTATCCCGACAAGACGGAAGGAGATATTGCGTTTATGGTAAGAGGTTGGGCAGGCAGAGGCGGAGGCATACGTTCCGATCGGATGGATCCCTGCTTCTGGCTCGAGTTCAACGGTTCGTTTTATGGCAAGGGCGCCAAAAGCAGTGCAATCGGGTTCACAATGGGTTATTGCGAGACTTTCGGAGGGTATTTGCGGATGATGTTCCAGCCTGAGACCAATATATTTACCAAAGGCGTGCCGCCCCAGGGAGTTCAGAAGGAACTTCAGGGAACCAAGATACAGACTTTTACCGCCGGGCCGATGTTCCAGGCCGCAGAGAACCTATTCCTCTTCACAGGCATCGGATACGGAGCGTACGGCGAATACTTTGAGGAAAATAAGAATGATTACGGTTACTCCATACGGAATTATATGCCTGTCCGGGAGGTCGGAATGGCTTTCGAGGCGGGAGCGATGGTCCGGCTGTTCGGCTATGTTTCGCTATCGTGCAGTTACGGGGCGACTGTGGCCCAAAAATACCGATCGTGCGTTACCTTCGGTATCGGTTTGGCGGCACCGAGTTTTTAATGGGTAGAGCTATGAAAAAGATACTGATTGCGATCGTTGGCTTGCTGGCCGCAGTGCTCCCATCCCGGGGGCAGACAATCTCCGATGTCGTCTTCCGCCAGAACGACGAGGGCCGGATCGTTATCAACTACAACCTCAAACTGGTCGATGCAAAAAAAGCTACCCGGGTAAAGGCCTACATGAGCCTCAACGACGGGCCTTTCAGGCAGTTGCGCCATGTGTCGGGCGATGTGGGTACCGTTTCGTGGTCCGGGTTGAAGACCATCGATTTCGATGTGTTTAAAGAGTACGGGCCGGAGGAGATAGCGGGCGATATCGCCTTTTCGGTCCGGGGGAGATTTCCTAAGCCTGTGTATTGGGCAGCGTTTGATTACTACGCGGCCGAGTCACGATACAGTGAGCAAAACACCTTTTATGGGTTTTCAGTAGGGTATTGCAACCCTTTTGGCGGATACCTGAGGTGTATGTTCGGGGAAGGAGACCATTACGACACCTACGATTCCGGGTCGAAGAGCAGTTTTGCGATAACATTAGGTCCGGTATACCAGGTATTGCCTAATCTGTTCCTGTACGCGGGTGCCGGATACGGCCGGTATGTCGGGCATGCCGATTATGTATGGAGTACTGCTCTTGGGGGGGCCGATCGGAGTTATGAGGAGACAGGATGCCAGTTTGAAGGCGGGGCGATGGTCAGGATGTTGAAGTTCCTGACCCTGTCTGCCGGTTACGGGGCGTTGACAGGCAAGTCCAATTGGCAGTACTTTACCTACGGGTTCGGGATTACGTGGTAATCATAAAAAATACGCATCATGAAAACACGGGTTTCTGTTCTGTTCATGCTGATCTGGGGCGTCGCGGGTGCGCAGACGGCCTCGCCCTACGAGCAATTCCGGCAGCAGCGGATCTCGGAGATGAACGATTTTCGGGAGAAGACCGACGCCGAATTCGCATCGTTCCTCAAGCAGCGCTGGGAGGAGTACCGGGTTTACAAGGGGCTTGAACCGCCGATCAGGCCGGTTCCCGCCACGCCTACCTATGCGGACGAGCCGCCTGTGTCTGTTCCATCTCCCGTTCCGGAAGATGTTCTGCCGCTGCCGGAGAGCCTTCCCGCCGTGCCGCCCCGGCCCGAAACCGAAACAGGGCAGCCTGCGGCCATTCCCGGCTTTTTATCGGTCACGGTCGACTTTTTCGGATCGCGGCCTGTGGTCCCGGTCGATGCGGGGATGGTCGTCAAGAACGTTACCCCGGATGAGGGCGGCACGGCAAGGGCGTGGGCGGCCATGAGTGCCGCGCGGTATGGAGAGACGATCGACGCGCTCAAGGATCTCTCCGCGCGAAATCGCCTCAATGACTGGGGTAATTATATGTTGGTTAAAAAGTTATCCGAGGCCATTTACACTGATAGTGAAGTCAACGGCCGCATCGCAGCCCAGTTCTTTATGCTCTGCCGGATGGGCTACCGGGCCAAGGTGTGCGCTTCGGACGGGGAGTTGGCCCTGATGTTGCCCTTCAAGGAGACGATATACAGCCGCACCTACACGCGGGTCGGTAACGAGGATTATTTCATCTTCGGCGACAGGGAGCGCCCGGCCGCAACCCTGAAGACTTTCAACCGGGACTTCTCCCCGTCGGGTAAGCCGTTCAGCCTGGCCATGGAGCGCGTCCCGGAGTTCCACACCGAGCCCGTCGTCCGCGCCCCGGCTTACTGGGTTTCGACGCTCGGGGAGGAGTTCTCCGTGCGGGTGGAGATCGGGCTGATCGCGTTTATGTTGTACTATCCGTTGAGCGATTTGCAGCTCTACCACCGGGCCGCCGTCTCAAAGGATCTGTCGGAGGCGGTGCTCGACGCCGTACGGCGCAAGACGGCGGGCATGGCGCAGCGCGAGGCGGTAGCCGCGATCCTCTCCCTGGTCCAGAACGGATTCGCTTACCGGACCGACGCCGATGCGTTCGGGCGCAACAAGCCGCTCTTTATCGAGGAGTCGTTTTATTACGGCGCCAACAACTGCAAAGACCGCGTGTTGCTCTTCTCGTGGATCGTCCGCAACGTGCTGGGGCTGGATGTGGCCATGGCGCAATATTCCGACCACATAGCCTGCGGGGTCGACCTCACTCCCGCCCCCGGGGACGATACCTTCCCCTGCAAGGGCCGCCGGTACGTGGTCTGCGATCCGACCTACATCAATGCCGGGGTAGGCAAGGGGATGCCGCAATACAAGGGGTTCCGGGCGGAGATTTGGGGGGTGTAGGCCAAGGCCTTTGTCCGCTGCCCCGATATGATTTGGATTAGTAACGACTATTACTTTAAAATAATTTGCAGAACTGAATTTATTGATTAATTTTACTCATTAAATACCAAAAATAACAATATGAAAAGAATTGTACTGCTGTTGCTTATAATCTGCCCGATGATGGCGTCGGCACAAAAATTCGTATGTAATTTAGATGTGAATCTTTACGGATCGCCCTCGACGATGACCCCGGTGCGGGGTTCTGTCGACAAGGGCGAAGAGGTAACCGTAAGTAACCTGCAATACAATGGCTGGTGCTCGATAACCGCCGGCGAAAAGACCGGCTACATGAAGATCAAGCGCCTCGACCCGCTCGACGACGTTGCGCGCGAGATGAAAACGCTGGCAGACGACCGGGTCGGCAAAGAGACCAAAATGGTCACGTGGGGGATAATAATCGTACTGATCACGCTGGTATTGTCGCTGGCTACCAAACATGCCAAAAAGGTGCGCATCCCGATCATGATGGCCGGGATAGTGCTGGTAAGCATCCTCGAAATATTATACCTGGCAAACGGCTACGAGTTCACATTCTTCTCGCCGTTCGTGCTGGGCAGCTGGTGGAAAGCGGCGATCTATTTCCTGGCATTCGTGCTGTTCCTCGGAGTACAGGTCTATCTGTGGCTCAAAACCCTGCAATTGATCGCCGAATCATCTCCAAAGGGAGCGGAAAAGGGACAGGGAGGCTGTCTCATCACCGTGATAGCTCTGGTGCTGGGATTCGTCGCTTTTGTGGTCGTGGCGCTTATGGACAAGGAGGCAGAATACAACAAGTACATATTCTGGGGACTGGTCATCTCGCAGGTTGTACAGGCAATCATATTCTTCATCTACTATATCCGCACCCCGGCGATCGCACTGATGTATGTAATAACCTACGCCGTCGGATTTACGGCCATAATATATATGTCCATAGATGTGCTTACCGTGGTTATTTGCGCTATGGTTATGGGGAGTATGATGAACGGGATGCTCAATGTAATGACTATAAGGCAGATTACATTCAGAACACCGTCCGGGGATAGAATGGGTTGGGAACAATAAAAATTCAGGGTTATGGGCATATTCAAGAAATACCGCACGGACGGTATGACCTACGACGGTCAGGGCGAAGAGCGCCAGGGCTTGATAGACCGGATAAAATATAACGGCGAGGCGGACGAGCTGGTGTGGAAGTTCCCGCATTACAACCTGAGCATCGGGGCGCAGCTTGTCGTGAACCAGAGCCAGGAGGCGGTTTTTTATAAGGGCGGCATGGCGCGCGACCTGTTTACCGCGGGGACGCATACCTTGTCTGCGAACAATATTCCGCTGCTGCAAAAACTGGTCAACCTGCCTTTCGGCGGCGACACTCCGTTCTCGGCCGAGGTCTGGTTCGTCAACAAGACCGCCAAGAGGGGACTTAAATGGGGGTCGCCTACGCCGATAACGGTCTTCGACCCGTTCTACCGGCTGGAACTTCAGATCGGCGTGGCTGGCGAGTTCGGGGTGAAGATCACGGACAGCGTGCTGTTCATCACCGAGATCGTGGGAACGCTCGCGCTCCAGACCACCGAGGATATCGTTACTAATTTCAAGGCGCT
>JAVBNX010000001.1:0-330830 GCA_031551275.1 Rikenellaceae bacterium
GTCAACATGTTCAGTGCGCAGTATGTGGCCTATTACAATTTCCCGAAGGGATGGTACTTGGAGAGTAATTCCACAATAACGTCAAACTGGCTGGCCGATCCGGGCGACAAATGGATGGTTCCCGTGGGTGTAGGTGCTGGAAAAACCTTTAAGATGGGCAAATTCTATTACAGCGCTTCGATGCAGGGATTCTATAACGCTGTTGTTCCACAGGGAGTGGGTCGGTGGATGGCTATCGCACAATTCCAGATCATCTTTGCCCAATAAAGCCCAGACTTTCGACGGCTCGTGGAAACCCGATGATTTCGAGAAGGTGAAATACTTCATTCACATAATAAAGAATCCGGCAGCCGCTAACGCGATTGCCGGATTTTTGCATTGTTAAACGAACGGATGCGACCGAAACGAACCATCTTGTCCGTAACCACTAATCGGATAACAGCGACAAAACACGACAAAGGGGAGTAAGTTAGTTATAATCTAAGGATTGCGGACGCTTACAAACCATTTGAAATCAAGCGAATTAGGCAATATGTCGACAACCCCGTCCATACCGCCAAAGCCATGTAGTTTCCTACATGGCTTTTTTGTTTTTCGTAACTTCGAGGGACTTCCGGTCGGGTTCTTTCGGGGGTGTGAAGGTGTTGGCAAATGGGTTAAAGCGACTTGCGCTTGCTTACCGAAAAAGGGATGCGTATTTTTTTAAGGTCGTTCGTAATGATCATTTCGGCGCATAGCTCGCCAACCAGTTGGTTGTTGAGTCGGATTGAGGTAATTCCGCCGCTGAGGAGCGTTTTGACCGGGTTATCTTCATAGGAGATCATTCCGACCTGTTGGCCGAGGACGAAATCGCCCTCACGCTGTTTGTGGATGAAATCGACCATGTCGGCATCGTCGAGGATCATGTAGGCCTCGCCCTTCTTGATTTCGGTAATCGATTCCTGGATCTCGTACCGGATTCCGTTGATCTTGCAGAAAGTGATGAAGCCCCGCAGAATCTCGTTCGAATAGCCGACGTCGGAATAGATCAGCTTCAACGTGTCGTACTTTTCAATCTCGTCGTGGACACTGTTCAGCACCTGCATCATATCGGAATAGAAATCCTGGTAGATGGCGGCAAAGCGCCCTTTGAATGCATTCATTACCCGTTTGAGCACGATTACCTTGCTCCGAGGCAACAGGGAGAGCACGCTGATCATCCCCTCTTCGTTGCACACGGTGGGGATGACAACGAAATAGTCGTAAACCTTGTTGTAACGGCTGACCAGTTCCTCCAAAAGGTCGATGTCGTTGTGGTAGATCATCAGGTCGATGAAGGCTTCCTTTTTGAGCTTATTGTAGAGGGCGTAGTAAACCGTTTCGTTGTATGGCGTCATCCGGTTGAAGAAAAGGCCGACAAAAAACTTGGTTTTGACGCTGCTGCTGGTCACGTAATAACCCTTGCCCTTGGTAGATGAAACCACTCCCCGCTCCTTAAGGTTGGTAAAGGCTTTGTCGACCGTGTCCCTGGCCACATCGAACTCGGCGCTCAACACGTTAATGGATGGCACTTTATCTCCGCACTTATAAACACCTCTGTTGATCCAGCTCTCGATTACCTTGACCAACTGAAGGTATTTCGGAATGCTTAAGGAATCGTCCAGTTCGAAGATTTCTTCCATCAGGTCATCAGATTAAGGAATTTAGTGAGGTAGACTTCGTCCCATTTCCGGGCTTCACGCGGCTCGAAGATCTGGTAGCCGATCGACGCGTCGATGATCTTCCGCGCTTCGGCCATGTTGGCGATATCGCCTACGGTCAACATCTGGATGATCACATTGCCCACGGCAGAGGAGTGGCGGTTGCCGGCATAAATGGAGGTGCCTGTGGCGTTCGCCACACATTGGCACAGGTATTTATTCTCGGCCCCGTCGTTGCCCATGTAGATGCGCTCGATGAACTCGGGTGCGAAATGTTTGATCTGGTCGAGGATGAAGCGGCTCATAAAGGCCAGGGATTCGTAGATGCACTGGATGGTCTGCTCCCTGGTCGCCGGGGGCGGCTGGGAGTAGCGTCTGAAAAGTGCGTTGATCGAGTTGAACACATTGCCCGGGGTCAACAACTCCATATTCCGTATGTTTAAAAGGTATTTGAAACTAGGGGTAGGAAAGGAGATGTTCTCCCCCGTCAGGAAATTGGTGTCGTCGAGCCAAATGTTCTTGCAGTTCTCCAGCACCCCGAGGCCGTATGCGGCTTTTTGGAAGAAATACTTATCAATATAGCTCACGCTGTTGGTAAAGCTCATCCGCATCGCCTGGGAAGAGAGGACCGGGTCGTTGAGCTGGATGCCCATCAGCATCCATGAACGCGAAAAGATTACCGCCCAGTTCTGTCCCTCCTCGGCGAAGGAGGCCAGGGCGGTCGAGTGGTCGGTGGTGGCCCCGAGGATTACCTTCAGGTCGGATAGTTCCAGTTCGTCGAGGATCTCCTTTTTGAGGCTGCCCAGCACCCTTCCCGGTTTTTCAACGGCTGGCATGATCGACACATCGAGCCCGAGCGCTTCGAAAAACTCGGCCTGCCACTCGTGGGTGGATATATTGAAAGCCTGGGTGGTAACAGCGTAGGTGGTTTCGCTGGCCGATTGGCCGGTCAGCAGGTAGTTGAGGATATCGGGCAGGAACATGAGCCGCCTGGTGCGGGCCAGCACACCGGGTTTCTCCTTTTTGAGGTAATAGAGTTGGAAGATCGAGTTGAACGTATTGAAATTGTTGCCGGTAACCCGGTAGATCTCCTTCGGGGGGATGATCCCGAAAACCTCGTTCATGTATTGATCCGAGGTAAAATTCCGGTAGGACATGGGCAGGTCGATCATCTCGTCGCGCTCGTCGAACAGTCCGAAGTCGTGTGCCCAGCAGTCGAGGGCCAGGTAATCGGGCGGAGCGCCCGTTTTATGCATGGCGAGTTTGATGGTCCGCTTGATCTGTTCGAACAGATCGTAGATATCCCAGTAATAAAGCCCGTTGAGGTAGACCAACCGCACCCGGAATTCACAGATATCGGTCACTACGAGGTTTTTCTCGCTGTCCAGTGTACCCATTACCGCATGGCTTTCCGAGGGGTTGAGCGAAATAGCCAGGTATGTTGGATTGGTCATAAGAAGCGTTCGGAATTAGGCAGTAGTATCAAATGTAATAACTCAAGGTTATGGAATGATTAAGTAATGCTTAACTTTACTTAACCACAGGCAAGTACAGGATGAAGGAGGGGGACCGCGTCGATAGATTTGTGAAAAACCACAAGCATGAAATCCCGGGAACGACTTCTGACGGCACTCCACGGGGGTAAACCCGACCGTTTGCCTGCCACCATCCACCAATGGCAGCCTTACCACCTGAAAACCTGCATGGGCGGCATGAGCGATATGGAAGCGTTTCGTGCCACGGGACTGGACATGGCGATACAGTATCTCGATCCGGTGGGGATGTTCTGCACATCGGACCCGGGGGATATCGCCCGGGAGTCGACACGGGAGTGGAGGCACACGATCCGTGTTACGGATCCCGACCCGGAAAACTATGTGGTCGCACACCGGATCGAAACGCCTGGCGGCGAGCTGACCTATACCACCGGCGCCAACCCCAAGACCACCTGGGTAATGGAGCACATGGTCAAACGCGACGAGGATATATTGCTGATTGAAAAATACATGCCTGTTCCCAAACTCGATGTGGCCGCTACGGTGCTCCTGCGCGATGAGATCGGCGACGACGGCATTCTGCGCGGTTACGTTTGGGGCGACCAGGGCGGAGCGTGGCAACACGCCGCCTGTCTGGTCGACCCGCAGGAGTTGATCATTGCCACCTTTATCAAACCGGACTGGGTCCATGAATTGCTCGGGATATTGATCCGTAAAAAATTGCGGTTCATCGAAACGATGGCCGGAGCGGGCTTCGACCTGGTAGAAACGGGGGGCGGGGCGGCCTCCTCGACCCTGATCTCGCCCGATATACACCGGGAGTTCTGCACCCCGTACGACAAGCAAATGCACGATGCGCTCCACTCGCTCGGTTTTATGACCACCTACCATACCTGCGGGGGCACACTCGGCATCGAGGAGATGATCGTGGCCAACGGGACGGATGTTTCGGAGACCATGGCCCCGGTGGCGATCGGGGGCAACCAGGAGCCGTGGGAGTACAAGCGCAAAATCGGCGGCCGCTTGGCCCTGATCGGCGGGGTGGACCAATTCAACGTGCTTACCTTCGGGGACGAAAAAACGATCAGGGAGAGCGTGCACACCCTTTTTGAACGGGTGGGGCGCGACGGCGGTTACATATGCGCCGCCTCCGACCATTTCTTCGACGCCCCGGCCGAAAACCTGAAGCTGTTCGCCCGGGCCGCCGCAGAATGTGTCTATTAATGAGCGCTGCCATGGCCGTTACGAGTCGATCGTGATATCGAATTGCTCGATATCGATATCGAGCAGGTAAGGCCCGGCCATTTCGAACATGAATCCTCCCCAGAAGATCGACGGTTTGAACTCCGGGTCGTACTCGGGCGTCCCCGGGGCGTTGAAACCGTGCATCAGATCGTCGTCGATGTAGAATCCCCTCTCCCCGGGAAAGAAGTCGTTCCGGCGCGCCATCACGTAGTAGTTGGTGATATCGATCGCCCCCTCGACCGTACGCTCGATCACAGGCGAGTCGTTGCCCGAGACATCGGCGTATTCGCCTCCCGAGAGCACCACCGGAAACTCCTTGTCACAGGTCAGCCCGTCAACCTTGAGCTTGTCCACAGGAAAACGGTTCCACCCCACAAAGCCGCTGCACCCGCCCTCGTACATCCATTGGCTCAACGCATCGTTGTTGACGGGTTTGTAGTGGCCGACCGTGGTGGAGAGGTAATCCTTATTGAAAAGGATCATCTCCTGGAGGATGTAGCGTTCGTTCTCCTGGCTCATGTTAAAGCATACCGACACCTGCACGAAGGGGGTTTCCAGCCGCCGTTCCATGTAGGCTTTGGTCCAGCGCGCCATGGGGGTGTCGCCCTGCGCCCGCTGCCTCCACTCGCGGTGCAGGGAGGTCAGCAGGTCCTTTCCGGATTCCAACTCCCCGGGGAGGTACATATCGAAGATGCTCCGTTCGTCGGTTTGGGCGCGGTAGTCCTCCACGCGTATCCTGGCTTTATAGCGCAGGACGATCCTTTGGGTCCGGTCTTTGCCCGTAAGGTAATCATCCATGATCTGCCGTACCCGGACGATCTTCGGGGCCGGTACGTCGTCCACCATAAAGGTCGCCGTGGTTTCATGGTGCATGATCGCGTTGTAGGGCGCCCACCAGCGGGCGGGGTTGAGGCGGTTGTCCTGAAAGAACCGGACGCGGCCGCCGGAAAAAGTTACCTGTTTCCCGTAGCTTTTTTTCAGGTCGCCCGGGACGGCCTCCCCGATGACGACCGGGTTGGCCAAATCGCCCTTGTAATCGTTGAAGCGGCGGGCATTCGCAGGCAGGTAATCCGTCATCCCGCGTTTTTGGGCCAGCCACTCCAGGAATTGCGCCTGGTCGTACTCGAACGGCTTCCAGTAGCCGTGGATCTGGCAATTCGGGCTCTCCACACCGGGGTTCATCGCCGGATCGGGACCGAGGTAGGCGGGGATATTGAACCGGTCGGAGAAATCCTCCGCCAGCACAGGATCGCCGCCCGAGAACCATTGCGCAAGCAGGTGGCCGCCGGTCAGCGAGAAGTCGTGTTCGTAGAAGCCGTTGGTGCAGTACCACGCCGCGGTTTGGCCCGAAAAGGGCACCGGATAGGAAAGGATGCTCTCCCCCGCGGACTCGCGGGACGGCCGGCAACCGGCGGCGATGGTCAACGCCAGGATAATCAATTTTTTCATGCCTATTTAGTTGAGTGACAAAATGACGATGGCGGCCAGGGCGACGGCCATGCCGATGTAATTGACAAGGGAGAAGCGTTCACGGAAAATCACGATGCCGGCCAAGACGCTCAGCACAAGCACGCCTACCGCGTAAACACTTGCCAGCACCGAGCCGTCCCAGCCCGCTTCGGTCAACCTTCCGACCCCCATAAGGTATAACGAGAAACAGGCCACGCTGATCAATCCCATCCCGCACCCGCCGATGACATTACGCCGGACCAGGAAGATGCGGTAAGAGCTTTTACCAGCCAGGGCCAACGCCAGGAATGTGATTACCCCGGCCAGGAAGGCCATCGTGAATACAACGAAGACCACGTTGGTAATATCGGCCGCGGCCTCCCCCGTGTTGGCCCGACCGAGCGAAAGCATAATGAAATCGTTGGTCCCCGAGCCCAGGAAGACGAACAGGGGCAAAAAATAGTAGATCTTTCTCCACGAGGCGATCCCGGCCCCTACCCCACCCTTTCCCATGGAGATCAGCACCAGCGCCGTGACGGCGGCCGCCACCCCGGCGATCTTCATCCCGGTAACCGTTTCGTTGAACAGGACGATCGCCAGCGTGACGGGGATCAGCAACGAGAGTTTGCTCGATATGGTGGTTACCCCCACGCCCAGTTTTTTTGTGGTAAAGCTGTTCAGGTTGAAGTCGATCAGCGAGATGCATCCCAAGCCGATCGCGTAGGGCAACCAGACGGCGCTCAGGGTCGAATCCATCGTGGGCTTGGGGCTGCACAGGAAAAAGGCGATCAGGGCCGAGACCAGGTAGTTGATTACCGTGGCGGGAAAAGGTTGCACATCGAAGCGGGCCCAGAGTTTGAAGGTTATGAACAGGCCCGAGGCGCAGATGATACCGAGGATGAACAGAAGCATAAATAAAAGGGATTAGGTTAGGGGGCGGGGGCCAATCGGGGGCCAATCGGGGGTCAATCGGTGGCGTTTGTGAAGACCGCGTTTACCTCTTCGAGCTTCATCGTGCCCGCGCCTGCGGTCGGGGCCAGGAAGCCGCCCTCGCCGAATTCGTTCCATGCGTAGATCGTGAAGGCCTTTTGGCAGGTACCGTCCCGGTTGGGAAAGCCCAGGCCGGGGTTTTGGTCGAGGCCCTGTTTGATCATCTCCAACGCGGAATGCCACTGCCGGCGGGTGGGCAGGGTAAAGTTGGCGCGGGGATCGCCCCACGGTTTGGGGTTCCAACCGCACATCAAATAGGGCACGAACGGTTTGGAGTCGCCGACCCGGGCCAGCATATTCTTTTTTGCGGCGGCGGTCAGGGAGTCGAAAGGATAATCCTGTTCCACCTGGGGCAGGGTCGTCGGGTCGGCGTACTGCATCGTGCAGTCGATATCGAGTCGCTTCAACGGAGTGTCTCTTACCCTCCTGTCTTCGGTAATACCTACGGCGATCAGCACATCGCCCGCGCCCTGCCCGGCGATCGTTTTGCGCAAATTGCCCAACACGCGGTTGGCCTCGGCCACGTCGCCGTCAAGGTCGGCCAGGAAGGCCTCTCCGCCGTGGATCTTAAGCACAGGCCGCGAGTCGACACGCAGGTAGGAGGGGTGTTTCATCTTGGAGGCGCACATCGTTGCGATCTGCTGCCACTGCGCATCGGTTTGGACGACAAAGGGGTTGTGGTTGGTAATCTCGATCATGAACCGCATCTTGTCCGCGTTGGGGGAGGCGGTAAAGTGGTCGATCGCATCGTTGATGGACGCCACGCCGTATTCGGCCCCGGCGTTGGGATACCAGAGGATCGAGAAGAAGTCCACACCGTATTTCGCCGCCGAGAGGATATCCTTGTCCATCACCTCCTGGGAGCTGTACATGCCATTCACAGGGATCCGGTCGGGGTACTGGGGCCGCCAATCGGTCTTGTCGTCCGACTTGGCAGGCCCCCACCATTTCGATTCGCGACCGTCCCACCAGCCTGCGAAATATTCGCATCCCACCAGGTATTCATCCGGTTGCGGCTGGGCGGCGCACGACGCCGCCAGAGCCAGGATCGGTAGAAAAAAGAGAGTTTTCATAGGATTAACGCTTTGGAATAAGGTTCAGGGTAACGATCTTGTAAGGCGCGATTACCAGCCCGACGCTGTCGCCCTCCACCTCGAGGGGTTCCGGCATCCGCTCATCCGCGCGGCAGGTAAAGGCTTCGGCAAGGGGGCGATGGAAGGTAATGCGCTCCCGCTGTTCGATCCCGGTGGCGTTGCACAGCCGGACGATGATCCCGTCGCCGTTTTCGGCCGGTTTGATACCGTGCAGGGCGACGGCGGAGTTCGCCTTGGAGAGGAACGAATGGCCATCCAACGGCAGGGGGCCTTTCGTTTCGCCCCGCGCATGCTGGTATGCGGGATTAGGGACCACATACCGGGCCGCCCGGGCCTGGACATCGCCGTCGAGGTAATCCCCCTGGTGGAGGTAGAGGGCATATTCGAAACGCTGCATTCCCTGCGATTGGGAGGGGTGCTCGTCGAAATCGACAAAGACCCCGGTATGGATCGGGAAACGCTGCGATACCGACCGCAAAAGGGTCAGCTCCACAGCCGCCTCTGTGCCGATATTCCAGGTTTCGAACTCGTGGATGCCTTTGCCCATCACCGCCACACCCTTTTCCCCGTCGCTCAAATCGACAAAGCGTTGCATCGGATGGCGCAAAAGCTCGTCCCCGGTAACCCCATCGTTGTCGGTGCGGTAGTCGACTGGGCGGGTAACGATCTGGAAAATCCCGTCGCTGTGGGAGTGTGCGGCCCGGACCCCGCTCGGGAAGCATACGGAGAGTTTATGGTCGCACGCACGGTTATCCATTTCGGTCATGAAGCGGATGGTCCGTTCCCCTTTGCACAAGGTAATCCGGGTGGAGAACTCCATCGTCACGTCCCGCCCGGAGCGCTGCTTTTGGTCGCTTGTGCCCGGTATGTCGAGCGCATACCGGATCTCGACCACCCCGCGAAGCGCCGAATTTTCAAGGATGCGCACCGAGGCGCCCGGCGAGAGGGGCACCACGGTCCGGTTCCATGCCGGCGGGACGTGGACCCAAACATTGCCCGCATCACCGGAATCGCGCAGGATATGGGTCCGGGGGATGGTATGGCCTGTGGTATGATCGGTCACGCTGACCGTACAGTCGGGATTGACCCTGACGGTCAGAAGACCGTTATGCATCGTTCCATCCGGAGCGACGATGGATGCGGAAGGGAAGAACGGAATGCCGAAAAGGTTCTCCTCGGGATCGGGATGGGAGGCGTACCCGACCAACAAGGTTTTGTACCCCATCGGGGGGATCGGGCCGACCATCACATCGGCCGTGAAACGCTGTACGGCGACCGCTTTGGGCCTGTTTTCGGGGTTGACCGCACCGAGCACCTGTTCACTGCGCTCATAGACGTAACTCTCCAGCTTATTGCCCGCCGTATCGGTAAAGACGATCTTCCGGGCGTGGGCTTTTTCGGGGATATTCACCACCAACCGCTGTATCCCGCTGAAGGCGTACGGCAAGGGATTGAACACGGTAACGATCGCTTTGCCTTCGGGCACCGAACTGCTGTCGATCTCAAGGATCAGGCCCTCGAAGACCTTCTTGCGAAGGGCGTCGCAGACGTCGCCCGCCTGGGAAACCGTGTGCATCGAATTGGCTCGCAACGCCTTATCCCCGGCGGCATGGATCGAATCGTGGGCCTCGGCCTGAAAGATGTATTTCCACGCCAGGGTGGCCAGCGCATCGGGGTAAGGACGGCCGTAGGCGGTCATGAAGGTGGCAAAAGGCTCGATATGGCACAACAGGATATTCTCGGCCGCGGCAACCCTTTGCTTGATCAGGGTGTTCGCACTTAGCGTTTCGGAGTGGACCGCGCCGATCGGCCCGCTGCGCATCTCGCCCTCGACCACCTGCAACCCCGAAGTATCTATGTCGGCGAGGAGCTCGTCGAAATATCCCTTCAGATCGCTGATCAGCAGCTCCACCCCGGAATCCGATGCATTAGAGAGGTTGATCGCCCGGGTCAGGCCCGGGGCGGGCGAGGAGAAATCGATGCCGTCGAAGGCCACCTTGACACGGTCGCTGTGGCTGTTGCGCGTGCTGTGGAGCACGTCCCCGGTCGCCTGGGCGATCATCTCCTCCCGGATGCGGATATCGGGCAGAAGCTCGGCGGCGAACTGCGCGCTCTGCTCCGGGTCGGCACCGATCGTGAGTTTGCGGTTCTGGTCGAAATCGCAGGTCCATCGGCCGTAACCGTTCATATCGCCGCCCAGGATTACCGGGACAGAGAAATAAACGAAAAAGTTGCACCGGAACCAGTCGCCCAACTTGGAGGAGAGCACCCGGGTACCGTCCGGCGCCTGCCACCAGAATTCGTTCTTTTCGATACTTTTCAGCGGCGCACCCTTATAGAAGATCAACCGATCGATGCCGAAGTTGGTATATATCTGGGGCAGTTGACCGGGCTGGCCGAAAGAGAAGACCGAAAAACCGATGTCCATCCGCTTGCCGAATGCACGGCAGACCTTCTCCCCGTAAAGCAGGTTGCGTATGATCGATTCGGGATTGGAGGGGGTATGGTCAGGCAGGGTGTACCACGGGCCGATCTGCAACCGTCCGGCCCTGACCAGCTCTTCCAGCCGGGTGCGGTTCCAGGGCTTGACCTCGAGGTAATCATCCAGTACGATGGTCTGTCCGTCGAGGATGAAGGTGTGGAAATCGTCATCCGTGTCGAATAAATCAATCAGGTTGTCGATCAGATCGACCAACATCATACGCGTCTGTTGAAAATTGTGGCGGTGCTCACGGTCCCAGTGCGTGGTGCAAATAATATGGATGCGGGTTTCGGACATAATAATGAGTTGTTTATTTTTTACAAAATTAGATTTCTCGGCTGCGGAAAGTGTCATACACTTGCCTGCTCATCAACGCCCTTGCCTGTGGGCTTCCGACGCCATGCGGGGGGCGGATATCCACAGGCAAGGGCAGGATGATCCGGAAACGGGACGGGGTTATATTTAGGCAGTTATTGCCTGAAATTTTATGGAATCGATACGGTATGAAACGGGGCCCGAACTCGGGCCCGGGGAGTGGGGGGATATGCCCTTGAACGGGGATTTGTACGACGGAGGGCTTTTCCGCGTGGCGGAGTGTGTGATCCCCGGACGGGGCACCCTGCGCGAGGGATGCGGCGGGGTGGGCCGCATGGCCGTCAACCGGGCCGGCGAATTCCTCTTTATCGGCCACAGGCAACAAACCGAGGTGGTGCTCAACGGGAAGTCGGGACTCTTCCCCTCGTTCGCCCTGCCCGCCACGCGCATGGAAAGGCCGCTCAAAGCGGTGTTGTTGGACCTGGATGGGACGTGCGTCAAAAGCGAGCATTTCTGGATCATGACCATCCTTGAAACGGTCAACACGGTACGCAAAGAAGCAGGCCTTCGCCCCCTGGCCTGCTTCCAACCCGGGGAGGCGCCCTTCGTTTCCGGCCGCAGCGTTCCCGAACACCTGCTTTACTGCATCGGGCGCTACTGCCCGTGGGTCGCCTTGTCCCGGATGCACGACATCTACACGGGGATCGCCGAAAAACACATGGGGCGGCTTTGCGCGGGGGAGTTGTACATCGACGCATTCGAACCCGCCGACGGACTCAAAGAGCTGTTGCTGGGGCTGAAAGGGGAAGGGATAAAAGTAGGGGTGGTCACCTCGGGACTCTACTACAAAGCGTGGCCCGAACTGGTCCAGGTCATGGAAAAAATGGAATTGGGCGACCCCCTCCTGTTCTTCGACGCGGTAATGACCGCGGGCACCCTCGCAGGGAAGGGGCAGGCCGGTACGATGGGCAATTCGATCGCCAAACCGTGGCCCAACCTCTATTTCGAGGCGTTGCAGGCGATGGGTTTCTCGCTCGAAGACCGGTTCCATGCAGTCGGGATCGGCGATTCGAGTTCCGATGCCGGGTCGTTGCGCACAATGGGGGTGCCCTTTATCGGGGTAGGCGGCGGCAATATCCGTCAGGCGGGAAGCCTGGCCTTGTGCAATTACTTCGTGGAGCACCTCCGGGAAGTGAGGGGCGTGATCGAAGAGGTGATTTAAAACATCGCATTATTCGGCAATAACCCGCTTGACCGGTATCAGCCGCACCGGACCGATCAACCCCGAAGGGACCAGCGCGTCGTTTGCATTCCAAACGTTGAACGTACAGAATGTCGATCGGCCGTTGGGATCGGGCTTGCCGTCCAATAGCCATTGCGGCCATGCTTTCAACATCCCGCCCGGGATCCGCTCGTCGCTTGCCGGTAATCCGGCATCGCCGATCAGGCGGTTCGGCCAACTGTTGGTCACGGAGATTTTCAATCGATTTTCCCCGGGTTCCAGGTACTCCGTAATGTCGACGGATTTATCGACTTTCCAGAACACGCCGAGAACCGTTCCGTTCACTTCGATTTGCGCCATGATTTCGGCCTGTCCCAGATCGAGGACGACACGCATCCCTGCTTGCCGGAGATCCTTCGGAACGGCAAACGATTTGGTGTAAGTCGCCGTTCCGCTGAAAAATTTAATCTGCTCATCCTCCGATTCGCTCCACGAGATCAGTGAGTCGAATTTTACCGACTTGTGCGGGAAAACGACACTCCAGCCGTCGTCAAGGTTGAGCGGTTCGGGCAATGATATGATCTCCACCCGTTTTTTGTCCGACGCAGTGGTCAATTCGTATCGGCCGGATTCGTAGAAATCGATACAAGGCTTTTTGTTCGCGTTGAAAACCGGATAGCGAATCGGCGGGGCGGGAAATTCGTTCTCGAGTGAGATCACAAAGGGGTCGAAGCCACTCCATGTCGCTCTTTTGCCGTTCAATTCATACTCGAAAGTCAGCGTTTTGAACATGATCGCCCCGGTAGCAAGCGCTACGTCGAAATTGTTCTCGCCGTTATCGAAGAGCTGCTGGAGTTTTTCGACGATTTGTTTTTCGTCGTTGGGCGTGCCGTATGTTGCACGCAGGACCTTGACCGGCGTGAGCGCGGGCTTTTTGCCGACGACGAGCGTTTCGTCCTCTTTTCCACTCACTGTATATTGCCGCCCGTCCATCTCATACCGGATAACCAGTTTTTTGCCAGCCTTGTGCGCTGTACCGCCCTGTTGGTCGGCGATCCGGTCGACAGGAATCCGCTGTTCTCCTTTGTCGATATATTGTTCTACCAGGGGTTTGACATCGACCGTTTTCGCCGGATCGGCCAGCAGGCCGTATTGGGCCGATATGACGGTAATTTTACCCAACGGTTTGGTCCAATCGACGATCCGTTTGCCGTCTTTGCTCAGGCCGGTAAGTTTTTGCCGGGAATCGTCCCTGGTCCGGCGCTGTCCAAAGATGACGAATACCGACTCCGTTGCGCCGAGCGGCAGCGCCATACGGGTCGCTTTGGCGTCGGTTTGCAGGACGGTTGCCGGAGTGATCTTTCCCGTCTCCGGATTCCACACCTCAGGACTTCCCATGCTGCGGAATTGGACGTCGGCAACCACAGCCCGGTTCTCCCGGTTGGCGATAAAATAGATCTCCGCGTCGGGCGATCGCCGGTAAGTCCAGTTCAGCGAAGCGTCGGAGACGAAAGCCGGTACAAGATCCGATTCGGCAAGAATGACGTCCGGCGTCTTCCCCCAAAGGACCCTCCCTTTGCCGACGATGTGCTGGCCGCTGGGCGCTTTGAAGTCACCCCAGAGTTTTCGGGCGAGCTCTTTTACCCGGCGGTCGTTGTTTGGATAATCGGTCAGACCGGGGGCCTGCGTCGCCCGATGGTTGCCGATGAGAGTCGCACCCTGCCCGGCGAGTTGCAATGCTTTTTCCAAAAGCTCAGGCGTCATGCGGTTGGTGGGCGGCAATACCAATACCCGGTACTTCATGCCGCTTGGCAATACCACCATCCCGTTTTCGACGCTCGCCCGGAGGACGATGTCGGTTCCGCCCTGATCCCACGGGTATCCGTTGTTCGGATGATCGGTGTAGGTCTGCGGCGAATCCTCCGGCTCTATGTAGAGTATATCGGCGGCATATTCTCCCTGGCGCAACATGTATTGACAACGCGACAAATAGTCATGCCATGCGGGCGACAACTCCCACCATGGTTGCGTCCGGTCGTAATGGACCCCCCAGGGGCCCATCGTCATCCCGGGCCGGACGTCCTTCATGGGTTTGAATGAATAGCAGTGAAAAACCAACCGGTTGACACCCTGGCAAAACGCCTGATCGCAGAGCGTTTTGATAGAACCGGGATGTTCGAGCCAACGCTCCGTATACCATGCCGTGCATGCCTCCGCTCCGATGATCCGTTTACCGTAAATATGCCCGGCGGAGGCCATGCCGCGGCAGTGGTTCATGCCTTGCCCGCCGATCCAGAATTCACCCATCGGCTCGTCCGCAATCCCGGCGTACTGAAGGTGGTCGCAGGGCGAAGAGTAGGCTTCGCATGTAAACCGCAGGCCATTCTCCCCCGCAAGTTCTTTCATCCTGCCGGCGTAGTTCTCAAGGATCAGTTCCGATACCGTGCGGCGGAAATCCCATAGAAACCGCTCGCTGTATTCGGGATTTTCAATGGCGTATCCGGCAAAGATCGGCAGGAATTTCCAAAGGTCGTATTTTCGCCGTTTCAAAAACTCCCCGCGCATCCCCTCCGTCCAGTTTTGCGTGCCGTTCTCCCAACTGTCGATGTGGGTGGCCACCAGGGCGTTCCCTACATTTTCGCTGTTGTCGGCGAGCAACCGGGCCATCTGTCCGCCGAAAGCGTTCTCTATTCCCCGTTTGGAGAGTTTGTCGCATTCGGGGCCGAGGCCCGATTCCGGCGAGGGACAACCGACCCTGCTTCTGCAAGTTACGCCGATACGGAGCAGCGTATAGTTTCCGGGAGGGATTCCTTCGTCGATCTCCCCTGCTTCGTTCATCCTGCCGGAGAGGTCGACGACGGCGTCGAGCGGGACAAACGCTTCGGGGGGAATTTGATGTGCTGGAGTCCTGAGCCGCTGATGTTCCACATTGTAGTAATCGCCGTAAGGGCCGCCGGGGATGCCGGAGAGGCCGAGCTCGGCCCTCTTCTCCGGCGCCGGGAAGGCGAGTACGCAGAGGTCTTTGTAATAACCGAGCGTTCTCTCTCCGGGCGGGATAACGATCTTCTCCGCCCGGTTTGCGGCGGAAACCTCCACGCTTTGAAAGGTCAGGATCTTCATGGCATTTTCAGGCGCCACCCAAGGGCCGCTGCTGCCATTCCACCCGGGTCCGTCGTTCATGTTGACCTCGATACCGAGCGTCGCCGCTTTGGAAACTGCGTACTTAAACATCTCCCGCCACACTTCGCCCATATAATCGGCCGGGCCGATCGGCGTGCCGCCATCGACCTCCATGATAAGGACGCCGCCGATTCCCACGCGTTGCATCGCTTCGAGGTCGGCATCGATCCCCTCCCTGGTAAGGTTGCCGTTATTCCAGAACCAATACACCCAGGGCCGGTACTCCCCACCCGGTTTGGCAAACGTCGGGGCCGACTGTCCCAAAGCGGCCGAAAATGCGACGAGTGAGAATAAACCCGCTAAAAACACCTTTTTCATAACTCAGGAAATGATTTGTGGAAATGGAGGCCCCTGAAACAAACCGCAACGCCTTCACCCCCCTCTGCATGGCTGGTAAGCACTCCGAAGTGCAGGGGACGGGAGGGTGCAAACGGGATGGAGGCAGCGTAGTGGTCGGGGAACAGGGGACCGGCGCGCGACCACAACGGCACTCCCTGTTCATCCGTTGCAGTTAATGCGCTCAAATCGACGGTGACCTTCCTCCACGTTGCGGAGTACTGGTTGCCGCTCATGTACCCGAATTGCATGGCGTCGCCGTAGGTGGCGAAAAGTGACACCCTGGCTCCGGCGGCAAGTCTGAGTGCAAGGTGGAGGCGATCATTGGCAGCGCCGCTTTCGGTTTTGAATTCGAAGGAGAAATAGCGCATGTCGGAGGTCAGCCTTTCGTCGAGCGAGCCGATCCAGATGTTGGCATGATTCCAGCCTACCGTAGTGGAAGTGAGACGGAAAGCCTGCATGCCGGGAGTATCGTATTCGGTTATATCCTCGTACAACGCGAACAGGGGATCCCCGTTCAACCCATACATATACAGGCTGTTCAACTCACTGGCATTATGGAGGCGTATCATCAGGTCCTTCATGACGATCGTCGAGCCGCCTGTCTCGAAGGTGATCGTAAGCCCCGATACGGTGTTATTCCAAAGGCCCTTGGTCATCAGTAAGCTCAGGTCGAAGGAGTATTCCTTTTCGGTCGCCGTGGGTTCGAGCGGGAAGAGTTTGCTTTCGGCGGAGTTCAGCGCGATCCGCATATTTACCGCCTGGGTGCTCGTGTAGGTAAATGAGAGCACCTTGCCGGGGATTATGTAGTCGACCGTCTCGGTGGTGGCCGTCGCTCCTGCGGAGATGGAGGAGAAGGTATAGATATCCCCATCGGTGCCGGAGGCGGTCAGCGTAGCGCCGGTCACTTGGGCGGGCAGGATGGTCAGTGCGCCGATTTTCACGCGCTTCAGGGCAATTTCATAGACATGGGTAGAGCCGTCCTGCGCGGTAACGGTAAGGGTGGTGGCCGTCTCGAAGTTGTAGCTGTTCCCGGCCACTAAATCGGCGGTGCCGATCTTGGCGGTCGCTTTGGGCGAAAGGGCGAAGAGGGGTTTGATCGCCGTGGCGTCGAAGTCCGAAGCAAGTACGAGGGTAACTTTGTTCTGAGTCTCGTCGATTTCAGCACTCATGCTCGAATCCAAAGTCGGATTGTCGGCCTTGGAGAAGGTCAGCGAGGTCAGATCCTTGCCAGTCCAAGCGGGGAGTTTGGATATTTCCACGCGGTAATCCTGGGTGGTGCCGTCCTCCGCCCTGACCGAGTAGTCGACCGGAGAGGAGAGGTCGGCCACGGTTACGCCCGCACTCTGCTGCTCGGGACCGATATAGACTTTGGCGCGCGGCGCGGCGCGAAAGGCAGGCTTCACGGCGGTCAGGTCGACCTCGTATTTGACCTCGCCGGTAATCCGGCCGTTGACCGGGTCGACCAGGCAGGTAATGTTGTCGGTCGTCGGCAAACCGTCGTCGTCCATCCCGTCGGCCATAAAGGAGAAGAAGTAGAGATCGGTGGCGGTATTCTGACCGTTGACCACAGTAACCGCATAATCGTTCTTTTTGGTGCCGTCCTCCGAGGTCACCGTATAGGTCCAATTCCGGGAAAAATCGTTTACCGAGACGTTGCTTACCTGGGCGGTTTGGCCGATCCTGACCACGCTGCCGAAAGAGCTTTCGAAACTTGCCTTTAAGGCGGTCAGGTTTACTCCCCCGACGGGAAACTGAAGGAAGATCGTCCGGGCCTGTTGGTCGATCTCGGCGTCGACACGCCCCTCGATGCCCGATTCATATTCGGTGTTTGCCGCATCGGGGTTGTGAAGTTGCGTAAAGTAGAAACTGGTAATCTCCGCTTCGCTGCGCTCGGCAGGAACGGCGGCCTCCTTTTCCTCGCTGCATCCCGCCAGGAGCGCAACGCAGAGCAACAATGGCCAGATGGTTTTTATCTTCTTCATGGCTTTTCGGAAATTAGGTTATTTATGGAGGTGCATCCCCCTGAAAGAGGTGGGACGGCCGATGTCGCCGGTGGACATCCCAAACCGCGGCGCGCGGGGCGTAAGCGGATAAAAAGGAGCGTAAAGGTCGGAAAACCTGCCCCCTCCCCAGGTGTTTGTCAAGGTATTCAGGTCGATGGTCTCCTTTTGCCACTCCTTAGAGTATGCGACCACTCCGTTTCCCGGCGGGTTATCCCAACCGACCCTGAACTTTATCTCCGGGGCCCCTTGGGGACCCAAACTCTCATTGACCAAAAAGAGTGTGCCGAAGAAAGGATCACCCGACGAGGGCACCGGATCGCCGCATTTGTACTCGAAGGTAAGGTAGTGCATCTCGGGGGTTAGCCTCTCGGTAACCAACGAAGTGAACAGTACCTGGAATTGCGCCTGCCAGACAAAACCACCGCCGACCTGTCCGTTGCCGGTAAGCGTGAAAGCCTGCATGCTGGGGGTGTCGTATTCGGTAATATCCTCGTAGTCAGCGGAAAGTGTCGAGCTCTTTCCGTACAGGTAAAACCTGCCCGCCTCCTCCACGTTGTACGGGCGCAAACGGATATCCTTTATTTCGATCACGGCTCCGTCGTTCTGCTCGAAGGAGATGACGAAATTAGAAGCGACGTCGCCCCAGCCGCCCTTTTCGATCATGATGGTCAGGTCGAAGGAGTACTCCTTCTCGTCAGCGGCCTGCTCGAGGGTAAACAGCTTGCTATCCACGGTTTTTTCCGTTGTGTTCAGCGCAATGTCCATGTTTACCGCGCGGTTGCTTTTGTACTTGAACGAGAGCACCGGCGCATTGGCGGTAGGCAGCATGGTAAGCAATCTCTGTGTGGCGATGTAGGGATCGGTACCGTTGAGGGTAATCCTGTAACTGTCCGGCGTCGGCTCTTCCGGTTGCGTTCCTCCCTCGAGGGGGCTGCTGCCGGAGAGTTTCTCCAGAGAGAGATCTTTGCTGCGGTCGATGTAGAAGTATCCGGAAGGATAGTCGGAGATAACCTTCCACTCTTTGCGCCCGTAGACATCCTCGAACGAGAGCTTCTTCGCAGCATCGTCATCACAGGAAAAGAGCGTGAAAGCTGCGGCGGCGAGCAGCATGGCCGCGGTTGTTTTGCTGAGTGTAATAAGCCTCTTTTTCATGGTCTTTTCATTTATCAGTCCAAAGGATAAACGGCCAGTGCGCGCCGGGCCTCATTGCCGCTGGTGTCGGTTACCACAATGGCGACCTCAGTGCCTATGGCCGGGATGTAGATCGTTCCCGCCACCTGGCCGGTAAGTTTGTCGGTAAAACCCATGGTAATCGTTTCGTCGATCGTTTTTACTTCGGCACTCAGGATGATCGAATTGATGGTGCGCACCGAGGCGATCCTGGCATTCGAGCGGATGGTAAAGGTGTAGTCGACGCGTTTGCCGGTCTGTTCGGTAATTTTATCGCCGTCGGCCTGTACGGTTTGTCCTTCCACCATGACCGCCAGGTCGATAGCGGGCGGCGCGGGAATCTCCTTGTCGCAGGCGGCTGCGACAGCAAGGAAAAGCAACGCGATGAGGTATTGAATAGGACTCTTCATGGCAACATTATTTTTTTGTGATCAAAATGTTCATCCGCACATTCTCGCTCCCCTTGTTGGCGGAATTGACACCGGTAATGCGGATCAGCCCGAAACGTCCGTCGCGGGTGGTCAGGGCGAGAACGTCGCCGGCGGAGAGGTTGGGCGCGATGCGCTCTTCCGCCTTCTCGAATCCCGACCCGGCAGGCGGGGTAATGATCGCGGCGGCATCGTATATACTTTCCAGATCGGAAGCCGTCAGGGAAATATCCTCGAACTCGGCCTGGGTCATGTCCGTTTTGCGGAACTTTACCCAGCCGGTCTGCTCGTTGGTCAGCATGTTGTAAATCCCCGTCTTCCAGTACTGGTCGAAGGAGATCAGGCATGCTTCCGCCGGATTGGCCGTGGGTAAGGAGCCGAGCCACGCAAAGCCGAGATCTATCCCCGCAGGGTCGGAAACGGTGTTGGCCACGACCAAACGGCGACCCGACTGCAAGTTGAGGAACGTGCGCGAGGTGGCGTCGAGCGATCCGGTGTAGAGTGCATCTCCGGTAAGCGAATAGGCGAAAACATCGATGAAGATCTGCAACCGGGAAGAGGTAAAGTTGCCGTCCATGTCTTCGGCGTAAACCGAATACTGGACATCCTTACCATCCACCACATCCTCCCCCAGGGAGGAGGAGTCGATGGTGTAAGTGCGGCCCAAAACGACGGCAGGGTACGCCCAGGTGTAGAGTTTGGTGGGTTGTTCGGCGTTGATGCCCGTCCCCTTGTATTGCCACAGTTCGATTTTGCGCAGATCGCTGCCCCGGGCCTGAATGTCGAAACGGTAAACGGCCGTCTGTTGGCGGGTCATGGTAATGCTGTGCTGATCCTTGACATAGTCGCCCAACAGGTTTACTGTTCCGCGAATGTAAGGGCCGTTCTCTTCCTCCTTGCTGCAGGAAGAGAGGAGTGTGACCATGGCAAAAAGCGGCAAAATAAATCTCAAAGCACGCATATCGTTGTTTTTTTAGCATTCATGATGGGTTGACGAATTACCAACCGTTGTTTGTCCATGAGGGGTAATTGCTGATATCCTCCTGCGGAATGGGGTAGAAATACATCCTGGGGGCGATGAATACCCGCTCCTCGACGGTAACCCGCGTGAAAGAGGTCGCCGAAGAAGAAGCGAGGTCGACCCCGCCCAAAGGAGCGTTTTCAGTGGTTTCGGCGATCTGCCAACGCCTAACGTCCCAGAAACGGTGACCTTCGAAAGCAAGTTCCACCTGACGCTCCCTGCGGATCATCTCGTTGGTCAGGGCGGCGTCGGTAAAGTCGTACGAGGCATCCAGCACGGGCGACCCCGAGGTGTCGTACGGACGCGCATGGAGCAGGTTCAACGCATCGGCCGCGGTAATCCCGGCATCGTAATCGCCTGCGGCTCCGAGGTTGCCGTTGAACGATGCCTCCGCATAGTTGAGCAACACTTCGCCGTAGCGGAAAAGATACCACGCGTGGCGGGCGACCTGGCTCGTGTTCAGGTTCATACTTTCCTGGATGAACTTCTTCAGGAAGTACCCTGTGGTGGTCGAGTTGGTGGTATTGCGCTCGGCGTGGCCACCGGGGCTTATGTCGATGGGAAAACCGTTGAACAAGGTGCCCGGACAGACGATGCTCGTTGCAAAGCGCCCGTCGACAATCACGCTGCCCAGATCGGCCGGTAGGGTGGCCAGGTCGGCCACATAGCCCGTCGCCGTCCTGTATGCGTCCACCAGGTTTTGTGAGGGACACACGGCGTTGCCGCCTACGTACGGATCCTCGTAAAGGGTTCCGCCACCCACGCGGGGATAGTTCCAAAACTCCTGGTAATTCGTTCCGTTGGCTCCTCCCGAATAGCCCGCAGCAGGATAGTAAACAGCCACGCGGCTATCGACGATACACTCGTTGTTGTCGGGGCTGAGGAACAAATTCCTGTAATTGGTCCCGGCGGTCGAATATTGCCCGAGGCGGATAATTTGGGCTGCGGTCCGGGCCGCCTTGTCGCAAAGCGCTTTGTCGTAGAGGCCACCGTTGTGGAGCGGGCTGGCGGCATAGAGGTAGGCGCGGCACAGCAAGGCCAAAGCGGCTCCTTTGGTAATGCGTCCCTTGTTGGCAAGGGACCAGTCGCCTCCGCCTGCGCCGGTCAGGTAAGGGGTCGCCGGCATCCCCGCCAAAATATCATATTTGGGGAGGATTCCCTCGATCAGCCTTTCGATGTAGGCGATCATCTCGGCAGCGACGGCCTGGGGCAGCGCCCTGGCTTCGTCTTCAGTGAGGAGTTTATCCACGATGGGGACCAACCCGAAGCGTTTCCACGCCTCGAAATGGTAGAAGGCCTTGAAGAAATCGGCGTCGATCTGGTAGGCGTACCACTCGGCACGCAGCCGGTCGTATTTGTCCGGGTCGCTGATCTTGTAGTCGCTGTATGTCAGGACCGGGTTGACCGTGGTGTCGGAGACTTCGAGCAACAGGTTGGCCTGCCGGATGTAGCCGTAAAGATTGGCCCATGAGACGCCGTCGGGATTGGTAATGCCGTTCCAGCTTCCGGTGTTGAAACGCTGGATAGCACTGAAAGGCTGGTTGTTGTCGGCTTCATCACAGGCGCAGGCGATCATTGTGTTGCTGATCTGGGCATAGCCGTTTTCCAGGCCCCTGTACATGAAAGCCCAGATGCCGGTGTAGGTCGATTCGGTGTCGAGGATCTTTTCCCGGTTGATGTCGCTGTAAGTATCTACTTCGAAATATTTGTCACAGCCGCTGAAAACCAACGCTCCTGCCGCAACTGCGAGGATGCTCAATATTATTTTGATCGTTTTCATCTCGATGTGTGTTTGGCGGTTAGAATTGGGCGCTGATGCCGATTCCATACATTCTCATGATCGGATAACCTGCCGAGAGCGATTCGGGATCGAGAAAGTCGATATCGCCCGAAAGGGTCAACAGGTTATTGCCCCTGAGAAATACCCTCGCATTATGCAGTCTGAGGCTTTTGAGTACCCTGTCGGGAAGGTTGTAGCCGATCTCCACGTCCCTGATCTTGAAATAGGAAGTCGAGCGGAGCCACAGGGTGCTGGCTGCATAGTTGTTGTTGTTTTGCAGGGTCGAGAGGCGCGGATACACGGCGGTCTGAGCGGTTGCGGGCGTCCACCGTTGTGTCGCGTAGGGAAAGGCGTTCCCGTTGGTGGCAAAGGGGATCATTATTCCCCCCATCATCATCGAGGATTGGGCCGTGCCCTGCCCCATCGCCGAGAGATAGAAATTTTTGTAGCCGAGCTTCAGGGTAAACGCATAGGTGTATTGCGGAATGTCGGTGTAGCCGATGGCCCTGCGGTCGTTCTCATCGACGATGTCGTCGCCCGTCATGTCCAGGTAGCGCACATCGCCCGGGCCTACCGAACCGAATGACTGAAAGGGATCGGCGGAGGGGCCGTACGGGGTGCCCTCGGGGAAGAACCCGTCGGCTATATAACCGAAATTCTGGCCGACCGGTTTGCCGAGCTCGCTGGCCTCAGGGGTGGTATAGACGGTCAGGTCGGAGCGTTTGACGACCTTGTTTTTGCTGTACCACACCGAGCCGGTCACCGAGTAATAGAAATCTTTTTTGGCGCCCGAATACCCGATCTGCGCTTCGTAGCCCTGGTTGCGCACTTCACCGCCGTTTGCGTACTTCTGGCGCGACAGCAGGTTCATCCCCATGATGGCGGGCATGTAGCGGTCGGTAAGCAGGATACCGGTCCGGCGGTCGTGGAAGTAATCGAACATCACGTCGATGCGGTTGTTCCACAGCGTCGCCTCCACGCTCACATCGCTTTTGTGGGACTTTTCCCAGGTAATATCCGGGTTGGGGAGGTACGACTCGATGTAGGAAGAGACCACGGCTCCCGATTGATCGCCGAAGAGTACGCCCACCTGGCCTACGTAAGCGTCGCTATGGAAAATGCGGCCTGCGTAGAGTTGGCCGGCCGTTCCGGCGGGGTTTTGCAACGGAAGCGAACTTCCGCCGACCACCCCGTACGAGGCGCGCACTTTGAGGCGGTCGATCCACGGAATATCTTTGATGAAACGCTCCTCCGAGGCGAGCCATGCGAGCGCACCGGCGGGGAAGAGGCCGAACCGGTGCCCCGAAAGGAATTGCTCGCCGCCGAAATATCCGGCGGTCACTTCGGCAAAGTAGCGTTGTTTGTAACCGTAATGCGCCCTGAGTCCGGTGCCGACGCGGCGGATTTTGTAGTAGTCGTTGTAGACATGGTCCTGTTCGGCACGCCAGATCAGCACAGCGTCCAACGCATGGTCGCCGTGCGTCGCCGAGTAGGAGAGGTTGGCGTCGAAGGTGTAGCGCTGGTAGGTGGTGGCGGGCGCTCCGTTCCAGCCCAGGTCGCTGTTGATACCCTGCGTCGCGCCATAGGTGTACTCACCGGTAAGGGTGTCGTAGCCTGTCAGGATCGTGGTGGCGTATGTTTTGGTTTTAGCGTCGACGATGCTGGCAAGCGAATAGATATTGACTGCCGCGCTCCCTTTCAAGCCGGGAAGCAACTTCTTGAAATCGTAGTTCAGGGCGAGCGTGGCATCGATATTCCGGTCGATCGTCTTGCTGTAACCGGTCGATTCGACCATCGCCCTGGGGTTGGCCGCATAGATCGCCGTACTGCCGTAGGAGCCGTCGGGATTGACCAGGGCAAAAGCCTGCGGGGGAAGAGCGGAGTAGAGACCCATGGGCAGGCCTCCGCCCGGAGAGTTGATCCTGCCGAGCACCGCGGCCACATCCACCCGCGCGGAGAAGGCATCCGTAACCCGGGTGTCCAAATTTGCCCGTATGTTGAAACGGTCCTCAAAATACTGGGAAGAGTACTTGTCGGACTGGTCCGTGTATTTGAGCAACCCGCCGTTATGGCGGTAGGCGCCGCTTACCATGTAGCGAACCGCGCTGCCGCCTCCGGCCATCTGGATGGAAGCGAACGTGTAAGGAGCCAGGGCACGGGTCAACTCGCTCCAGTAGTCGTTGTCGGGGTAAAGATATTTTCCCGGCTCGGTCGAAGCGCCGTACTCCGGGTAGCTGCCGTCGGGGAGGCGCCAAAGCGGAGAGAGGCCATCGTTGATGCGGGCTTCATCGTAGAGCGTTCCGTAGTCATGGGCGTTGAGCAGATTCGGGACCAGGGTCGGTTGCATAACCCCCTGCTGTACGTTGAGGCTGATGCGGGTCGGGCCCGCCTCTCCGCGTTTGGTGGTAACTAATATGGCGCCGTTGGCGGCGTCCTGTCCGTAGAGCGCCAATGAGGCGGCGTCTTTGAGCACGGTAACCGACTCGATCTCCATTACCGAAAGGAATTCCAGATCGCCTTTGAACCCGTCCACTATGATCAGCGGCGTATTGCCCTGGCGTCCGGCCCACAGGCTGATGTTGTAGGTGTTGCGGCCGCGCAGATAGAGCGTCGGGGCCGCGCCCGGTGCGGAAGAGCTTTGAACGACCGTCAAGCCGGGAATGCGCCCGATAAGCGTTTCGGCGGTCGAGAGGAAGGGGCGTTGCTGCAATTGTACCCCCTCCACGGCATAGACCGATGAAGCGATGCCGTCCCTGGCCTGTACCCCGAATGCCACATTGACCGGTTTGGACAGGGTTGCGCTGTCTGTCAACTCCTGCGCCCCTGCCCCTGCCGTCACAAAAAGCAAGGACAGTGCGGTAATTATATTGGTTTTCATCTTCATTGTCAAATTATTAAATTACCATCCGGGATTCTGTACCAGAACGCTGCCCGACTTGTTGATATCGGCTTGCGGGATCGGGTAAAAGTAAAATTTGTTCGTGAATTTGTACGTGTCGTAGGGCGTGCGGGTAAAGGTAGGCGCAGACGCCGATCCGGTTATGCGCATCCAGTACATTTGTCCGCCGATCGAGCCTTTGCCTTCGCCGCGGTAGGCGGGCTGCTCCGGCCCCATCAGCCAGCGCTTCAGGTCGAAATAGCGGTGCTGCTCAAAGGCCAACTCCACCAGGCGGTCATTCTTGATACACGCCCTGAGGTAGGCTTTGTTCTGGGCCGAAACGCTCCAGCGTTGGGTATCTTCGAGCTTGGGTTGGCCGGCACGCTGGCGCACCTTGTTGAGCCAAAGCAGGGCGGTGGTTTGGTCGTCCGCCTCGTTGCTCGCTTCGGCCATGATCAGGTAAAGGTCGGCCAAACGCAAGTAGGGCCAAATGGGGTTGATCCAGAGATACTCCTCGTAAACGAGGTGGCGGTCGTCCAAAAATTTGCGCTGGTTGTATGCGGTAAAATTCTGCGCCGTTTGAGGGTAGTTGTCGCCGGTAAGATAGACATAATCCATCGTGCGGGGAATGGCCACGTCCTTGTCGAGCACCGCGCCGTGGTAGAGGACGCTCTGCTTGAAACGCGCCTCCAGGTTGTCGTAGGGTCTTGTCGTTTCATACTGGTTGGCGGGCTGCATCTCCCCGTTGGTCAATTCATACTGGTCGACCATATTCTGCAAGGCCAGGTAAGAGGGGTAATTGCCATATCCGGCGACCATATTCCAGTGATGCGAGGGAGCCATCTGGGAGGATCCGGAGGTAATCGAAACCCCGGGGACCCCTACCCTGACGCCCCACACCAACTCCGTGTTGCCCATCGAAGGATAGGTCATCAGGTCGCACGACATCTTAAAGTTTGTGCCGCTCTTGTTGCCGGGCGCCTCGGGGTCGATCGTGCCGTCCTCTTCTTCGCCCACAAGCCGGATGTCGGCGTTGTTGCATGCGGCGATCGCGGCTTGGGCCGCCTCTTTCGCCCTGGTCCAACGCGCCTTGACCGCGGCGGGGGAGATATCCGTGTAGCGCACCAACTCCTGCTTGCCGAAGGTGGGGAATACCTCCGTGTTGTAGAGCGGGCTGGCGGCATACATCAGGATAACCGCCTTGAGCATAAGGACGCCCGTTTTGGAGGCACGGCCCAGGTCGCTGTCCACTGCCTTTTGCGGAAGGTTGGGCTCGGCAAGCGCCTCGTCCAGCAAACCGCACATCCTATTGACGCTCTCCTCGACGCTCAGTCTCGGCTGAATGGCGTCCGGATCGCCCGGCGCGACCAAACCCGGAACCCAGGGGATCCCGCCGAAACGTTTGAACACTTCGAAATATTGCACTGCGATCACAGCCTTGGCCTCGGCCTTGCGCCGGGCGATCAGTTCGGGCGTGGCGTTCTTTTGTACCTGGTCGATGTTGGCCAGGTAGAGGTAGCAGTTGCGGATGGCCATGAAGTAGAAGGCCCATTTGTCCTCCCGGTAGTATGACTCGGTGGTGGGCGTCAATCCCTCCTGCTGATAGTTCGTCTTCACGATCATGCCGGCCGCGTTGTCAGTCCAGCAGATATCGCTCTCGTCACACATGTTGGAGGTGGTACCCCCGCCGGTGCCGCCCCGGAAACCCCATCCGGAAATACTGCCCTCCATTTGTATGATCCCTGCGGGCATGAAAGCGTACGCACCCGACAGAACCTGTTCCGCCGTGTAAAAGTCCCTAAAAACCACCTCGGGGGTCAGCCCCGCTCTTTCCGGTTGCTCCAGATAGTCGGAACAACCTGCCGCCGACGCGCATGCGACAGCCAGCAGGGCAATATGCAGTGTCTTTATCTTTTTCATCGTCGTAAGTGTGTTAGAAGGTAATGCTGAGTGCAACGCTATATATTTTCATTACCGGGTAGAGGGCGCCCTGGGTGATCATTTCAGGATCGAAATGGCTCATCCGGTCATCCTTGAGCCATGTATAGAGGTTTTGCCCGGTCAGTGAAACGGTCATGTCGTTGATCCCCGCCCCCGCGAAGAGTTTTTTGGGCAGGGTGTAGGAGACGGCCAGGTTCTTCAGGCGCACGTAGGTGGCGTCGTATGCCCAGTAGGAAGAGGATCGGAAATTCGAGGCGTCGACCGAATTGTTTGCCGCCGAGTGGAGCACGGGGTAGTTGCCGTTGCGGTTGGAGGGAGTCCACCTGTCCGAAATCCAGTCGAATATTCCGTTCCCGCTCCCCATCAACACTTGCGCCGGTGAGCCGATGGGGATGAAATACATCCCGGTCGAGCCCTGGAAGAGCGCCGACGCACTGAGGTTTTTCCACCTGCATCCCAGATCGAGCGCGAAATATTTGGGCGGGGAAGCGTTGCCCAATCCGATATTGACATAGTCGAAAGCGTCGATCTTCATATCGCCGTTGATATCCTTGTACTTCAGGTCGCCGGGGATGGGCGCCGAATTAAAGGTATTGTAGGGGTTGGAGGGGTCGTTGATCTGCTCGTAACTGTCCCAGTATCCCTCGCAGACCAGGCCACGTACCTGGCCCGACTCGTCCCCCTGTCCGTACATCCACGGGTAATCGTAGGTGGGTTCGGAAATCCGGTCCAGAGTTGTTGTGGCGTAACTGTACGAGGCGTTGAGGTAGTAGGAGAAGTTTTTCAGGCTCTGGTTCCATCCCAGGGAGATTTCAAAACCCCGCGTGGAGGTGCGGGCATAATTGGCCATTACCGAGAACGGGTCGTTGAAATAATGCATTTGGGGGTAAAGGTAGTCCGGCTGGTTTTGCATGACCGAGACGATGTCCTTGCGCTTTTCGTAGAAGTAGTCGAACTCGAGGTTGATCTTGTTGCCCAGCAGTTTGGTTTCCAAACCGATGTTGCTTTTGATCGCCGTGGACCAACTGATGTTGGGATTGCCCACCAGGCCTTCCCGCAGGGGGAGGATCCTCGTGGCCACCTGGTCGCCGAAACTGGTGCTGAAACCGGAAAAGTAGCCCAGGCTGTAACTGTCCGGATAGTAGGTGTAGGGACCGTCCAGATAGATGAAACGGCCGCCGCCGCCGTCGGAGCCCACCGAGCCGTACGATCCCCTGATCTTGAAAAAATCGAGGACCTTTTTGGTGTTCTTCATAAAAGGCTCTTCCGAAAGCACCCATCCCGCCGAAACGGCCGGGAAGATGCCGAAACGCTTGCCTTTCGGAAAGTTTTCCGAGCCGTTGACACCCATGTTGAATTCGGCCAGGTAGCGGTTGTCATAATTATAGGTAAAGCGCGAAACGTAACCGAGGTAAGAACGCGGAACGTCGGCCGGGGCAGGCAGGTGGTAGTATAACTTTTCGGCGTTGAACAAGAGCATCCCGGTCACGTTATGGCGGCCGAAGGTGCGGGCGTAGTTGAGTGAAGCCTCCCAGTAGTCTTTTCTGAATCTGCCCGAGCCCGTTCCTCCGTTATAGGTTAATGTGCCCGGATCGTCGCCCATCTTCCTGAAGACGGTCTGCCCGTCCACCTCCAAGGGCACAAGGTATTGGCCCAGAAGATTTACCGGATAGCGCGTGCCTGTGTTGAAGGCGAATGAGTTGAAGGAGTAGCGCCCCTGCACCGAAAGCCCTTCGGTAATCGAGCCGAGGTCGTAGCTGGCGGCGAGGATGCTGTTCGTGGTAACCTGGCGTTGGAGATAAATGCCCCCCCGTATGATCGCCTCAAGGATCTGGGTCTGGGACGGAGTGGGGACAACCGACTGGATGTAACGCCCCTGGCTGTCAAAACCCGGCGTTATCCAGGGCGGAGCCAGGTGAAGCACCGTAAAGAATCGCGTGTCGGTAGCCGACTGATCGCCGTACATCGTTCCTGCAGAGCCTTTCCGGTTCTCGAAGCGCACATCCATGTTCAGCGACACGGTCAATTTCTTGGTAAGCTTGAAGTCGAGGTTCGAGCGCAGGCTTAACCGGTCGTAATGCTGGTTCGGATCGGAGGGAAAACCCTTGAGGTGTTTGATGATCCCGTCCTCGTTGTAGAACCCTGCCGAGGTGTAGTATTTGACCCACTTGTTGCCTCCGCGAACGCTGACGTTCTGGTCGTACTTGGGCGCCACCTTCTTTAAAAGGTAGTCATTCATGTCGAGCGACGGGTAGAGGATCGGGTCGTAGTTATACCGGAATTTATTGTACCGGTCGTACGAGTAGGTGGCCGTGGAGGGCAATCCGTCGTTGTAGTTCCCTTCCCGGTTGTACATGACATAGTCGGCCGAATTGACGGGCTGGGAGAGGTTTGTGGGCTGGGAGAGGGAAAAACTGCCCGAGTAGGAGACCTGCGCCCGCTCTTCCAATCCTTTCTTGGTCGTGATGATGATTACCCCGTTGGCGCCGCGCACCCCGTAAACGGCGGTTGCAGAGGCGTCTTTGAGGATCGAAACCGATTCGACGTCCTGCGGGTTGATGGTTTCCCACCCGGAAAGGTTGCCGCTCGTCCCGAACGATCCCGTGATGCGGCTGCCCGTTTGCAGCTCCACGCCGTCCACAACCACCAATACACCTCCCTGTCCGCGAATGCGCATGGCGGGCACCGAGCCGCCGGGCTGTCCGGTCTGCTGCACGGTGGTCAGGCCCGGAAGACGTCCGGTAAGGGCGTTACCGATGTCGCCGACAGGGGCTTTGACCACATCGGTGCCGCTCACGGTCGAGATGGCTCCTACCACGGAAGCCTTCTTTTGAGCACCGTATGCCACCACCACCACTTTGTCGATGCTGGTAACCTCCGTTTCGAGGACCACTTTGAAAGACATCCGTTCCCCCGTGGCGATACTCTTGGTCTGGTATCCCAACAGGGATACCTCCAGGAGTGCCGCAGGAGGGATTTTTAGCGAAAAATAGCCATTTTGACCGGTGGTTGTACCTATGTTGGTACCCGATACACGCACAACCGCCCCAACGATCGGAATGTCTTCCGTATCAGCAACCTGGCCTGTGACCATACGGTCCTGGGCGAACGAGGCGACGGATAACAGCACAAGACATACGAACGGTATCAACTGCCACAGTCGATGCGATAGCCGATCCGAATTCTTGGTAAGATTTCTCATAGGTTTTCAAAAGTTTGGGTGTTCGATCGTTACAAATGAAAAAAAAAATATTTTTTCAACTTTCCTACACTTGCCCGGTTCGGGATAAATCACAGTTGAAAAAACGCCGCCATCACAGGCGTGGAATGGCATAATCGGACACAGGCGTTGCTCAGTTTACGGTAGGGACACCTCTTTCCCCAAGCCCTGTGGAGGCGATTCCATCCGTTATAACCGCCATGCTGCCCCCGGCAGGATCTTTTCGGGAAATTTTCAGGGCAGGCAAGTGCATGATACGGTCAGGGAAGGGAATTTCCACTTTTGTCATTAAATCATACGTTTAAAAACGAAGCGGCTAATTTTAATAATTTCCATCCCTCTTCCCTTTAACGATTAAACTACCGAATAATGAAAAGAGCTGATTTGATTGTTTTCGCAGCATTGGTTTGCGGGACAATGTTTCTAAATTACAGTTGCAACAAACAGACTTCCTCCCCCGCTGCCTTTCCGGCTGAAACCGGCTACAAATACAAAGTGGCTTTCGGCGTATGGCTGAACGACATGCGCAGCGTTGGAATGCCCGGTGAAAGGTGGCCTTACGGGGTTCTCGACCAGCAGGCGGAAAAGGATATGATCGACTGTGTCAAGCTGCAAAGCGAGGCGGGGTACAATATATTTACCGTGTGGGGACTCTTTGCGACCTACGGGTGGCCCGTCGACATTGTGAGCGCCGCGACCGGGGACCGCCGGGCACGCATAAACCGCATCATTAAAGAGACGCATGATTGTGGAATGAAAATCGTACCCGGCGTAGGCATATACAGTTGGGGTTATCAGGAGATTATCAAGCACGACCCCGAAGTTGCGGGCGACAGCCCCCAGGCCATGTGTGCGTCCAGCGAGGCTTCTTTCGAATGGGTAAAGAAAATCATCGACTTTACCTTTACCGAGTTCGATTTCGACGGCCTGCACATGGAATCCGCCGATCTGGGGAGATGCAAATGCGAAGAGTGCAGCCAATACGGGGATATCGAATACCATACGATGATCAATACCAAAACCGCCAATTATATCCGGGAGGCGTACCCGGGCAAAATAATCATGGCATCCACCTGCGGTTGGCTATGGGGAAACCAGGTAACCTCGGACCAGGACGCGGAACATATCTCGGAACTGACCAAACATCTCGATTACTTTATAATCCCTAATTTGGTTTTTCGTGACGGCGAAGGGATACCGATGCCCAAATGGTTGGATGGTTTTCATTGCGATTTCGGCTCGTCCAGCGATTTCTGGATCTATCCGCCGCAACAATGGGATCGCATGAAATGGTTCCTGCCGCATCCGAAAACCACTGCGACCAGCCTTAAACAGCTTTATGACGCAGGGGGCAGGGCAATAGAGTATTATATGGGGCCGGTTATCAATCCGAGCACCGAGTTCAATATCGCTTTCGGCGGGATCATGTTGTCGGATCCGGAGAAAAAGGTTGAAGACGCAGTCCTGGAGACGGTGGACATGCTGTACGCCCCCAAAAACAAAGAAACCGCACAAAATCTGATGCAGGTGTTTTTCGATGCGGAAAAAGCCTATATGTCAAACAGTCCTTATTTCCTTCAAAAGGGGGTAAAGATGTGTGAGCTGCGGCTTACGGGCTTGATGGGACCGGAGCCGGGGCCGGAGTATTATATCTCAAACAATGCCGAACTGTCCAATCTTCTTTATATGGACGCCGGGGGAAGAAAGGCGTACAAAGAGGTGTTCGTGGATATTTTGGGCAGGCTCGACGAGATCGAAAAGGGCGTCAAGAAACCGGAAAAAGTACAGAGGATAAGGCTTTGCATCAAGAACGTCATACGGGACCTGGATAAATTGGGCACCTCGCCCGAGGTTGCTGCGTTGCCTGCGGGTTCGCAGATGCCGGAAGGCCAGCTCCAGCAATAACACCCGGTATGGCAGCACAAAACAGCGAATCACAGGTGGTGGTGGCAGGTCACATTTGTTGCGACATCATCCCGTCCTTCATGAAAGCGGCGCGAATGGATGAAATTTTCATTCCCGGCAAGCTGGTCAATGTAGGCGGAGCGATCGTCTCCACGGGAGGACCTGTCTCCAACACCGGGATGGCCATGTCGATCCTCGGCGTAAAGACCACGCTTATGGGCAAGATCGGGGACGATTTCTTCGGTGACGGCGTTATCCAGTTGCTCGAAGCGCGAAACGCAGACAGCGACATGATCGTTGCAAAAGGCGGGCAAACCTCCTACACGGTGGTTATCGCCCCGCCCGGCATCGACAGGGTGTTCCTGCATAACCCCGGGGCCAACGATACATTTTGCGCCGACGATATCGACTATCAGGCCGTCAAGCGCTCGAAACTGTTCCATTTCGGCTACCCGCCGCTTATGAAACGGATGTTCGAAAACGATGGGGCCGAACTGATCGAAATATTCAGGCGCGTAAAAGAATCGGGGGTCACGACCTCTCTCGACATGTCTTTGCCCGATGCCAATTCGGATTCCGGGCGTGTCGATTGGGAACGCGTATTGAGCCGACTGCTTCCCTATGTGGATATCTATATGCCCAGCATCGAGGAGACTATGTTCATGCTCGCCCGCGACCAATACGACAAACTGAACCGGAACGCGGGCGGAGGCGATATGCTTGAAGGGCTCGACTTGAACATTTTGCAGGTACTGGGCGAAAAGCTGACCGCAATGGGATCGAAGATAGTTGTCATCAAGTGCGGCATACACGGGTATTACATACGCACGGGCAACGCGGAGGCTATCTCTGAAATCGGCAGGGCCAAACCCGCCGATGCAGGCAACTGGGCCTGCCGGGAACTGCATGAGGAGAGTTTCCACGTTCCGGATGTGGCATCCGCCACCGGTTCGGGCGACAGCAGTATCGCCGGATTCCTGACCTCTTACCTGAACGGCAGAAGCATAGAGGACGCCATAAGGATAGCCTGCGCCGTGGGCGGGCAAAACGTGCGCGTATTCGATGCCCTGAGCGGCATAAAGACATGGCAGCAAACCCTGGACATGATTCCGGGCTGGAATAAAAACAGGCACGAAATCCCGGGCGGATATTGGCGCTACGATAACGACAGGGCTGTTTGGGTCGGGAAAAAGGACGGCAACGGGAGATAAAACCTTTAACTTTCTGATACAATGAAAAAAATCGTTTCCATAGCCATTTTCGCATTGATTTGCGGAGTAATGTTTCCAAATCACAGTTACGGCAAGCAAGCCGCCTTCCCCGCTGAAACCGGCTACAAATACAAAGTGGGTTACGGCGCATGGATAAACGACATACGCAACGTGGGAGTGCCCGGCGAAAGGTGGCCCTACGGGGTTCTCGACCAGCAGGCGGAAGAGGATATTATCGACTGCATCAAATTGCAAAGCGAAGCGGGGTTCAATATGTTTACTGCGTGGGGACTCTTTGCGACGTACGGGTGGCCGGTAGACATTACAAGCGCCGCGACTGAGGAGCGTCGGGCGCGCATAAACCGCATCATAAAAGCGACCCATGATTGCGGAATGAAAAACGTTCCCGGCGTAGGCATATACAGTTGGGGCTACCAGGAGATCATCAAGGAGCATCCCGAGGTCGCGGGCGACAATCCCCATGCCATGTGCGCGTCCAAAGAGGCATCCTGGGAGTGGGTGAAGAAAATCATCGACTTTACCTTTACCGAGTTCGATTTCGACGGCATACACATGGAATCCGCCGATCTGGGGAGATGCAAATGCGAAGAGTGCAGCCGGTACGGGGATATCGAATACCATACCCGGATCAATATTAGAGCCGCCGATTATATCCGCAAGACCTATCCGGACAAGATAATCAAAGTGACCACCTGCGGCTGGTTATGGGGAAATCAGGCAACGTCCGATCAAGAGACCGAACATATCCTGGAACTCTCCAGGCATATCGATCTCTTTATCGCCCATTGCCTGGCTTTTCGAGACGATAAGCCGACGCCGAAATGGGTAGAGAACCTTCATTGCGAATTTGGCGCATCGGGCGATTTTTTCATATACTATCCGCAACAATGGGATCGTATGAAGTGGTTCTTACCCCATCCCAAAACCACTGCGGCCAGCATCAAACGCCTTTACAACGAAGGAGGCAGGGCGATGGAGTACTATTTGGGCCCGACCATCAATCCGGGCACCGAATTCAACACCGCATTGGGCGGAAACCTGATGTCGGATCCGGGGAAAAAGGTTGAAGACGCAGTCCTGGAGACGGTGAAGATGCTGTATGCTCCCAAAAATAAAGAGACTGCACAAAAACTGATGCAGGTGTTTTTCGATGCGGAAGAAGCCTATATATCAAACAGCCCCTATTTCCGCACGGGACACTGGGGGGCGCCGTGCCTGATGCTCAGTGATTTCTGGGGGCCGGAGCCGGGACCGGAGTTTTACATCTCGACCTATTTGCCACCCTCCGACACGGTCTATATGGATGCGGAAGGCCGAAAAGCCTACAAGGCCGCGTTCGAGGATATACTGGGAAGGCTCGACGCGATCGAAAAGGGTGTCAAAAAACCCGAAAAAGTTCAGCGAATAAGGCTCTGCATCGAGAACGTCATACAGGATCTGGATAGATTATGAAACGATCGGAAATCAACAGGTACCTCGGCCAGGCGAAAGAGTTTTTCGCCACCCAACACTTCAATCTGCCCGAATGGGCCTCCTGGAGCCCGGCGGAGTGGAACGGGAAAGGATGCGAATGCGCCGAGATCATCGACAACTCTTTGGGGTGGGACATTACCGATTTCGGTAGCGGCGATTTTATGAGTGTGGGCCTGACACTGGTCACTATCCGTAACGGCAACGTCAAGCGCGACAAAAAGAGTTATTGCGAAAAGATCATGATGGTGCGCCAGGGGCAGGTCACTCCCATCCATTTTCATTGGAAAAAGATGGAGGACATCATTAACCGGGGCGGCGGGCTGTTGTGCATGAAACTATGGAAGGCCGACTCCCGGGAGGAACTCTCCACCGAGCCCTGCGCCGTGCAGGTCGACGGAGTGACCACAACCGTGAATGCAGGCGAAGTGCTGCGGCTTAAACCCGGCCAAAGCATCACGTTCGAGCCCTATATGTACCACACCTTCTGGGCGGAACAGGGAGACGCGATGGTCGGCGAGGTTTCGACCGTCAACGATGATGCGAACGACAACCGTTTCTACAAACCCATCGGCCGTTTCCCCGAGATCGAAGAGGATGAACCGCGCGAATTTTTGCTCTGCAATGAGTACCGCCCCTGACGTGCAAAAGGCGGGCTGAAAATATTAAAGCACCCCAAAAGCGCTCGGCTTTTGGGGTGCGGTGGATGGGTGTGTATGGAAGTGGTTTTAGAAGCGGTAACCCAGGCCTATGCTCAGGGTTTGCGAGTGCATCTTGGCGGGGGCGGATTCGGCGGCGTTGATCAGGCCCAGCTTGTAGCCGGCGTTGAATTGCAGGCCGCAGGCGAGCTCGTAGCCAGCCAGAGCGCCCAAGCCGAGGTCGAAACGCTTGATGCCGCCCATATCGTCGTATTCGGAAGAGTAGAGGTCCATGGTGCCCATTCCGCCGTCGCCGTAGTAGCTCTTCATTGAGAAACCGTAGGCGAACCAGGGGCCGAGGCCGGCGTAGAACTGGCCGCTGCCCGCTTTCCATTGGCCGAGCGCGTAGACGGGGATCTCCATGCCCCAGTATTCGACGTCGCCTTTCATGTCGAACGGCCCGAGGTCGGGTATTTCGCCGGACATTTCGATGTTGATGTGCTTGAAGGAGAACAGCAACTCGGGTTGGAGGGCGAAATGTTCCGACAACTCGATTTTGGCGAAGCCGCCCAGCGTCACGCCCGGGCCCATGCTGTTGGTCGCGCCGGGAAGATCTTTAAGCAGGTGGTTCGAGAAGTTGGCCTCGGCCTTGGCTCCGAAAGAGAGCTGCTGTGCGGACGCATATCCGATCGATATGCAGAGGGCGATGAGAACGAGTGAGAGTTTTTTCATCGGTTAAATTTTATAGGTTTGATTTTTCCCCGGGCATTCTGCGCTCGGGCGACACAAAGGTAACCCCTCGGAATGAGGCGGGAAAACACAAAAAATTGACGGAAAGTAAACTTATTGACGCTGCGTCAAAATCGCCTGCCGCGAACGGCGGGGCGAGCAGCCGTGCCGTCGTACAAAGGCGCGGCTGAAGGTCGAGGGGCTGGCAAAACCGCTCATGTAGGCCACCTCCGACATGGTCAGGGCGGGAGACGAGTCCATAAGTCGCTCGGCGTGGAGCAGGCGCAAACGCGTGACTTCTTCGGTAAAATTGCGCCCCAGGCCCTCGTTGAAGATGCGCGAAAGGTAGGTGCGGTTCAGGTTCACGGCCTGGGCCACGTCGAGCAACTTGAAGTCGCTGCGCAGGTAGGGCTTCTCTTGTTCCAGCCACTCGCGCACGGCGGCGGCGTACTCGTCGATGCGCGCGGTAAAACAATCGGCCTCTGCCTCGGAGCGAGCGGATGTTTCCACTTGCTGCTCGTCGGCTTTGGCGCTAAAAAAGCCCTCGGGATAGGGGTTTTGCTGGAAAAGCCCCTTGTAGAAGAGGTATCCGTAGGTAAGTTGCAGGGTAATCTGGTGCAGGAATATCCACGCAGGGGAACCTGTGACGGTGATCATTGTGTGCGCGGCGAGGACCAACACGAATCCCCCGGCCAGGTGCACCAGCCAGTTGAGGTCCATCTGGCCGGGAGAGGAGAAATTTTCACTTACCCAACGATTGTAGTCCTTGTGGTAGCGGAAGATCAGCACGAACAAAGCGACGTTATAGGCCGCCATGGACGCGAACCAGACCAACCGGAACCAGACGTTGAAGCGCGGCAGGCCGGCGATGAAGGCATCGAAGTCGGCCAGCCTTTCGACCTTCTGGCTCAGCAGGGCGCAACCGCCGAAATAGACGGCGATCAGCGTCAGCCACGGCGCGGCGATCAGCAACACGCGGCGGGCGTTGACCCATCCGGGGCGCAGCAGCTCCATGATGTAGGAGAGGGTAAAGATCAGCGCGAAATCGGCGATTACCACCCCGGACGGGGACAGGGTCTGCCCCCCGGCCAGATGGGTGTGCGAGGTGTAAAGGGCCGTGAGTTGGATGACGATCAACCCGCTCCACATCAGCATGATCCAGGCCAGCAGACGTTTGGCGCGGCTTTGCCCCGCCCGGGCGAACAGCAGCACCGACGCCCCCACAAAGAGGGTGCACGACACCATGTCGATAAGTTTCAGCGCTTCTACCATACGCCAAAATTAGGCAATCTTTGCGAATGCGCAATAAAAACGGATTGAACAGGCAACGGTCCGCTTTGCTGCGGATGTAGATTTCGGACTTATTGTTTTTTTCCGGCAAGCGCGACAATGTCGCGGCCGCCGAGGACCCGTTTGCCGCTGCCGTTTCGGGCAAGGGCGATCATCGCGCGGGTAAGTTGGTCCAGGGTAATGAAAAAGCCGGGGCTCAACAGCTTGCCCGGGAGGTAGGCCCAGGCGAAGGCCCAATAGTAGCGGTTGACGTGCAGGGAGCCTTTTTCGGGTTTCATAAAGGCGGGGCGCAGGGCGTAGGCTTGCAGTCCGGGTGTTTTTATCAGGTCGTTCTCGGTCTTGCCCTTGACGCGCGCCCATCTAGACCCTCCCTTTTCGGAGGTGTCGGTCCCCGCGCCGGAGATGTAACAGAACACCCCGCCGGGGTTTTGCGCGGCGAAGGTGCGGGCGAAAAGCATCGTCAGGTCGTAGGTGGTGCGGTAGTAGGCGTCGGGGTCGAGGCCCACCGAGGAGATGCCCAGGCAGAAGAAGCAGGCGTCGTAGCCCTCCATCTGCCGCTCGACGGACGACATATCGAAGAAGTCGGGGATCAACGTCTCGGTCAGTTTATCGCCGGAGTAGCCGCAGGGACGGCGGCCGACGACCAGGATCTTTTCGATTTCGGGATTTTTCAGGCACGCTCTGAGCACGCCTTCGCCGACCATGCCCGACGCTCCGGTAAGGATGACTTTCATGGTGCGAATATAAGGGAAAATCAGGACAACTCCTTGACCATCTTCAAATCGGCCCTCTTGTAGTGGCTTTCGCCCAGGGGGATCTCCACGAAGCCCTTTTTGCGGTAGAGGCGGATGGCGGGGACCAGGGGCGAGGCGGTGTCCAGGTAGAGCTGGCTCGCGCCGCGCTCACGGGCGAGGTCGGCGACCGCGTCGATCAGCCGATCGCCGATCCCCTGGCCGCGGTAGGCGGGGTCGACGCAGAGCTTGGAGAGCTCCCAGTAGCCCTCCTGCTTGTGGCACAGCAGGGCGCAGATGCCCGCCACGGCCTCGTTGTCCTGGTCCCAGGCGACGAAGATCTCCCCTCCCGGGGCCACGCAGGCGGCGTAGGGGTCGGCGAAGATCTCCTCGTCGCAGGGCTCGACCTCGGCGAAGGAGGTGATCCACAGGCGGGAGAGGCGGACGAAATCCTCCCGGTTGGCGGAGTTGTAGGGGATGATGCTGATCCGGTGGTTGATCCTCTCGGCGCGGATCTCGCGGACGCGCTCGGTCAGCGATTTTTTGGCGAGCAGGTACTCCCATTCGCCGATCGCGTTCCACAGGTCGGTCGAGGACTCCCCGCACAGGGATTTTGCGGCCTGCTCAACGTCCTGCCATTGGGCGGTCATCTGCCCGGCGCGGGCTTTCCCCTTTTTGGAGAGGCGCACTTCGTTGCGGCGGGCGTCGTCCTTCCCCTTGCGCTCCTCGGTCAGGCCCTTGGCGGCCATTTCGCGCAGGATGGTGCACACCGAGGGGTGGGTTTGGCCGATCTCTTTGGCGATCTCGGTCACGGCGTGGAATTGGCCGTCGGAAAGGGTCATGAAAACGGGGAACCACTTGGGTTTGAAGTCGGCCCCGTACATGGCGTAGATCTCTATGTTTTGCTGCGTGAGTTGCTCGGTCAGGCGGCGCAAACGGCTCGAGATGGCCAATACGCCGGTTTTATCGAAGAAATCCATCGGGAAATAAAATAGCAGTTACGTTATTGATTACGCAAAAGTATGGGTTTTCCGGGATTTCACAAAAAATCGCTATAAATTGCCTATTTTTTCATGTGCAGGATCCAGCTCTCGAAGGCAGAGAGGTAGGCCTGCGTGAATTTGACGACGGACGGGGTAAGGCCTTGCGCGTCGAAGGCGGTCGCGCCGTTGAGGTAGTACTCGGGTTGGTTCATCAGCCGGATATCCAGAAAGGCGCAGATGTGCCGCAGGTCCCTTTGCGCGCCGAACGTACCGATCGCACCCCCCGAAGCGCCCATCAAGCCGCCGGGCTTGCCCGCCCAGAGGTTGTGGCCGTAGGGGCGCGAGGCCCAGTCGATGGCGTTCTTCAGCACGCCGGGGATCGAGCGGTTGTACTCGGGGGTGATGAATAAAACGGCGTCGGCGGCCGCCACCGCGTCGCGCAGGGCCTGGGCCTCGGGGATCGGGGCGGATTCGATGTCCTGGCTGTAAAAGGGCAGGCTGGAGATATCGAAGGTGCAGAACGAGAGCGAGGTGTTGTTGTGTTTGACCACCTCGTGGTAGAGGCGCTTGTTGAGCGAAGCGGAGCTAATCCCTCCGACCAGGGCTAAAACTTTCGGGTTTTTCATGTTAAATAATTTTACTTTGTGTGAAAGTACAATAACTCTGCCGTTTTCGCGGCATATATTTTGCAGGGGTAACGAAAGATTAATTTGCGGCTAATCATGAATCAAACAGAAAAAATCCCGGATCGCTTGTACCGGGGCAGGCCCGAGGTCCGTATGCACGTGATGATCAAGGCCACCGGACCGGTCTGCAACCTGGGATGCGACTATTGTTACTATCTGAGCAAGTCGGAGTTGCTCTCCACCGACAGCAGGTGGCGGATCTCGGAGGAGACGCTCGAGAACTTTATCAAGCAGTACATCGCCCAGCAGAACACGCGGCAGGTGGTCTTCTCCTGGCAGGGGGGCGAACCTTCGCTTTTGGGGCTCGACTTTTTCCGCAAGGCGGTGGCTTTGCAGAAGAAGTACGCCCCTCCCCATGTGCGCTGCGAGAACGATTTGCAGACCAACGGGACGATGTTGGACGACGAGTGGTGCGAGTTTTTGCGGGAGAATAATTTTCTGGTCGGGCTGAGCGTCGACGGGCCCAGGGAGCTGCACGACGCCTACCGCCGTTACAACGACGGGCGGGGGTCGTTCGACCGGGTGATGAGTTCTGCGCGGCTGCTCAACAAGCACGGGGTGAGGTTCGCCACGCTCACGGTGGTCAACGACCTGAACTCGAAGCACCCTTTGGAGGTCTACCGCTTTTTGCGCGACGAGGTCAAAAGCAAGCAGATGCAGTTCATCCCCATCGTCGAGTCGGGGAATTTCGCCACCACCGCGCCCCAGCACTGGAACCTCGCCGAGATGCCCTTCGAGTACGCGCCCGAGGCCGACCCGAAGCATCCGGACTCCTTCCTTTCGCCGTGGTGCGTCAAGGCGGAGGATTATGGGGATTTTTTAATTAAGATATTCGACGAGTGGTACGCCAAAGATTTGGGGCGGATCTACGTGCCTTTCTTCGACAGCGCGGTCGAGCAGTGGGCGGGCAAGCCCTCGCCGCTGTGCATCTTCTCGCCCATTTGCGGCAAGGGGCTGGCCATGGAGCACAACGGGGACCTGTACGCCTGCGACCACTACGTCTACCCGGAGTACAAAATGGGCAACGTCAACGACCAACCCCTCTCGGAGATGGCCCTTTCCAAAGCGCAGGAGCACTTCGGCTACGGGAAGGACTTTACCCTGCCCATCAAGTGCCGCCAATGCCGCTACCTGTTCGCCTGTTCGGGCGAGTGCCCCAAGAACCGGCTGCTGAAGACGGCGCAGGGCGAGCCCGGGTTGAATTACCTGTGCAAAGGGCTTTACAAATACTTCAGCCACATCGACCCCCACATCCGGCAGATCGTCCACAGGCTGGGCTTCGAAGTGGCGGGCGACGTACCCCCCTTAACTGCGAAATAAGATGGAGATCATAGTGACAGATACCCCCGGCGGGGGCAAGCAAATGGTGATCGGGGCCTCCTGGGATCAGGTGGAGCAGGATTACAAGACCATATTGAAGGGCTACTCCTCTATGGCGGTCAAAGGTTTCCGGCCGGGCAAAACGCCCCCCGGAATGATCGAAAGTATGTTCCGCGAGCAGATCAAAAGCGACCTGCTGGCGAGCGTCTCGCGGCGTTTGTGCCGCACGGCGTTGCAACAGCAGGGTTTGGAGGCGGGGTCGCCGCTGGAACTTTCGGAGTGCGAGCTCGACAAGGGGCGGGAATTTAAATTTACGGCAAATTTTATCGAGATGCCGGAGTTCCGGCTGCCCGATTACGCACACCTGGGGATCACGGCCGCCGACCCGGACGGGATGATCGATGAAATATCCATCAAGTTGCTGGAATTGACCCCGATAGAGTTGCATCCCTCGCTGATCGAGAACGAGATGGACTACTCCGACCCCGAGCAGGCCGGGCCCGAGGCGGAGCAGGCCGCCGCCGACCGCATCCGCCTGATGATGACCCTCAAACGGATCGCCTCTGAGAACGGCATAGAAATTGACGAGAGGGACATCCGGGAGAGGATCGAGCGGGTGGCCGGGGAGAACGACGCGACGCCCGCCCAGTTGAGGGAGTACCTCGTTGCGGGGCAGGGGCTATCGAGGTTGGCCGACGCGTTGCTGGCCGAGGCGGTTTTGGGATACCTTATTGAAATTCAAAAATAAAACCATGAAAAAGTATTGGATTATTTGTGCGGCCCTGGCGTTGTGCGCCTGCGCCCAGAAGACAAGCCCGATGAAAGAGGCGAACATCGACCCGCTCGCCCTGTGGAACGAAGGCCCGGTCAAGGCCTCCATCATTAGCTTTGTGGCGGATGTGACCGCGCCCGAGAGCACGCGCTATGTGCCGGAGGCCGATAGGATCGCCGTGTTCGACAACGACGGGACGCTGTGGTGCGAGATGCCGTTGTACAACGAGATGGTCTACTCGGTGGCTGCCGCCGCGCACATCCTGAAAAGCGATCCCGCGCTGGCCAAAACGCCCGAGCTCCAGGCACTTGCCAAAGGCGACCCCAAGCCCCTGATCGCCGCCGGGGAGAAGGGCATCGGCGAGGCTTTCGTGCTCTCCCACGTGGCGGTAAGCCCGGAGAAATTCGCGCTTATGACGCGGGAATGGCTCGACACGGCCTACCACGCGCGCTTCAAGATCAAATACGAGGAGACGGTTTACAGCCCCATGGTCGAGCTGCTTTACTACTTGAGGGACAACGGATTCAAGACCTTTATCGTCTCGGGAGGTTCGAGCATGTTCATGCGGGAGTTCGCCGACAAGGTGTACGGCATCCCCACCGAGCAGGTAATCGGCACGATGTTCAAGGGCGAGTTCGTGGCCGACAGCACGGGTTACCGGGTCGTCTACAAACCCGAGCTGTGGCACCTCGACGACGGGGGCGGCAAACCCGTGGGCATAGAGCAGATCATCGGCAAGAAGCCCATCCTGGCCTTCGGCAACTCGGACGGCGACGTGCCCATGCTGCAATGGACCTCGACCAATACCCGACCCCACCTCTGCCTGCTACTGCACCACACCGACGCGGAGCGCGAGTACGCCTACGACCGCACCTCGCCCATCGGAAAGTTGGACAAAGGGCTGGACGAGGCCGCCGCAAAGGGCTGGACGTTAGTCGATATGAAAAAGGATTTCGCCAAGGTGTTCGGGTTCTGATAAGACATAAGCCTGCGTTGGCAGGCAAAATCGGCCCATAGGCTGATATTTATTGACGGGATTGGTTGGAGGAGCTATTTTCGTGCTCCGAAAACCGATCCCTTATTGTTTGGATAAACTCTACCTTTTCAAAAACTTACTGACTCCGCGTATGAAAAGGTGTGTTACCTGTTTTCTATTCCTTTCGCTATTCTTTACCGTGCGCGCCCAGACCGTGGGCAACCTCAAGCTGCCGCAGAATTACCACGGCAGGCTGGATGTGATCATCGAGAAGATGGGCACGGACATGAAGGTCCGCTTTGTTATCGACAAGGAGGAGCTTTCGCGCTTCAACACCTCGCTGACCACCTACGAGGAGAAGAACATCAACGGCGTGTTGAAGATGCTCTCCGACTCGTGGGGTATGGTCTCGGCGATCAATCCCGACGGTTACATCTACATCGCCAAAGACCCCGAATCGCTCGCGCGGCTGATGAGCGGGCGCGTCGAACAGACCGTCGAGGTCAAGGCCGAAAAGCAGGCCGAGCGCAGCAAGCTCGAGCCCATCCGGCGGAATTTCACCCTGACCGGATCGGTGAGCGACGTGAACAGCGGCGAGAAGATGCCCTACGCGACCGTCCGGGTCGTGGGCGGCGTGGGCGGGGTGACCACCGACGCCAACGGGCGTTTCACGCTCCACAAGGTGCCCTGCGACACGGTGACCGTCGAGGTCGCCTACATCGGCTACCAGAAACGGTACGTGGAGTTGGAGCCCTCCGCGAAGAACGACCCCATCGGCGTCGACCTCGAGCCCCAGAAGCAGGAGATCGCCGAGGTGTTCGTCTTCGGGCGCAAGGACGACAAGGCGTTGGAGCAGTACGTCGACGAGCAGAAGATCAAGATGGCCCCGGCCGCCCTCAAGTTCCTGCCCAACATCGGCGAGAAGGATATCATGCGCTCCTTCCAGTTGATGCCGGGGATCAGCGCGTCGAACGAGAACAGCTCGGGGATGTACGTGCGCGGCGGCACGCCCGACCAGAACCTGATCCTCTACGACGGCTTCACGGTCTACTATGTCGACCACCTGCACGGGTTTTACAGCGCATTCAACTCGAACGCGTTGAAGGATGTGCAGCTCTACAAGGGGGGCTTCGAGTCGAAATTCGGGGGACGGTTGTCGTCCGTGACCGAGATCACAGGCAAGGACGGCAATGCAAAAAAACTGGCCGGGGGGGCGGAGTTGAGCCTGTTGAGCGTCAACGCTTATATCGAAGCTCCCATCGGGGATAAATTTACCTCGCTGTTCGCTTTCAGGCGCTCCTACCAGGGGTGGCTCTACAAGAAAATTTCGGGGCAGAATAGCAACCAGAGCGAGGGGACGACCGTCTCGCGCCGGATGGGCCCCGGGGGCGAATCCGATCCCAAATCGTATTTCTACGACCTGAACGCCAAGCTGACCTACAACCCTACCTACAAGGACGTGATCTCGTTGAGCGTGTTCAACGGCACGGACTACGTGGACAACACGCCCTCCTTCTCGATGCCCGGCGGCGGGGGCGGGATGGGCGGCGGTATGGGTGGGGGCGGATTCATGTCGATGAACATGGACAACTCGGACTACTCGCGCTACGGCAACGTGGGGACCTCGCTGCGGTGGTCGCGCAAATGGAACGAGAAGCTCACGTCGACCACGCTGGCCAGCTTCTCCAACTTTTACAGCACGCGCGACGAAAGCCGCTCGATTACCTACACGGACGACGACGACGTGACCCAGACCGTCAAGAGCGGGGTAATGGAGGATAACAATTTGAAAGATTTTACCCTCTCCAACGCCTGGAAGCTCGCGCTTACCGACAAGCACACCCTCGAATTCGGGGCCAACGCGACCTATTACGATATCGATTACAGCTACGCGCAGAGCGACACCGCCACGCTGGTCAGCAAGGTCGACAACGCGGTCATGGCGGGGGTTTACCTGCAGGACAAAATGCGGCTGGCGGGCGGCAAGTTATTCGTCACGCCGGGCCTTAGGGCGACCTGGTTCTCCAACACGGGGAAATTCTACGCCGAGCCGCGCCTCTCGGCCAGCTACGCCCTCGCGCCGAAGGTAAAGGTCAACGCCGCCACGGGGTTGTACTACCAGTTCGCCAACAGGGTGGTCAGGGAGGATATCATGTCGGGCAACAGCGACTTCTGGATCCTATCCAACGACAAGGATATTCCGGTCAGTAGCTCGCGCCACCTCAATCTGGGGATCAACTACGACCTGCCCGATTTTTTGTTCAGCGTGGAGGGGTATTACAAGAAAAACAAAGACATTTCGGAGTACACGCTCCGGTTCCAGCGCAAGCTCTCGGGTATGGGCGGCGGCATGGGCGGCGGCGGAAACGGCGGGGCCGTGGAGAGCGTCGAGCAGTTCTTTACCGGGGACGGCTACGCCACCGGGGTCGAGTTCCTGGCCCAGAAAAAGGCGGGCAAGCTGAGCGGCTGGATCAGCTACACGCTGGGCGAGGTCAAGAACCGCTTTCCCGACCAGTCGGACAAGTACTTCTTCGCCTACCAGGACGTGACCCACGAGCTGAAGATGGTGGGGGTCTACAAATTCGGCAACTTCGACTTCTCTGCCACCTGGATCTTCTCGACCGGGCGGCCCTACACCGCCCCCCTGGGCGGCTACACGATCACGCTGGTGGACGGCAGCACCGAGTCCTACTACGCGGTAAGCGACAAGAACACCTACCGTTTGCCCGACTACCACAGGCTGGACCTGGCCGCCTCGTTCCGGTTCGATATGCTCGGCACGAGGGGCAAGTCGAGCTCGGTGGGGGTCTCGCTGTTCAACGCCTACAACCGCAAGAACGTGAGCGCGAAGAAATTCCAGATCGTGGACGGCACGATCCTCGAAAGCAATATCAACTATTTGAGCATCACGCCCAACGTGACGTTGAGCGTTAAATTCTAACGATCCATGAAAAAGATAGTTTCCTTTCTGTGTTTGGGGTTGGCCGCCGTGGGTTGCCAGCCGACTTTGGTGGCCGAGTTCCAGGACAAGGCCGTGGTGGAAGGGTACCTGGTGTCGGGGGCGCCGCCCACCTTCACGGTATCCAAACTGATCGCGCTGAGGAGCGACGTGGCGTTTTCGGATGAAGATGTGAACGCGCTCTCGCCCGTGATCCGGGACGAGGACACCGGGATCGACTACCTGCTGCTGCCCCAGGGGGACGGGAGCTACACGAACACGGAGATGATCGCCGCCGAAGGGCACACCTACTCGCTGAGTTTGCCCTACAACGGCGAGGTGGTAACCGCCTCGACCGTCATTCCGGATAAGCCGCAGGATATGGCCCTCTCGGCCACCTACATCGAGGTTCCCTCGTTCCAGCCCATGGGCATGGCCGTGGCGCGCACCAAGGCGTTCGGGTCGGAGCCGGTCGAGGTAACCTGGTCGAATCCCAATGGGGACTACTATATGCTGCTGGTGGAGTGCACCGAGGCCAACCCGAGGTCGATCTACAACTTCGACGACGATGAGGAGCGGCCCGACTTCCGGTTCCGGACCGAGCCCACCACCTCCGCGTCGAGCCAGCTCTCGATGCAGAGTTTCTCGTACTACGGCTACCACAACGTGATCCTTTTGCGGATGCAGCCAGAGTACGCGTTGCTCTACCAATCCACCAGCAACACAATCTCCGAAATCCACGCCAACGTGGAGGGCGGCTACGGGATCTTTACCGGGATGAGTTCCGACACGCTGAGGATCCGGGTCATTACCGCGACGATGTAAATGTTTATTTGGAAGGCAAATAACCCAGGTCGACCAGAAAGGCGTCCATTTGGTCGAGGGTCGGCGAATAATAATCGACGTTGAAAAAGCCATGTTTCCCGCCCTCGTAGATCTTCACGTCGCACCGTCCGCCGGCCTGCCGGCAAACCCGGGCGTACTCCTCCGCGGTGGAGACGGGGATCAGGTTGTCCCTGGATCCGAGCATGAACAGGGTGGGCACGGCGTTTTGCGCGGTAATGTTGTGCATCGGGGAGAATTCCGCCCAGCGCTCCCCCACCCTCTCATAACCGTAGCCCTTTTCGGAGTTGTCGACCACGGGGTTGAACAACACCAGGGCCTGGGGGCGGGGGCTGACCGAAAGGTCGTCGGCGGGGTCGTCGAAGGCGGTCACGTAAGCGGTCGCGGCGGCCAGGTGGCCCCCGGCGGAGCCTCCCGAGGCGACGATGCGGTCCGGGTCGACGCCCAGCCCAGCAGCGTTCGTACGCACGAAACGCATGGCAGACTTGGCGTCCATCACGCTCTCGATGGGGGTCGTGCCGGCCGAGGACTCGGTGCGGTACTCGACCAGTATGGCGGTCATACCCCGCGAGGCGAGGTATTTGGCCTGCCGGTAGAACTGGGATATGCTCCCATTCTGCCAGCCTCCGCCGAAGAAAAAGAGAATCGCAGGGTTTTTGCCTTCCACCACGGGGGTCTCGGGTTGGAGCGTCCACAGGTAAAGGTCGCCCGTCGGGGTGCTCTTGTAAAGTGTTTTTTCCGCGTCTTTGGGCACGTAGTTGTGGGGCTTGAGCTGCGCGGCGAGGGCCACGGGAACGCATAAAAGGATGGTAAAAAGGGCGATGCGGATGTTTTTCATCTTCACAAAGGGATTGAACAGACAAATTTAGTATATTTTTGCCTTATGAAAGCAGCAGGCCGCATCAAACTTTTCGAGATCGTCCTCTACGCCGTGATCTTTTTGGCGGCCCTCTCCATCACGCTCTACACCGGGCACTCGATCCGGGGCGACTGGCAGGGGGCGGTCGTGGACTGGCTGCGGATCGCGCCTTTTATCGTCGTGTTCCTGATCAACAACTTCTTGCTCTGCCCCAAGCTGTTGTTCAAAGAGAAATACACGGCCTACCTGCTCTGCTGTTTGGCCCTGGTGGCGATTTCGCCCTGGGCGGCGGAATGGGGACGGGACGCGGTCGACGCGGTCAACGGGCCTTTTATGCCCGACAGGCCCTTTCACGGAGGTCCCGGAGGCCCCGGCGGGCTCGAGCAGAGCCTGGGCAACGGTCCGGGTGTGCACGGCCCCCGTCCGGGCGGTCCCCCGCACGGGAAGATGCCCCAGTTCTTTTTCGGGCAGGCGATCATCACTTTTTTGCTGATCGGCTTCAATACCGGGGTAAAGGTCTTTGTCCGCTATGCCCGGGAGAAGATCGACCAGGGGGAGAAGGACCGCCAGCATTTGACCACCGAGCTGGCCTACCTGCGCAACCAGATCAGCCCGCACTTTCTGATGAACACCCTGAACAACATCCACGCGCTGGTGGAGATCGACAGGGAGCGGGCGCAGGACGCCATCGTCAAGCTGGCCAACATGATGCGCTACCTGCTCTACGAATCGGAGCAGGAGATGGTCCCCTTGTCCCGCGAGGTCGGGTTTATCGGGAGCTACATCGAGCTTATGCGTCTGCGCTACGGGGAGAAAGAGGTCGAGGTGGTTTTCGACCACCCTGCCGGCAACACGCTGGCCCACGTCCCCGCCTTTTTGCTGCTCTCCTTTGTGGAGAACGCATTCAAGCACGGCATCCGCTCCTCGGGCGGGTCGTTTATCCGCATGGCGGTCAAGCAGAACGCCGAAGAGCTGGAATTCACCATCGCCAACACGGTCGGCGACCGGCGCACGGCACACGACGAGGCATCGGGCATCGGGGTGGAGAACATCCGCAAGCGGCTTGACCTCTTGTACGGCGAGAGATACCGCATCGAGGTGGCCGACGACGGGAAAGTCCATAAAGTAACCCTCAACCTGCCGATATGATGGATAAGATCCGATGCTTCGCCATCGATGACGAGCCGTTGGCCCTGCAACAGGTGTGCGGCTATGTGGAGCGCACCCCCTTCCTGGAGCTGGCGGGCAGCGCGCGGGACGCCTTCGAGGCGATGGATAAGCTGGCGCACACAGACGCGGAGCTGCTGCTGGTCGATATCAATATGCCCGGGCTGAGTGGGATGGACTTCGTCAAGTCGCTTACCGGCGAGCGCATGGTGGTCTTTACCACCGCCTACGGGGAGTATGCCCTGGAGGGGTTCAAGGTCGACGCGGTCGATTACCTGCTCAAACCGATCGGGTACGCAGATTTCCTCAAGGCGGCCAACAAGGCGCTTTCGCTCTATAAAATGAAGCAAGCGGGGGCGCAAACGCCGGATGACGGCTATCTGTTCGTGCAGTCGGAATACCGCACCGTGAGGATCGCCTACGACCAGATCCGCTACATCGAGAGCATGAGCGAATACGTGCGCATCCACCTTTTGGAGGGCAAGCCCGTGATGTCGCTGATGAGTCTGCGCAGCCTCGAGGAGAAGCTGCCCAAAAACCGCTTTATGCGGGTGCACCGCTCCTACATCGTCAACCTGGACGCGGTCAAGGTGGTCGAGCGCGGACGGATCCTTTTCGACGGGGCGGTCGTGCCCGTGGGCGAGCAGTACAAGGAGGCGTTCGCCGCGTTCATCGAAAAACACCGCTGATCCAGACGGTAAAATTGCCCGTTTCCCCGATAAATCCGGGGAGACTGCTGATTGCTTTTGGGTGGGGGTCAATAAATTGGGATATTTCGTCGTTGTTTTAGAAAATACAAAAACGGCGATTATGAAAAAACAGATCCTGCTTTGCTCCGCGCTCCTGGCCCTGGTGTTCTCCTGCGGCAAAAACGACGAGGCCGAGCCTCAAAGCGAAGAGCCCGCCACCTACATTCCCGAGGGGAATTCCACCACCCCCGACGCCAATTTCAGCACCAACTCCCAGAGTGTCAGCTACGACAACGCGGTGTGGATCTCGTTCGACGCGAACGGCAACGCGGTGGTCGACAACCAGTACGGCGCTACGGCGGCCGTGACCAAGAGCGGCGGCCACGTGACGGTCAACTCCACGGCGGCCAGCCAGGTAACCTATGTGCTTTCGGGGGTTACCTCGGACGGATCGTTCAAGATTTACAGCACCGAGAAGAAATTCACGCTGGTCCTCAACGGGGTAAGCATCCAGAATCCCTCGGGTCCGGCGATCAATATCCAGGACGGCAAATCGGAGATCGTTTTGGTGGACAACACCGCCAACCGGCTGATCGACGGATCGTCCTACGCGGCGGCCACCAACGCGGGCGAAGACCAGAAAGGGACCTTCTTCTCTGAGAAGCAGACCGACTTTTTATCGGGCGACGGGAGCCTTTTGGTCTACGGCAACAACAAGCACGCGATCTGCGTGGACAACGCGCTGACCATCCACTCGGGCACCATAAAGGTCAACAACGCGGCCACGGACGGCATCCATTGCAACAAGGTCTTTACCATGAACGGCGGGGTGCTCGAAGTCCAGGCCTACTCCGACTGCATCGAGAGCGAGAAGGAGGACGAGGGCGGCGTGGTGATCGCGGGCGGGAGCCTCAAGTTGGAAAGCATGGGCGAGGAGGGCGGCAAGTGCGTCAAAAGCGCCATCGATATGACCGTCAGCGGGGGCACGCTCAACCTGTTCGCCTACGCATCGGCGGGCAAGTGCCTCAAATCGACGGGCAATATGGCGATCACGGGCGGGACGATCAACCTGAAGGCCACCGGCAATTCGGTCTACGACTCCACGCTCAAAGACTTTACCTCGCCCGAGGGAATCAAGTGCGACGGCAATTTCAGCATGTCGGGCAACCCGGTCCTCAGCATTACCTGCACCGGGCGGGCGGGCAAGGGCCTGAGCGCGGACGGGACGATCCTAATCGACGGCGGGACGACCACCATCGCCACCTCGGGGGCGCAGCACGTCATCAGCAACAGCTACAAATCCTCCGCCAAGGCGATCAAGGCGAAGGATGACCTGACGGTCAACAGCGGGACGATCAAGATAACCACCTCCACCGCGGGCGCGGAAGGATTGGAAAGCAAGGCCGACGTGACCATCAACGGCGGGACGGTCGAGATCACGGCCTACGACGACTGCATCAACGCGGCGGCCCAGAGGCTGAGCAAGGTAACCATAAACGGCGGGCGGATCTACTGTTACAGCACCAACGGCGACGGGATCGACTCGAACGGATCGCTCTACCTCAACGGCGGGACGGTAATCGCGTCGGGGACCGGTTCGCCCGAGGACGGGCTGGACGCCGACAACAACACGATGGCCTTTACCGGGGGCACCGTGGTCGGGATCGGCGGGGCGACCTCCTCGCCCAGCGCAAGCTATTGCACCCAGCGGGTGGTGGTATGGAACACCTCGGCGGTAAGCAACGGCAACGCGGTCTGCATCAAAGACCCCGACGGCAACGCGGTGATGATCTTCAAAACGCCGAGGGCCTACGCCCAGAACATGGCGCTGGTCTTCTCGTCGGGCGGCATGACGGCCAACGGGACCTACACCATCCATTCGGGCGGAAGCGTCTCGGGCGGGAGCGAGTTCCACGGCCTCTACACCGGGGCCACCTACTCGGGCGGCTCACAGGCGGGCACCTTCTCCTACTCGGGGACGACCATGACCGCAACTTCGGGCATGGCCAACAACAACCCCGGCGGCGGGGGCCCGGGCGGAAAGCCGTTCTAAACCTCCCCGGGCCTTAGTAGGGGGGCTCTATCGACGGTTCGCCGATGTACCACCAGCCTTTGCCGTGATCGGTGTGTTTCCTTACGTTGTCTGCGTCGGTGTAGTATTCGTAGCGGCGGTCGTAGTCGAAATATTCGAGTTGCGAGAACCAGGAAGGTATCTGTTGGGTAATGTTGTTGTTGCTGCATAAAAAGATCCTGAGCCTCGGGCAACTGCTCACGTCGATACCGGCCAGTTTGTTGTAGTAGAGGTTCAGGTAGTCGAGTTGGGGTTTTCCCCTCAGGTCCAACGAAGTTATCGAGCTGCCCCGGACGGTCAAGCTCTCCAGTTTGGTGCATCCCCCGATATTGAGCGAGGCGAGCTTGCCGCGTATAAAGGTTCCCCGGATGTAATTGTCGATGGAGAGCATGCGCAACTCCTGCAAAGAGCCCAGATAGATCGAGGTAAGTTGTGTGTTGGAGCCGATCGCGAGCGTCTGGAGGTTTTTGAGGTGCTGGAGCCCCTCCAGGCTGGTTACATCGATGTGATCGATATACAATGCGGTTACCGCCTCAGACTCCTTGCGCGAGATCCGGTAGTCTTTGTTGATGTCGGCGACACCCCGGACGACTCCCCGCAGGACCGGGTCGGGGAAGTACTCGCCCATATCCTCCTCGTCGATCGACCCCGAATCGGAGACGTCGCCGATGAACTCCACCCCGAAGAGCTTGCAGGCGGGTTTGACCATGTACTCGGTTTCGCTGTCCAGGCCTCTGAAGGTAACCAGGTAGGGATTCTTGAGGTCGTCCATGTGTTTGTTCGAGGCGTATTGGGTTTGCAGGCGCGCGCCCGTTTCGTTGTCATACAGGGCCACTCCGACGTCGACCGGGAAGAAAGTCTCGTTGCCCATCCAGACCGAGAGCGTGGCGTAGGTCTCCTTGTCGGTCTCGATATCGTAGTCGGCGAAATGGGGCAGCAAATGCTTGGACATAAAGGGCGGGAACTCGACTTCGGGGGTGTAGAAGGAGTGTTTGGCCAGCTTGTTTTTGAACAGCTTGGCCATCACGTAGGCGTCGCCCGCCAGAGCCATGCCGGTCGAGAGTTTGGTGTCCTTCAAATCCTTGTAGCACTCGCCGGTGGACAGGTTGGCCGCGTCGATCTTGAATTGGGCTCCGGTAACCAGCTTGGGCGTCGCGCTCAGGCCGAGCCCGGCGTTGAGGCCGTAGAGGCTGAACAGCATCGACACCTTGACCCCGTGGTAGATCTTGCCCTTGACGTTGAATTCGGAGACCTTCTTGAACACTTCGTCGTTCGGATCGGAGGTCCCGGCCTGGCTGTATTCGCTCCACTCCTGATTCTCGTACCGTATGCCGTAGCTGGCGCCCAACACGAAACTCAGCGTCGAGACCAGGGATATCTCGCCCTCCGCCCCGGTCGTATAGTAGAGTATGACCTTGGGCACGATGATGACCGGGCCCATGGTAATCTTGCCGCAGGAGACCGTGCAGAGCTGGATATCTTTCTTTATTTTCCCCTCCAGGGCGGCCTTTACCTCGCCCGTGACCTCCAACCGGGGATTGACCGCGACGTTGAGGTATTGAAGGGTGGCAATGTTGATCTTCATGTTGAAGTCCAGCTTCAACGAAAATTTGAACTTCAATTCGGCGCCGATGGTCAGGTCGCCCTCCTTGAACTCCTTTTTGAAGGGGATCTCGATAAAGACCTCGTTGGGCGCCCCCCGTGTGGTGCCGGCCGGGTAGCGCGATTTGGCAAACGACATGGGGTTGCCATCCGGATCGAGCACTTCGGTAATGTACTGGCCCAGGTCCAGCGATTGGTCGATATCCAGCTCCTCGAACGCCTCGTCGAGGGGGACCGGTTCGGTCCTTACCACCGTTTGGCCGCCCTGGCTTTCGACGGCTGTTACCCGGCCTAAAAAGCCGTTGGGCATCCGCTCCGTGGTAATGCTGCTCAGCAGGATTTGGCCCACCTGCGGGATCGAGGCGGCGGGGGTCCCCCCCGCGAAGGTGATCGCGTCCTCTTCTACGTTGGTCACGTTGGCCGCGGTCGCTTGGTCCATATCGACGGTCCCCTCGCTCAGGGTGTAGGTCACCTGGCCCCCGTCCGGGCCGGGACCCGGGGCGGGTTGCGTTTCCGGTCCGTCTTTGCCGCATCCGGCCAGCAGTATGGCGGTAAGAAGTATCCGTAGTTTCATATCGGAAAGGAATTATGGGGTTTCTGTCCGAAATTTCGCCATAATTTACCCTCCGGGTCAACGGATTTCACAAATTTTCGACCGGATTCCGCAAAAACGAAGGCGGTGTCCCAAAACAGCGTGGCTCCTTCATTTTTTCAGGGCTGCAATGAGAATATCGGGGTAAATGTTATGCAAAGCGGAACACAATAACGGAAATTTCCATACCTTGTATGCAATAATCCATTTAAAAACAACTTCCCCATGAAAAAAATCCTGCTTTTATCCGTCATGCTGCTCGCGGCGGCGGCGGTTCTTACTTCCTGTAAAAAGGATAAAGAGGAAGACACCTTCACCAATACCGTTGTCTATCAATACAGCGGTCAAACTTACAACTGCAATATCACAAAGGTCGTGCAAACGTATCACCCCGGAGGCGAGACCTCTGTCGGCGTGGATCTCGAAATTTATTTTACGGATCCCGGCGGTTCGGAGCAATCTTTCTTCTACGAAACTTTTTGCCCGTCCGGCAGTACCAGGCTCGTTGCGGGAACTTACTCCATGAATGCGACGAACGCCCCGTTCTCGTTCAGCGGCGAAAGTGATCTTTCCGGCCCCCTGGTAATAACCCTCACGGGTGACACCTATACCATCAAAGCCTCGGGGCAGATAGACTTGGAAACTGCGCCCTCCTCGGTCACGGTCAGCTACAAGGGCGCGATCACTCTCCAGCAGGACTAAAAAATGAAGAAGAACCTGTCTCGTTTGAGGCAGGTTCTTCTTCATACTTACCCGGAACCGCTGCTTAGAAGCGGAAACCGACACCCAGGGAGACCCTCTGGGGCAGCATCTTGGCGTCGCCCAGGTTGGCGTCGTCGTTGATGGCGTTGATCATACCGATCTTGTAGCCCGCGTTGATCTGGATGCCGTTGCCGAACTCATAGCCCACCTGCGCTCCCACGCCGAAATCCCAAGGCTGGAGGTAGTCCTCTTTATAGAGCTTGTAGGTCGGCTCCTTGTAGCGCGCATCGAAGCCCACGCCCACGTACGGGCCCACACCTGCGTAGAAACGGCTGTTGTTGCCGACCTGGCACTGGGCCATCGCGTAGATGGGGATCTCGACACCCCAGTACTCAAAGTCGCGGGCGACGCCCCCGGATTTGGTCTCCGAGCTCTGGTAGTGGAACAGCAGCTCGGGCTGGATGGCGAAGAACTCCCCGAAATCGAACTTGGCGAACCCGCCCAGGCTGGCCCCTACGCCCATGTTGGACTTCACGCCAGGCATATCCTTGAGCACGAAGTTCGAGAGGTTCGCGTCGGCTTTGATACCGAACGACGTTTGAGCGTTGGCCTGCATGGCGCCAAGTCCGATCAGGGAGAGGGTCATTACCGATACAATCGTTTTTTTCATGGCTTTGAATTTTTAGTTGGTTTAAGTATTTGGTTTATTGTTTGTTCCTGGTGCGAAGGTAGGTCACAGAAGACAGCTCAGGCGCTTGAAAATGACCGGGACGCGCTTTGTCGTTACCGAACACTCCATCGGGGCTACCGAAGTTTCTTTCGTTTTACCCGATGCGGCGCGCGGCGCGGGGACGACCGGGGCCAGCTTGCCGCTCAGTTCGACCAGCACGCCGCTCTTGTCGGTGATGTCCACCGTGACCGACCAGCACTCCTCGCCCGATTCGGTGACGGAGAGGTCCACGGTCAGATCGCTGCGGCCCATCAGCCCCTCCTCGGCGAAGAAGCGGCACTCGCCGAAGCGGAAAAACTCGACCTGTCGGCCCAGGATCCCCGAGACGTAGGCTTCGATCATCCGTGCGGGGGAGACGGCGCAATCCCTGGGCTCCTGCTTTAGGTCGACGACGTATTCGTAATGGTCGGCGTCTTGTCCGTCGCGGCTCCTGATCTTGTACTGGTCGAGTAACATGGCGGTTTGGTTTTATGGTGCAAACATAGGGAGGCCGCCCCGCCCGGGAAAGCAAAAACCGACCGGGACTACCCGATCGGTTACCGAACTTTCGTATGGGGATACTGAAATTACTTGTGTCGGGAGATTAATGCGTGGACCCAACCGTCGATCTCTTTCTGTTTCACGCCTAACTCTTCGAATATTTGCTCGTATCCATTGCAATCGAAGAGGCGCAATACTTTTTCCGTACCGTAGTTCTCCAACGCATATTCCACGATGAGCGCCCCAAGGAGATACTGCAGATTGGTTCCCCCGGGCAACTCAGGATGATTGGATATTGCGCTGTAATCCGAGAAAGCAATATCGTGTCCGGCCATGTATTGTTTCAGGTTTTTTACGTGGTAGCCGTAATCCCGGCCTGAAGTGCCGCCGTAATACGTCGCGATTCCCTCATGCATCAACGAAGTGGCGCGGGGATACAACGGGATCATGACCGCATGGACCAACTCGTGACAGTGGTCGGGCCGGGCGGTAAGCACGACCCTCGGGAAAAGCGTATAGCCTGCGTATGGTTTTTCACTCCGGGCAACGGAATAAGAGACGCCCAACAATGACCAGGCTTCATCCACATTATGCCCGATCAGGTAAGTAATATCGCTATGATCCTCGATGCCGTATCGCCGCTTGAAAGTTTCGACGAACTTGCCGTCCCTATCGAATTCGTTTGTATCGAACTCCAAGGACTTGGGATAATAAAAATCGACGCAGTTGCTCCTGTAATGATTCAGGCCGGGTTTAACGGCATCGAAATAGTTGAACAGCCTGAATTGTCCGTCCGTTTCCGCCGCGAGTACTTTATAGATCTGAAAGACTATATTGCCCTCTGCCACCGGGATTTTGAATTGCGCGATCGTGTTGATCTCGTATGCCCTGTCGGAAATCGTCCTGATACTGAATGTAAATTGCTCGCTGACCCTATACAATACGGTCTGGTGGGACATGGCGTGCAGCAGTATATCCGGCTCCGCGCCGCCCCACAATCCGGCCCGGATCGAATCTCCGGGCTCCTGTTCCATACCGAAAGAGTCGATGTAACGGCTCCATACGTCGGCCACGGCTGCCACTGCCTTGTCGTTCGACAGGAGGGTCACTTCCGGGCTGAAAGTCAATACCTGCGCGTGAACCGCCGGGCAAAGCAGAGTGAATACGGCAAGTGAAATTTTTGATCTCATAATCAATACTCTTTCGTAAACCACGCCTTGAACTCCGAGGCTTTGGGTTTGCTTACGATGATGCGCTCGGGGACGGGGACGGAGAGGTTGACCGAGAGCTTGCCGGCGAACCAGACCGAGAGGTCCTCGACGGCTTTGTGGGCGACGATGTACTGGCGGTTGACGCGGAAGAAGCGCTCGGGGTCGAGCCTTTTCATCAGATCCTCCAGCGAGTGGTCCAGCATGTAACTGTTGGAGTCGAAGGTAAAGACACGCGCCACCTTCAATTCGGAGGTGCAGTAGGCGATCTGATCGACGGGCAACGGGATCAGCTTGTCGCGGTGGGGGACCAGGAAGTGGGTCTTGTGGCGGGTTTGCTTTTGGTTGAGGGTCTCGATCAACGAAGTGATCATCTGCGAGTTGCCGCCCTTGTGGGAGAAATCTTCGAATTTTTTGATCGCGCGGGCCAGCCTTTCGCGGTTGATGGGCTTCAACAAATAGTCGATGCCGCTCACCTCGAAGGCCTCGAGCGCGTACTCGTTGTAGGCGGTGGTAAAGATCACGGGGCAATCGACCTTGACCTGGTCGAAGATTGAAAAGGAGCTGCCGTCGGCCAAATGGATGTCCATAAAGGCGAGGTCGGGGGCGGGATGGGCGTTGAGCCATTCGACGCTCTCCTCGACGCTCTGCAAAACGGCCAGGATCGAGATGTCGGGGCGGATCGCGTGGATGGTGCGGCGCAGGGTCTCGGCGGCTACCACCTCGTCTTCGATGATGATCGCGTTCATAGGGCTTGCTCGTTTTGGGGGATCAGGGGGACTTCGACGCAGAACGTGCCGTTGCGGTCGGAGATCTCGATCCCCATTTTAAACAGTATGGCGTAGCGGTCGACCAGATTGGCCAGGCCCACCCCCGCGCCCAGGCTCTTCTCGGCTTTGGGGTTGATGGGGTTACTGACCACGATGCTTTGGCGTTCCGTGGTGCGTATTTCGATCCTCAGGGGGGATTTGTTGCTGATCACGTTGTGCTTGACCGCGTTCTCGACCAACAGTTGGATGCTGACCGGCATGATCAGCCATTGCTTGTATGCGGGCTCTATTTTGTGCTCCACGATCAGGTTGTCGCCGTAGCGGATCTTCAATAGCGAGAGGTAGGAGCCCACGTATTCGAGCTCCTCGTCCAGCGTGCGGATATGTTTGTTGTTCAATGTGTAGCGAAAGACGGACGAGAGGTTTTCGACGTAGTCGCGCGCCTTGTCGTCGTCGATGCCGATCAAGCCGTTGAGCGTGTTGAGCGAGTTGAACAGGAAGTGGGGGTCCAACTGGTTTTTCAGCGCCTCGAACCTCATGCGGATGTTCTCCTCCATAAGTTTCTGGTTGGCGATGATGGTCTGCTCGCGCTTGTAGTTGCTGTACAGGTAGCGCGTGGTCAAGCCCACCACCACACCCAGGAACATATCTTTGAGCAGGTTGACGTAAATAAACCCCTGCGCGGCCAGCCCCTGTTCCCCTCCCAGGGCGTACCACTGGAGTTGGGCCAGCACGGGACTGGCCAAAATGCAGATGAAGACCGTCCCGAATCCGGTGGCGAAGAATTTGCGCCTGCTCTTCATCGGGGAGACCAGGATCCGGAAATTGAACATCGAGAGCCAGTAGAACAGCAAAATATTGCAGCTCAGATGCCAGGCGAAATACTTGGCGATTACCAGCCAGTCGCCTACCTCGCGGGCGGAGACAACGCCCCTCGAGCGGCCGAGCACGACCCCGAGGATCAGGATCAGGTTCAACATCAGGCTGATGACGACCGACGTTTCGAGTGCCGTTCTCCGGCTGAGCTGGGGCGGAAGCTCCCGTTTCTTTTTTACCATGAGGTCTTTGAATCCATTGCGCCGTAAAATTAATGTTCTTTACGCGAATTCGGCAAAATTAACGACCGAAACGTCCGATCCCGCGACCCAAACTGCCGGGAGCGCCACCGAACAGTGCTCCGGGCGGCATATTTTGTTGCTTATTAGGCGTTTGTCGGGCGGAGGGAAAACCGGGTTTGGAATTTTGGAGTTATCTTTGCAGCGAATTTCCAGACCGACCGTGAAGCACTTCGCACACATCATACTGGCAGCCGCGCTTTTGTGCGGGATCGACGCCGCCGCGCAGACCACCAAGGTGCGGGGCCGGGTCTTCGACGCGGCCACCGGCGAGGTAATGCCCCTGGTCAGCGTGGCCTTCACCGGGACCTCGGTCGGGATAACGACCGACTTCGAGGGGAATTACTCCCTCGAGACGCGCGAAAAGGTCACAAGCCTGACCGTCGGCTACATCGCCTACCAGACCCAGACCCTGCCGCTCAACCCCGGGGCGTTCAACCAGATCGACGTCAAACTGGTCGCGCACGAGAACCGGATCGAGGCCATCGTGGTCAAGCGCGGCGAGGATCCCGCCATCGGGGTTTTGCGCAACGTCTCCAAAAACAAGAAAAAGAACAACCCCGACCACTACCCCACCTACCATTGCGCCACCTACACCAAAATGGAGTTGGATATGGCCAACGTGGGGTCGGAATTCCGCAACAAGCGGATGCAGAGGAACTTCGGCTTCGTGTTCGAGTACATGGACACGGCGGCCATCACCGGCAAAGCCTACCTGCCGATGATGATTACCGAGGCCACGGCCGACTACTACTACCGCCGCAACCCGAGGCTCTCACGCGAGATCATCCAGGCCAGCCGCATATCGGGCATCGAGGAGGACTTCACCTTCGCGCAGTTCACGGGGCAGTTGCACGCCAAGGTCAATTTGTACGACGACTTTATCAACATCTTCAACGTCAACTTCGTCAGCCCGTTGCACGACCAGGGGACCCTATATTATAAGTATTACCTGGTGGACAGTTTGCAGCAAAACGGGCGCAAGGTCTACAAGATCCGTTTCCATCCCCGGGGCAAGAGTGTTCCGGTATTCGACGGCGAGGTGGGCATCGATTCACTGAGTTGGGGGTTGGTCTCGGCCTCGATGCGCCTGGCCAAAAACCTGAACGTGAACTGGATCAAGGACATGGCCGTGGAGACGACCCAGCAGTTGGCGGGCGACACGCTCTGGTTCCCGTTGCAGGACAAGATACTGGCCGATTTCGCCGTCCAGTTGAAGGATTCGTCCAAGCTGGCGACCTTTATGGGGCAGCGGCAGGTCGACTACCGGCTGGTAAGCATCGGGGAGGAGATCCCGCCCGAGGTGGACAAGCTCCACACCGACGTGGTAATGGAGCGCGACGTGCTCAACAGCGACGAGGCCTACTGGCAACAGGTGCGCCCCTACCAGCTCTCGGAAAGGGAGCAGGGCATCTACAACATGGTCGACTCGATCCGCCACGTCCCCCTGTTCAACACCTTCTACGATGCGATGAATACCGTCGTGTTCGGTTATTTGAAAACCGGGCCCTGGCTCGAGCTGGGGCCCTACTACAAGCTGTACAGCTTCAACGGCTTCGAGGGCAACCGCTTCCAGATCGGGGCGCGCACGACCGGCGACTGGAACAAAAAGCTGCGGCTGACGGGCTTCCTGGCCTACGGGACCAAGGACAGGGAGCTGAAGGGCGGGTTGGAGGCCGAGTACATGTTCAACACCATGCCCACCTCCAAACTGCACCTCTACGTGCGCCGGGACGCCTTCCCGCTGGGGGTCGGCCAGGGGGCCTTTACCTCGGGCAACATCCTCGGGTCGCTCTTTTCGCGGGGCAGCACCAACAAGATGACCCTCGAAAACAGCGGCGGGGTAAGCTGGGAGAAGGAGTGGGTCGACGGGGTAAGCAACAAATTCGGGTTCGCCTACCGCCAGATGTTCGCCAACCCGGTCGTCGACTTTATCCGGCCCGACGGGACTAAACTCGAGCGGATCAACTCGGCGGAGATACGGGTCGGCACGCGGCTGTCGCACAACGAGATGGTCATGCGCGGCTACTTCGACAAGAGCTCCATGCCTTCGGTCTATCCCGTCCTGAGCGTCAATTTGAGCGGGGGGATGAAGGGGATCCTGGATTGCGATTACGACTACCTCCGGGCCGAGGCTTCCATACAGTACAACCCCGATATCAACCCCATCGGACGCAGCATGATCATCCTTTCGGGGGGCAAGATATTCGGCCGCATCCCCTACCCTTTGCTCAAACTCCACGAGGGGAATTCGACCTATTTCTACGACCTGTACGCCTTCTCGTGCATGAATTACTACGAGTTCGCCTCCGACGTATGGGCCTCGGCGATCTGGGAGCACCACTTCAACGGCTTCTTTTTGGGCCGGATCCCGCTGATGAAAAAGCTCAAATGGAGGGAGGTAATTACCGCCAAGGCGCTCTGGGGCGACCTTTCGGCGCGCAACGACGGCAGTTTGCCCGGCACGCAGGCCGAGCTGTTTTTCCCCTACGGGATGTCGAGGGTCTCCACGCCCTACTTCGAGGCGGGCGCGGGGATCGAAAACATCTTCCGCATCTTCCGCATCGACGCTTTCTGGCGGCTTACCCACCGCGAGGGACGGCCCCCGCAGGATAACTTTGCAGTCAACTTCTCGTTCGCCATCACATTTTAACGCTTTTCCCGTGAAATGTATTTTTCTTAAAGACACCCCCTTATTTTCATAGGGGTTAATCTTAAAAAAACATGAATTTCACGCGACAATCCCCTTAAAATACCGAGAGACGGCCGGGTAATCCCTATTTTTGCAGCGTAAATAATTTTTACGCTATGAAAAAGAGATGGATTATTTTGTCGGCGGCGTTGGTATTGATCGCCGTGTTGGGATTGGTGGGCAAGGAGCCCGCCGGCTTGTTCGATTTCGGGGCGGGGGTGGATAAGGCCAACGTGGCGTGGATGATTACCGCCACGATCTTCGTTTTGATGATGACCCCGGGTTTGTCGTTCTTCTACGGCGGCATGGTACGCTCTAAAAACGTGATCTCCACCATATTGCAGAGCTTTATCGCCATGGGGATCATCAGCGTGATCTGGGTGGCGTTCGGATTCAGCCTCTCGTTCGGCCGTGATATGGGCCACTTTATCGGCGATCCGTCCACCTTTTTCATGTTCAAAGGCGTGGGCGGCGGTGTGGACGACGACCTCTCCCGCGCCCTGGGGCTGACCATACCCCTGGCGCTGTACGCCCTGTTCCAGATGAAATTCGCCATCATTACCCCCTCGCTCATCACCGGGTCGTTCGCCGAGCGGGTAAGGTTCTCGGGGTACATGGTCTTTATCATCCTGTTCTGCATCTTCGTCTATTGCCCGCTGGCCCACTGGACGTGGCACCCCGAAGGCTTCTTGAACGTCATGCACGTCAAGGACTTCGCCGGAGGGATCGTGATCCACTGCTCCTCGGGGGTGGCGGCGCTGGCGGGGGCCCTCTTCCTGGGGCGGCGCAAGGCCGACCAGCACCGCCCGGCCAACGTGCCGTTCGTGATGCTGGGTACGGCCATGCTCTGGCTGGGGTGGTTCGGATTCAACGCGGGATCGGCCCTGCAAGCCGACGGGATCGCCGTAAAGGCCTTTTTGAACACCAACACGGCCTCGGCTACGGCGATGATCGCCTGGGTGCTGTTCGACTGCCTGCGGGGGCGCAAACCCTCGGCCATGGGCGCGGGGATCGGCGCGGTCGTGGGGCTGGTGGCCATTACCCCCTCGGCCGGGTGGGTCACGGTGGGCGAAAGCATCTTCATCGCCCTGGTGACGGCCGTGGCGTGCAACCTGGCCGTGAGCTGGAAGAACTCGGCCAACTCGTTCGACGACGCGCTGGACGTATTCCCCACCCACGGGGTGGGCGGCATCCTGGGGACGGTATTTACCGGGATCTTCGTCTACGACCCCGCGAGCGGGATCAGCCACATGCACAGCTTTGGGAACCACCTGCTGGCCATCGGGATCGTGGCGGGCTACACCTTCGCGGTAAGCTACGCGCTCTACTGGGCCACCAACAAGATGATCCCCATGCGGGTCTCCGAAAAGAGCGAGACGATCGGGTTGGACCAGAGCCAGCACGACGAGTACTACGGCAACGAGGTCCACGAAAGGGAGCTGGCCGAGTACTACATGAACGGGGAGGGGGAAACCCCGGTAAAAGGGGCATGACCGGGGGAGCAAAAGACCCCGGGGGCATAATCCGGGATTACTTCCCGCCCACGCGGAATTTCTTGCGGTACACCCCCGGCGAGAGCCCCTCGTTCTTGCGGAAGAAAGAGGAGAACTGGCCCACATTGCCGAAGTTGAGCGTGTAGGCGATCTCCGAGACGGTGGCGTCGGTGCGCTCCAACAACTCCTTGGCCCTCACGTATTTCAGGTGGAGCTGGTATTGCGAAGGCGAGACATCGGTGTACTTCTTGAACATCTGCCTGAACCAGGAGTAACTCACGCCCAGTTTGTCGGCGATGTCCTTGGGCGAGGAGGGGCTTTCGACCTCCAGTTGCATGAGTGTGCGCGCCTCGTTGATCTTCTCGACGGCCTCCGAGTTGGTAAAACTGCGGTTCTTGTTCTTGTAGTAGACCGCGCCCAACAAATGGATCACGATGCTCGAGATAAAGGGCTGGTAGCCGCTCCGGCACTCCTGCACGGCCTCCAGCATCTTCTCGTAGAGGTTGGAGAGCGAAAGGCTTACCCCGATATCCAACACGGGGTTGGATTTGGAGAAGAACTTGCGGGCCACCAGCTGGTCGATGTAGTGGCCCCGGAAGCCCACCCAGTACTCCATCCAGCCCACCGCCTCGTCGGGGCGGTAGGTGTGCCACTCGCCGGGGAAAAGCATGATCATCGTCCCGGCGCTTACCCGCGTGCGCTTGCAGGAGCGCGACTCGAACACGCCGCTCCCCTGGGTAATGTAGATCAGTTGGTACTCCTGGAAGACGCGGCCCTTGCTGTAATTGAAATAGTAGTGGTCCTGGTTCATGCCGCCCCAACGGGGATAGACGGTGTGGGGCGGGATCAACTGCGCGCCCATGGTGGTAACCACCATCCCCCAATCCTTGTCGGTGTCGGTAATGCTCAGGTAACGGAAACGGTTGTCCTGCAACGCCTCCAAAGAGGAGTGGTTGCGGTCGCGGTAGTAACCCGACGTGCGGGGAGCTACCCCCTCTACTCCGTAATAGTCAGGCTTAGTTCCTTTTTTATCTTCACTATGCCCTTTTTCGAAGCCTTGATCCGGGACGGGATCTCCACCGTGATCGGCTCCTGCGACTGGATGCTGTAACGAATCGCTCCCTCTTCTCTTTTCCATGATACTTCGATATTTTTGCCCTCCGGGATGGGTATAACGCCTGAGGCGTGAGTCAGGCTGCCCGGATGGAAGTCCAATATGTAGTGGTTTTTTGTCTTGTCGAAACGGGGGTGCAGGCCCAGGGCGTAGCGTGTGAGCTGCCACGTGGGGCAGGCTCCCCACTGGTGGCAGTGGCTCCAGCGCGGGTCGAAGACCTCCAGCAAGGTAGTGTTCCCCCTGTCGAGCATCCAACCCCAGCATTTGCGGTACTGGCCCATCACGAAATCCATGTGGCCGTTGTCGATCAGCACCTGGAAGGCGTAATTGGAGAAGTAGGGGGTAATCAGCCTCGGGTTCCCTACTGCCGCAGGGTCGCTCAAACGGGGCGCCGCCGGGTTGTTGGGGAAGCAATCGAGGATGTGGGCCTTGATAAAGGCGACGGCGGCGGGGACGTGCTCTCGGGGGATAAAGCCCGAGTAGATGCCCAGCACGGCGCGGTGGTAACCGATCGCGGGCCAGTCGTAGCCCTCGGGGGGTTTGTGCGCGTCGAAATACTCTTTCAGGACGGCTTCCATCTTTTCGGCCAGGGCCTGGTAGCGGGGCAGCTTGTCGGCAGCCCCGATCGCCTTGGTCCACTCGGCCATATCGAGGAAGGAGCGGTAGACGTGCAGATTGACGCCCATGTCGCAGGGCCCTTGGTTGGGCACGTAGCCCCAGTCGACGAAGCCCCAGCCCGCGTCGGGACTCAGGCCCTTGGGGGTCATCAACCCCTCGAAGGCGCTGACGTTGGCCTCGGCATAGGGGTAAAGTTCGGTCAGGATGGATTTATCGCCGGTGTATTTCCAGTAGTTCAAACAGAAGGTAACCCATTGGGCCGAGTAGGTGGAGAGCTGGCCGATCGTTCCGGGGTACAACCCCGCCACCATGCCGTTGGGCAGGGCGCACTGGGCGGCCTGCAAAAGCCCCCGGCGGCAGACGACAATGTCGGGATAGGCGGCCGTGCCGGTCATCATGCCCATCCCCATATCGCCGAGCCACTGGCCCCGCTCGCGGGTGGGGTTGTCGGTCAGGGCGTCCTCCGTGCAGGAGCGGTAGGTGTCGGCTCCCATACGCCAGATGCGGTCCAGCACCGGGTCGCTACTGTGGAAAGAGCCTTGCGGTTCGCCGTAGTAGGAGCGCTCGATAAAGGTCTCGTCGATGAATTTTACCTCGGGAGAGAGCACGTGCACCTCCACGAAACGCCCCCCGTAGAGGTTGAAGGGCGAGAACTCCTCCACCCCGCCGCGCGCCACGAAGTGGCACATGTTGTAGGTGTCGCTCATCGAAAGGGTAATCCAGGGGGCCACGCGGCCGTGTTGCAGCCACTCGCAGAAGGCGAACTCGACCACCGCCCCTTTGGGCAGGTCAAGGGTAAATTTGGGGCGGGAGAGCATTACCCGGCCCAGGTCGTAGCGCTTCCATACGCCCTGCGGCGGAAGTTCTTTGCATTCGAGATCGCGCAGGAAAAAGCGTGCCGACGGGTTGTCCCTCTCGTAGCCGAACACCTCGGCCAGGTCGCCCTGCGCGATGGTTTTGGCTTTGAAGGGGATCGTCTTGACCCCGGGAAGGGGAGATTTGGTCATCCCGCCCAAAGGACGGGTAACGGTGGCGGGCGCGCTCCAGGCCGAATCGTCGAAGCCGGCCTTGCGCCACTCGGTCGGGAAATGTTCGCTCCCGAACCACTCCAGCCAGCTCAGCTCGAGGCTGATGCGCTGCATACAGGATTGGTAGCCCAAGATCCGCGTGCATTTCCACTCCATGGGAAGCTCACGGCCGTCCATCCAGGCCGTGCAATACAAAAACGGAGGGATGTCGGGCATCATGCGCGTCTCCACCCCGTCGTGGTGGACCTGCACGGCTACAAGGTGTTTGCCGGGAGAGAGCGTGAACACACGCGACTGGTACTGCGGATGGGCGGCCGGGAAACGGTCGGGCCCCTCATAGAAGTACTCGCCGTCGAGCCACACGATGTAGCGTGAGGATCCGCTCAGGCGAAACTCGACCTGCCCGGATGCAGGGACGTCCAACGTCCCCCGAAAGGCGTAGTGTATATCTTTATCCGGTTCATCCTGCACATGCCACATAAGCCGCGCAAAGGTAGCTTGTGTAATGCAAAGAAGTAGCAGGGAGAGACAAAATTTCCTCATTCAATCAATTCTTTAGCAATTCATATACCGCATTGCCCAAATGGGCCATCGAGCCGGGGATGGTCTCGTCGACCTGGGCGCCGGTCTCGGCCGGGTAGTTCTCCCAACTGCACACCCGCATCAGCATCTTGTCGTCCATCACGCCGCTCCCCTTCAGGTAGTGGATCAGCGCGAGGGTCGAATCCTCGAACTCCAGGTTAGGGTTCTTACCGGGGACTATCTTGCGGACCAGCCAGTTGGGCTCGCCCACATACTCCAACTCGCCGCCCCCGTCGTACCATATGCTGCCGATGATGTTGATGCCCATCTGGATACCCCTCGCGGCCAGTGCGTCGCGGTGTGCTTTGAGCACCTTGGTCACATAGGGCATATCGTAACCCCAACCCACGTCCATCAGCACACGGGTTGGTTTCAAACCGGCCGCCGTCAACTCGTCGACCAACTCATTGAGGTAGGTCACGCAGTTGAGGTGCAGGTCGGGAAACTGGTTGTAGGTCTGGTGGAAACGGGAAGGAAAGTTGTACCACTCGGGGTTGCGCTCGTTGACGGCGGTCATGGCCTTCTGGTCTCGCCACTCCCAACCGGCGATCACGTTCCAGTGGATGCCGATCTTGGGCATCCGGTCGCCCCATTTCTCTTTGGCGACGGTCAGGTAGTCGATGTAGTCCCGCCTGAGTTTGGCCAACAGCTGGTCCATCGGCAGCCTCGAGGCGGCGCATCCGTAGGTCTTCTTGGCGGCGTTGAGCCTCTGTTCGAACGTGCCCTGGGTGGTAGCCAGCACCATCGGGTCGATCTCGGGGCAGAGGTTGGGCTGCCGCTCGTCCAAAAGGATCTCGTCGGGGATGAAGTGCTTGCGGTCGTTGGTGTAGAACCAACCCTTCAAATCGGGGTTGGGACGCCCCACCGGGTTACCGAGCATGAAGTTGGTCGCAAAGATATTGACCCCGTTGACCGGCTTGCCGTTGAACTCGGCCTCTCCCAGGGGTCCGCCGTCGATGCACTGGGTCATGCCCGGGATCTCGACCGAGATGGGGATGCCGTGCTCCTTCAAGAGCGGAAGCAGCCCGGAGGTGGTCGACAAATGGCCGATCTCGGCGGCGTAGAGCGAGAAGGCCCCGCCGCTCTCCTTGAGGTTTTGCAGCAACACGGGCCAATGCTCCTCCACCCCGAAGCTATCGTCGAGGTGGCCGTTGAGCACGTGCCACGGGCTGCCAGCGCATTGGTTGGGGCAGAAAGAGAACCGCGGGTAATCGGGCTCGGGCCCGGGTGGCGGGGTCGGCGATTCGCCTCCCTTGCACCCCACCGCGAGTATCCACAAGGCAAAGGAGAGAAGCTGCTTTCTCATTACAATTTATCGTAAATCTTGATCGAAGTCTCGGCGAACGATCCGCGGACGTCCTCACTACACTCGTTCCCCGTCTCGGTGGGGACCGGCAGCCAGCTGGCGGTGCGGATCTGCATTCCTTTTTCGTAGACGCCCTGGTCCTTAAGAAATTGGAGTATGTTGAGCAGGGTCTTCTGGTAGCAGAGGTTGGGACCGCCGCTCGAAGCCACCCAACTGGCACTCAATCCGTTGTAGGTAAGCACACTGTTCTTCCGCGCATCATCGAAGCTGGCGTCCACCACATTGATCCCCAGGTGCACGCCCTGCGCGGCAAGTGCGGCTTTGTGCAGCTTGAGTATCCTGACCACATAGTTCAGGTCGTAGTTCCAGTCCACGTCCATCGAAATGATCTCGGGCTTGAAGCCCGCGTCGGTCAGCTTGTCGATCAGTTCGGTCAGGTAGCCGACCGAACGGAAGGCATACTGGTAGTTATTCAACTTATAGGAACTGTGGAAGTTGCCCGCGTTGTCGAAACGGCCGGGGTTTCCGGCCTCGATCGCCTTGATGGCGTCCTGGTTGCGCCACTCCCAACCCACGTTCACGTTCCAGTGGATGCCGATGCCTGGCATATCGTCGCCCCATTTGGCTTTGGCGACGGTCAGATAGTCCACATAGTCCTGCTTGATAAGTTCGAGCAGGTTGGGATAGGCTATCCTGTACTCGGCCGACCCAGCGAATTTGCGGGCGGCGTCCAAACGCTGCTGGAAAGTGCCGTTTGCGGTGTTGGCCAATATGTTATGGTCGATCTCGGGGATCAGGTTAGGCATACGCTCGTCGAAAAAGATCAGGTCGGGGACCAGGTCCTTGCGGTCCCTGGTCACGAACCAGCCCTTCGTATCGGGATTGGTCCTGCCGGTCAGGGCGTCGCCGTGGATCGTGAAGATCGAGGAGAAGATATTTTCCGCGCCGATCGGCTGGCCGTTCAACTCGGCCTGGGCCAGGGCGGTCGCGTTGCGGAACTGGGTAAAGCCCGGTATCTCGACCGAGATGGGGATGTTGTTCTCTTTGAGCAGCGGCAGCAAACCCGTCCGGGTATCCAGAAACCCGATCTCGGCGGCGTACAGGCCGAAGTGGCCCCCGCACTCTTTGAGCCTTTCGCGCAGTTGGGGCCAATTGTCGGCCACGCCGTACGACTCGTCCAGGTGGCCGTTGATCACGCCGGTCGTAGTCCAGCCGACGAACTGCCTGTACCACGCGTTGCCCGCCAACTGGTTGGGCGCGAAGGAGAAGATGGGGTTCACGATGGGATCGCCATCGCCGCCGGGGCCGGGGTCGGGCGTGGGTTCGTCCTTACCGCAGGATGCCAGAAAGATTGCCGCAAAAAATAAGATCAAATGCCTGAATTTCATTATCTCGTGGTTTTAGTTTTTAATCAGTTCGTAGATCCGGTTGGCCGCATGGGCCAGCGATCCTGGAAGGGTTTCGCCCACCTGTGCGCCTATCTCGTAGGGGCGGGGCGACCAGCTGCCCACCCGAATCTGCATCCCGGGTTCGTATATGCCGCTGGCGATCAGGTACTCCACGATGGAGACCAACGTACTCTCATACTGTAAGTTGGGGTTGGCGGCAGGGACGATGCTGCGCACCAGGGTCTTGCCGTCGAAATCGAGCTGGCCGTCGCGGGGCAATTCTGCCTCTACGATGTTGATGCCCATCATTACGCCGCGCTTTTTAAGGGCTTCCTTGTGCATTTTCAACAGCTTGGCCGAGTATTCCAGATCGTAGTTCCAGTCCACGTCCATCAAAATTACCGAGGGTTTGAAGCCCGCTTTTTCCAATACGTCGATCAACTGCTGGAGGTAGGCCACCGAATTGAAGTGCAACTCGGGGTACCTCTTATAAGCAACGCGAAAGTTGTCGGGATTATTGTAAAATTCGGGGTCGACGGCATTTACGGCCGAGATCGCCTTCTGGTCGCGCCACTCCCAGCCGGCCACCACGTTCCAGTGGACGCCCACCTGGGGCATCCGCTTGCCCCACTTCTCTTTGGCCACATTGAGGAATTTCACGTAATCCTCACGCAATGCGGGAAGCAGCTCGTCCCAGCTCAGGGCGGAGACCGCGCACCTTCCGTTGAGCTGGCGGGCGGCGGCCAGGCGCTGCTCCCAGGTTCCCTTGGTCGAGGCCAGCACCTTCTCATCGATCACGGGACAGAGGTTGGGCATACGCTCGTCGAAGAGCACCTGGCCGGGGATCATGTCCTTGCCGTCGGCGGTAACGAACCATCCCCGGCCCGTTTCCGGGTTGGTAATACGGGTCTTCTCGGAAAAAAGCCCCGATCCGGGGATCGCCACCCCGAAGAGCTCGGCCCGGGCCATCTGGTCGGCGGGGACGCACTGGGTGAAGCCGTGCATCTCGACCGAAATGGGGATGCCCTCGGCGGCAAGCAGGGGCAAAAGGCCCTTTTCGGAGTGCATAAAGCCGATCTCGGAGGCGTAGATCGAGAACGGGCCGCCGCTCTTGCGCAAATTCTCACGCAGCACGGGCCAGACCTCCGGATTGCCGAAGCTGTCGTCCAGGTGGTTGTTTATGATGCTGCCCCAGGGCCTGTACCACCAGTTGCCCGCCAGTTGGTTGGGCACAAAGGAGAAATCGGCGGATTTTTTCTGTCCCGACGCAAGGAGCGGGCAGAGGAAGCACAAAGTCAACAAAAAGGCTTTCATCGTTTTCATTTCGGCATCATTTTATAGATTAGGTTTGCTGTGTGGGCCATCGATCCGGGGACGGTTTCGTCGATCTGCTCTTCCGGCTCGATGGGCCTCACGGTCCAGCTTCCCACACGCAATTGCATCCCTCTCTCGTATATCCCTTTGTCGATAAGCCATTGTGTAATGGAGACCAGCGTGTTTTCGTACAGTTGGTTAGCTCCTGTGTCGGTGCGGGTGCGCCTCTGGAGCGTACCGGCGTTGTAATACAACTCCTCGTCGTTGCTCAAAGCGCCCTCCACGACGTTGATGCTGAGTTGCACGCCCTTGGTCTTGAGCATGGCCTTGTGCATATTCAATATCTTCTCCACGTAGTCCAGGTCGTAGTTCCAGTCCACGTCCATGCAGACCACGACCGGTTTGCATCCGGCGGCCTCCATCTCGTCGATGTAGCGGGCCAGGTACTCGACCGATTTGTAGGAGTGCTGCGGGAAGGTTTTGTAGGCCGCGTGGAAATTGCCGGGGTAGTGGTAAAACGTGGAGTTGGCCTCGTGGATCGCCTTCATCGCCCCCTGATCGCGCCACTCCCACCCCACGATCACGTTCCAGTGGAGGCCCACGTCGGGCATCTGTTCGCCCCACTTCTCTTTGGCGACCTGGCAGAAAAGGATGTAATCCTCCCGCAGGGTAGCCAGCAGATCGTCGAAAGGCTTGTTGCGGTAGCGGGCCACGTTGTGGTTGTACTGCGCGGCGGCCTTCAGGCGCTCGTCGAAGGTCCCCGGCGTGGTGGCCAGCGTCATGGGGTCGATGGTGGGGCAGAGGTTGGGTTGCCGCTCGTCGAAGAGGATCAGATCGGGGACGATCGCTTTGCGGTCCTTGCCCACGAACCAGCCCTTCAGGTCGGGGTTGGTCCGCTCGCTCTCCACGGGGATACGGAAAATGGACTGGAAGATGTTCACACCGTCCACCGGATCTCCGTACAGCTCGGCCCGGGCCAGCACGTCGCCCTTGATGGGCTGGGTCATGCCGTGGAGCTCGACCGCGATGGGGATGCCCTCCTGTTTAAGCAAAGGCAGAAGTCCCGAGTCGGTGCGCAGGTAGCCCAGTTCGTAGGCGTAGATCAAAAAATACCCCCCGCAGGCCTTCAAACCGGACCTCAATTCGCTCCACAATTCGGGGTAGGCGCCGTAGCTCTTGTCGAAGTGGCTGCTGACGTTGGGTCCGTACACGAAGACCGGGTTGGTGTAACCGCCCTCATTATTAATGGGCGGGGGCGGCTCGTTGGCACACGCCGTCCCGCTTGCCATAACGGCAAGTAGAACGGTTGCGTATGCCATCGACCTTAATGTCATTGCTTAGGATTTGAAACGATGAATGTCGAACGGACGGCGTCCAGATTCAAGGGAACGAGCGTCGCCTGGCTGCCGTCGGCCAGTTGGACGTACTCGACACCTGCCAGGGGCTGGGTCTTGCCGGTGTGGGGATCCCAGAGCTCGGGAGCGTGGACATGGCCGCGCAGGGTAATTTTTGCGGCGAGGGGTGCGTCGGTCGTGTTGGTGAAGTAGTAGATCTCGCGGCCCTCTTTCTGCTTGTGGATGTAGTTCACCCGGCCGACGGGGGCTGTGGCAGGCACATCGCCGAAAGCCACGTCGGGGGCGATCCCCATCGTTTGCAGCATATCTGCCAGTTGGGCCTGCCCTGCCGCGGGCAGAAAGCCGAAGCATCCGCCCTGCGCGTTTTGGGCGATCGTTCCCGCGGCGGGGGCCATCGGGAAGATCTCCGAAATGGTCTTCTGCACCTCGCTGTCGCGCCCGAACTCGGCCGAGCGGGAGGGCAGGTTGACGGTTGCGATCACCTTGCCGCCGCCGTCGTAGTACGCCTTGATCGCTTTGAGCGCATCGGCGCCGATCACATCGCCGCCGGGCATGATCAAGACTTTATAGTTCTGCTTGTTGACCGCGTTGTTCAGAACCAGTTCCGCGCCCCGGGCCGACACCTTGCCGCTTACCAGGTCCTCGGGGTGGACATAGGTAAAATCCCTGCGCAGGGCGTCGGTCAGCAGCCTGCTCAGTTCCATGTTGTTCACATTGGCGGGCAGCCAGGTCGACACCTCGAGCCCGGAGTTCGCGTCGCGGAACATCCAGCTCTCGGCCATGACCGCCGTGACGGGCCAGAGCAGCCCCACGTCGGTCACCCGGCGGCCGTCCTGCAACATCACGCAACTGCGCGCCGAGAAGTCGCTCATCTTGTGCACCGAGCCTCCCAGCATGGGGTTGTCCCACGAGACCAGGGGCGGGATGCGCACGTTCTCGGGGGCCGGGTCGTACCACAACCCGTGGGGCACGACGAAGTTGACGCCCCGGGCGATCGCCTCCATGATGGTCCTGTACATGGTCAGCGAATCCAGTTCGCCGGGGAAGGCCCCGTAGATCTCCGCCCCCACGATGCCCTTGTCGCCGATATCGGCCGCCGAGGTAATCTGCTTGTAGCCGTCCCTGCCGTGGCCGTAGCCGAAGATCAGGTCCATCAACGGGATCTGCACGTGGCGGTAGAGTTTCAGCACGTCGCCGCAGGTAACCACCGTGTTGGGGCTGTAATTGCCGGGGGGGTGGCCCATGCTTTTGAGGCCCCTTGCGGCGCACCACTCGGAAATTTGCTTCACATAGCCTTCGGCCAGAAGCTCGGCCCTCGCGTCGTGGAAAGCCACGCGGGCGGCGGCGGTCTCGGGGCCGATGTCGTAGTAGAGCGCGGGGTAATATAACGCCGGGTTCTTGCCGGTCTTCTTTTCAAACCGGTCGGAGATGCCCGCACTCCAGGTCTGCTCCATGTTCACGAAGCCCACGTCGTCGAAGAAGACCTTCTGGATCGTGTTGCCGAACCAGGGGGCGAAATTTTTGTCGTACTCGGCATAGGTCATCTCCATGACCTTCTCCACGGCGACGGGGTCCATGTAGTCGACCAGTTGGCCGTGGGGCGGGCCCACGTTGTACTGCAACACGAAGGCCATCACTTTCCAGTTTCCCGCGGGGGCCTGCCAGACGAGCTTGTTGTCTTTGAGCGACCCGGAAATATCCAGGATCTGCTTCGTGGAGGGATTCAAGGCCGAGACGTAGAGGATCGACTGCGACTCCGAAAGCGGGTAGGTTACCTCAATTTTGTTGGGGCCTACCGCCTCGAATTCGTCTTTTAGCAGGTACTTGCGGCTGTGCTCGGGGTACTCTTTGAGCAGCCTGCCGCCCGCCGATCCGCTCGGGAAATCGACGTCGTCGTACAGCACGACCTGCATCCCCCGCTTCTTACTGAAGGAGAGCATATCCTTGTAGAGCGCGAAATACTCCGGGGTCAAAAATTCGGGGGTCATGCCCGGGCACAAGTGGCCGTCGAACCAGTGGGCCAGTTGGGTGACGGGCAGGGGGGTCATCCCGCCGTAGCCCGATTTGTTCTGCGCGTCGGCGATCTGCTTTTCGATCCCTTCTTTGGTCATATCCCCGTTCAGGTGCCACAAGGGCTGGGGGCGGTACTGGTTGGAGGGGTCGGCGAACTCCTTTTGCAGGGTGCGCTCCGACGAGCAGGCCCAAAGCGTGCAGGCCAACAGGGCTATGGCGGCTATCTTTTTCATTGTTTGGCTACGATAAAGAGCGATTCAACGGGTTTGAGCTCGAGGGGCAATACCGTGACGGGGCTGCCGTCGGGGGCCTTTTCGTACTTCACGCTCCTGATCTTTTCCATTTTGCCGGAGTGGGGATTCCAGGTCTCGGGGCTTTTGACCTCGCCCCTCAGCGTAAGGGTGGTCGAGACCGGGTTGTCGGTCGAGTTGATGAAATAGTAGATCTCGCGGCCGTCCTTCTGCTTGTGCAGGTAGTTCACGCAGCCGACCGGGGCAGGGGCAATTTTCGCATCGTCGAACGCCACGTCGGCCAACAGGCCCATGCCGTCCATCGCCTCTTTGAGGGTCGCTTTGTCGGCGAGCGGCAAAAAGGCGAAGCAGCCACCTGCCGGGTTCTTGATCATCGTTTTGTCGACCGGCTTCTGGCTGAACATTTCGGCGATCAGGCTCTGCACCTCGCTGTCGCGGCCGAACTCGGCAGCGCGGGTGGGCAGCGATCCGGTGGCGATTACCTTGCCGCCGCCGTCGTAATACGCCTTGATGGCCGCGAGGGTCGACGCGGAGATCACATCGCCGCCGGGCATGATCAGTACCTTGAAATTCTGCTTGTTGGATACATTGTTCAGCACCAGCTCGGAGCCCTGCGCGGTTACCTTGCCGTCGAGCAGGTTCTCGGGGTGGATGTAGGTAAAGTCGCGGCGCAGCTCGTCGGTCAAAACCCCGCTCAAACGGTAGTTGTTCACGCTGTCGGGCAGCCAGTGGGCCAGCGTGGCGCCGGCGTAGTGGAGGTCCAGGTCGCGGAAGATCCACGTCTCGCCCTGGATCGCGTTGATGGGCCAGAGCATGGCCACGTCGACCACGTGGCGGCCGTTCTGCAACATGGCGCAACTGCGCGCCGTGAATTCGCTGTAATGTTTGACCGCCTTGCCCCAGTAGGGGTTCTCATGGGAGATGAGCGGCGGGATGCGGATGCTGTCCGGATCGGGGTTGTACCACAAGCCGTGGGGGACCAAGAAGTTGATCCCGCGCGCCATGACCTCCATCGCGGTACGGTACAAGGTCAGCGAGTCCATGTCCTCGGGGAAAGCCCCGTTCAATTCGGCGCCCACCAATCCCTTGTCGCCCAGGTCGGCGGCGGAAGATATCTGCTTGTAGCCGTTGCGTCCCCGCCCGTAGGCGAAGATCACGTCCAGCAACGGGATATGGGCGTGGCGGTAGAATTTCAGCAAGTCGCCGCTGGTAACCACCGTGTTGGGGCTGTAATTTTCGGGCGGGTGGCCCATGCTGCTCAAATTGCGCTTGGCAGCCCACTCGGAGACCATCTTCACATAGCCCTCGGCCATCAGTTCGGAGCGCGCGTCGAGGAAAGCGACCCTCGCGGCGGCGGTTTCCGGGCCTATGTCGTAGAACAAAGCCGGATAGTACAACGCCGGGTTCTTGCCCGTCTTCTCCTGGAAGATGGTGGATATCTCCTTGTTCCAGGTCTGCTCCATAAAGACGAAGCCTATGTCATCGAAGAAGGTCTTTTGGATCACGTTGCCGAAGTACTGCGAAAAACGCTTGTCGTACTCGGCGTAGGTCATCTCCATCACCTTGGCCACGGCGGCGGGCTCCATGTAGTCGACCAGGTGGCCGTGGGGCGGGCCCACGTTGTACTCGATCAGGAAAGCCATTACCTTCCAGTCGCCCTGCGGGGCAGTCCATTGTAACTTATTGTCCGCAAGCATCGGGCCCAGGTCGACGACCTCTTGTGTAGCTATATTCATAGCAGACAAGGCCAGGAACGACTGGGTCGGTTTAAGCGCATAGGTCTTTGAAACCGCACCTCCCTTGGTATCGAACTCATCCTTGATCAGATACTTGCGGCAGTATTGGGGATACTCCCTCAAAAGCCGTCCCCCGGCCGAGCCGGTCGGGAAGTCGATGTCGTCGTAGAGGACGATCTGCGTGCCCAACTCCTTGGAGACGGTCAGCATATCGTTGTAGCGGGCGAAATATTCGTCGCTCAAATACTCGGGGGTCATGCCCGGGCACATATGGCCGTCGAACCAGTGGGCGATCGGGGTAACGGGCAAAACGGTCATCCCGCCGTAGCCCGACAAGTCGCGGGCCTCGGTGATCTGCCTGGTAATCCCCTCGGTGGTCAGATGGCCGTTGAGGTGCCACAGGGGCATGGGTCGGAATTCGTTGGGCGGGCTAACGAAGTTGTCCCGCAAGGTGTCCTTCGGCGTGCAGGCCGACGCGATGAGGGCCAACAAGGGCAACAGGATCAGTTTTTTCATATGCTTTTAATAGTTTTTTGCGACGATGAACGCGCTGCTCACAGGCTGCAGATTCAAAGGCAGGACGCTCCTGTACCCGCCTTCGGGGAGTTTCTCGTGTTTCACGCCGGTGATCTTCACGGTCGTACCGGTGTGGGGGTCCCACCACTCGGGGTTCTCCAAACGGCCCCGGACCGAGAGGGTCGCGCTGAAGGGCGCGTCCGTGGAGTTGATCAGGTAGTAGATTTCGCGGCCGTCCTTGTGTTTGTGCAGGTAGTTGAGGCAACCGATGGCCGGGGTAAAGGGATTTTCCGTGCCGTGCGACTGCCAATCGTCGATCCGCACATCCGCGTCGACATCCATCAACTTCAAAGCCGACCACAGGGTCGCGGCCGTAACTTCGGAAAGGTAGGCGAAGCGCCCCCCGCGGTCGTTACTGACAAAGACCTCCTCTTCGGGGAACCCGCCGAATATACTCTCGATCAACGCCTTGACCTCCGCATCACGGCCGAATTCGGCCGAGCGGGTGGGCAATTCGCTGGTGGCGATCACTTTGCCGCCGTGGTCGTAATAGGTTTTGATCGCTTTGAGCGCCTCGACGGAGAGCGTTCCCCCGCCGGGCATGATCAGCACCTTGTAGTTCTGGCGGTTGACCTTGTTGTTCAGCACCAACTCGGAACCCGAGGCGGTGATCTTGCCGTTGGTCAGATCCTCGGGGTGCACGTAGGTAAAGTCGCGCCACAGCTCGTCGGTCAAAATCCGGCTCAGCTCGTAGTTGTTCACCCCGTCCGGCAGCCAGGTGGTCACCTCTTTGCCCGAGGTGGCGTCGCGGAAGAGCCAGCTTTCGGCCTGCACGGCGGCGATGGGCCACAACAGTCCCACATCGACGATCCGGCGGCCCCCTTGGAGCATGGCGCAGCTCCGGGCGGTAAAGAGGCTGTAATTCGGCAACGCTGCGGCCCAGGGGACCGAGGCGTCGATCAGCGGTGGGACGCGCACGCTGTCGGGCGTGGGGTCGTAGTAGAGGCCCGAGGGCACCAAAAAGTTCGCCCCGCGCGCCATCGCCTCAATCGCGGTGCGGTAGAGGGTCAGCGAGTCGATATCGGCTGGGAAAGCGGCGTACAGCTCGGCCCCCACCACCCCTTTGTCGTCCCGGTCGGCCGCCGAAGTGATCTGCTTGTAGCCGTCGCGCCCGTGGCCGTAATTGAAGATGATATCCATCAACGGGATGTCGGCGTAACGGTAGTATTTGAGGATGTCGCCGCACGCCACCGCCGTATTGGGCGCGTAGTTCGAGGGCGGGTGGCCGATGGTCTTCAAACCCCGTTGGTTAGACCATTCGGTAATCTGTTTGACATAGCCCTCGGCCAGCAACTCGGCGCGGGCCTGGTAGAAAGCCACGCGCGCGGCCTGGGTTTCGGGGCCCATGTCGCAGAACATGGCCGGGTAGTAGAGGGCGGGGTTCTTGCCCGTCTTTTGGCGGAAACGCTCCGAGATCGCCGCGGTCCAGGTGTGCTCCATGTTGACGTAGCCCACGTCGTCGAAGAAGACCTTTTTGATCGTATTCCCGAACCAGGGCGCGAAATGCTTTCCGTAAGGATCGTAGGTCAGCTCCATGAATTTATGGACCGCCTCCGGGTCCATGTAATCGACCACCATGTCGTGGGGCTCTCCGGGTTGGCGCTCCAGCAGGAAGGCCATTACCGTCCATTGCCCGGCAGGGGCGTCCCAGCGCAGGCAGTCATTTGCCAAATAAGGTTGCAGATCGACGGTCTGGCGGGTCGCCTGATCCATCGCCGTGATCGCCACCCATTGCTGGGTCGGTTTGAGCGTGTAGGTCTTTTCGACCGTGCGGTTGCCCGGAGCGGCGAACTCCTCCTTGTAGAGGTATTTGCGCGCGTATTGCGGGTACCGGGCCAGCAGCCTGCCGCCCGCGACCCCGCTCGGGAAGTCCACGTCGTCGTAGAGCACCACCTCCATGCCCTGCTCTTGGGATATGGCGAGCAACTCTTTGTAGCGCTCGAAATAGCCCTCGCTCAGGAATTCGGGCTGGGTGGCCGGACACGGATGCCCGTCGATCCAGTGGGGCAACACGCCCGCCGCAATCGGGGTCGTGCCGCCGAAACCACACAACACCCTCGCGTCGGTGATTTGTTGTTCAGTCCCCTCGCGGGTCATTTCGCCGTTGAGGAACCAGAACGGCATCGGGCGGAAGCTCATCGGCGGGTCGAGGAAGTTGTCGCGCAGGGTGTCCCTGCTCTTGCAACCGACTCCCGCGCACAGCAACGCAAATAAGATCAACCGCCTCATGTTCTCATTTTTTTAAAGCTCCGTAATCGTTTTTTTACCGTCCAGCCAGTCGAGCATATTGATCATCAACATGTTCCACGACTGGAATCCCTTGTTCAGCACCGGCTCGCAGCTGTCCGGCTCGTAGTACTCGTGGGGCGCGCCGCAGCGCTCGATGTCGCTGCCGAACAGGACCACCGTTTTGGCGGCCAGGTCCTTCGCGTCGTCGGTGTAGCCGTATTTATACAATCCCCTCCAGGTCATGTAGTTGGCGATGCCCCAGATCGGGCCCAGCCACGACGAGGGGTTGCCGCTCGCCTTGACGTTGTACATCTTCTCCATCTTGGAGAGCGTGCGCACGCCTCCGGGGGCGTTGAAGGTCGCGGGGTTGCGGTAGTGCTCCTTGACCATGCGCTCGGCCTGCTCCGGGGTGGCGATATCGGCCCACATGGCCATAAATCCCGACCATACGCCGATCCTCTGGATCAAACAGTCCCACTCCCTTTGCGCGCCCTGGTGGTAGGTGGCCCTATCGTCTACGCGGGGCAACAGGTCGATGTCCACGCTGTAATAGAAGCCGTCGCGCTCGTCCCAGCAATGCTCCTGGATGGAGGCTTTCAAATCGGCGGCCCACTTCTCGTAGTCGGCTTTGATCTGCTTGAGGCCCAAGCGGTCGGCCAGGTAGACCATCCCCTGCATCTCTTTGTACATCATGCAATTCAGGTAAATGGAAGCCGAGCTTCGCATCGGGCGGTAGAAGGTGCAGGGGTCGTTGTCCACGCCGATCATCACGTCGTCCACAAAGAAATACAGACCCGTGGGGCGGTGGAACTGGCGCGTGCGGTAGGCGTTCTGGAAGTACTGCAACTTGCAGAAATCCTCCCTCAGCCACTCCGCGTCGCCGCCCTCCTGCTGCACGATAAAGGCGGCGTGCTGGGCCAGGCTGGGCTTGTGGTTGTTGATCGAGAACAAATCGGCGGGCTTGCTGCCCAACACGTTGTCGCCCCGGTTGATCGCGATGGGCATCCAACCGTCGATATTACAGTAGTACAGGAAGTTAAGAATACAGCCCTTTTCGTATTTCATCCAGTTCTCGCGCTCTTGCTTGTCCTTCAACACCTGGAGGATGGCTACGCCGCAATACTCCGCGTCCCAGTCCCACACGCAATCGGGGTAGGAGTCGCTGCCGCCCGTCATAAAGGGATAGGGCATCGCCCCGCCCGCTTCCCTGAGCATAAGCTTGTAATCCTTGCCCACGTAGTCGCGGACCGTATTGCGGTACTTGCCGTAATCGGGCAACTTAGCGGTTGCGGTAAGAGCCAAAGCGGCCGCAAATATAGCAATTACTATCTTCTTCATCACACTGTCCATCGTTTTAGAACTCGGCGACCACCGGTTTGTTCTCCATCCAGTCGAGCATGTTCAACACCAGGAAGTTCCAGTTCTGGAAGCCTTTGTTCAGGATCGGGTCGCCGTTGTCGGGCTGGTAGTACTCGTGCAGGGCCCCGGTCTTCTGGAAGTCGCGGCCGAACATAACGATCGTTTTGGAAGCCAGCTCTTGCGCGTCCTGTTTGAAGCCGTATTTGACCAAGCCCCTCCATGTCATGTAGTTGGAGATGCCCCAAACCGGGCCCAGCCACGACGAGGGGTTGCTGCTCGCCTTGACGTTGTACTGCTTCTCGAGTTTGGAGAGGGTGCGCACCCCGGCGGCGCAGTTGAAGGTCTTGGGGTTGCGGTAGTGCTCCTTGACCATGCGCTCGGCCTGCTCGGGGGTGGCGATACCGGCCCACATGGCCATAAAGCCCGACCATACGTCGATCCGCTGGATCAAACAGTCCCACTCCCTTTGCGCGCCCATGTGGTAGGCGACTTTGTCGTCGATGCGGGGCAACAGATTGATGTCCACGCTGTAATAGAAGCCGTCGCGCTCATCCCAGCAATGCTCGCGGATCGCGGCCTTCAGGTCGGCGGCCCACTGGTCGTAGTCGGCCTTGATCTCGTCCAGGCCCAGCTTACCCGCCAGGAAACTCATCGCCTCGAGCTCCTTGTACATCATGGTGTTGAGGTAGATGTTGGCCGAGCTTTTGTTGGGGCGGTAGAATGTGCAGGGGTCGTTGTCCACCCCGATCATGATATCCGTGATCCAGAAATACAAGCCCGTCGGGCGGTGGAACTGGCGCGTGCGGTAGCCGTTCATGAAGTATTGCAATTTGGCAAAGTCCTCCCTCAGCCACTCCGCGTCGCCGCCGTCGGTGAAGTTGATCAGAAAGGCGGCGTGCTGGGCCAGGCAGGGCTTGTGCATGTTCTCGGCGAACATATCCTTCGGACGCAGTGACGCGGGATCCACGCCCCGCTGCAGGATGATGGGGATCCAACCTTCACCCCCGCAGTAGGAGAGGTAGTTGAGAATGCAACCCTGCTCGTAGGTCAACGCCTCCTTTTGGTCGGCCTTGTTGCCCTTGTCGGTCAAAACCTGGCGCAGGGCGATGTCGCACAGCCACGAATCCCAGTCCCAGAGGCAATCGTTGTAGTTCTCGCTCCCGGCGGTCAAAAAGGGATAGGCCAAACCGTTGCCCGCCTCGCGGTACATCAGTTTGAAATCCTTGCCGATGTTGTCGCGGATCACTCCGCTGAAGGGTTTCCAATCGGGGGCCTGGGCGGCGGAAGCGGCTACGGTCAGGGCGGCGAGCGCGGTGGTCAGCAGTTTTTTCATGTCGTGCGGATTATTTCAAAGTGACTTCTTCGATGTTCTTGTTGTTTGCCGAGACCACGTTGTGGCTGCCCACGTTGCCGATGGTGGCCGCAGGGCCCCACCGATAGTCGTTGCCGGAGATCTCCACGTCGCGGCAGTTGTGCAGGATAAAGGTCTTCTCCGCCGGATCGGCCGCCGGATAGTCCGTGCTGCGGGTAATCGTGTTGTTGCGGAAGACGAAATTCTTGATCGAACGGGCGTTGACCAGCGTGCGGGAGAAGGCGTCGATCGTGTTGTTCTCGAAGACGATGTTGTGGTGGTAGTAGTAGTTGGTGTCGATCCGGCAGTCCACCTCGGGCACGATGTGCATCACCGCGGCGTTGCCCACGGCCAGGCCCTGGTCGGCGAAGTAGTTGTTGCGGATGGTCAGGTTCCTCACCGGGCCAGACTCGAACCAGTAGTTGGCGTCCCCGGCGGTCATGATCCCCGCGTAGGTGCACTTCACAAAGCGGTTGTTCTCGACCAGGCACTCGCCCGCCGTGGAGACCAAAATGCCCCGCGCGCGGTTTTGCCGTACCTCGCAGCCCCTCATCAGGAAATTGGGCTGGCAGGTCAGGTTCTCGGCCACGGAGGACTCCTTCAAGCGGCCGTCCATGCTCTCCTTAAAGGTAACCTCGAAGTAGAAGTCGTTCACGTCCCTGACCGAGGCGACCGTCAGCGTGTCGTAGCCCTGCAGGTTGAAGCGGTTGGTCAGCGCGATCCGTTCGCCGGGCTGGGCGAAATCGAAGCCCTGGTGCTGGGAGTGGCCCCGGTTCATGCCCAGGGTGTGGCTGTCGACCACCCCGTCGATCTCGGCGTAGATGCCGTGCACGTTGGTCGCGTCGTCCAGCATATTCTCGAACACGCAATCCTCCAGGGTAATAAGGCCCTTGCAGGAGACGAAGTGGGTCGCGTCGGCGCCGGTGGTGACCAGGCGCTCCGATCCGGGAGGCAGCAGGACGTTGTAACGCTTCAGGGTCACGTCCTCGCTGCGTTCGCAGACCAGGGCCATGCCCGAGGCGTGGTGGACGGTCACGTCCTCGATCAGCACATCCTTGCAATGGGTCAGGCAGATGGCGGGCGAGAGGCGGTTCTTGTTCTTGATGCCCACGCTGACGAAGACCCAATCCATATCGGGCAGCACCTCGCAGGCGTCGAACAGGCGCACCACGTTATCGCCCATATCTTTGGCCGTGGCCCTTTTGTTGAGCTTCCTGTTCCAGAGCGTGGCGAAGGTCTCCCACTCCTTGCAGAACGCGGGGGCCTTGGTGGCGGGGTCGTACCAGATGTTCCAGTTGATGTTCTGCTCCCAGATCACATCCTTCTGCATGGGCGGGGCCATGAACCACCAGTAGGTGGTGGTCGGCGTGCGTTTGTTGGAGTAGACCAGCTCGTCGCCCTGGATCTCCCAGCGGCACTCGTCGAGTATCTTCAAATCGAACGCGTTCTGCGCGGGGTAAACGCCTACCACCTGCCCTTGCAGGAAGAAGGGGAAGGCCCAGTCGATCGAGAAATTCCTCAGCGTTATGTTCTCGCATCCCGAGACGCTGAAGGGCACCATCTGGTCGTGGCAGATGAAGCGCGCCCCGCCCCCGTCGATCTCGAAGTTCTTCATGTCGTGCAGGGGGAATACCACGCGCTTGAGCCCGTCGTCGTTGTTGGTAATGTTGAGGTAGTACTCGTCCGCCTTTTCGGGGTAGATGTCGTACACCCCGGCGGGGATGAGCAGTTTGGCGGCCTTCTGCTCTTTGCAGGCCTGAAGGGCGCGCAGCAAAGCGGGCGTGTTGTCGATTCCTTCTTTCAGGCCGTAGTCGGCCGCGTTGATCACGGCGGTGCCCTGCGAGCAGGCTGCCAGGGCCAGGGAGAAGGCTGCGAGCATCAATCCCCTAATTCCACAGGGGCGTTTTGTAAGTCGGGTAGGTTTCATGTTGTGGGTTAGTCTATAACATTTTATAGATCTTGTTGGCCGTGTTGGCCAGTGATCCGGGAGTATTTTCGTTGATTTGATCTCCTATTTCGTAGGGGCGCGGCGACCAGCTTCCGACTCTGATCTGCATGCCCTGTTCGTAGATTCCGGTGTTGATGAGCCATTGCGTACAGGCTACAAGGGTGTTTCCGTAAAGCACGTTGGGGTTGCTGCTCGAGGACCTGATGTAGGAAGTGAGCGTGGTTCCGCTGCACACCATCTCGTCGTAGTTGCTCTTGTAGCCCGCCTCGACCACGTTGATCCCCAATTGGACCCCTTTGGTCTTGAGCATTTCCCTGTGTTTGAGAAGGACCGTCTTTACATAGTCCAGGTCGTAACGCCAGTCCACGTCCATGTAGACGATGGTGGGCTTGAATCCCTGTTCGGTCAAATAATCGATGTAATCGGAGAGGTAATCGACCGATTTATAGAGCGCGGAGGCCAGTGCGGTCTTCCTTTCGGCGTATGCGCGGTAGAAATTGTGCCAGTAATTGGCCCCGTCGTAAAGCGAGGGGTCGATGGCGTAGATCTCCTTGACGGAGCTCTGGTCCCTCCATTCCCAGCCGACCACCACGTTCCAGTGGATGCCGACCTTGGGCATCTTGTCTCCCCATTTGGTCTTGGCTACTTGCAGGTAGAGGGCGTAGTCTTCCCTCAGGGTCGCCAACAGGTTGTTGAAGGGCTTGCGGTAACGGGAGTTCATGTTGTTGTATTTCAAAGCCGCCGTGATCTTCTGGTCGATGGTCCCGGGGGTATCGTGCAAGACGTCGGGATCGATCTCGGGCACGAGGTTGGGCTGCCGTTCGTCGAAGATGAGCATATCGGGAATAAAGTCCTTGCGGTCCTTGTTCACGAACCAGCCTTTTTGGTCGGGGTTGGTCCTGCCGTCGAGGACGCTGGCTGTCAGCCTGAAGATGGATGCAAAAATATTGGTCCCGTCCACCGTTTTGCCGTTCAATTCGGCCTCGGCCAGTTTGTCGCCGCTGATGGGTTGGGTCATGCCGGGCATCTCGACCGAGATGCGGATGCCTTCATCCCTCATCACGGAGAGAAAACCGCCGTTCTCTTTCAAAAAGTTGACCTCGCTCGCGTAGATCGAGAAATATCCGCCGGACTCCTTGAGGTTTTCGATCAGTTGGGGATACAGCTCCTTTTTGCCGAAACTCTCGTCCAAATGGGCGTTCACATAGTCGTAGCTGGGCTGCGGTTTGTACCACTCGGCGCTCTTGGTCTGGTTGGCGACAAAGGAGAAGATGGGGAATTCGGGGTGGTAAGGCGTCTCTTCGCCCCCGCCGGGATTGGGATTCCCGCCCGCATCTTTACTGCAACCAGCCATCAGGGCGGCGGCAAACGCCGCCGCCACTCCGGCTTTCAAAACTTTTTTTGCAAGTATCATCTGTTAACAAATTTGTTTCAAATTACCCGCCCCCGGATGATCGTGTGGATCGGGCCTTCGACGAATGAGGTGCTGTTTACCGGCACACCCTGAACAATCAGCGTATGAGTTCCTGCAGGCAGAGTCAGCGTTTTGGAAACATTCCCGTTTCCAAAGTCGGAGAACAGGTCGTTGGGCCGCCTATTGGCATTTACCGTTCCGGTAAAATTGCCTACCTGCATATATACTTCATTGAGCACGGCGGTTGTAAATATGAACTCACACTCCATCTCCTGCTCGAGACTCATGGTAAAGTACCATTTATCTCCTTTATTTCCCAATCCCATAGGCACGTATGCGGAATAGAACACATCGCTGTTATAGGTAAAATCGCTGTCATGGGTTCCAACAGGGAAGGGAGATGATGAGGATCTGCCCAAAGCAGGATTATCCTTATTTACCCCGTAGTCGATGATCACGCATGGGTTCGACCAGGGCGCCACAGGGGATTTAGGCGTACTTGCAATCCGGGCATATTTCATTTCGTGCTGCCGTCCATAGTCCCATGTGGAGACGCTGTAAAAAGGCATACCCATTAAGAGCATATTATTCCACCTACCGTTCACATAATCATAAACTGTCCAGCGATAACCCGATCCTTCGAATTCCGCATCGACGATAGAGTGTATCATGAAACTCCCGTGTTGAAAACGCGTCTTATTGAGCTGTATTGTATCCGTAATCTGCCCGCCGAGACTTAATATTGCTGGTGCACTCCAATTCAACAGTTTGCAAATATTGGTCGTGTCTGACAATGCACCGTATGCGGCGATTCGTCTGAATTCGTTTTTATGTTGATCCCCTAATAACCAGAACGCAAGATCCTTAGAGTGAGATGAGAGGTCTTCCCAGCCGTCGACGATTTTTCTCTGCCATTTGTATGTGATCGTACTTCCAGGGATATTGCAGGCTGCATCCGTAACAGAAGGTATAGTAACTTGTGTCACTATGTAATACGCTGTTTCGATTACCTCCGGTATCGATCCGGCAGTTAAACTGGGCGTTTCGACGGTTATGCTTTTTTCCACCTCGAATTTAGCTATACCGCCTTTTAAAGTCACTACGGCCTTAACTCCCTTGGCACCGGTAGTGGTAAACTTTATTTTTATGCTGTTACCTGTCTTGGAAATTATAGTATAGCCACCACCCCACACTGTCCATTCGATATTAGTACAATCACTTGGCGCATTAACAGTAAATGTCGACTCCGTATTTGTTAATACCGTTGCCTGCCCGCTAATAGCCAAGTTAGGATTTGGGGGGTAAAGCGCACAGACAGCCAATACATCATTAGGTGAAAACGATGCAAATGCTGTTTTAAGATTGTCTTTGACCATCACAGAACTATCATCATTATAATGATGAGCTGTCCCATCAATATAATCTCCGCTCCCTTCGTACACATCAGGGGTTAAACCCTGTATAAAGGCCCAATTACTTTCCATATGGCCCAAACCTATGCAATGCCCCAAGAGGTGAACGATCTGCATTACCCTGTGGTTCTGCCCAAAACCGGATGGGAAAATATAATCAGGATTGATTTTTATGGTTGCGCCCGGAGAACCATATGCTGGAATGCTGGCTTCGGAGAAATACATATTCATATTCGGATTATGTATATAGCTCCAATCGTAAATTGAAATGTCACTTCCGGTATAATCAACTACTTGAAATCGTATATTACTCCCGCTTATCGCATTCCATTTAGCAACCGCTGTTTGCAAAGCATTATTCCAAACACCGCTTTGGTATGTTTTCAAAGTATAATCCATCCCAACCTTTATGGTAGATTGTTTCTCATATGAAACCAATTTATCTCTACCATAGTAATATTGCTTTGTTTTTTGCTGTTCGAGGCACTGCTCGATATAATCTTTAGGGATGGCGATGTCGCCCTCCACCAGGTAGTTTTCGTCGAAAGCCACCATCGAGGTGGTGTCGTAGCCGAGCGAGGCGATAAAATCCCTGTGCCGGTCGGCTTGTGTCTGTTCAGCCGAAATTTGCTGATCCGTTCCCGCGATCTCTTTTGCGCACGATACCACATACAGTGCCGTGATAATCGGCAAAATATTCCACACAAATCGTAAAACTCTTTTCATGGCAATTTTATTTTAGATTCAGGTAAGTGCATCGTGACTGGGTGAATTTGGTAAAAAATGCGGGCAGGCAATGCCTGCCCGCATGAAAATTTCGACGTTATTACAGAGCAGCTGCAGACCTGAATGTCAGGCACAAGTCGCCCATTTCAAGCAGGTCGTCCGTTGCATTGTAGAGAAGCTGCTCCACGTAAGTGGTGCTGCCTGCCACTTTGGATTTGAGGACAACCGAATAGGTACCGACGTTGCTCATACTCTGCTCGGCTACCTGGAGTACCACCCACTTGCTGCCAGGATCGAGTCCGGGTGCGCTGTTCACACAGAACGCTTGAGCTTCTGCCGGAGTAGCGCGCTCATCTTCAGTGGGGAAAGAAACTTCAGGATCGGTACTGGTCAGATAAAGTTTGAATTTGCAATTAGGAGCCCATACAGGAATGCCCGGGGGCACACCGAAAGGCTGGAACGTCGCACGGACGCCGTCCATACCGAGCGAATAATAATCGAACAGATCGGGGTCTACGCCGGGGCCCCAGAATGCAAACCATGAGGTAAGCGCACACATACCCTGAATCCTAAATTTATTGTTACCCTCCGTGAAGTTGAAGGTCGGATTCTTCAGCAAAGGAATACACATCGCGGCATATGCCTGGTTCGGACGCACCCTGTAAGTGAAAAGCGGAGTCGCGTCATTACCTGCAGCTTCATTGGCAGCAGTGTATTCGCACACCATGATATAGCACGACGGGTTAAGATTAAAAGCGTATATGGTCTCGGCATCCCATATCCAACGAGTATCCCCGCTCGATTCCAGGTTCACATGCCTGAGTATATAGTCCTTTCCGCCCTCCAAGACAAATTCGGTCAGCTGATTGGCATCCTGTGTATTGGCTGCCGTAGGATCCGGCCGTGTACCGTTGCCGTCCAAGGGAGTCGGGCCGGTGTAAACAAAAGCAGGCTTATGAACGCCGGTCGAACTCATATGAAAATCGGGGAGCCGCAATGTATACAGACCGCGACCCACACCGGCGGGAGTGGTCAGACTGCTCGTGTTGCCGAGGCCTTCGATCTTGATCTTAACGCCTGCGCCGTCGGACAGCGGGGTAAAGAAAGCCAGTTCCACACCGTTTTGCGAAATGGTCAGCTCGTCGCCCTCGTTGAGCAGGATACCGCTGGCGAACTGGTTGGTAACGGTCATCTCGACACCGTTCTTCTCGACCAGGTACTTGCCCGACTCGATGGTAAAGGTTTCAGCGGCGCTAACCACATCGACTGCGGGGAAGTTGGCAGCGGGGATGCTGATGGTCTTGGTGGCGTACTGGGTACTGTTGCCGTAGTTAACGGGTTCCGGCTCGGGCTCGGGCTCGGGGTCAGTGCCGTCACTGCCGCCGCAAGCTGCCATGGATACTGCGACAAACGTCGCCATCATCAGATACAGAATTTTTTTCATGTTTGAAAAGGTTAATTGGTTTGAAATGGGTTTTGCGTGTGTTTAGTTTTTAATTATTTTAAGAACGTGTGTGCAAAACGGGGGTTATTGCTTCTACCACTGGGGGTTCTGCCATCTCGTGCCGGTAAAGGACTCCATCTTGCTCGCTTCGGCGCGGGGCAAGGGGAAGAGCAGGAACTTGTCGGCGCTGCACTGGCGCTGCGTGAAGCTGAAACGGCCGGAGGCGTAGTTGAAGGTCTGGGGATCGGCCGTGAGGTCGACCGGAGCGACGTTCATACCGGTCAACTGCTTGTCGGTCTTGCCCAGGATCTCCCAACGGCGCACGTCGTAGAAGCGGTGCTGCTCGAAGCTCAGCTCGATGCGGCGCTCGTTGCGGTACTTCTTGCGGAAATCCGCGATGGACATTCCCGCGGGGAAGGCGGGCATGTTGGCGCGGGTGCGCACGGCGTTGACCGCCACCATGGCCGAGCGGACCGACCCGGTCACGTCACTTACCTGTACCGACGGGCCGTAGCCTTCGTTGGCGCACTCGGCGAAGTTAAGGTAGAGCTCGGCCAGGCGGAAGAGCTTCATGTAGCCGTCCGCGCTGTTGCCCGCGTTGGACTGGTTGTAGTGGAACTTGCGCAGGTAGTAGCCCGTGCGGGTGTAGCGCTCGTTGGTGGCCGAGACGGCAGCGTTGCCGCCCTGGTAGATCTGCGCCTTGGAGGCCGGATCGGTGTAGTTCCACAGCGAACCGTTGTAGAATACGGTGGCGTCCAGCCTCGGGTCGCGGCCCGCGTAGGGGTTAGCCGGGTCGTAGGTAGCGGCGGCGGCAGGGTTGGGCTGCGGGTTGACCCCGGTGTAGAGGACGCAACCGTCCTCGTCCATCAGGAACGGAGAGGTCCCGTCGGCCATTTCAAAGGCGTCCACGAACTCCTGGGTGGGGCACACGCCGGAGCGGATGGCGAAGCTGTTGAACGGCAGGTTGGAGTCGCGCCACAGCGTGAGCTGGTTGCGGCACTGGTAGATCGTCTCCTTGTCCTTGATGCGGTCGTAGGAGTAAATGTTGCCGAAATGGTAGCTTTGGTAGGCGCTCTGCGAACTGACCAGCGCGCCGCCCGAGGGGGCCTCGGAGTAGAGTTTGTAATCGTTGGCCAGGCAGGTGTTCAGGGCGTTGCCGGTAATCACGGCGGCCCATTTCCACGTATCTTTGACCTCGGTGTCGCTGCCCTTGTTCCAAAGGGGGCTGGCGGCGAGCAAGGCCGCCTGCGACTGGATGGCGTAGGCCATCGCGCAGGTTACCGTACCCAACACGTTGTTGCTCACGCCGGGCATCCACTCCAGGCCGTACTCGTCGACCGCCTTGTTGCAATCGACGATGATGGCCTCGGCACAATCCCTGACCGAGGAGCGGGTCCAGGTGGAGTAGTCGGTCACGTCGTCCATCGGCTCGGTAACGATCGGGGCGGGGCCGTAGCGCCGGATGACCTGCAAGAGGTAGAACGAACGCAGCACCAGGGCCTGCGCCTTGCCCAACAGGATATCCCCCTCGGCGAGCGGATTGATCTTTACGACGTTGTCCGCGTTGGCCAGGTAGGTGTTGCAATAACGGATCCCTTCGTAATAGGGACTCCACCAATCCCCCAGGGGGAAGCTGGTAACTGTGGCGTTGCCCGTGTACCAGTTTTGGACAAGACCCGTTTGCGAAGCCCTGGAATCCCACGCTTCGTCGCTGTAAGAGGCCAGCAGCGTGCCGCCGTAGGAGAGCGAGTAGTCGCCCACGTGGCCGCCGTAGGGCATGTAGGAGTAACACATGTTCAGGTAGCCCGCCGTGAGGTCGGCGCTGGAGAAGATCTGCTCCATGGTCAACCTGCCGTCGTTGGGCAATTCAAGGGCGTCGTTGCAGGAGAACGCCGCAAAGGCCGCCAGTATGATAAGAGTCAATTTTTTCATCACACTAAGTCTTTAGAAGGAGAGTTTAACGCCCAGGTTGAAGGTCCTGTAATTCTGGTAGATGTCCAAGCTCGACACCTCGGGGTCGATCTCACCCGTTTCGAGCCAGTCCCACGTAAAGAGGTTCTGGGCGCTGAAATAGACGCGCAACTGATCGGAGCCGATCTTCTTGACGATCGACTCGGGGAAGTTGTAGGCCAACTCGACGTTCTTCACGCGCACATAGGCGGTGTTCATGATAAAGAAGTCGTTGTTCTGGCGGCTGGTCGTGGTCCCCTGCGAGAGTGCGGGATAGGAGATCTTCGCGCCGGACGCCGCCCTTTCGGGGGTCCAGGCGTCGCGGTGGATCGAGGCGAAGATACCGCCGTAGAGCGATTCGTTGACGCCGAAAGCGGACTGGTAGGGACGCGAGGAGTAGCCCGTGCCCTGGATCATGCACGACAGCGAGATGGATTTCCATTGCGCGCCCAGCGTGATGCCGTAGCTGACCTTCGGGATCCAGGAGTAGCCGATCGGGGCCATGTCCTTCTCGTCGATGATGTCTTTTCCGTCGGAGGTCTTGTCGCCGTTGATGTTCTTGTAGCGGAAGTCGCCGATGCGCGGGGTTCCGAAAGCGTAGTAGACCTGGTCGATCTCGGCCTGCGAGGTAAAGTACCCCCCGCCCTGGCTGCGGTCGATCTGGTAGCCGAAATTCTGGCCTACGGGATAACCCTGGAGGCGGTACTGGTAGGCGTAACCCTCGCCCATGGGCACTTCGTCGGCCGAGATTACCTCGTTCTCTGACCACAGCAGGTTGGCTGCGGCCATGATGCTCCAATCGGCGTTCAACCGTTTGTGGTAACCCAAAGCCACCTCGATACCGTGGCTCTTCATCTCGCCGTCGTTCCTGGCGGGGGCGAGGGAGGTTACGCCGGTAAATGCGGGGATCACGCCCCCTGCGTTGACCAGCATGTTGTCGGTGTGGGTGCGGAAGTAGTCGACGGTCAGGTTGAGGTCCCGGAACAGTTGCATGTCCACACCTGCGTTGATCTTGAGCACCTTCTCGGGCGCGAGGTCGGGATTCCCCTTCCTGTACTCATACAGGGAGTAGGAGTTCGAGACGATGTAGGGGGAGCCGCCCTGGACGATGTTGTCGGCGTACATGAAGCGGCCGCCGCCCAACTGGTCGTTGGCCACCTGTCCGGCCGACGCCCTGACTTTCAGGTAGTCGATCCAGGATACGCCCCTGAGAAACTCCTCGTTGCTGGCCACCCAGGCCAGGGCGAGGGAGGGCGTGAACACGAAGCGGTTCTCCTTGGCGAACTGGTCCGAGCCCGAGTAACCCACGTCGGCCTTGGCGAAGTAGCGGTCATTGTAGCCCCAGCTCACGGAAGCGCCCGAGCTGACCCGGTTGTAGCGCAACGCATAGACGTTGTCGTAGCGGTTGGGGTCGTAGTTCTGGTAATAGCCGTACAGCATACCGCTTACTTGATGGCCGTTGAAGGTCCTGTTGTAGTCGACCTTGACCGTCGCGCTCAGGCGGTTGGCAAAGCCCGAGGATTTGAATCCGCCGAACTTGTTGGAAGCGTTGTGTCCCGAAGGGGAGACGAAGGTATTGTTGCGCGTTCCCTGCGCGGTCTGCGTGTTGTCGTCGAGCCACAGCTCATAGCCTTTGTTGTAGAGCTGGGTCCCGTAGGAGTTGGTCTCAAAGCCGAACACCCCGCCCAGCGAGAGGCCCTGGGTCAAAAATCCCATGTCCAGGTTGATCCCCGTCTGGGCCATGATGTTGGTCCGGGTCGTTTTCGAGTATCCCGAGCGGTTGATCAAACCGTAGGCCGGGTTGGGGACCAGGTCGGGGCTCGAGGTAATGACCTGCCCGCCCAGAAAGCGACTCGGGTCGAGGGGATCGGGGGTAATTGTGGTGTAGGGACCGGGCAGGGTCGAGGGGAGGTAGAACAAGCTGCCGTACACCGCGTCCAGGTTGGAAAGGACCGTGGTCCCCGATGTGTTGTCCCAATATCCCCCGGCTCCGTTCTCCTTGCCCACGTTGGCGCCCATGCGGATAAAGCCGCTGAGCTCCTTAGTGATCGAGAAATCGATGTTCGAGCGCAGGTTGACCCTTGTGCTGCTTCCGATCTTCGGGTCGTAGGTCTGCTCGTCGAGCTGATAGGTGGCCTGGTCGTTCTTGTACTGGCTTCCGATGTGCTGGAAGTTGACGGCCGTGAACATACGGACCCTCTGGTTGCCCGAGGATGCGGTAATCCCCACCCTTTCCATGGGCGCCCAGGGCTTGAACATCATGTCGTAATAGTTGTTGTTCGGGTAGCGCCTGAGGTCAGAACCGTCGGCATACTTATCGATGGCCGACTGCGAGAAGGGCTGCGTTCCGACCGCCCCGTCGTTCGCCCACGCCTGGTTGGCCATCCGGGCGTACTCGGAGGAGGAGATAAAGGTCGGCGTGCGCGTGAGTTGCATAAAGGACTGGTCGTAAGTGACCCTGACCTTCATCTGGCCGTCGTCGCGGCCGCGCTTGGTAGTAATCACGATCGCGCCCGACGCGCTTTCCAGGCCGTAGATGGCCGTCAGCGAGGCGTCCTTGAGGACAGATACCGACTCGACCTCATGCGGAGTGATGAAGTTCACGCTCTCCTCCGAGCAGATCACGCCGTCCAGGATAATCAGGGGCACAACCCCGTTTACGGTCGAGACGCTGCGCACGATGCTCGTGAGCCAGTCGGTCCCCGGCGCACCGCCGGCTTCCATAGTGATCAAACCGGCCAAACGCCCCGTAAAGGTCTGGTTGAGGTTGGGCACGGGGGATTTCTCCAACTCCTCGCCGCTGACCGTGGAGATGGCGCCCGCCATCTCCAGCCCGCTCTGGGAGGTGTACCCGATATTTACCCGTTGTTCCGGCTTCGGGGTCTGGCCCCACGCCTGAGGCGCACCGGACAAGCCGAGCAGCACGAGGGGGACACAAATAAATGGCTTTATATTCAGCTTCATAGTAATCGTTTTTTGATCTGCACACTCGGTTTACCAGCCGGGGTTTTGCCATGATTCGCCTGTGAAGGCCTCCAAACGGTTGGCTTCCGCCTGGGGAATGGGCTGCAACAGGTACTTGTTGATGTAGCACTCGCGGGGAGCCACCCGGACGTGGGTACGGGTAAAGACCGGTGCGTTGTGGGCATCGTTGTCCGAGATGGACATCGCGCCGATCCATTTGTCGGTGGCTTTCAGGTCCACGTCGGTCCCGGGGGCGAGCCAGCGGCGCACGTCGTAATAACGCGCCTCCTCGAAGCCCAGCTCCACGCGGCGCTCCTGGCGCAGCAACCTGCGGGCCTCGTCCTGGCTGGCAGGCGATATCGCGGGCATGGCCGAACGTTTGCGGATCTCGTTGATCAGGGGCACCGCATCGGTGTAGTTGCCCGATTCGATGGCCAGTTCGGCTACGTTGAGGATGATCTCGCCCAAACGGAACAACTTCCAGCCCGGGGCGAAATAGGGCAATTCATGGCCGCCTTCGGTCGGGTGGAGGTACTTCTGGTTGTAATAGCCCGTCCTTGTGAAGGTGCGGTCGCCCGCGCCTCTCGATCCGTCGCGTATCCCCGACACGGCGTCCTCTTTGTTGGTCCATACTTTTTTCCACTCACTGGCCATGGTGCTCACGTCGGTCATGTAACGCTTCGCGCCGTGGTAGTAGATGGTGGCGTAGAACCTCGGGTCGCGGTTCTTGTAGGGATCGTTGGGGTTGTAAAGCCCTCCGTTGGAGGTCAGCGCCGCGGAGTTGTAATTGGGCTCCAGGTTGGTGTAATCATCGGCTGCCGTTCCGTCCAGGTAGGGCTGCGAAAGGTTGAGGATATTGAAAGACCTTGTCCCGTCGGTTACCTCGAACGCGTCCACGTATTGCTGGCTGGGGCACAGGCCGCACTTGTATCCCCCGAACCACGTCCCGACCAGCCAGTGGCGGTTGCCGTTGACCTGGTGCTGCCAGATGGTCTCCTTGTCTTTGGGGTCGGCGGTGTAGTCGGCCCAGTTGCAGAAGTAGTACTTGATCGATCCGGCCGCATTGATCAGCGCCGCCGCGTTGGTCCCGGTAATCGCCTCGCCGAAGGGGTCGGTCCATACGGGAAGCGGGGAGAAGGTATTGTCCTTGTTGAACAGTTCGTACCCGTTGTTCCTCAAAGCGGTCAGCGAAGCCTTGGCGATGTTGTAGGCGTCGGTCTTGGAGTAAGTCCCGTCGTCGTTGCGCGGGCTGACCGCGTAGAGCAGCGCCCTGACCTTGATGGCCTCGGCCACGGCGTTGGTCACGCGCATACCGATGTCGTCCTTGTTGCCCGACACGTGCCTCCAAGGCAGGATGTTCATGTCCAGAGCGGCCTGGCAATCCGAAACGATGAACTGAATTACCTCGCCGTATTTAGCCTTTGTCAGCGTCGAGAAATCGAAGTCGCTTTCGTAAGGGGTCGCGCTGATCGGCAGGCACGCCCCGTACCACTTCAGCAGTTCGAGGTAGAAGCTGGCCCTGAGCACATGGGCTTCCGCCGTCCAGCGGGCACGGTCGGTCTCGCTGTTTACCGAGGCCGTGGCGATGTTGCTTAAGAATACGTTGCAATAGCGGATGCCTTCCCAGTAGTATTTCCAATAGGTACCCACCCTCATTTTGGGGCTGGGCATATCCTCGTAGATGGAGTTGCCGCTGGCCGACACGTTGCCGTCGTAGTACTGGACCGTACGCAGGCCCACGCAGTCGTCCGCCTCCCACGCCTCGTCGGACAAAGCGATCGGGTAGTTGGTCGAGAAATAGTACCAAAGGTTTTTGGCCGACACGAAACTGTAACAGGAGCTCAGATAGGCTGCCGTCATGTCGTTGTTCTTGAAGACCGCGTCGAGGGTCATTTTCCCGTCGGGGGCCTGGTCCAACACGTCGGTACAACCGTTGAGGGCCGTTAACGCAAGGACCGATGCAAGGGATATAATTAAGATTCGTTTCATTGCTGTCCTCATTTAGAAGTTTAAGTTGACGCCCAGGGTGTACATTTTGGTCATCGGGTAGACCACGCCGTTCAGATTCGATCCCATGGTGGAGAAGGTCTCCGGGTCGATCGTACGGGTGGGCAGCTTGTCCCAGGTCAGCAGGTTTTGTCCGCCGATGTAGACCCTGAGGTTAGAGATGCCGGCCCTTTTGGTCCATTCGGGATTGAAGGTGTAGCCGATCTCCACGTTCTTCAGGCGGAAGAAAGACCTGTTCATGACCCAGAAATCGTTGACCGCATTGCTCACGCCGCCCGATGTGCGCAGCGCGGGATAGGTAATCTTCTCGCCGTTGGCGTAGCGCTCGGGCGTCCAGGCGGTCTTGTGGTAGTCGAAGTACATGCCGCCGTAGAGGTACTCGGCCACGCCTTCGTTGAGGTAGAACTGGCTGGTGTTGCCCAGGCCCTGGAAGAAGACGGTGGCATCGATCGACCTCCAGGTCGCCGAAAGCGAGATCCCGTAGGTAATTTCGGGGATCCGGGTGTAACCCAGGGGCACCTGGTCCTTTTCGTCGATCACTCCGTCGCCGTTCTGGTCCACGTATTTGAAATCACCCACCTGGTACTGCCCGAAGGCGTAGTCGAGCAGTTTATAGGTCGTGCCGCCCTGTTCGTACTCTTTCTGGCCGTTGGGGACCTGCATATCGCCGATCAAATCGTTGATATAGCCGTTGCCGTTGCTGTAATCGATCTTGTAGCCCCAGTTGGTCCCCAGCGGGAAACCGGTGGAGCGGTAGCGGTAGACGTAATCTTCGGGCAGCATGGCCTCGTCGAATGCGGTCACTTTGTTGCGGGCGAAGGAGAAGTTGCCCTTCGCGCTGATAAACCAGTCCTTGTTCAACTGCTTGTTGAAGTTCAGGTCGATCTCGAAGCCGGAGTTCTTCATCTCGCCGATGTTGGCCCTCGGGTAGACGCTCAACGGGATACCCTGCAATTCGGGAACCATGTTGCGGCTGACCAGGATATTGGAACGGTCCTCCCAGAAGTAGTCGAAGCTCAGGTTGATGCTTTTAAAGAGCTGCAAATCGACGCCGGCGTTCGTTTTAACGGCGGTTTCCCAGGTCAGGTAGGGATTGGCGTACATCTTCTCACTGATGTAGTAACCGCCGGCCAGGCTGCTGGGGTAGAAACTGCCGTATTCCGAATAGAAGGCGCTGTTATTCATGTACTGGTACTGCACGTCGTCTATATACATAAAGCGGTCGGCGCCCAACTGGTCGTTGCCGACCTTACCCCAGGATCCCCGGAATTTAAGGAAGGAGACCATCGGCAAAAGGGGCTCGAAGAATTTCTCGCCGCTCGCCACCCAGCCCGCGGAGAAGGCGGGGAAGGAGCCGAAGCGCCTGTCGGGGTGGAACTGTTCCGAACCGTTGCGCCCGAAGTTGAACTCGAACAGGTATTTGTCGGCGTAGGAGTAGGTCGCACGGGCCGAGTAGCTGAGCATATTATAAGGCAGGCCCGCGTCGGCATTTACCCAGTTGTCCCGTTGCATCAGCAACAAACCGCCGACCCGGTGTTTGCCGATGGCGCGGGTGTAGTTGAGCGAAGCCTGGGCGTTGACCCTGTAATAGTGGTAGGAGCTCTTCGAGATGCCCCGGTTGGTCTCCGCCTGGTTGGTCGAGAAGAGGGGATAGGTCCCCGCGTTGTTGATCGTGGCGATGTACTGGCGGGAGTTGACGACCATATCGGTCCAGGAACCCGAGTAGGCGTCGATCGAGGCCATCCCCTTGAGCGAAAGCCCTTTGGTTATGGCGGACATATCCCACTCCATCCCGTAGGTGGCGGTCATGTTGACCCGGTTGTCATTGCGCTCGCCCGAGCGGTTGATCAACTCGTAGGCCGAACGCAGGTGGTTGTCGGGTTTGACCACCTCGCCTGCGAGCTTCGAATTGGGCGTAACGATCGTGGTCGGTCCCATCTGCTGGGGTTGACTGTAAAGCAAAACGCGGAAAATTTCGCCCACCATGTTGTTCGCCTTATCGGAGAAGCTGCCGCCGAACTTGGTCGTACTGGGCATCCCCACCTGCTCGATATAAGCAGAGGTGTTGAGGAACGCCTTGAGGTTCTTCGTCAGCTTGTAGTCGACGTTGGCGCGAAAGGAGTAGCGGTCCAGCCTCATCTGGGGGTTGTAGTCCAGATTGTTGTCGATCTTGAACTGGCCGTCCTGGTGCAGGTAGCCCGCGTTGACGAAGTATTGCAGCTTATCGGTACCGCCCGATACATCCACGGTTACCTTGACCTGCGGTGCGAAAGTCTTCAGCAACTCGTCGTACCAGTCGTGGTCGGGATACATATATTGCTGCATCGCGTTCTTGTTGGGGTTGGTATAGAGGTCCTGCTGCTTTTTGAGCTCCGCGGGCGTCAGGCCGGCCAGACCGGAGTTTTGGGCCGCCTGGTTGTGGTAGTCGAGCCATTCGGAGGAGTGGAGGCGCTCCGGCGTGCGGGTAAACTGCTGCATCGAAGCGTCCATGTGCACAGACAGCCTGGCTTTGCCCTCCTGTCCCCGGCGGGTGGTAATGATGATCGCGCCGTTGGCACCCCGCGTTCCGAAGACCGCCGTGGCCGACGCGTCCTTCAAAACCGAGATCGACTCGACCTCGTTGGCGCCGATCATGCTCAAATCCTGGATGGGTATCCCGTCGAGCATGATCAGGGGATTGGTCCCGTTGGTCGTGCCCGCACCGCGCAGGTAGATCGCCGCGGCGTCGCCGCCCGGCCGGCCGGAAGTCTGTACGGTCGACAAACCGGCGATACGCCCCGCCAGGGCGTTCTGCATGTTGGACGAGGTGCTCAGTTTGAGGTCCTCCCCGCTCACTGCGGCGACCGATCCCACCACGCTCTCTTTACGCTGGGCGCCGTATGCGACCACCACCACGTCTTTCATCGAGATAGCCGTGGTTTCCATGATAATGGTGTAGTTGTTCCACTTCTGGAGATCGACCGTCGTGGTTTCGTAGCCGATGAAACTTACGATCAACCGGCCGGTTGCGGGCACGTTGGGCAGGGTAAATTCCCCCTTGGTTCCCGTAGCCACACCGTTGGTAGTTCCTTCCACGACGACGGAGGCGCCAATGACCACCTCTCCCGAGGCGTCCTTAACCGTTCCGTTGATCGTCCTCTGCTGGGAGCGGACCTCCGAAGGGAGGAGGCACATCAATGCACCGGAGAGCAGGCATAGCCGCCGGAACATTGCTTTTCCCCGATTTAAGCTTGGAAAAGTTTTCTTCATGCTTTTTGATTACTGTTAGTTATTATCGATACTCCTTAGTATATTGAGAAACGGAAGATTCGACACTGGATTTTTCGCTAAGACAAAATTATCTGGAGGTCTTCAGAATACTTTACGATAAATGACATCTTCGTTATCACTTTTGACAAAAGTGATCTATTACCGATGCCACCTGCATAAAGTCAAGATTTTTTTCGCAAAATTTGCAGTAGGCCCGCACAGAGCGTCATACAAGGCGCATTACAGGATACCTCGGTTCCGGCATATCGAAAAACCAACCATAAAAAATGAACCCGCAAAAAACCAAAAACTACAAAAAATGAAGAGACCTTTTCTTAATTTAGCCATCTGCACGGCAGCGCTTCTATGCCTCAATCTGCTGCCCTCGTGCACACAAAAGGCGGTCAAAGTCACCGGCCTTACCGTCAATTCCCGGGCGGATGAGATCTGGACCGACTCCCCCGCCCCGGCCCTGAGCTGGAAAATCGAAAGCCACAAACCCGGCACCCTCCAGACGGCCTACCAGATCCTTGTGGCCGCCTCCCCCGACGGCTTCGACAACGCGCTGGTATGGGATTCCGGCAAGGTGGAGTCGGGCAACAGCGTGCTGATCCCCTACGCCGGGCTGGACCTGGCCTCCCGGGGCACCTACTACTGGAAGGTAAAGGTCTGGACCTCCGAGGGCGAGAACCCCTGGAGCGAGACCCGCCGCTGGAACATGGCCCTGACCGAACCGGGCGACTGGCAGGCCCAATGGATCGGCATCGACTCGACCCTCAATTCGGGGGAGTTCCAACCCGACACGCGCCTGAGCGCCCGCTACCTGCGCAAGGAGTTCGAAGCCGCCAAAAAGATAACCCGCGCTACGCTCTACATCTCGGGCCTGGGGATGTACGAGTGCTACATCAACGGCAAAAAAGTCTCCGAGGAGATCTTCGCCCCCACGGCGACCGACTACCTCAAACGGGTCAACTACAACGTCTACGACGTCAAATCGCTGATCGACCCCGGCAAACCCAATACCCTGGGCGTGATTTTGGGCAACGGCCGCTTCTTCTCGATGCGGATGGACAACCTGCCGGGCAAAGCCAGGACCCGCGTACCTAATATCATACACTACGGCTTTCCCAAGCTGCTGTGCCAACTCGAGATCGAACTCTCCGACGGCACCCGCCAGAAGGTTGTGAGCGACGCGTCGTGGAAGCTGACCGCCGAGGGCCCCATCGTGGCCAACAACGAATTCGACGGGGAAGAGTACGACGCCAGGCTCGAGATGCCGGGCTGGGACAAAAACGGCTTCGACGACTCGACATGGCGCGGCGCGATGGTCGTGGAGGCCCCCGCGGGCAAACTCGTCGCCCAGGCCAACCCCAACCTCTACACCATGCGCACGCTCAAGCCGGTATCGGTTACCGAGCTCGAAAAGGGGACCTACATCGTCGACATGGGCCAGAATATGGTCGGCTGGGAGTCGGTCAAGCTCAAAGGCAAGGCCGGGATCCCGGTCAAAATGCGCTTCGCCGAGACGCTCAAACAGGACGGCAGCCTCTACATGGACAATATCCGGGGGGCGCATGTGACTGATATCTATACACCCGCGCGCGACGGGCAATTCAGTTACTCCCCCCGATTTGTCTACCACGGCTTCCGCTTCATGGAGATTACCGGCATCGACTACGCCCCTGCCAAGGAGGATATTACCGGGATGGTCAACTACGACAGGATGGAGGACACGGGCACCTTCGAATGCTCCGACAAGACCCTGAACGAGGTCTACCGCAACGCCATGTGGGGCATCATGGGCAACTACCGCAGCATGCCGACCGACTGTCCCCAACGCGACGAGCGGATGGGCTGGCTGGGCGACCGCGCAATGGGCTGTATCGGCGAGAGCTACGCCCTGGATTGCCATTTGCTCTACAACAAGTGGGCGCAGGACATCGAGGATGCCCAACAACCCGACGGGCGCATTCCCGACGTGGCCCCCAACTTCTGGCACGTCTACTCGGACGACGTGACCTGGCCCGCAGCCTTCCCCGCCGTGCTTCAGATGCTCTACGAGCAGTTCGGCGACCCCTCGGCCATCAAACTCCACTACGCCTCGATCAAGGAGTGGATGGCGTACATCGAGACCCAATACCAAAAGGACGGCATCATCACCCGCGACACCTACGGCGACTGGTGCATGCCCCCCGAGAAACAGGAGTACATCCACTCCAAGGATCCCGCGCGCATCACCGACGGCGCGTTGCTGTCCACCAGTTTCTTCTACCGCATTTACAACATGATGGCCCGGTTCGCCCCCATCGCGGGGCAGGGCGGGGACGCAGCGATGTTCCTGGAGAAGGCGGCCGCAATGAAGGAGGCCTACAACGCCAAATTCTTCAACGCCGAAACGGCCTCGTACAGCAACAACACCGTAACGGCCAACCTGGTCTCATTGATGCAGGGGCTCGTCCCGGAAGGCTATGAGCAAAAGGTGTTCGACAATTTGGCCTACCGCATCGAGAACGATTTCGACTCCCACGTCAGCGTGGGTCTGATCGGCATCCAATTCCTGATGCGCGGGCTGACCGAGTGGGGCCGCGCAGACCTGGCCCTGAAGATCGCCACCCAGCGCACCTATCCGAGCTGGGGCTACATGATCGACCACGGGGCCACCACGACCTGGGAGCTCTGGAACGGCAACACGGCCGATCCGGGCATGAACTCGCACAACCACGTGATGCTGCTGGGCGATGTGGTCGCCTGGATGTACGAGGACCTGGGCGGCATCAAAACGGACAAGGCCGAAGTGGGCTTCAAAAAGATCGTCATGAAACCCGCCTTCCCCGAGGGACTGACCTACGCCAAAGCTTCCCACCGCTCGCCCTACGGGCTGATCACGAGCGACTGGAAGCGCGAGGACGGCCAGTTGCTCTGGCACATCGAGGTCCCGGCCAACTCCTCGGCCGAGGTTACCTTCCCGGTGGCAAGCCTCGACCGGATCCAATGCAACGGCCTGCCCCTGGAGCAGACCGGTACAATTACCGCAGAGGTCAACGCGAACGAAACGGTGGTCGCCACGCTGCTTTCGGGCACTTACGATTTCGCGGTACGATTTTAGTTGTTACTTTTGCAGTATAAAACCTGCAAAAGCAAACGACCATGAAAAAAATCGCACTGACCTTGTTCATCCTTACCTCCTGTTCCCTGTGCTGGGGACAGGAGGTTCTTTATACCTTTGTCTACAACAAAGCCTCCGCCGGGGCCCGCGTGCCGGTGATGGTGGGGGCGGTCAACGTCGCCTACGGTCCCCAGAGCGGGGTCCAGTGCGGATTCTACAACCAGTGCGGGGAATGGATCCGGGGCGCTCAGTTCGGCTTCGCCAACGTGATCCAGCGCGGTTTGGAACCCACCCGGCTCAACGGGGCGCAATTCGGTTTCTACAACCAGGCCGACCTGGTTACCGGAGCGCAATTCGGCTTTGTCAACCCGGCGGCCACCCTCGACGGGGCGCAGTTCGGATTCGTCAATCCGGTAAAAGAGCACGTGGAGGGGGCTCAATTCGGCTTCGTCAACCCGGTGGGCGGCAACCTGAGGGGCGTGCAGTTCGGCTTTGTCAACACGGCCCGTACCGTGGACGGTTTCCAGTGCGGCTTTGTCAACATCGCCGATAAATTCGAGCGGGGCGTGCCGCTGGGCTTTATCTCGATCGTCAAGGAGGGCGGCTACCAGGCGGTGGAGTACGCGATCAACGACCTCTACCCCTTCAACTTCTCGCTGATGACCGGCCTGCCCAAACTATACAGCATCTTCAAAGTCTCGGTCAACCCCTGGTACGACTCCCACCAGGTGGCTTACGGCTTCGGCGTGGGATCGATCATCGACCTGGGCAAACAATTCAGCTTCATGCCCGAGGCGACCATGCTCAATACCCTGGAAAAGAACGAATCGCAAAGCATCCTGAGCATCGACCCCACCTTCGGGTACGATTTGGGCCACAGGCTGACCCTGGTCGTCGCCCCCACCCTCTCGTGGCAATTCGCCCCCAAAGGCAGCGTGGTGGAGGAACCCTTTATCCCGATGGGCAACTTCAGCATCGACGATAGAAACCGCATCAACATCGGCGTACGGATCGGCCTGCGGTGCAACCTGAGCAAAGGGGGCAACCCGGCCGCGCACTAAACCCGCACAGATGAATATCGAATACAAAGCGACGCAGGAGTTCAACGCCAAGGAGCTTGAGGAGCTGTTCCTCTCGGTCGAGTGGTCCTCGGGCCACTACCCCGACAAACTGGTGATTTCCATGAAGAACTCCGCCAAGGTCTTTTCGGCGTGGCACGACGGCAAACTCATCGGGCTGATCAACGCCCTGGACGACGGGGTGATGACCTCCTACATCCACTACCTGCTGGTCGACCCCGCATACCAAGGCCACGGGATCGGCAAAGAGTTGCTGGAGATGACCAAGGAGTACTACAAGGACTACCTGCGCATCGTGCTGGTCGCCTACACCGACGGCGTGGAGTTCTACAAGCGCTGCGGCTTCAAACCCTCTGACGGCGGGGTTCCGATGTACCTTACCTCTCTCTGGACATAAAACGATGGACAGGGACGGCAGGCTGATCCTCAATATGGGGAAATTCGGCATCGGGGTCTTCGAGGAGTTCGGGCGGTACAACTACCTGAGCACCCAGGCCATACTGCCCACCCACGTCCACCGCGACACCCTGGAGATCTGCTACCTTGCCAAAGGGTGCCAGGAGTACTTCGTCGGCGAAGAGACCTTCCAGGTCTTTGGCGGCGACCTCTTTTTGACCTTTCCCGACGAAGCCCACGGCACGGGGGAGATCCCCGAGGAGAAGGGCGTTTTGTACTGGATGTCGCTCAAAAAGCCTCGGCTGGGGGAGGAGTACCTCGGGCTGACCCACGCCGAGGCCTCGGAGTTGTTCGGCAAGCTCGCGCACCTGCCCGTGCGCCTGTTCAAGGGCAACGGCGACTGCGAGAGGCTGCTTAAAAGGATGTACAGCGTCTACTTCCGCGACCGCGGCGATTTGCTGGTCAAGACCGAGCTGCAAAACCTGCTGGTCAGCTTTTTGTTGAACGTGGCCCGCTGCGGCGAGATGGCATCGAAGCGCAGGTACAGCAAGTGCATCCTCGGCGCGGTCGGCTACATCGACGAAAACCTTTTCGAAAACCTCAGCATCGAGCAGCTGGCCCAAAGGTGCAACCTCTCCCCGTCGAGGTTCAAGCACCGGTTCAAAGAGGAGGCCGGCATCCCCCCGGGGGAGTACATCATCCGCAAAAAAGTGGAGAAAGCCAGACAGTTGATCGAGGAAAATTCGCTGTCGATCAAAAACATAGCCTACGACCTGGGTTTCTCCTCGCCGGCTTATTTCGCCACCGTGTTCAAGCAATACAACGGCTGCGCCCCGTCGGAGTACAAAGCCAGAAAGGGAAATACCTAATCGGTTTCGACCCGATCCTTCCCCCTACTCTCCCCCGTCCCGACTTTCGGAATCGTGCTGCGATACTATCCTTAAATGCCGTTAAAAGGGCATCGCTTATCTTTGTTTATAACCCAAAAACGAAGATGATGAACGGATACCAGAGAATAAAGGCCGCCCTGGAGGGCAAAATGCCCGACCGCCGCCCGGTCATGCTGCACAACTTTTTGCACGCGGCCCAGATGGCGGGCGTCAACATGAAACGCTACCGCGAAGATCCGCAGGCCGCCGCCGATTGCCTAATCCGGTCGGTCGAGCGCTACAACCTGGACGGCGTGCTGTTCGATGTGGACACCGCCCTGCTGGCCTCGGCGATCGGCGTGAAGACCGACTACCCCGACGACGAGCCCGCACGCACCCACGAGGCGCTGCTCGATGACTTGGCCGATGTGGACAAGTTGCAGGACGTGGACATTTCGAAAAGCGTCCGCGTGCAGCACGCGCTGGAGACCGTGCGCATCCTCAAAAATTATTTCAAGGACGAGGTTTACGTGAGGGGCAACTGCGACCAGTCGCCTTTCTCGCTGGCCACCATGGTGCGCACGCCGGCCAACTTTATGATGGATTTGATGCTGGACGAGGAAAACGCCGTCAAATTGCTGCAATACGCCACCGGAATCTCCAAACAACTGATCGGGCTGATGGCGGGTACCGGCGCAGATATGCTCTCCAACGGCGACAGCCCGGCCGGTCCCGACATGATCTCCCCGGAGATGTACCGCACCTTCGCCATGCCCTACGAAAAAGCGGTCAGCGACCACGCCCACGCCTGCGGCAAGGATTACCTGCTGCACGTTTGCGGCAACACGGACCTGATCCTGAATGATTTGGCTGAGATAGGCCTCGACGCCGTGGAGCTGGACTACAAGACCTCCATCGGCAGGATTTACGAGGTGATGCACGACAAATGCACGCTTTTCGGCACGGTCGACCCGAGCGGTGTGATCGCTTTGGGCAGCCCCAAACTGGTCGAGGAAAAAACGATCGAGCTGCTCAAATTATACGACGGTTGCCCGAGGCTGGTCATCAACGCCGGGTGTGCCATCCCGCGCAGCGCGCCCGATGAAAACGTCAAAACGTTCGTTCAGACCGCACAGAACCGGGCATTGTAAAGCACTAAGTATGGCTACTAACCGCAACTACACCCTGCCTATCGTGACGATGATCGTGCTTTTCGGCATGATCTCCTTCGTTACCAACCTGGCCGCCCCCCTGGGCATCGTGGTCAAGGAGCAATTCCACGCCTCGAGCTTCCTGGGCATGCTGGGCAACTTCGCCAACTTCATCGCCTACGCGATCATGGGCATCCCCTCGGGCAAGCTGCTGGAGAGGATCGGCTACAAGAAGACCGCCCTGCTGGCCATTGCCGTGGGCTTTATCGGGGTCGGCGTGCAATTCCTGTCGGGGGTGGCGGCCAGTTTTGCCATCTACCTGGCCGGGGCGTTTATCGCCGGGTTCTCGATGTGCATGCTCAACACGGTGGTCAACCCGATGCTCAACACGTTGGGCGGCGGGGGCAACCGGGGCAACCAGTTGATCCAGGTAGGCGGGACGGTCTCCTCGCTGATGGCTACTTTGGTCCCCATCCTGATCGGGATCCTGGTCGGCGAGGTAACCAAAACCACGGCCATCCCCGACGTCAACCCGTTGCTGTTTACCGCGATGGGGACTTTCCTTGTGATCGGCGCGGTGCTGGCCGGGGTAAAGATCCCCGAGCCCCACATCGTCGACACGACGCAGAAAATCAAAAACCTGCACTCCCCCTGGGCCTTCCGCCACTTCGTGCTCGGGGCAGTGGCCATCTTTATCAGCACGGGGATCGAGGTCGGCGTGCCGGGAACGCTGAACTTCTTTTTGGTCGACTCGGGCCTGACGGCGACCGTATCGGGAAGCGTGGTCGGCGTCTACTTTATCCTGATGCTGGCCGGCCGTCTGGCGGGCGTGTCGCTGGCCGGGAAGTTCGGCAGCCGGGCCATGCTCTCGGGCGTATCGGCGGCGGGGATCGTACTGGTCGCGGCGGCTATCCTCCTGCCGTCGGGCGTTATGGTCGGCATGCCCGTCTTCCAGACCACCTACGCGGGGGTTGTGTTCGGTATGCAGCAGGTTCCCGTCAACGCCGTCTTCCTGGTGCTGACCGGGCTTTGCACCTCGGTCTTCTGGGGCGCGATCTTCAACCTGGCCGTCGAGGGGCTGGGCAAATACGTGGCCTCCGCCTCGGGGATCTTTATGATGATGGTGTGCGGCGGGGGCATCCTTCCGCTCGCCCAGAATGCGATCTCCGACGCGGCGGGCTACCTGCCCAGCTACTGGGTGGTGCTGGCCGGGCTGGTCTACCTGCTGTTCTACGCTTTGGCGGGCAGCAAGAACGTCAATAAAAATATCCCGGTCGACTAAACCGGGATATCGATGGGCCGGGACACTCCTTACTTCGGCTCAGTAACGGCGAACGGTTGGTAGGGGCTGAGGTTGAAGGTAAAATTGCCGCTCGAGTCGTTGCTTGTCTCCCCGGCCACCTCCGCCCTTAGCGTGTAGGCCGCATCGGGATCGTAGCGGTCCACCTTCAGGTCGTAGAAATAGGTTTTGGGCAGGCTGGTAGCCCGGGTATCGTCGGCCAGGCCGGGATGGGGGTCGGAAGATATAACTCTCCCGTTTTCAAGCAGCTCCACCTTGCGTATCTTCATAAAGGAATTACCCGAGAGATGGAAGAAACCCGCTTTGACGCGCCCTTCGGCATAGACCTTTTTGGTCACGTCCCACTCCAGGGGGCGGAACTCCGCGGCCAGATCCGCAGGGCTCCAGTTTCCGGCGATGTAGCCTCCCGGGCGGTAATGGTCAAACTTCATCGCCTCCAGGCGCGGGTAGTGGGCGTCGAGGCGGGTAAGGAAATCGTCGTAGTCGCGGCGGGGCTTCCCCGTCCAGGCGATCTCGGAGAGGGCCAGAAGGCGCGGGAAGATCTGTACGTTCATATCCTTGGTGTTGACCGCGATGTGCGTCCACATGTTGGCCTGGATGCCGAAAACGTACCGGTCCTGCTCGGGAGTCAGCCCCTCGGAGGGGTCGTAGGCGTAGACGGCCTGAAGGGTGTTGACCTCGCCCGCCAAATCGCTCATCGTGCCGTCGTTGCGGTCGGCCTGCGAGATATCCAGGTAGAGGCATCCGCTGGGCACGGCCACGGTATGGAAGCCTCCCTCCACAGCGTATTGCAAGTCCCTGAGCCACGACATGGCGACCACGCTCCTATCGAGGGTTTCGGCCCCCTTGAGGATGTCGCTCCAGCCCATCGGCTTTTTGCCCTTGGAGATGATGATCGCCGCCACGCGGTTGACGAAATAGCTTTGCAGGTCGCCGAATCCCTTGTATCCGTGTTGCTTCATAAAGGCCTGGATGTGGGGTTCGTCCTCCCAGATGTGGTGCTTGACCTCGTCGCCCCCGAAATGGATGTACTCGCCCGGGAAAAGGGCGGCGACCTCGGTAAATACGTCGTCGAGGAAGGTGTAGACCGCCTCTTTGGTCGGGTCCAGGGCGTTGGGGATGAATTGCGTGCCCCAGTAGGACCACGAGGTAAGGAAAGGCATCACGTAGTTCGGGGTAAGGCTTTTGTTCACACCCAACTCCGGGTGCAGGAGCAAAACGGGCCAGCAATGGCCCGGGACGTCGATTTCGGGGACGATCGTGATGTGGCGCTCGGCGGCGTAGGCCACCAGCTCGCGGATCTGGTCCTGGGTGTAGAAACCGCTCCGCTCGGCCGGTTGGTTGTGGTGGGCGGGGAATTCGGTGGCGATCTTCGAGGTCAGCTCGGGGTACTTTTTGATCTCTATGCGCCAGCCCTGGTCGTCGGTCAAATGGAAATGGAAGGTGTTGAGTTTATAGAGGGCCATCGCGTCGAGGTATTTTTTCACGATGTCCACATCATAGAAGGTGCGGCTCACGTCGAGCATAAAGCCCCTCCATTTGTAGCGGGGAGAGTCCCGGATCGAGACGGCGGGGACGCTCCATCGGGCGTGCGGATCGGATCCCCCCTCCTCGATCTGCGGGGGGAGCAACTGGCGCAGGCTCTGAAAGCCATAGAACAGGCCTGCCGGGCCGGACGCGGCGATGTTAATACGCTTGGGGGTAACCTCCAGGGTGTAGGATTCCGCGGCGGACCCGGGGAGCGTCGTGAAACGGATCCCCGTACCCCGCTTGCCGGATCCGGCGACCTCCACGGGAAGGGGGTAGCCCGTGGCCTGCCGCAGAAAGGCGGCGGCCTGTTGCGCAACCACTTCCGAGGCCGCGTCGCACCAAACGGCCGTGCCCGGGGTAAGGGCGAATTCCCCCCTGCCTGCCTGCAAAGTTTCGGGGCGGGGGATAATATCGTACCTGTCGGTTGCGTTGGTATTGCAACCCCACAGGATAAGGCACATAAGCGCCGTCGGGATCAAACGGGTCCTGTTCATTTCAAAAGAGATTTCGGGTATGGGTTTCCGATGGATAGAACAACGCAAAAACCGTTTCCCCAACCCTTGAAAACAAAAAATCGCACATAGCGAAAAAGATAGGCGAAAAGCGATTGAAAGACGAAGAAATTATTCATACATTTGTAATAACAGGGGGTTAAAAACCCCGACACTCCAAACAAAACGCTGAAATACATGGGATTGTACGACGATGACAAATACCTGCTCGATGCGCTTAAACGCAACGACCAGAGCGCGTTCGAGTATTTGTTCAAGACGTACTACCCGCGACTGTACGGATACGGCATACGCTTTATCGGGGAGGACGACGTGACAAGGGACATCATCCAGGAGTGCTTTATCAAGATCTGGGAAAAAAGGCAACTGTTGAAAGCCATATCGCTCTCCTCGCTGTTGTTTACCATGGTTAGGAACGCCTGCCTGAACCACCTCAAGCACAAGGCGATCGTCGAGAAGCACCAGATCTCATACCTGGCCAACATCCGGGGCGAGGAGCGCCTTTACAACCTCGATTTCCAGTTCGACGCGGATAAAAAACTCCTGTACGACGACCTGCAACAGCAGATACAGACCGTGATGGCCAACCTGCCCGAGCGTTCGCGCGAGGTATTCGCCATGAGCAGGTTCGAGGGGCTGAAAAACCGCGAGATCGCAGAGAAGCTGGGCATCTCCACCACGGCGGTCGAGAAGCATATATCCAGGGCCATACGGCAGTTCTCGGACCACTTCCGGGCCATCTATCCGCCTGACGTTTATATTATGGTAATGGCCTGGGTCATCGTACTCTACCTGTAAGGACAAAATCCTGACAATTGGAATAGGAGACACAAAAATTGTGTTTCCTGTTTTTTTGTTGCGGCGGGGGGTTGGGTAAAGAAAAGCTGGCTTGTTTTAATAATAGAATACAGAGATGAAAATGGAGAATGAAAAGATCGCCCACCAGCTCGCCCTGAAATATTTCTCAGGCAAGGCGACGGGCGAAGAAGAAAAACAACTGTTCGAATACGTCGGACACAACGCCGCACACCTCGACCAACTCAGGCGCTGGGCGCGCGATTGGGCCTCCTTGGGAGCGGAAGACCCCGCCACCGAGAAGGAGTGGCAACGCCTGCAGGCCCGGATGAGGATGCGCAAAGACCATGAGCGCCGCTTCACACCCCAAAGAAGGGTGTTGAGAAGGGCCATGTCCGTCGCGGCCGTTACCCTGCTGGGGCTGCTGGGCTCTTTCGGGGTGTGGAAAGGCATCGAGGAGATAATGACCGGCGATTACTACACCGTGGAGGTGCCCCTGGGCGAGAAGAGTAGGGTCGTCCTCTCGGACGGCACCCTTGTATGGCTCAACGCGGGCTCGACGCTCAGATACCCGAGCCGTTTCGGAGCCTTCAACCGCAAGGTGGAGCTCGTCGGCGAGGGGTATTTCGAGGTTACCCGGAAGATGGGGGCCTCGTTCCGGGTCAAGACGCACGCCTACGACATACGGGTCACAGGCACGCGTTTCGACGTGTCGGCCTACCCCGACGACTCGTTCGTGACCACCACCCTGGCCGAAGGACGCGTCGAGCTGCTGCGCGGGCACAGGCGCATGGTCCTCTCGCCCGGGGAGTCGATGTATTTCGATAACTACTCGGGCAACTTTACCCGCACCAAGGTAGACGCCTCGCTGGCGTACAGCTGGACCGAGAACCGCATCGAGTTCGACAACATTACCTTGAGGGAACTGGTGGCCAAACTCGCGCGCCAGTACAACGTGGACATCTACCTGCAATCCGAGTCAGTCAGGGAAAAGCGCTTCCATATCTCGCTGCGAAACGACGAGACCATCGGCGAGGTACTCGACGCGCTGAAAGACATCATCCCGATCAAGGTCGAGCGCAAAGGGGACGAAATCTACATCAGGAGCATCTGAAAACTACCAACATAATTCAAGCCAACCTAACAAATCAAGTCTAACCTTTAGCCCATTCATCATGAATGTAAAACGACTCATGTTGCGGCTGTTGCTCATTGCGGCAGCCAGTTGGGGGACCGTCCTGGGTGTGAATGCCCAAACGGTGACCAAGTCCTTCAAGGACCAGCCCCTCAAATCGGTCCTCAAGGAAGTAGAGCTCCAGACGGGATTGTCTGTGATCTACAACTCCGACAACCTGTCCGAAAACCGGCTCGTTACGGCGGATTTCAACAAGACGCCGGTTGAGGACGTACTCGCACGCGTGCTCGACAACCGGTTCGATTTCTCGATCGTCAACAAGATGATCGTCATCTACGAACGCAAGGAGACCGCAACGGGACAAACGGCTGAAAAAGGCCGCGTGACCGGCACCGTAAAAGACAGCGAAGGTGTGCCGCTGGTCGGCGCGACCGTCGTGGTCAAAAGGACCGGGAAGGGTACCGCCACCGACGCAACCGGCAAATTCGTGCTCACGGGCGTCAACCCGGCCGACGAGTTGGAAGTGGTCTACCTCGGCTACGAACTCCAGGCCCAGACGGTCGGCAACCGCAGCGAACTGAGCTTTACCCTGAGCGAGGACACCCAGCAGATTGAAGAGCTGGTGGTCGTGGGGTACGGCGTACAGAAAAGGAGCGACATTACCGGTTCGGTGGCCTCGGTCAAGGCATCCGAACTCGTATCGGCCCCCAGTTTCAGCGCATCGCAGGCCCTCCAGGGCCGCGTGGCGGGGGTTACGGTCCTCAACACAAGCGGCAGCCCGGGCGCAGTGCCCCTGATCCGCATCCGGGGCGCCAACTCGCTCCAGTACGGCAACAGCCCGCTGGTCATCATCGACGGTGTGCAGGGCGGCGACATCAACACGGTCAACCCCAACCAGATCGAGTCGATCGAGGTATTGAAAGACGCGGCCGCGCTCTCCATCTACGGTTCCAAGGGGGCCAACGGGGTCATCCTGATCTCCACCAAGGCGGGTAAGGGCGAACGGGCCCAGATCGCCTACAACGGCTTCGTGTCGGTGGACCAGGTCAGCAAAATTCTGCCCACGCTCGAGGCGTGGGAGTACGCCTCCCTGTTCGACGAGTTCCAGACCAGCCTGGGCAACCCTGCGCATTTCGGGCAGGACGCCATCTCCCAGATGGGCAAAGGGACCAACTGGCAGGATGAGATTTTCCGCACGGCCATCTCCCAGAACCACAGCCTGAGCATCGGCGGATCGAGGGATATCTTCTCCTACTACATCGCCGCGGGGGTCGTCTTAAAACAAGGGATTATCGACAACACGAGCAACGACCTGTACACCATCCGGGGTAATTTCAAGGCCAAGGCGACCAAGCGTCTGGATATAACCATGAACGTATCGGCCAACTACAACCAGGCCGAGACCGGCGCCTCGACCATTGACGGCGCGTTGCAGTGGGCGCCCACCAAGCCGATCTATGAAGACGACGGAAGCTACTCGCAGCCCGAAAGCGGCGGCGTGGGACCGGTGCAGATCTACAACCCCGTGGGCTCGAACAAAGAGGCGGTCAACGAGTCCTACTCCGGATCGTTCTACGCCTCGCTCAAAGGCGACTACGACCTGTGGACGAACTACCTGAAAGTATCGAGCCAGTTGGTCTACACCTCGGGCGCCTACACCCGTGGCTATTTCGACAACCAGGCCGTCAAAGCGGGCGTCCAGGCGAGCGAAATAGGCGGCAGCAAGAGGATCGACAACAACTACGGCCTGCAAAACACCAACATCCTGAGCTTCGACCACACCTGGGACCGCCACCACGTCCAGGCCACGGCGGTCTACGAGATCAGCAAGGGCATGGGCCACCAACTGGGCGCCGACTCCAAGGGGATCCCCGTAGGCATGGGCTACTACGGCCTGGCGTTCGGTACGACCTTCTACCCTCCCTGGACCACATACAGCGCCTACGCAAGCCAGTCTGCCATGGGACGCGTGAACTACGGCTACGACAACAAGTACCTCTTCTCGGCCTCCGTACGCCATGACGGGGCGAGCCAGTTGGCCGACGGCAACAAATACGACACCTTCTGGGCCGTCTCGGGCGGCTGGAACCTGATGTCGGAGAAGTTCATGGAGGGCATCAAGCCCGTGCTTTCGGAGTTCAAACTGCGTGCGAGCTACGGTACGGTGGGCAACGCCGCCGTCCCGGCCTACTCCTCGCTGCAACTCTTCTCGGCAGGTTTGGACGCCAACAACGAGCCCGACATCAAGCTGACCCAGGCAGGCAACAAGGACCTGAAGTGGGAAAAGACCCGCGAGATCAACGTCGGTATCGATGCCAGCCTCTGGTCGGGAAAACTTACCGCGACGATCGAATACTACGACAAAAAGACGACCGACCTGATCATGTGGCAACAGGTTCCCGCCGTGGCCATCGTCAAGCAGGTGTTGCGCAACGTGGGCTCGGTATCCAACAAGGGATGGGAGTTCTCCATCGGCGGCACGCCCTACTCCAACCGCGACTTCTCGTGGACGGCCAACTACACGCTCAACCTGAACCGGAACAAGGTGCTGGCACTGGACGCCATCAACAAGAATATGCTGCTGGACACCACGCTCGACTATCCGGGCGTTACCGGCGCACACGGTCAGATCGTTGGGCAGCCCATGTCCACCTTCCGCGGCTTTATCTTCGCCGGCACATGGAAGACCGAGGAGGCCTCCACGGCTGCCATGTACGGTTGTAAACCCGGCGACGCGAAGTACGTCGACGTGAACCGCGACGGCAAATACGGCGACGACGACATCGTCATCCTGGGCAACGCGCAACCCAAAGGGGTGTACGGGCTGAACAACACCTTCCACTACAAGAGCCTCGATTTGAACATCTTCTTCCAGGGCGTGTGGGGCAACAAGATATACAACCTGAACCGCGTCAGAAGGGAGGCCTTCAACCAGGGCCCCTTCCCGACAAACCCCGTGATCCGCAACCACTGGACCCCCGCCAACCAAACCGAGCTGCCCTCCTTTACCGGACAGGAAAAGCTCAATTCGACCCGGTGGATGGAAAACGGATCCTATTTCCGCCTGAAAAACATCTCGCTGGGCTACCGCCTGCCCGAGAAATGGATGACCAAAATAGGTGTGACCTCCCTGAGGGTCTACGTGAGCGGAAACAACCTGTGGACCGCCACCAATTACTCGGGCTACGATCCCGAAGCCTCCTCCGACAAGGACGCGATGGGCGGGGTCGACTACGGCGTCTACCCCTCGGTAAGGAGCTTTGTATTCGGCATTGACTTCAATTTCTAACTCCAATCCAAAAAAACAAGACCATGAAGCCTATAAAATCCATCTTAAGATCGTTGCCTATCGTGGCTTTCGCCCTGCTGGCCGCGCCCGGTTGCATCAGCCTGGATGAGGACCTGAGGGGGCAACCCACGGCCGATAAACTCTTTACGGACGCAGCCTCCTTCGACAAATACATCAAAGGCGCCTATCCCTACCTGGTCATCCTGTACGGTACCGACGTGCCTTTCGTGGCGGGCGCCGCTGCCGAAGACGTCAAGGTGCCCAACTGGGTTCCCCGCTGGAAAGGGTTCGAAACGGCCGATATCAACACCGTCTCCGTTCCCGACGAGTTGACCGAGATGCTCTGGGACAACCACTACCAATCCATCGGGGTGTGCAACTCCACGCTGGTAAGCACGGTTGAAGCGGGCATCGACCCGGAAGAGGTAAAGGCCGTGACAGGCGAAGCCAAGTTCATCAGGGCTTTGTGTTACTTCAACCTGACCCGCTGGTTCAAGCAGGTGCCCCTGATTACCGAAGACAACCAGACGGGGGCCGCCAGCGAGCCCGACGCTTCGGTGGAGGCGATCTACGCGCAGATCATCTCCGATTTGAACGACGCCGAGGCCAAACTGCCCGCCACCAGGACGGACAAAACCAGGCCCGTATCCCTTGCCGCGACCGCGCTCCTGGCAAAAGTTTACCTGACCATGGCCGGTTATCCGCTCAACCAGACCCAATATTTCGCCAGCGCGCGGGATAAAGCGTGGGCGGTAATCGATTCGAAAAAGTACGACCTCGAGCCGGAGTTCTTCGATTTGTGGCTCTACGACAACCGCATGACCAATTCGGAGTTCATATTCGCCTTCTACTCCAATTACGACACCGACCCGGCCGGGATGAAATCCTACATCAACTGCGCGGTGCGTCCCAGCGAGCACGGCGAAAAAGGGTGGTGCGACTGGACCTCCGACAAGCGCTTCCTGGCCACCTACCCCCAGGGGGACGGCAGCCGCGTGAGGGGCACCTTCTACCTGACCCTGCTCGACGGCACGTCGTGGGAAGACACCAACGAGAAGCAACCCTTCGTGAGCAAATGGCGCGACGGGGGACCTCTCTCGGGCGGATACGCCGGACCTCCCTCCCAGGGCAACGCAAGCAGCATGTTCCCCTACATCCGTTTCGCAGATATCCTGCTCGTCTACGCCGAAGCGGCCAACAAGGCGGAAGGCAGCCCCTCGACTGAAGCCTACAAGGCCGTCAACCGGGTCAGGGGACGCGCCGGGCTGGGCAACCTGAGCGGACTCAACCAGACCACCTTCCACCAGGCCGTGATCGACGAGAGGAACTGGGAACTCGTGCACGAGTGCAACCGTTGGGCCGACATCTGCCGCCTGCAACTGCTCCAGGAGGTCATGAACGAATACTATCCCGAGCGGGTAATCGACGACCACAACTACTGGATGCCCAAGCCCTACAACAGGCTGGATATCTGGACGGGAACCGTACAGAACGACGGCTATTGATCCTTCAGGTCAAACCATTAAACGGAAAACAGCATGAAAAAAACATTGATAGCAGCATTGGCCCTCTGTCTGGGCATGATGTCGTGCAAAAAAGACGAGCTGCCGGGCAATCCGGTGGTCGACACGCCGGTCCCCAACTTCGTGGTCACGATCAACGGGACGGACTACACCGTCGCCCCCAAGGGAAACGACAACGGGACATTGAACGACACGATGTACGTTACCGCCGTCAGGGCCGACAAGGCGACGGTCAAGACCTTCGAATTGAAGGACCCGGCCGCCGCGGCCAGCATCAAGGCCGGCGACGCGCTCTTCTTCGAGTGGGATGTGTTCCCCTTTACCATCGGCGAGCACCGGTATTACCTCAAGCTGAATTACAGCAAAACGACGCCCGATGTGGCTTATGTGGTCCAGGAGTCCGAAAATTTCTATGTCGATTTGACAGCCAGTCCTAAGCTCGCGTCGATCCTCAACGACTACAAGTTCGAGGGTTACGCGGACCTCAGCGGCGAGGGGACGGGCAAGATAGGGATCGCCAACTCCTTCCGCGACAGGTACTACGGTACATCCACCGGCTTTACGGGTTCGCCCTCCTACGGGACGTTCGCCCTGCAGGGCGGGGTGGCCGCCTCTGACGGAAAGTGTCCCTCGCCCGGCCCCGCGAGCGCGGACTGGAACATCGGCAAGGGGTACTGGAAGATGAACTACAACGCTTTGACCGGCCAACTGGAGATGCTCAACACGGTTTGGGCCATCGACGGCACAGCGACCGGTGGGAGTGCAACGAACATGGCGTACGACGGCGAAGTATGGATCATCGACGAGATACTCCTCGAAGAGGGCGAGTTCAACTTTACCACCGTTCCTGTTACGGCGGGCGACCCGGTCATCGTTTACCTGCAATCCACCGGGACCAGCCTGTCGGAAGAGGGCGTTGACATAGCAGTCTCCAAAGCGGGCACTTACGAGGTAAAACTCGATCTGCGCGATCCGGGCAAGTACAAATACACGCTGACCGACAAGAACATCGAGCCGCCCAAGCATCCGTACCTTTATGTCGTTTCCAAGCCCGGCGACGACTACGGCACGGCCTCCTCAACCAGCCCGCTGATCTACGACGTGCTTGAAGACGGCAATTACGAAGGATATGTCTACCTGGGCGATCCCCGCCCCGACTGGTCCAACCTGGCCATCGTGGATACCGACAAGAATACTTATTACTCGGTCGACGGCGGTTTCGGCAGTGGCAAGTATGGCAGCTTTACCTTGGCCGCGCAAACCGGCATCCAGGGCCCGTGGGCTCCATGGCATCAGGGCAACTCGGTATGGAGGATTACCTATAATTACTCGTCAAAAGCCTTGACCACCATGCTGGCGGACTTCGGGATTACAGGGACGGCCACTGGCAACGACCTCAAACCGTTGACCTACGACGACGCGACCAAGAAATGGACGGCCGAGGTAACCCTCGCGGCTGGCGAATTCAAGTTCCAGACCGCACCCGTATCGGACGGCACCAGCAACATCACCGTGACCTGGGGCGACGCCGGGACCGGCGACAAGGCCCTGGCCAAGGACGGCGCGGCGATCACGGTCTCCGAGGCGGCCGTATACACCGTTACCCTGGATATGACCAACACGATCGACTTGAAGTACAACATCCTCAAGGAGGGCGACGCGCCCGATCCCGACGATGCGGACTACATGTACCTGCGCACATATGCCGGTCGATGGGACGCTTTTACCGGAAGCCCGAAGATCTATGACTTACATGGCAACGGCCTGTACGAAGGATACCTGTTTGTCAGCAACATTGCAGACGGAGACCCGATGTATCTGGTCGACAGCGACCAGGCGTACCTCTACACGTTCCCGGCATGGCAAGAGGTCAAAACCATGGAATACAAATCATTGACCTTTACTCAATTCCCGTACGTCTATTCACATGACGTATGTTGTCCCGCCGTACATTGGGCCACATCCAACAAGGTATGGAAGCTCAGTTTCAATACGACCACAAACGCTTTCTTCGTCATGCAGACCAACTGGAACATCGCCGGGACGGCCACGGGAGACTCCAACCTCCATGCGTTGACCCACAACACGATGGACGACACCTGGAGCGTTACAATGAGCCTGGTCGCAGGCAGTTTCAAGTTCGAGACCGCCCCGGCCACGCTCGCACCCAATGATCGCGCCACCGAGCCGGTCGGCACCGAGCCCAAGAGCATTACCCTGGGCGTGAAGTCGGGGCAACTGCTCCAGGAGGACGGCGGGACCGAGATCGCGGTAACGACGGCGGGAAGCTACACCATCACGCTCGATCTGAAAGACGGCTCCTACAAATACTCCATGACAGCCAATTAAGATGAAAAGAATCGCAATGTTAAGTACCGCTGCTCTGGCAGCAGCGGTACTTATCTTTACCGGATGCTCGGACGAAAAATCGGACGGAGGAACTTACAAACCGCCCCCCGAAGAGGTCACGCCGCCCGAAAACGGGTTGTGGGCCTCGTTCGAGAGCAAGTTCAACCGCTACTGCCAGGGGCAGAAACACCCCGGGCAGACCAACGCGGCCAAGATACAGACCCAATGGGGCGACACGGTGTGGATCAACGACCGCACCCACACCCAGGTCATGGTCTGGGCCAACCAGCAGTCGTACACCAATTTGAGCTACGAGGTAAGCGATTTGGAGAGCGGCGGGAACATCATATCCAAATCGAACATCAGCGTCAGCTTCGGGAGCTACGTGAAGGGGCACGTCGACGTGTGGGCCTGCCAACCGCTGGAAGGCGAGTCGACCGCGCGCATCAACGTGGCCGACGCGCTCTCCAAGACCCCCGTTACCGCGATAAGCGCCACGGACGACCCGATCAAACTCTGGATCACGATCAACACCCCGAAAACCGCGACCGCAGGCAGGTACACCGGGACGGTCAAGGTCAAAGTGGACGGGGAGGCGGTCCAGACGCTCAACATGAGCCTGCTGGTGGTCAACCGGGTGTTGCCCGACGTGGCAGACTGGACCTTCCACCTCGACATGTGGCAGTATCCGTTCCAACTCGTCAATTTCTGCACGCCGGCGGTAACCTTCGCCTCGGACGAGTACTTCGCCATGATCGAGCCGTTCTACCGCCTGCTGGCCAACACGGGGCAGAAGTGCATCACGGCCTACATCAAGGGATCGACCTTCGAGCGCGGCGAGATCATGCTGCCCTGGACCAAGAAAACCAACGGGACCTGGGAGTACGACTTCACCAAGTTCGACAAGTACATCCAAAAGATGATGGACTGGGGGATCAACAAGCAGATCGACTGCTTTATCTCGGGCTGGCGGACCAACATCGACTACTACGATGAAGCGACGTCGAGCAACGTGAGCGTGGAGTTCCTCTCGCAGATCTACGCGGCGGACAACCCCACCATGCACGTGATCGGCGACGAGTTGTACCGCGAGCTCTGGACCACATTCTTCACGGCGTTCAAGACCCATATGCAGCAGAAAGGCTGGTTGTCCAAGGTGGTCTTCTACATGGACGAGTCGAGCCACGCCGACATGGTGAATATCGTCGAGACGATCCACGACCACGACCCCAACTGGAAGATCGGCGTGGCGGGCAACGGGATGGGCGAGCTGGAGAACGACCTGTACGACTATTGCGTCTTTCTGGGGCGGCAGAACAACAAGACCACCCCGGTCCACACCTTCTACACCTGCTGCTCGAACAAGTACCCGACCAACTACGTCTCCCAGAAGACCGATCCCGCCGAGTTGGTGTGGATGGGGTGGCACGCGGCCGGGAACGGCTTCAACGGCTACCTGCGCTGGGGATACGATTTCTGGGGCACCTCGGACTTCAACGACGCGGCCCACACCGGCAGGTGGGCCTTCACGGCCGGGGACGGCAACATGGTTTACCGCCTGAACAATACCACCAATGCGAACGCCGTTGTCAATACCATACGCCTGGAGATGCTCAGGTTGGGGATCCAGGACTACGAAAAGATCCGTATCCTGAACAACGGCACGGTCAACAGCTTTGCCGACAACAACTTCGACATCCCCTACAACGACTGGGTAACCATCAACGCGATCGGGCAGAAGGCCCGCACCCCGGTAACCAACGGAGAGGCGCTGCTCAAAAGGATGTCGGTCAATTAATGAAAGAATAAAGAGAGTGAGATGAAAAAACCAATTGTGTACCTGTTGCCGCTGGCCATGTTCGCCCTGGCGTCGACCATGTGCTCTGAAAACAAATCCGACGGGGGGACCTACAAACCGCCCCCCGAAGAGGTCATACCCCCCGAGTCGGGGTTGTGGGCCTCGTTCGAGAGCAAGTTCAACCGCTACGCGAAAGGGCAGCAGCACCCCGGGCAAAGCAACGCCGCGAAGATCCGGACCAAATGGGCCGACACGATGTGGATCAACGACCGCACGCACGCCCAGATCGTGGTCTGGACCAACGACGAGGCCCAAACGGGCCTGAGCTTCGAGGTCAGCGATCTGGAAAGCGGCGGGAACATCATCGCCAAATCCAACGTCAAACTCCGCTATTGCAGCTACATCATCGGGGACTCGGAGCCCCTGGCCTGCAACAACCCCGGGCGGAGCACCCCCGTCTACGTGGCGGACGCCCTGTCGACCACCCCGGTCAACAGCGTGGCGATCGAGGACCCCATCAAGATATGGCTTACCGTCAACACACCCAAGACCACCGCGGCGGGCAAGTACACCGGCACGGTCAAGGTCAAGCAGGGCGGCGAAGTGATCCGCACGCTCGATATCGAGATGCTGGTGGTCAACAAGACGCTGCCCGACGTGGCGGACTGGACCTTCCACCTCGACATCTGGCAATTCCCCTTCCAGTTGATGCAGCAGTGCTCGCCCCGGGTGGAATTCGCTTCGGCCGGGTACTTTACCTTAATGGAGCCGTTCTACAAGATGCTGGCCGACGCGGGGCAGAAGACCATTTCGACCTACATCAAGGACGGCGCGTTCAACTCCGGCGACCAGACCATGGTCAAATGGACCAAGAAGGCCAACGGGAGCTGGGAGTTCGACTACACGCGATTCGACGCCTTCGTGACCAAGATGATGGAATGGGGCATAACCAAGCAGATCAGTTGTTTCTCGCTGGCGGGATGGAACCTGGGCGTGCCCTACTACGACGAGGCCACCTCGTCCAACAAGACGCAGGCCTTCGAGGGCACAAGCGGAACGGGCGCGAGCCCCAAGGTCGGGTCGCCCGAGTACAAGGCGTTGTGGAACGCTTTCCTTACCGACTTCAAAGCCCACCTGGACACCAAAGGATGGTTCTCCAAGACGGTGCTTTACATGGATGAGATCGCCCACGCCGACATGGAGGCGATCATCAACCTGATCCGCGAGCACAACATCAACTGGAAGATCGGCCTGGCAGGCAGCAACTTGGGCGACCTGGAGGACTACATGTACGATTACAGCGTTTTTCTGACCCGCGAGAGCAAGCAGACCACAGCGGTCAAGACCTTCTACACGAGCTGTTCGCACCTCTACCCCAACAACTACGTCACGCCCCTCTCCTCGCCGGGTGAGATGGCCTGGATGGGATGGCACGCGGCGGGTAACGGCTACAACGGCTACCTGCGCTGGGCCTACGACTACTGGCGCACGGGCAACCCCCTGGACGTGCGCGACAGCGGGGCCACGGCGGGCGACTGCAACATGGTCTACTACCTAAACGGCACCCTGAACAGCAACAACGTGGTGGCTGCCGCGAGGATGGAGCTGATGCGGGAAGGCGTGCAGGACTACGAAAAGATTAGGATCTTGAACAACGCCGAGCTGAACGCGTTCGCCGCCACGGTAACCGTCGCTTCGGGACAGAGGGCCACCTACTACGTGGACAGGGGAGAAGGTATAATCGCCAGGGTATCGGCACAATGATGAGGAGGATGAAAAAAGCGATGATTTTAACACTCGGGATGGCGGTTCTCTCCGCCGTCCCGGCCCTCGGGGCAAAAGAGCTCGACAAACGGTTCCAGGTACTTCCCAAACCGCAGAAGGTCGAAATCGTAAGCGAAAGCGGCATCAAAGGGGCCGAACTCGCCTGGATTACCGCGCCCGAGGGGGCCTGTATGCCGGTGCTCGGCAACCTGCTGAACGCGCTGCCGCGAGAGCAGGCCAAATCCAAGGGCGTGACGCTGGTCAAGACCGGCAACGGCGTGCCCGAATCGGAAGAGGGGTACACGCTGGAGGTAAATGCCTCCGGCGTGGTAATCTCTTCAAAAGGGGACGCGGGGCTTTTCTACGGCTGCCAGACCCTCGAGCAACTGATCGAGGACAGCCGTGAGCAGGGGCTTACCATTCCCCGCATGAAGATGACCGACTGGCCCGCCATCTCCTACCGTTCGGTGCACTGGGACAACAAGAACCACCTCGACCGGGTGGAGTACTACTACGACCTGATCGACAGGCTGGCACGCTACAAGGTCAACGGGGTGATCTGGGAGATCGAGGACAAACTCCGCTTTACCCGCCGTCCCGAGGTCGGCGCGCCCAACTCGCTGAGCAAGCAGGAGGTGCAGGCCATCAGCCGCTACGCCAAGGAGCGCCACATCGAGATCAGCCCCCTGATCCAGGGCCTCGGCCACGCGACCTACATCCTCAAGCACCATTGGGAGCTGCGCGAGGACATGAACAACGACGGGGATTTCTGCCCCTCTAACCCGCGCACCTACGAGGTGTTGTTTGAGCTCTACCGTGACGCCATGGAGGCGATGCCCTACGGCAAGTACCTCCACATCGGCGGGGACGAGGTAAGCCAGGTCGGTACGGACGAACGTTGCAAAGCGACGGGCAAGACCCCGTTCGAGCTTCAACTCGAGTGGCTGAACAAGGTTTGCGCGTTCGCCGTCGAGAACGGGCGCATACCCATCTTCTGGGACGATATGCCCTTCAAGTTCGGGGGGTTGTGGTATCCGATCAACTTCCCGATGCCCGAAGAGGAGACCCGCAGGCTGATGGACTTCAGCAAGGTGGACGAGGTAATCGACCTCTTCCCCAGGGAGTGCGTCTTTATGCGTTGGAGGTACGAGGATTCCAAGGCGCTGGGCAACCAGCTGGTGTTGGACTGGTACTCCAAGAGCGGTTTGATGGTCATGGCGGCCACGGCGGCCAGCGAGGCCCTCGGCGTGCATATGCCGCGCCAGGAGGATCGTCTGGGCTACATCAAGGGGTTCTGCGAGGTAACCGAGGAGCGCAAGCTGGTCGGCATATTCGCCACGGCGTGGGGCGACAGCGATCCCCACCTGAAGACCGTAGAGATGGGCTTTATCGCCCTGGGCGAGTGGGGCTGGAATCCCACGGGGCGCACCATCGAAGAGTTCAAGGCGGCCTACGCGCGCCGTGAGTTCGGATTGGCGCGTCCCGCTGTGGAATTTATCTTCGAGATGGACGCCATCGCGCCCGCGTCCGATACGGTGCTGGTTACCGAAGGCCACCGCAGCCCCGGATTCGCGGTCAGGGAGTTTAAGCTGATCACCCTGCCCGATCCGGAAAAGCCCGGGGAGTGGAGCAAGCAATACGCCGGCCGCGTGGAGGCAGCCAAAAGCTGCACCCCGAAGTATGAAAATGCCGTCGCGCTGCTCGACGCCGCCCAAAAGCAGGCGCTGCGCAACCGCTACACGCTGGAGATCTACGACCGGACCAACGACCTGTTGTACTTCCCGCTGCGGTTGATGATCGCGCTGGACAAATATGACCGGGCGGGCGATAAGCAGCAGGCTTTGAAGGATATGCAGGCCGAGGTAGAGTATTTTTACCAAATGCGCAAGGATGTTTTGTGCTCCTATTCCAAGACGCGCTTTATGGAGAATCCCGAAGGCTACATTACCGGCAACAGCCACCACTACCACCTGGCAGCGAGGACCAACAACAGCGATTGGGTCTTCTGGTTCGAATTGCCGATGATCCACGCCATCGAAAAATGGATGGACGAGCAGAAATAACGTTTTACCCTCCGCTTCGAGTGGGAAAGGCCGGATAATTCCGGCCTTTCTCTTTTTGCAGCGGTTTTTATACATTTGCAGGTATGAAAAAGATTTTGGCGATGGCCGGCGCGGCGTTGTCGTGCCTGACGGCGGCGGGACAGGAGGTTTCCCTGACGCTGCTGCCCCCTACCCCGGTTTCGGAACAGGTCAAACTCGATGTACGGGGCGGAATCCGCAACCCGACGGGGGAGACCATGGTGTGCAACGCTTCGGTCTACCTGAATAAACGAAAAGAGGGAAATTTGTTGGCCAGCCAGCGAATTACCCTGGAGGGCGGCGCTTCGGACAATGTGCGCACGCTGCTCGACCTGAAGGGGAAGGCGGGGCGCAACAAGGTTATCTTTGCGGTCGAGGTCGACGGCAAAGTGACGCGCAAGGAGCGGACAATCAATGTTTTGCCCATGGAGACGCGTTATACGGGAAATGTGGACGGAGCCTGGCTGGAGCTTTACTCGGAAAATGGGAAAGCGCAGAAATTGACCGACAAGCAATGGCGCGAGTTGGTAGGCGGGTTGCATGGCTCGGGGATGAACCTGATCGTGATCCCCGAGGTTTTTCATTGTACCGATACGGTTGGGCTTCATGATTTTACCGGAGCCGATTATCCGGGGCAGGCGCTCTACCCCTCCGAACTCTACTGGCGCGTCCCCATGGCTGCCGACGATCCCCTGGAGGCGATCTTTGCCGAGGCGGACAGGCTCGGGATGCAGGTCATGCCGGGCGTGGGAACCTTCGCGCGCTTCGACTTTACGGGGCCCTCGCTGGCGTGGCACCAGAGCGTGGCGCGGGAGCTTTGGGAGCGGTACGGGCACCATGATTCGTTTTACGGGTTTTATGTCTCGGAGGGCATAGGGGCCGGTTTGGACAATGGGGAATCCGATGCACAGACGGCGCGTTTGCGGCGCAACGAGCTGATCTCGTTCTTCAGGAATTTTAGGCGCTCGTGCGCGGAGATGGCTCCCGGCAAGCCCGTGATGCTGGCGATGACGGGCTCCGATATGGGCGCGGCGGGGGAGGACGCTTACCTCGAATTGTTGCGCAACCTCGATATCCTGTGCTCTACGGGGCTGACCGACCGAGCTTATGCGATTAAGTTGCAGGAGCTTTGCGACAGGGCGGGGACACACCTCTGGCAGAAGATCTTCAAAAGTGCGCCGGGCGACTTTGAAAAAGTTTTGCGCTGATTTTTCCCTACCCCTGTTTTTATTCGGCGATTAATTGCTACCTTCGCGGACGTAACGGTTCCCGAAGCGCGTCGGCGTGGAAGGATTAAATGGGAATGCCGTGAAAGTCGGCAACAGTTCCCGCTGCTGTAAGTTCCTGCCCCGAAAGGGGTTAAAAAGTTCAGGCAATCTTTGCCACTGGTCCTTGGGACTGGGAAGGCGCCCGGACAGGAACGAGTCAGAAGACCTGCCTTACAAAAACCAATTGGTTTTGCAGCCTACGGCGAATGGGCGGGGAACGACTGATGTTTTACCAGTTTTGGACCTTGATCTTTTCGCCCGGTTGTAAGGCCGTAAAAAACTTTTTTTAACAACTTACAACCAACAAAAAATGAAAAGATTTTCAATGATCCTGTGCAGCGCGGCTTTGCTCGCGGCGCTGGCATCCTGCACCAAAGACGGCGAGGACGATCCGGGATTGATCGTCGTCGGGTTCGAGAACGTGCCTGCAACCTTTCTGGCCCCCGACAAGGGCGGCTCCAGCCTCTACGACACGGCGGGCGACGGCCAGTATTTCGGCTATTACGACCAGTTGAGCGGGCTGGAATTCAACATCAACACCGAGGATCCTTACGGAGGGGACGGGATCAGCATCTACAACGGCGGGGTGTTTATTTCGCAATGGAACGATTTGACGGGCAACACCTTCTCCAACCAGTGTAGCGCATGGTACGCCGACCCTGCCACGGGTTTCGGGGGGCACAACGGCTCGAAGACCTTCGCGGTGGGCTATGGCACCAACGTGGAGGGTGAGTTTTTCAGCGCGGACACCCGCTCCTCGATCCGTTTCCGCAACACGGCCACCGAGCGCGTGTTCGACCACCTCTGGGTGGCCAACGCGACCTATACAGCGCTCAACATCAAGGACGGCAGTACGGGCGACTTCCCCATTCCGGCGTACAGCCACGACAACCAGGATTGGTTCAAACTCGTCGTCGAAGGCATCGACAAGGAGGGGAATCCGACAGGCACCGTCGAGCACTACCTGGCCGATTACCGCACGGCTTCCGCCCCGGGTGTAATCGCTGGTTGGAACAAGGTCGACCTTAAACCCCTGGGGGCGGTCAACAAGCTCCGGTTCGACGTACAGGGCTCGGACGACAACGGCTACGGGACCTCGCAGCCCGGCTATTTTTGTATGGACGACATCGCCCTCGCCAAATAGCTACTTCAACAACTCCTTGAGCAGCGGCATCTGCCCGACCCGGTAACGGGCCTTGAAGGCTTCCACCTGCTCTTCGGTATAGAGATCGGTATCGAGCTTCATCGCTTCGGCGGGGAACGGGCGCTCGTTACCGATCTTTACGTCGATTACCACCGGGACCGCGCTCTGTTTGGCCTGGTCGAAGGCCTGCTGCAACTCTTCCGCGCGGGTTACGGTAAAGCCTTTCGCGCCCATCGCCCGCCCGATCGCCGCGTAGTCGGCCGGGGCAAGGTCGACCCCGAATTTGGGTTGGCCGGTCTCCTCCTGCTCGGCATCGATAAAGGCGAGCGAATCGTTCGAGAAAACGATGTTGATCACGGGCAGCTTGTAACGCACCTGGGTGATGATGTCCTGCATTACCATGGCGAAGGCGCCATCCCCGCTCAGGGTAAAGACCTGCCGCTCGGGGAAGCTCAGTTTGGCCGCAATGCCGCCCGGCACGCCGTAGCCCATCGTGGCGAAGAGGCCCGAGGTGGAAAACCTCTGTCGGCCGTTCATTTGAAGCAGCCTGACGGCCAGGATGGTCGTGTTGCCCACGTCGGTCATGAAGATCGCGTCGTTTTCGGCGATGCGGTTGATGTGCGCGAAAACAGGCTCGGGGCGCAGGGGTTGGCCGTTATCCGTTTCGAAGCCCTTTTGCCAGCGCAGCCAGTTTTGGCGGTTGGCTGTGAGCCAGGGGGTCGGGGCGATCTTCTTTCCGGCGGCGGTCATCGCGCCCAGGGCCTCTCCCGCATCGGCGAGGAGGACGGCATCGGCCTTGTGGCGTTTGCCTAAACGCGACGCGTCGGTATCGATCTGGATGAATTTGGCCTGCGGCGGGAAAAAGAACTTGGCGAAGGGGAAGTTGCTGCCGGCAAAGACGATCAGGTCGGACATGGGCAACGCCTCGTTGGCCGGTTTGGTGGACAAACGGCCCGCCGTGCCCAGGAAGTTTTCGGTATCGTCGGGGATAATCCCTTTGGCCAATACCGAGAGTACGACGGGCATGGAGAAGTGCTCCGAGAAGGCCAGTACCTCTTTCATCGCCCCGCGTGCGCCCTGCCCCACGTAGAGCACGGGGCGTTGGGCCTTGGCGATCAACTCCACGGCGGTTTTTATCTCTTCGGGGGCGGGGGCGGGTGATCCCGTCCGGTGGCTTTTAGCCGATGAATAGTCGCGGGCGGGAATATCCCGGAAGCCGAAATCGACCGGGATGGTTACCACGGCCACGCCTTTGTATTGGTGGGCCCGGCGGATCGCCTCGTCCACGACCGAGGGCAGGCTCTCGGGGGTCATCACCGTGCGGTTATAGACGCTCACGTCCGCCATCATGGGGTTTTCGTTCATCTCCTGAAACCCGTCGGCGTTCATCGCGGTCGAGGCGACCTGCCCGATCAGGGCCAGCACGGGCACACGGTCCATCTGCGCGTCGTACAGCCCGTTGAACAGGTGGGTGGCCCCCGGGCCCGCCGAACCGAAGCAGACCCCGATCCTGCCGGTCAACTTGGCGTCGGCCGCCGCCGCCATCGCACCCACCTCCTCGTGGCGCACCTGAATGTAACGGATCGACGAACGCTTCTCGTAGAGCGCGTCCATCACCGAATTGATCGATCCGCCGGGGATGCCGTAGAGATGATCCACGCCCCAGCTCTGAAGAACCTCGAGCATCGCAATGCCCGATTTGACCGTTTTTTCCATACAATTTTAATGATTAATTAACGCTCCTGTATCAAAAAGGATGCTAAACATTTGAAACATCTTTTTCGGCGGGATTTGATCTTTTGAAGACAATTTTATTACATTTACAAAAATTATGAGCCAACAGATCCCGGAAACGAACTATGAACACCGATGAAAAAGCGTTGATCCAGAAGCTGAACCAGGGGGATCAGATGGCTTTCGAATTGCTATTTTACCGTTACAGGGGGAAGGTTTACAATTTTCTGAAAAACTCCCTGCCCCGGCAGGCCGACGCCGAGGGGGTGCTCCACGAAATTTTCCTGCGGATATGGATCGCGCGCGAGCGCATCGACCCGGAGCAATCGTTCTCCTCCTATATCTTCCGCATCGCGCGCAACCTGGTCATCGACCATTTGCGCAGCCACGTCAACCGGATGACTCCTATTAAAGAGGAGGCGCTGTTTACCGTGGACAGCACGACCGACGCGTCGAGGATCGCCGAAGAGGGGCAACTCGACGAATGGCTGAATGAAAACCTCAAAAAGCTGCCCGAGCAACGCAGGCGCGTCTTTATCATGAGCCGCATGGAGGGCCTCTCCTACAAACAGATCGCCGAGAAACTCGATATCACCGAGAATACCGTGGACACGCAGATCCGCAGGGCGCTGGTCTTCCTGCGCGAAGAGATAAAAAAACTGCGGCTTTTTCTCCTTTTTTAGATTTTTTTAACGGCTTTGTCACGGAAGGGCATCCCCCTTTCCGTATGTATTGTTGTAACCCATATTGCGGCAAAGGATGAAGTCTGTTTTACATATACTCGACCGGTTGATCTCAGGTGCCGACCTGGGAGCCGGAGAGCTCGCCCAACTCAAAGAGCTGTTGTCCACCCCCGAAGGGCGCCATCTGCTCGAACCCTGGCTGGCGGCCAAATGGGAGAAGGCCTCCGGGGCCGACGTAGAGCTCAAATACGACCTGCTGCACGAAAAGATCGCCAATTACGAGACTTCCCTCGCATCGAAGAAGATAAGCCCTGTGCGCCGCTTCCTGCACCAATACCAGCGCGTCGCGGCGATCCTGTTGATCCCCGCGTTGCTGGTCCCGGCCATTATGTTGTTCAGCCTGGCGGGAGACGAGCGCGTCTACACGGCCGAGGCCCCCTGGGGCGAGAAAGCGCGGGTAGAGCTGCCCGACGGCAGCAAGGTGCTTTTGAACGCCGGGTCGAAGATCAGCTACACCTCCGGATTCGACCGCAAGGACCGCCGGATCTCCCTCTCGGGCGAGGCCTACTTCGAGGTGGAGAAGAACAAAGGGAAGCCCTTTATCGTGAGCACGCCCCACCTCGACGTAACGGTAACCGGGACAAAATTCAACGTCAACGCCTACGAGGATGAGCCCTCGGTAATCGCATCGCTGGTCGAGGGCGGCGTGAAGGTAACCACGGTAAAGAGCAGGTTTACCTACGATTTGACCCCCGGGCGCTCGCTGGTGCTGTCCAAGGCGTCGGGCGAGATCTCCTTCGTGCCCCTGGACCAGAACGTATCGCTGGCCTGGAAGGACAACCGCCTGGTCTTCGTCCACGACGACATCGCGTCACTGGCCAAAAAGATCGAAAAATGGTACGGCGTAGCGGTAAACTACGACCCCAAACAGTTTGAAGGCAGCAGGTTCAACGTCAGGCTGATGGAGGGCGAAAGGCTGGACAACCTGCTGGATATCATCGAACAGGCGCTCAACGCGCGCTGCACGATAAAAGACGATACATTGATCATTTCAAGGAAAAAACCGACCTGACACGCTAACCTGAAAACCAGAAAGCCTATGTAAAAATTCCGCCTGAAAAAAAAACGAAGGAGGAAGCGCGCTAACACTCCCTCCCCCTGATGAACTTTAATCTCTTACTCTCAATTAAAATTCATTGCGAATATGATAAAAAAATCGTCATTACGCAAATATCTGCCGATATTTTCGCTGTGTGCCATCCTGCTTTTCCCGGTTCTGGAGGCCAACGCCCAATCGCAGGTAGTAACGCTGAACCTCAAACAGGTTCCCCTGACCGACGTATTCAGCCGGATCGAGCAACAAACAGGCAGCAGCATCGCATACGATGTGGCCATTATTCCCAACATCAGGATCGACCTCTCGGTCAGGAATGAAAAAGTGGAATCGGTGCTCGACAAGGCACTCTCCGGTACCGCTCTGACCTACCAGGTCAGGGGCAAGTACATCGTCATCTCCAAAAAAGCCGACGAGGCGCCGAGCCAGTTCCCGGTCTCGGGAAAGGTCTCCGACGCGACAGGCCCGCTGGCGGGCGTGACCGTCTTTATCAAAGGCAGCACCTCGGGCACGACGACCAACAGCAAAGGCGAATACAAACTCGACAAGGTTACCGTGTCGACCGTGCTGGTCTTCTCGTTCCTGGGCATGGAGACCCGCGAGGTTACCGTGGGCAACCGCCAGAAGATCGACGTGGTCATGCGAAGCGACGTGCGCGAGATCGAGGAGATCGTGGTGAGCTACGGTACCCAGAAAAAGACCTCGCTGACCGCCTCGGTGGGCGTGATCAAGAGCGACAAACTCTACTCCAAGCCCGTGGCCGACGTGAGCTCCGCCCTGGCCGGGCAGATGGCCGGCCTGATTACCGCGCAGAGCACCGGCGAGGTGGGCGTGGACAAGACCGAGGTATTCATCCGGGGGATCGGGACGACCGGTTCGAGCAGCCCCCTTCTGATCGTCGACGGCGTGCAGAGGGGCGACATGAGCATGCTGGACGCCAACGCCATCGAGTCGATCTCGGTGCTGAAGGACGCGGCGGCCGTAGCCCCCTACGGGATGGCGGGCGCCAACGGCGTTATCCTGGTCAAGACCAAGAGCGGGAGCAACTCCAAGCCCACGCTGACCTACAACGGGTACACGGGGTTTCAGAACCCGACCGTCAAGCCCGACCTTTTGAACTCCTACGACTACGCGTCGATGATGAACGAGGCCGTGCGCAACTCCGACCCCACGGCAGCGCTGCCCTACGCCAACCCCGAGGGCTATTTGAAAACCATCCAAAGGGCTGTGGACGCCGATTACGACCGCTACCCCAACAGCAACGCGTGGGATGAGATCTACCAGAAGAACTCGGTCATTACCAGCCACAACGTGGGCCTTTCGGGCGGTAACGACGTGGTCAAATACTACATGGGGCTGGGCTACCTCTACCAGGACGGTATGTGGAAAAGCAAGGCCCACATGAACAAATACAACATGCTGCTCAACCTGGAGGCCAAGGCCACCAAGACCACCACGGTCAAACTCTCGTTGAACGGCAACATGCGCACCCTCGGATCGCCCGAGGCCAGCGAGTCCTACATTATGTCCTACGTGTTGCAGTACAAGCCCGTCGACGCGTTCTACTACACCAACGGCCTGTTGGGCGCATCCAACGGCAAGAACCCGTACAGCATGACCCAGACCGGCAACCGCCAGTATGAGGACATGAACATCTACACCCAGATCGCCGTGGAGCAAGAGCTTCCCTTCATCCCCGGACTGACCGCCAAGGGTATCTTCAGCTTCGACCCCTCCAACGTATGGCAGAAAACCTGGGTGGAGCCCCCCTTGACCTACTACACGATCAACACGGGCGTGCTTCCCTACCAATACAACCCGGTCGCGTCGACCGAGAAACCCAGGCTGACCGAGAGCCAGAACACCACCAAGGCCTACACCTTCCAGGCCATGCTGACCTACGCGCACACCTTCGCGCAGAAGCACTCCGTCTCCGCGCTGGCCGTTATGGAGTCGCGCCAGGTGGATTACCGCAACTTCGCCGCCGGGCGCACCAACTACGACCTGTACATCCCCGAACTGAGCATGGGTAACTCCAACACCTCGAACTGGAGCAACTCGGGCGGCTCGTCCAAGGCCACGCAGGTGGGTTACGTCTACCGCGTATCGTACGAGTACGACCACAAATACCTCCTGGAGACCTCCGGGCGCTACGACGGGCACTACTACTTCGCGCCGGGCAAGAAATTCGGCTTCTTCCCCGCCGTTTCGGCCGGGTGGAGGATCGGCGAGGAGCGTTTCATCAAGGACAACGCCGAATGGATCAGCAACCTCAAACTCCGCGCCTCGTGGGGCGAGTCGGGTAACCTGGCGGGCAAGCCCTTCCAGTACTCCTCGGCGATGAACGTCTACGGAAGCGCCTACGTCTTCGACAAATACCTTTACCAGGGGGTGGCCGAAAGCCTCGAGCCCAACGTGAACATTACCTGGGAGAAGGCGCGCAAAGCCAACATCGGCCTCGACATGGGCGTGTGGGGCGACCACCTGACCCTGGAGACCGACTTCTTCTACGAGAAGCGCAAGAACATGCTGGTCAGCCCGCAGACCGTGGTCCCCATCGAGTACGGCATCGGGATCGCGCAGGAGAACGCGGGGATCATGGAAAACCGCGGCGTGGAGTTTACCCTGTCGGGCAACTACAAGTTCGCATCCGGTTTGCGCCTCGAGGGTAGTTTCAACTTTACCTACGCCAAGAACAAACTGTTGCAGATCTTCGAGAACCCCGTCACGCTGAACGACCCCAACCGCTCGCGCACCGGGCGTTCGTTGAACACCCCGTTCGGGCTGAAGGCCGAAAGGCTCTACCAGGAGTCGGACTTCGACGCCTACGGCAACCTGCTGCCCGACATCCCCTACTCGACCTACTCGACCGTGGCCCCGGGCGACATCAAGTGGGTGGACGTGAACGATGACGGCAAGATCGACGGATCGGACGAGACCTACCTGGGCTTCCCCAAGATCCCGCAGATACTCTACGGTTTCAACGCGAGGGCGTTCTACAAGGGCTTCGACGTGGGTATCCTCTTCCAGGGCGCAGCCCAGGCCACTTCGTTCATCGACGGCGGTTTGGCCTTCCCGTTCGTAGGGGGTGAAAATCCTCCCGTTGCGGCCAAAGACTACTGGACCCCCACCAACACCGACGCCACCTACCCCAGGCTCTACGGCACGGGCGGCGGCAACAGCAACAACTACATCCGGGGCAACAACGACTGGTTCAAGCGCAGCGGAAGCTACCTGAGGCTCAAAAACATCGAGATCGGCTACACCCTTCCCCAGGCGATCGCCGAGAAGCTGACCATCCAGTCGCTGCGGGTATTCGTCTCGGGACAGAACTTCCTTACTTTCAGTAAGCTGAAAGACTTCTACGACCCTGAGATGGGCCAGGTGGGCGGCGACGCCAACACACGCGGTTGGTACAGCCCCCAGCGCAAGGTCATGAGCGTGGGTTTGAACATTACTTTCTAACCTTTCTGAAAACAGGATACTTATGAAAGCAAAAACATATCTGAAAGGACTTTTGACCGCCGGGATAGCCTTCGCCATGACGGCTTGCGGCGAGGATTTCCTGACTGTGATCCCGCAGGAGCAACTCTCCGCAGAGACGGTATTCTCCGACGCGTCGGGGGGCGACCTCTTTCTGGCGGACGTGTACAACAACCTGCCCGACATGGAGAAACTCAACAACAACGGCTACGGGTACGACTCGTTCGAAATGTTCGGAGACAACGCCGTGGCACGCTACAACTGGTGCGTGAGCTGGAATACCGGCATATCGAGGGACTACGGCCCCAACAACACGGGCTTTTTGTACGCCCACGGATACCCCGGCATCCCGTTCTACTACCCCAGGATCATGGAGTGCGTGCGCAAGTGCAACGTCTTTATCAAGAACGTGAACGACAACCTGGCCAACTTCTCCGAGGAGTGGGTGACCAAGCGCATCGCCGAAGCGCGTTTCCTGCGCGCCTACTACTACCACCAGGCGTGGATGGCCTACGGCGGATTGCCGATCATCAAAGTGCCCCTGGACAGGAACACGCAGGGCGACGATATCTTCTATCCCCGCTCCACGTCTGAGGAGACCCTCGACTTCATTACCACCGAACTGGGCGAATGTGCCGCCGACCTGCCCAACGAGGTGGGCGCGGGCCACGCGACCATGGGTGCGGCACTTACCCTGAAGGGATGGTGCGAGCTCTTCGCGGGCAAGTACGAAGAGGCGGCGGCCACCAACCTGGAGGTAATGGGCCTGGGGGTTTACGGACTCTACGAGAAGGGTTACGACGAACTCTTTACCGAGGAGGCCAACAACTGCAAGGAGTCGATCTTCGCCTACCAGCACGTGCCGGGCAACAAGATCTCCCAGCGCTCGATGCTCTTCGGACCCGGAGGCTCCTACAACGCCTGGGGCTTTATGCAGCCCACCCAGAACCTGGTCAACGAATACCGCATGGCCTCGGGAAAGACCATCGCCGAGGACGCCTCCTACAACGCGCAGAATCCCTACGCGGGACGCGAGGAGCGTTTCTACCAGTCGATCGTCTACAACAACTGCACCTTCTCGGGCAAGACCTACACGATGGCCGACCTGTACAGCCTCAGTTCGGAGTACTACACCGGCTATTTCCGCCGCAAGGGGATCCAGGAGCCTTTGAACCTGGGGCAGGAGGGGTACAACTTCATGTACTTCCGCTACGCCGAGGTGCTGTTGAACTACGCCGAGGCGAAGATCGAGCTCAACCAGATCGACGACTCGGTCATCGACGCCATCGACCTGGTCAGGGAGCGCGGCGGGCTGCCCTCGTTGGAGGATACCTACGGCACGACCGCCTTCTCGCAGAGCGTGCTGCGCCCCATCGTGCGCACGGAGCGCCGCATCGAGCTGGCCTTCGAGTGCAAGCGCTACTGGGATTTGATCCGCTGGCGCACGGCCGAAACGGTGCTCAACCAGCCCGTCAAGGGGATCACCTACGAGGGCGGGGTGTATGCCGAGAGGGTCGTGCACAACATGTCGTTCAACGCGTCGAAGAACTACCTCTTCCCGATGGACCAGGGGTGGATCGATACCAACCCCAAGTGGCAGCAACAGACCACTTCGGAGTTCAACAAAGGGCAAAATCCCGGATATTAACCTTTTCGGCCCGGTTCCGGGGCGTGACCGCGTCCCGGGGCCGGACCCCTTTTAACACATACGTCCCATGTCTGCCATCCAAGTTTTCAAGAAGTTCGCCCTGCCGGTCCTGTCTCTTGTTGCCGTATCGTGCGGCGACAAAGGAAAAACCGAGCCCGAAGAGAAACCCCAACCCTACGGATACGAGGTCAAAGTAAACGGCCAGGCCGTCGAGGTCCTCTCCTGCCGCGTCTCGGCCGTCCCCTTCAACCAGGTTTGGGCCGGTTACCAGCGTCCGGTGGACCAGACGGAGATCGCCTGCCACACGGCGTTCGATATGCCGGAAACGGGCAGCGCCAACGTGGAGGTTACCGTGGCCCAGACCATCGGCTCGGTAAAGCTCAACCCCTCATGGAAAGGCGTCACACCGCAGGTCGACGGCCAGAAGGTCTCCTTTACCCTGACGGGCAATAAGGCGCACAACCTGACCCTGGAGATCAACGGCACGCACCACGCTCTGCACATCCTGGCCAGCCCCAAAGAGACGGATATTCCGCAGCAGGGGGCCGTGACCCATTACTACGGCCCCGGCGTGCACCGTCCGGGCAGGGTGAAGCTGGCGACGGGCTCGAAGGTCTACGTGGCCCCGGGCGCTGTGGTGTTCGGCAACTTCTACGCCGTTAACGCGTCGGACATACGCGTCTACGGGCGCGGAGTGATCGACGGCAGCCAGCAGGCGCGCGGCACGGGTTCGGGCCTCGGGTTCTCGGGCTGCACGAACGTATCGGTCGAGGGGATCATCCTTCGGGACCCCCCGATGTGGTGCTGCACATTTTTCGGGTGCACGGGCGTGACGGTGGACAACGTGAAGATCGTGGGCCTTTGGAGGTACAACTCCGACGGGATCGATTTGGTCAACAGCTCCGACGTGGTGGTGAAGAACTGCTTTGTCAGGGCGTTCGACGACTGCCTGACCGTCAAAGGGCTGAAAGTGAACTCCGCGGAACCGGAGCAGATCCAGATCGGAGACAAGTCTGTCGACAACGTGACGGTCCAAAACTGCGTCTTCTGGTGCGACTGGGGCCGGGCGATGGTCATCGGGGCGGAAACGTACGCCCCCACGATCAGCAACGTGACCTTCAAGGACATAGACGTGATCCGCGTGACGGACGTGTTCATGGACATCCTCCACGGCAACAAGGCCGCGGTAAGCGACATCCTCTACGAGAACATCAACGCCGGGATCGACGCCTACACCCCCGCACCTGTCTTCCAGACGGCGCAGGGGCAGACCTACTCCGATCCGGGGGGCGACTACGTTCCCAAGCTGATGAGCATTTCGATCGCGCCCAACGGGTGGCTCAACGACGGCCAACTCGGGACGGTGGACCGGGTAACCTACAAGAACGTCACGGTGCGTTCGGACAAGCGTCCGGCCTCGGAGTTCAAGGGGTACAGCACGACCTACCGCGCCAACGACATTACCGTCGACAACCTGGTAATCGGGGGCGCACAGGCGGTCGGGGCCACCACGGCCAACCTCACGGTGGGGCAGTATGTGTACAACGTACAGTTTCCTTAAACAAACAACTTGATGAAAATCAGAATCATATTACTACTGGCAATGGCGCTGGTATCGGCCCGCTGTACGCAAAGGCAAACCGAAGCGTTCAGGGTGTCGGTCGACGGGCAGGCCCTCGAAGTGATGGATTGCCGGGTCTCGGCCCAGCACATCAACCAGGTGTGGCCGGGCTACCAGAGGCCTGAAAACCAGACTGAAACGGCGTACTTCGCCCTTTGGGAGATGCCGGGGAAAGCCGTGGAGGTGGTCATCACGACCGCCCAGGATTTCGCCGAGGTAAAGGTAAATCCCGCCTCGGCCGGCATAACCCCGCAGGTCAAAGGGCGCAGGATCAGCTTCACGCTCGATCAGCCCCGCTACCTGACCGTCGAGGTCGACGGGGTGCACCACGCGCTGCATTTGTTCGCCGATGCGGCGGAAAAGGATGCTCCCACGCCGGATAGCCCGGGCGTGCGCTACTACGGTCCCGGCTACCACGAGGCGGGCATGGTCAAACTCGAAAGCGGCGAGAGGGTCTACCTGGCCCCCGGCGCGGTCGTCTCGGGCGGGTTCTACGCCATCGGCGCGGAGGACATCGCCATATCGGGGCGCGGGATCATCGACCAGAGCCGCTACGAGCGGGGAACGGGAAGCATCGCCGGGTTCTCGGGATGCAAAAACGTGAGCATCGAGGGGGTCGTCATGCGCGATCCCTCGATGTGGTGCTGCACCTTCTTCGGCTGTGCGGGCGTGAAGGTCGAGGGCGTGAAGATCATCGGCCTGTGGAGGTACAACTCCGACGGGATCGACGTGGTCAACTGCTCGGACGTGGAGGTGCGCGGCTGCTTTATCCGCTCCTACGACGACGCGCTGGCGGTCAAAGGCATGAAGCTCAACCTCGGGGAGCCCGAGCGCATGGAGATCGGCCACCTGCCGGTGGAAAACGTGCTTTTCGAGGGGTGCACCATATGGTGCGACTGGGGGCATGCGCTGGAGATCGGCGCGGAGACCTGCGCGCCCTATGTCAGAAACGTGACGTTCAGGGATATCGACATCATCCGCACCTCGTTCGTCGCGATGAGCATCCTGCATGGCGACGGGGCCCCGGTCCGCAATGTCCTCTACGAGGATATCAGGTTGGGGATCGATCCCGTGACCCCCTCGCCGGTCTTCCAAAACTCCCGCGAGGAGGTTTACAAGGATGCGGGCGGTTTCGTCCCGATGCTGTTCGAGGCGCTGATCAACAAAGATCCCCTCTGGGCGCAGGACAGCAAACTGGGCGATATCGACTCGGTGGTTTACCGGAACATTTCGGTTACCGGGCCCGAACAGCCCGCCTCCATTGCACGGGGCGTCGACGAGCAGCACCGCGTTACGGGGCTGAGCGTCGAAAACCTGACCTTCAACGGCAAACCTGTAACCGACGCGGCGCAGGCGAAGATAGAGACCGGAGCGTTCGCAGATCCCGTACTCTTCCCCTGACCGCTTCCCTAAAGGTATGAATCGTGAGAATTTTGATTTTCGCTATATCGCTTATGCTCGCGCTGCCGCTCTACGCGTCGGACCTGACGCCCGGATACCTGCGCTGTGAATACCGCGTCGACCCGTTGGGCATCGGCGAGGAGAATCCGCAGCTAAGCTGGGAACTCAGGGCCGGGACCGCCGTGCGGGACGCGTCGCAAAGCGCGTACCGCATCCTGGCGGCCACCTCCGCGGAGAGACTCTCCCGCGGCGAAGCGGACCTGTGGGACTCGGGCAAAGTGATCTCCACCGCCGTGAGCGGTATCCCCTACGGGGGCACGCCGCTCAAATCCCGGCAACGGTGCTTCTGGAAAGTGCAGGTCTGGGACGGCGACGGCGACCCTTCAGCGTGGAGCGAGACCGGGACGTGGGGCATGGGGCTGCTGGAATTCCGCGATGTGGAGCCGGTACGCTGGATCGCCCACCGCGTGAAGGTCCGACCCGACTCCGCGGGGCTTATCCTGCCCCCGGCACGCTACTTCCGCAAGACGTTCCAGGTCCAAAAACCCATCCTGCGCGCCACGGCCTACGCCAGCGCGAAAGGGATCTACTATCTGAGCCTGAACGGGCAGCGGGTGGGGCGCGATCTCTTCGCGCCGGGCTGGACGGACTACCGCAAGCGTATCTATTACAACGCTTACGACGTGACCCCGCTGCTCCGTGAGGGCGAGAATGCCGCCGGGGCCATCGTGGCCGACGGCTGGTACGCCGGTTACGTCGGATTCGGGTTGCTCGAACACCTGGAACGGTCGAGGGAGTTCTACGGCGTGGAGACGGCGCTGTTCTGTCTGATCGACGTGGAATACGCCGACGGGACGCGCGAAATGATCGCCTCGGGCCCCGACTGGAAAGCCTCGCAGGGTCCCATACGGCAGGCCGACCTCCAGATGGGCGAGGCCTACGACGCGCGGTTGGAGCAGGCGGGATGGGATACGCCCGGATTCGACGACAGCAAATGGCAGGCGGCGCAGATCTCGCCCAATCCCGAAGGCGCGCTCCAGGCGGCCATTGCGGAGCCGGTGCGGGAGATCGAATCGCTGGTGCCCGTCTCGGTCGTCGAGCGCGCGCCCGGGGTCTGGATCTTCGACATGGGCAGGAACTTCGCCGGGGTCGTGCGCCTCAAAGTGCACGGCAAGGCGGGACAGCTCCTCACGTTGCGTTACGGGGAGATGCTCCATCCCGACGGCAGTTTGATGGTCGAGAACCTGCGCTGCGCACGCGCCACGGATTCCTACACGATGAAGGACGGGCAACAGCAATGGACCCCGGAATTCACCTACCACGGATTCCGCTACGTGGAGCTTACCGGACTGGACTACGTGCCTGAAAGGGACACGCTGACCGGTATCGTGCTCACATCGCCCACACCCGCGACCACGACCTTCGAGTGCGGCAACGCGATGGTCAACACCCTGTGGCGGAACATAACCACTACACAGCAGGCCAACTTCTTCGAGATACCGACCGACTGCCCGCAGCGCGACGAGCGTTTGGGTTGGACGGGCGATATACAGATCTACGCGCGCTCGGCGACCTTCAACGCCGACGTGGCGAGCTTCCTGTCGAAGTGGCTGGTCGATCTAAATGACTCGCAGCGCAGCTACGGGGCCTATCCGAGCTTCTCCCCCTACCCCCACGCCATCCCGCTGGAGTATTCGCCCGGGTGGATGGACGCCGGGGTGATCGTACCCTGGACCCAGTGGAAAGTCTACGGCGACACGCGCGCCGTGGAGCGCAACTACCCCGGAATGAAGCGTTTCATGGATTTCATGGCGCAGCTTGCCGACGGATACCTGATGCCCGGGATGGCCTCGTTCGGCGATTGGCTGGCCGTGGGCAATACCGCCACGAGCGATTTGATCGCCAGCGCGTATTACGCCTACGACGCGGCCCTGATGGCCGAAATGGCCGGGGCGATCGGGCAAAAAGAGGATTCCGTCCGTTTCGCTTCGCTCGCGGGCGGCATCAAAGCGGCCTTCGCCGGGAAGTACATCGACGCCAATGGACGCATACCCGGGAACGACAACCAGACCGCTTACGCGCTGGCCCTGTGCTTCGACCTCTTCCCCGGGCAACTGGCCCAGAAAGGGGCCGACCGCCTGGCGGAGATGATCCAAGAGAACGGCGGGCGCTTCGCCACGGGTTTTCTCGGGACCAAGCACGTGATGCTGGCCCTCTCCCGCTACGACCACTCCGAGACCGCCTACGGGCTGCTGCTGCAAACCGGCTATCCGGGCTGGGGCTACTCGATCCAGAACGGGGCGACCTCGATCTGGGAGCGCTGGGACAGCTACACCCAAGAGTACGGATTCGGCGGGCGCGACGGCAACAACAACGCCAAGATGAACTCGTTCAGCCACTACGCCTTCGGGTCGGTGGCCGAGTGGATCTTCCGCTACGCGCTGGGCATCGACGCGCAGGACGCGGGCTACTCGCAGATCGTGCTGCGTCCCCACCCCGACGCAAGGGTCGGATGGATGCGGGGTTCGTACCGCTCGATCCGGGGGACGATCCGCAGCGAATGGGAGGTCTCGCGCAATCACACTACCTACCGCATCAGCGTGCCGCCCAATACAAAGGCCACGCTATGCCTTCCCGGCGAAGTCCCGCAAGAGATCGGATCGGGGGATTACCAATTCAAAGTGAAAAACCTAAAAACGCTAAAACCTTAAAACTCTCTGACCATGAAAATCAAAACGCTGTTCCTTTATCTGGCGCTCGGTCTGGGGATCACCTCCCTGGCCGTCGGTTGCAACGACTCGGACGACATGGATATTCCGGGCCACACCATCCCGCCCAAAGCGACCCTCTCCTCCACCGAGACCTCCTTTACGGCGATCACCGGGACCACGTTCTCCCTCTCGGCGACCGTGACCGGGGGTTACAACGTCCAGCACGAATGGAAGATCGGCAACACGGTGATCGGCAACGAGGCCACCCTGGAGTACGCCTTCCCCGACGCGGGGACCTTTGAGGTGGTCTACTCGGCCCTGAACGGCTACGGCGCCGACCGCCATCCCTTTACCGTGGAGGTGTCCCAGGGCGCCAACCCGGGCATCGCCTTCTCGACCGCGGCACGCTCCTTCGAGCGGAGCATCGGGGAGATGCTGCGCCTGAGCGCCACCCTGACCGGCATTACCGGCACCCACTCCTGGAAGGTGGACAACGTGGAGGTATCGACCTCCGACAAACTGAGTCTCTCCATCGCCACGACCGGGACAAAGATCGTCAAGCACGTACTGACCTACGGTGACGAAGGGGCGACCTACACCACGCAGTTTACCCTGACCTCCGTCAAGAGCGACTACGGCAACCGCTTCAAATGGCGCGAAGGCAAGGATTACGTCATCTGCCTGGCCAGCGACCTGACCCAGGTGGTGGCGGCGGACGTGGTGACCACGACCGCGCCCTACAACGTGGAGACCTGGGACGGCAGCGACAAGCAGAAGTTCCGCAAAGGGTACTACTTCGGCTACGGGCCCGTCCCCACGCTGGAATACTACAACTTCTACAACGTGGTCACCCACAGCGTATTGCAGTGGACTGGCAACGCATGGCCCAACAACTACGTCGACCCTGTGACCGGCGCCATGAGCGCAGACCCCTGGGACGCCTGGTTCTTCGACGTGAACGCAGACGGCAACGTGCGCATCGTCCACTTCTTCGCCCTGTGGGACGGACACCCCTCCCCTGCCGCCGACATCAAGAGCAGCGCGCTGACCGTCTCCAACGGCAAGATCGGAGTCTACTCCTTCTTCTGCTGCGGGGCGGACGGAAGGCCCGACTTTATCAACTACAACGCCATGGGCAACTCGTACTACGAGTTCAAGATGATCGCGGCGGAGGATATGCCGCAGCCGTAGTGTAAAACTTAACGCAGATCCCGGGCGCAATTTCGTATATTGCGTCCGGGAATCTGTTAAAATACCGTTAGCCATGAAATACATCGCTTTTATCCTGTGCCTGGGCGTACTGGCCGCGGGATGCGCCGCACCCAAACAGCAAACGCCCGCGCCGATCCCCGTGATCTTCGATACCGATCCCGGGAACGACATCGACGATGTGCTGGCCCTCCAGATGCTTCTGAACTACCACAACAAAGGGGTGATCGACCTGCTGGGCATCGGCATCGGCAAGATGTACCCCCGCTCGATCGACTACATCGACGCCTATTGCCGCCTCAACGGGCAGGGGGAGATGCCGATCGGGTACGTTTACCAGGGGGCCAACCCCAACCCCGAGCAGGGGGATTATGTGGGCGTGACCCTCGATACGCTGATCGACGGGCGGCACATCCTCTTTCCGGAGCGCTCCATCGCCGACAGCCTGCCCGAGGGGTACAAGCTCTACCGCCGATTGCTGGCGCAGGCCGACGACGCGTCGGTCGTCTTTATCGCCGTGGGGCCCTACACCAACGTGGCCCGGCTGCTGGACTCCCCGGCGGACGAAATCAGTCCTTTGACGGGCGTGGAGTTGGTCGCCAAAAAGGTGAAACTGCTCTCGGTGATGGGCGGGACCTACAACGACGACACGTTCAACAACCCCGAATGGAACATCATGCAGGATCTGGACGCCTCCAAAACGCTCTTTGCCAGGTGGCCCACGCAGCTCGTGGCGAGCGGCTCGGAGGTGGGCGTGCGCATCCTCTACCCCGCGTCGAGCGTGCTGGCCGATTTCAAGGGGGGCGAGCAGGCTCCGTTGTGCGTATCGTACAAAGCCTATCTGCCGATGCCCTACGATCGCCCCACGTGGGATTTGACCTCGGTGCTCTACGCCGTCGAGCCCGGCGACAGCCGGCTGGGCATTTCAGAGCCGGGGACCATCACCATCGCAGAGGACGGGTACAGCCGTTTTACGCCCGTGGAAGGCGGAAAACACCGCTTTTTAAAGGTCGACCCCAATGACATTCCGGCCGTAGTCGACAGGTTGGTAGAAGTTTGCGCAGGGAAATAAGTTTTTTTTCCTACATTTGCAGGCGGCGTTCCGGAAGGGTTCGCCGCCTGTTCAGTTATGGAGTCCACTGCCAGCGACATACGCCTGATGGAAATGCTTCAGCAGACCGCGAAGGTCGGCTGGTGGCGCGCCGATCTGGATAAACGCACGCTCAGCTTCTCGGACTACCTGGTCCAACTGCTCGGACTTAAATCAGACACCGTAGACTTCGACCGCTTCGCCACGCTGGCAAACCCCGACGCACGGTTGGAGACTTTGGCCGGACTCAAAAAACTGGTCTCCTCGCCCGAGGGGTTCGACGAGAATTTCATGCTCTCGACCGTCGATGGATTCCGCTGGCTTCGGATGAAAGCCGCCAGGCGCGACGTGGCCACAGGCCTGGTGGAGGGGATCATGCAATACATCGATCAGGTCCCCGGATCGCAAGTCGACGAGGAGAGTTCGACCGCCAGCCTGGACAAATTGCTGGGGTGGCAGACCTCCGTCACGCGCACCCTGCTGGGTTTGCTCGACAACGCGTCGGACCAGAACGTGGTCCAGACCATGCTCGACATGGTCAGGGAGAACTACGGGGCCAACCACGCCTACATATGCGTCTTCGACCACCAACAGCGCACGTTCGACTGCCTGTTCGAGTCGGTGGACAAACAGACCACCCCCATCAAAAGCCTGCTCAAAGGGCTGCCCGCGCGGGCGAGCTGGATGGAGGAGCTGATCGACAAAAAGCCGTCGTTCCGCAGCGACATCCTCCATGTACCCGGCAATTACAACGCCGAATTCGGATCGTACGGCGGGCAGAAGGTCCTCTCGTCGATGGCCGCGCCGCTGGTCTCCAGGCAGGGTGTGTGGGGCTTTATCAAGGTCGACCTCGCCGACAGGCGGCGGGAATGGACCTACCTGGACAAGGAGTCGTTCCTCTCGGTTTCCAACGTGATCGGCGTATGCCTCGCGCTGGGGCGCTCGGAGGATGAGGCGCACCAAAAGAGCGACTTTTTGGACTCACTTTACAGCAACATGCCGATGGGCTACTTCTGCCTCGACGTGAAAATGGGCGAGGACGGGAGGGTGGCCGAGTACACCTACATAGACGTGAACGACAAGTTCCTTGAGATCATGGGCCGGAAACGCGAACAACTGATCGGCAAAACGCTGAGCGAAGTGGGCCCCATCTATGTGGAACCGCTCGATCTGGGCATCCTGGCCGATGTGGCCTTCCGGGGAAAGGTGCACGAGCACCGGGAACAGGTGCGGCACAACATGCGCTACTACCAGACGGTAATCTATTCGCCCCAACCGGGCAATGTGGTCGCCCTGTTCATGGATGTACATGAACAGGTTATGGCCGCCCAGGCCGTCTACGAGGCGTCGTCCCGTTTGAGGGACTTCGAATCGGCGTTCAACGCGGCGGCGGTGACGGCCGAGCTCGGGTTCTTCAGGTTGAATCCGCTCAAAAACGAATCTTTCTACTCCGACCAGTGGTACCGCAACATGGGGCTGGACAAAAAAGTAGTCGAATTTGAGGACTACACGCGCCTGATCCATCCCGACGACGCGCTGGTGCTGGACAAATGGTTCGCGGACGCGGTGGCCGGAAAAGAGAAGTCGATGAGCCTCGAATTCCGCGTCCGCGACACGCAGGGGGGCTGGAAATGGCTGCGCACGACGTGCAGCGTGACCGAATACGATCCCGAAAACGGGGTCGTGCAACTGGTCGGGATCAACTACAACGTCAACGAGATCAAGCTGGCCGAGCAAAAGCTGATCGCCGCAAAGCAGAAAGCCGAAGAGTCGGACAGGCTCAAATCGGCCTTTTTGGCCAACATGAGCCACGAGATACGCACCCCGCTGAACGCCATCGTGGGATTCTCCGCGTTGTTGAGCGAGACCGACGACAAGGAGGAACGCAAGGAGTACATGGCCATCATCGAGAAGAACAACCAGCACCTGCTCAATTTGATCTCCGATATACTGGACCTCTCCAAGATCGAGGCCGGGACGATCGAGATCTCGCTGGACGATATGCACGTGGACGATCTGTGCTCCCAGGTGGTCCGGTCGTTCTACCCCAGGGTCCCCGCCGGGGTGGAACTGCGTTTCCTGGGCGAGGGGCAGCAGCGCAGCACGATCATCAAAAGCGACGCCAAACGGATCAACCAGGTGTTATCCAACTTCGTGTCCAACGCCCTGAAATTCACAAGCGAAGGGCATGTGTGGCTCGACTATGAGGTAGCGGACGGCATGATAACGTTCAGGGTCGGGGACACCGGGATCGGGATGACCCCCGAGCAGGCCGCCACCGTGTTCGACCGCTTTGTCAAGATCAACGACTTCATCCCCGGGACCGGGCTCGGGCTGGCCATCTGCCGCAGCATAGCCGAAAGGATGGGCGGGGCGGTCGGGGTGGACTCCGAAAAGGGCAAGGGCTCATCGTTCTGGTTTACCGTCCCCGTATAAGGGCGGTTTTTTGCCCGAAATTGTCATATTAAATACTGTTTTTGGCGATTTTCGTTTTGAAAACGGGGAAAAAGTGATATATTAGCAGGGCATTTCAACCGTTCCCCTATGAAAAAGATAACCTCCCCGGACGAATTGTACCTTCTCGGGCGGCAGTATGAAGGGAAAGTGTGCGGCATCCCCGAAGGGCAAAAAAACGCGCAAACCCCGGTGCGTATCCGGGTGGCGATGGCCACATGCAGCATCGCGGCAGGCTCCGCGCCTGTGATGGAAGCGATCGTCCGGGGCGTGGAGGCCGAGGGCATCCCGGCCATCCTGACCCCCACGGGCTGCATGGGTTTTTGTTACGCCGAACCCACGGTGGAGGTTACCCTGCCGGGCCAAAAGCCGGTCGTGTTCGGCTGGATGGACACCGAAAAAGCAACGCAGCTCGTCGCGGGGTATATGCGCGACGGGGTTGTACCCCAGCAAGGGATCATCCCCGTCAGGGAGCAGACGCGCATCGCGCTGCGCAACTGCGGGATGATCGACCCGGAAAACCTGCCGGAATATATCTCCCGGGGGGGCTACGCGGCGCTCGCCAAGGCGGTCTCCGGGATGACCCCGCAAGAGGCGGTCGAGCTGGTCAAAGAGTCGGGCCTGCGGGGACGGGGCGGCGGCGGATTCCCCACGGGACGCAAGTGGGAGTTCGCCTCGCAGGCCAAAGCCGGCCAAAAATACGTGGTATGCAACGCCGACGAGGGAGATCCCGGGGCGTTCATGGACCGTTCCATCCTGGAGGGCGACCCCCACTCGATCATCGAGGCGATGGCGGTCTGCGGGTACTGCATCGGGGCGTCGAAAGGGCTGGTCTACATCCGGGCGGAGTACCCGCTGGCGATCAAACGCCTCAAAACGGCCATCGCGCAGGCGCGCGAAGCGGGGCTGCTGGGCAACAGGATACTGGGGTCGAAATTCGGCTTCGACATAGAATTGCGCTACGGGGCGGGCGCCTTCGTCTGCGGCGAGGAGACCGCGCTGATCCACTCCATGGAGGGGCTGCGGGGCGAGCCCACCGTGAAGCCCCCCTTCCCCACCGAATCGGGCTACAAAGGAAAGCCGACCTGCGTGAACAACGTGGAGACGCTGGCCAACATACCCGCCATCCTGCTCAACGGGGCCGAATGGTACGCCTCGATCGGGACCGAAAAATCGAAAGGGACCAAGGTCTTCGCGCTGGCCGGCAAGGTCAACAACGTGGGGCTGGTCGAAGTGCCCATGGGGACGACCCTGCGTGAGGTGATCTTCGATATCGGCGGCGGCATACGCGGCGGCAAGAAATTCAAGGCCGTGCAGACCGGCGGACCCTCGGGCGGCTGTTTGACCGCCAAGCACCTCGACACCCCGATCGACTTCGACAGCCTGGTCGCCGCGGGCTCGATGATGGGCTCGGGCGGGATGATCGTCATGGACCAGGACGACTGCATGGTCTCGGTGGCGAAGTTCTACCTCGGCTTCTCCCTCGACGAGTCGTGCGGCAAGTGCGCCCCCTGCCGGGTGGGAAACAAGCGCCTGCACGAGATCCTGGAACGGATATGCAACGGGGACGGGACCGAGGAGGACCTCGAACAATTGTACAACCTGGCCGGGGTGATCAAGGACACCGCCCTGTGCGGGTTGGGACAGACGTCGCCCAACCCCGTGCTCTCGACCCTGGAGCACTTCCGGGACGAGTACCTCGCCCACGTCCACCTGCGGCGCTGCCCGGCCGGAAGCTGCCGCGCGCTGAGGTACTACACCATCATTACCGAAAAGTGTACGGGCTGCCTGCTCTGTACCGCCGTGTGCCCCACCAAGGCGATCCACGGCGGGCGCAGGGTCCCCAACTTCATCGACCAGGAGGCCTGCATACGCTGCGGGATATGTTTCGACAAGTGTACATTCAACGCCGTGGAGGTTCACTGATATGGAAAAGATCTCTCTCTGCATAGACAACAAGCCCATGGAGGTGGACAAAGGCGTCTCGCTGCTCAAGGCGGCGCGGATGGCCGGGATCAACATCCCCACGCTGTGCCACATGAAACTCGACCACCTGGGCATCACCAACCGCCCGGGCGGATGCCGCCTCTGCGTGGTGGAGGTCGCGGGCAGGCGCAACCTCGCTCCCGCGTGCTCGACGATCTGCGCCGAAGGGATGGAGGTCAGGACCAACACGCCCAGGGTGCTGAACGCGCGCAAGACCGTGCTTGAATTGATCCTCTCCGACCACCCGAAGGATTGTTTGATCTGCTCCAAGTCGGGCAAGTGCGACTTGCAGGATTTGGCGGTGAGGTTCGGCATCCGGGAGGTACACCGGGTGGAGAACACCGAGGTGTCGACCTACCGCAGGGACGCCTCCCCGTCGCTGATCCGCGACATGGACAAGTGCGTGATGTGCCGCCGGTGCGAGATGGTGTGCAACGACGTGCAGACCGTGGGCGCGCTGAGCGCCATAGGCCGGGGATTCAGGGCCGTGGTCGCCCCCGCCTTCGAGCAGGACTTGGTCGCTTCGCCCTGCACCTTCTGCGGGCAATGCGTGGCCGTGTGCCCCACCGGGGCGCTGACCGAGCAGGACAGCACGCCCAGGGTGATCCGCGCGCTGGCCGACAAGTCCAAAAAAGTGGTCGTGCAGACCGCGCCCGCCGTCAGGGCGGCCCTGGGCGAGGAGTTCGGCATGGCCCCCGGCACGTTGGTGACGGGCAAACTGGTCGCCGCGCTGCGCAGGCTGGGATTCGACAAGGTGTTCGACACCGACTTCGCGGCCGACCTGACCATTATGGAAGAGGGGACCGAGCTGCTGGAGAGGATCGACCGCCACCTCAAAGGGGACAAGACGGTCAAGCTGCCCATCCTGACCTCCTGCTGCCCGGCGTGGGTCAACTTCTTCGAGACCAACTACCCCGATATGCTCGACGTGCCCTCCTCGGCACGCTCGCCCCAGCAGATGTTCGGATCGGTGGCCAAGACGTGGCTGGCCCAAAAGATGGAGATCCCGCGCGAACAGATGGTGGTCGTGTCGGTCATGCCCTGCCTGGCCAAGAAATTCGAGTGCCAGAGAGAGGAGTTCAAAACGGGCGAGAACCCCGACGTGGACTTCTCGATCTCGACGCGCGAACTGGCCGCGTTGATCCGCATGGCCAACATCGACTTCGCGGCGCTGCCCGACGAGGAGTTCGATAACCCGATGGGCTACTCCTCGGGCGCGGGCGTGATCTTCGGGACCACGGGCGGCGTGATCGAGGCCGCCACCCGGACCGCCTGCGAACTGCACACGGGCATGACGCTCGAGAAGGTCGACTTCAAGGAGATGCGCGGGCTGGAAGGCATACGCACGGCCTCGGTCGAGATGGACGGCATAACGCTCAACATCGGCATAGCCCACGGGCTGGGCAACGCGCGCAAGCTGCTGGACGGCATACGCAGCGGGATGTATAACTTCCACGCCATCGAGATCATGGCGTGCCCCGGCGGCTGCATAGGCGGGGCGGGGCAACCCCTCCACCACGGCGACAGCAGGATCATCAAGGCGCGCCAAAAGGCCATATATCAGGAGGACGCCGCCAAGCCCATCCGCAAATCGCACGAGAACCCCTTCGTGGTGAGCCTCTACGAAGAGTTTTTGGGCAAGCCCATGACCGGGAAGGCCCATGAGCTGCTCCACACCCGTTACTTCCACCGGAAAAACAAGCGATGATGAACCCGAATACCCCATACAAGGCCCTGCCCGATTGCCACAAGCAGATGATCCGGGATATCTGCACCGATTTCGGCAACGATCCCGGGGAGCTGATCGGCGTGCTGCACACCGTGCAGGGCGAGTTGGGCTACCTGCCCGAAGAGGTGCAGCGGGAGATCGCCCTAAGCCTCAACATTCCCGTCTCGAAGGTCTACGGCGTGGTTACCTTCTACTCCTTCTTTACCATGGCCCCCAAAGGGCGTTACCCGATCTCGGTGTGCCGGGGTACGGCGTGCTATGTGACCGGAGCGGAAAAAGTGATCGAGGCCCTGGCGGGCGAGCTGGGAATCGATGTGGGCGGTGTGACCCCCGACGGACGCTTCTCGCTGGACTGCCTGCGCTGCGTGGGCGCGTGCGGGCTGGCCCCGGTGATGATGATCGGCGAAAAGGTCTTCGCAAAGGTCGATCCGGGCAACATCCGGAAGATCCTCCGGGAGTTCGAATAAAAATCAGAAGCTGACCAGCCGGGTCAATTCCCGCTTATCAGCCAGGGTAATCATTTTGCCCTGTACGGAAATCAGCCCGTCGGCGGCCATGTTTTTCATCTCCCGCTCCAGGGCCTGGCGCGAAACGCCGAAATACTCGGCCAGCGCTGTGTGGGTACGGTCGAGGCGCACGGGCTGAAAGTCCGCCTTTTTGGAGAGGTCGAGCAAATACATCGCCACCTTCTGGCGGATGGTGCGGAACGACATCAGATGGAGCTTGCGGCTCAAGCGGGCGGCGAAGGCGGCGGAGATGTTGAGGTAGTTCTCCAGCAAACGCTCGTTGCGCGAGAGCATCCGCAACACGACCCCGCGCGGGATGACGACGGCCGTGCCGGCTTGGGTCGCCGTGGCCGTCACGGGGAAGCGGTTGTCGGGGCCGAACAGAAAGAGGATCGCCAGCGGGTTGGGGGCCTCGATGTCGTCGACCTTGACCACCTTGCCCGAAGGGTCGGACATCGCGCCCTGGGCGGCCCCGGTCAACAGCACGATCAAACGGTTGCACGGCTCGTCCTGTCGGGCGAGCGTATCGCCCTTTTTATAGGCGGTCTCGCGGATGCCGAACTCCTGGAAAAGGGCGGCGATCTGCTCCGGGGTTATCCCGGCGAACAAGGCGGTGCGGGTCAGGGCGGTATAGTCCATGGCGGGTAATTTGCCGTAAAAATAGTAAAATGCAACAAAGGTGTCAAATTTTGGGGCGTTCCCATCGTAACTTTGCGGCATGAAAAGGACCATCATCAGGATCGACGAGGCTCTCTGCAACGGTTGCGGGGAGTGCATCACCGGCTGCCACGAAGGGGCGCTGCAACTCATAAACGGGAAGGCCAGACTCATCAGCGAGCAGTATTGCGACGGGTTGGGCGCCTGCATCGGCGAGTGCCCGGTGGGGGCGATCACCCTCGAGGAGCGCGAAGCCGAGGCCTTTGACGAAGAGGCGGTCAATGAGCGGCAACAGGCGGCCAAACAAGAGCCGTTGCCCTGCGGGTGCCCGGGGTCGATGATGAGGGATTTCAGGGGGGTGGATGCTCCGGCGGCGGGACACATGTTCTCGCCGGTGGTGCCTGCCGCGCCCCAGGCTTCGGAGTTGCGCCAGTTTCCCGTGCAGCTCCACCTGTTGAATCCCGGCGCGCCTTTCCTGCAAGGGGCCAACCTGCTTCTGGCTGCCGACTGCACGGCCTTCGCCTGCGGCGATTTCCACAACCGGCTGCTGAAAGGCAAGGCGCTGGCCATCGCCTGCCCCAAACTCGACAACGACACCACCTCCTACGTCGACAGGCTCGCGGCCATGATCGACCAGTCGGGGATCGACACCCTGACCGTGGCCGTGATGGAGGTCCCCTGCTGCGGAGGGCTGGTCCGTATCGCGCAGACAGCCCGCGAGAAAGCGTCGCGCAAAGTCCCGATGAAGGTGGTCACCCTCTCCGTACGCGGCGGGGTGATCGGCGAGGAGTGGGTTTAAGAAGAGTCGTTTCCGTGCCCGGGCACGGCTAAAAAATAGCGGCAAGAGGGCGCCGCAGCGAATATTTTACTATATTTGCAGCGGAAAAATCTATCGAGGGTGAGAATTCTGCTGCTATTACTGTCTTTTTCCGCCATGCTCAACATGGCCGGGATTTCGGGCGGCATACGCAGCCAAATCACCCGACCACAGGCCGATGTGACGGTAGCCGTCGCGACGCCGCACGGCAACCCCTGCGGTCCGGCCGAGGTAAGCTGCCCCACGGGCGCATGCAAAGCATCCTGCACCGAGGACCAGCAAAACCACACCAAAGGAGTCAAATGCGCGATCGCCGGTCTCCGTACCCCGGCAGCGGATCTTTGCAGGGGGCACTCCCCTGCCCGGGGCGTATGCCCCACCTCCCTGCCCCTGAGCAGGTTGCACCGATTGAACATTTGACGGGCCGAACCCGGCCCTGGCTTGCCTGTAACTGCGCATGATTGTTGCAGTAAATGACCCGTTTATTTCCCCTGAACGTTTTTTCGTATGACCAATTCGTCGCTGTTCGTCGTCTTATTCGCAACCTCCCTGGTGTTGGTGGGGGCTGCGCTCGTGCTGGCATGGTTGCTGGCCCCCCACTCCACCAACCCCCTGAAAGGGCAGCCCTATGAGTGCGGCATCCCCACCCGCGGCACCTCGTGGATGCAGTTCCGGGTGGGATATTACCTCTTCGCCATCCTCTACCTGGTGTTCGACGTGGAGACCGTGCTGCTGTTCCCCTGGGCCACCGTTATGCGCGACATGGGGCCGCAGGGGCTGTTTTGTGTGTTGTTCTTTATCGTCGTGCTCTCCCTCGGGCTGGCCTACGCGTGGAAAAAAGGAGCGTTGAGATGGAAGTAAAAAAGATACGCATCCCCGACATGGAATACGGGGATTTTAACGACAACGAGTACTTGGAGCAGTACGTCGACGAGCTTCGTAAGAACGGCGTCAACGTCTTCGTGGGCTCGATCAACGACTTTATCAACTGGGGGCGTTCCAATTCGGTCTGGCCGCTGACCTTCGCAACGAGCTGTTGCGGCATCGAATTCATGTGCGTGGGGGCAGCGCGCGCCGACTTCGCCCGCTTCGGGTGGGAGGTGACGCGCAACAGCCCGCGGCAGGCCGACGTGATCTTCGTCTGCGGGACCATCGTGCACAAGATGGCACCCGTGCTGCTGCGCCTCTACGAGCAGATGGCAGAGCCGAAATACGTGATGGCCGTCGGCAGTTGCGCCATCGGCGGAGGGCCTTTCAAAAGCTCGTACCATACCGTGATGGGCGTGGACAAGATCATCCCGGTGGACGTGTACGTGCCCGGATGCCCGCCGCGCCCCGACGCGATACTGTACGGGATGATGCAGTTGCAGCGCAAGATCAAGGTGCAGAATTTCTTCCGCCTGCCCGACCAGCCGAAAATCAAAAACGATGGAGACGATGCAAACGCTGAAAAATAAACTCTCCATATTCCCCGGCCTGGAGATCTCGGAGCGGCAGGGACGGTTGGAGGCGGCGGTCCCGCCCGAACAACTCCGCAAGGTGGCCGCACACCTGATGCGCACGGAGGATTACGACTATTTGATCGACCTTCTCGGGACAGACGACGGCGAAAAACTGGGCGTTACCTACTACCTCTCGCCGAGCGGGGACCCCTCGCGGGTGGTGGTGCTCAAGACCTCGACTCTGGAGCGTGAAAAGCCCGAGCTTCCCACCGTGAGCGATCTTTGGGACGCGGCCGAGGTGTATGAGCGCGAGGTGTACGATTTTTTCGGCATCCGCTTTATCAACCACCCCGATATGCGCCGCATCTTTTTGCGCACGGACTGGAACGGCTTCCCGCTGCGCAAGGATTACGACGCTTCGCCGGAGCTGAATCCCGTGCCTTTGCACAATGAGCACATCAAGGATATGGAGAGCGTGCCCACGGTCTCCATGCACATGGGCCAGAAGGTCGAGGAGGTGCGCAGGCTCTTCACCGACAGCGATTACGTCGTCAACTTCGGGCCCCAGCACCCCGCCATGCACGGGGTTTTGCACCTGCGCGTCTCGCTGGACGGGGAGATCATCCGCAAGGTCGATCCCGTGTTCGGGTACATCCACCGCGGGATCGAGAAGATGTGCGAGGCCTACACCTACCCCCAGATATTGCACCTGACCGACAGGTTGGACTACCTCTCGGGGACGATGAACCGCCACGCCGTCTGTTTGCTGGCCGAAAAGGCGCTCGAGATCGAGGTGCCCGACCGGGCGGTCGTGGTGCGGACCATCATGGACGAGTTGACGCGCATCGCCTCCCACCTGCTGGGCTGGGGCTGCATGTGCATGGACATGGGATCGATCACCGCCTTCGTCTACGGGATGAGGGACCGGGAGAAGATCATGGATATCTTCGAGGGGACCGCCGGGGGGCGATTGATGGCGAATTACAACGTGATCGGGGGGGTGGCTAACGACATACACCCCGATTTCCAACGGCAGGTGCGCGAATTCATCCCCTACATGCGCAAGATGCTGCGCGAGCACCACCTGCTCTTCACGGGCAACCCCATCGCGCGGGGACGGATGAAGGGCATCGGCTGCCTGGACAAGGCCAAAGCCATATCGCTGGGCGCGACGGGACCGTCGGGCCGCGCTTCGGGGTGGCGCAACGATATCCGCAAGATCGAGCCTTACGGGGCCTACTCGCGCGTCGATTTCGACGAGGTGGTGCGCACGGGCGGCGAGACCTTCGACCGCTACGTCATCCGCCTGGACGAGATCGAGCAATCGCTGCGCATCTTAGAGCAACTGGTGGACAACATTCCCGAAGGGCCTTTCGCCGCCAGGACCAAGGCGGTAATCCGTTTGCCCGAGGGCGAGTACTTCCAACGGGTGGAGAACGCCCGGGGGCAATTCTGCGTCCACGTGGAATCGCGGGGGGACAAATCGCCCTACCGCGTCAAATTCCGTTCGCCGTCGCTGACCCTGGTGGGGGCGTTGAAGGCCATCGCCACGCAGACCAAGGTGGCCGATTTGATCATGCTGGGGGCTTCGTTGGATTATGTCATACCTTGTATTGACCGTTGATATGTGGAGTTTCTCTCAAATTACGCATTGGATCGACGCCTTGCTGCGCGGGTGGATGCCCGGCGGCTGGGCGCTGGCCGTGGAGTTTGTCCTGATCGGGGTGGCGCTGCTGGTCGCCTACGCCGTGCTGGCGCTGATCCTGATCTGGCTGGAGCGCAAGGTTTGCGCCTTTTTCCAGTGCCGCATCGGGCCCAACAGGGTGGGTAAATGGGGCTTGTTGCAGTCCGTGGCCGATATGGTCAAGATCCTTTTAAAGGAGCTGATCCGGCTGGACAGGGCGGACCACTTTTTGTTCCGTTTGGCCTCGTTCATCGTTATTATCGGCTCGATCTGCACCTTCGGGGCGCTGCCCTTTGCCAAAGGGTTGCAGGCGGTGGACTTCAACATCGGGGTGTTCTACCTGCTGGCCGTCTCCTCCTTGGGGGTGGTCGGTATTCTGCTGGCCGGATGGTCGTCCAACAGCAAGTACACCATGATCGGGGCCATGCGCTCGGGCGCGCAGCTGATCAGCTACGAGATTTCGGCGGGACTGTCGCTGCTGGCCATCGTGATCCTCACGGGCACGATGCAGATCTCCGAGATCGTGGAGCAGCAGGCCGCCGGGTGGAATATATTTCGCGGGGGGATTCCCGCCATGATCGCCTTTCTGATCTACCTGATCGCGGGGCACGCCGAGACCAACCGAGGGCCCTTCGACCTGCCCGAGGCGGAGTCGGAGCTGACCGCCGGGTACCACACCGAGTACTCGGGCATCCAGTTCGGGTTCTTCTACCTGGCCGAGTATATGAATATGTTCATCATCGCGGCCATCGCCTCGACGATGTTCCTGGGGGGCTGGATGCCGCTGCACGTTCCCGGATGGGAGGCGTTCAACGCGGCGATGGACTGGATTCCGTCCTTTATCTGGTTCTTCGGCAAGACCTTCGCGTGCATCTTTATCGCCCTTTGGGTGCGGTGGTCATTCCCGCGTTTGAGGATCGACCAACTGCTGGGGCTTGAGTGGAAAATATTGATGCCCATCTGCTTGGTTAACTTACTCTTAATGGCCGTTTGGGTAATCGTATGACAATCTGGAGATACATAAAAGAGGTTTTCCTCGGGTTGTGGGGGCTGATGCAGGGGATGTATATCTCCATGCTCAACTTCTGGCGGCCCAAAGTGACCGAGCAATACCCCGAAAACCGGGGCAAGCATCTCTACCCCGAAGCGTTCCGGGGGGAGCTCGTCATGCCGCACGACGGGCAAAACCGACACAAATGCACGGCGTGCGGGATCTGCGAAATGAGCTGCCCCAACGGAACGATTCGGATCGTATCCCGCATGGAGGCCGATCCCGTTACCGGGCGCGAACGCAAGGTGCTCGACCGGCATATGTGGGATTTGGGGAGCTGCACGTTCTGCGCTTTGTGCACCCAGACCTGCCCGCAGGACGCGATCGCGTGGACCAACAACTTCGAACACTCGCTCTTTACGCGGGAAAAGCTGTTCAAACAACTCAACGCGCCCGGCTCGTCGCTGGCTCCGAAAGAGGCTGCGCCAGCCGCTAAAACCGAATAGATTATGGGAAGCGTTATCACATTCTACATCCTCGCGGCGGCCATATCCGTCTGTTCGGTGCTGGCCGTCACATCGAAGCGTATGCTCCGGGCGGCGACCTACCTGCTGATCGTGCTGATCGGCACGGCGGGGCTCTACCTTTTGCTGAATTACCACTTTCTGGCGGCCGTGCAGTTGTCGGTCTACGCCGGGGGCATTTTGATCCTCTTTATCTTCGCCATCCTGCTTACCTCGGCCAAGGGCGACAGGGCGGAGCCGAACGACCGCAAGCGGGTGTGGGGCGGCCTGGCGGTGGGGATCGCGGGTTTCGTGATTACCACGCTGGTTACCGTCAAGCACAAGTGGCTCTACGCGGGCAATACCACCATCGCGGGCGACCAGGAGATGAATATGAAGCAGATCGGGCAGGCGTTGATGGGCACCGAGAAATTCCAGTACCTGCTGCCGTTCGAGGTGTTGAGTATATTGCTGCTGGCCTGCGTGATCGGCGGCATCCTGATCGCCCGTAAACGATAAAACCATGGAGACGATGTTCGACTTTACGACCATACCGATGGAGCACTACCTGATCCTGAGCTCCGTGATGTTCTTCGCCGGGGTGTACGGCTTTGTCACGCGCAAGAACCTGCTGGCGATCCTCATCTCGATCGAGCTGATACTCAACTCGGTGGAGATCAACTTCTCGGTCTTCAACCGCTACCTCTTTCCCGAACATCTGGAGGGGATGTTCTTCTCGCTGTTCGGCATCGCCATATCGGCGGCGGAGACGGCGGTGGCCATCGCCATCATCATCAACATCTACCGGCGCATGGACAATATCGATGTGCGGCATATTGACACGATGAAATATTGACGTTATGGGATTTTTGCTGATACTTATTTTGCCTTTGGCCGTTTTCCTGTTTTTGGGGCTGGCCGGGCATAAACTGCGCCCCGGGGCGGCCGGGATCGTCGGCACGGTGTCGATGGGGGTTTGCGCGCTGCTATCCTATGCGGCGGCGTTCGCCTTTTCGCGGGGGACTTTGGCGCCGGATTACCTGAACTTTACCTGGCTGAGGTTCTCCGATACGCTGCATATCGATTTGGGCATGATGCTGGACGGTATCTCGGTGATGATGCTTTGCGTGATTACCACCGTCTCGCTGATGGTGCACATCTACTCGCTCGGGTACATGAAGGGCGAGCGGGGCTTCCAGCGCTACTACGCCTTTCTGTCGCTGTTTTCGTTCTCGATGCTGGGGCTGGTGGTCGCCACCAACATCTTCCAGATGTATATTTTCTGGGAGCTGGTCGGGGTTTCGTCGTATTTGCTGATCGGGTTCTACTACACCAGGCCCGCAGCGGTGGCGGCGTCCAAGAAGGCTTTTATCGTTACGCGGTTCGCCGACCTGGGCTTCCTGATCGGGATATTGATACTTTCCTACTATACAGGGACGTTCGATTTCGCGGCCATTACGGCTTCCAACGGGTCACTGGTCGCCGCATCGACCGCCGGGGCATCCTTTATGGGGCTCTCGGTGGCTTCGTGGGCCATGGCGCTGATCTTTATGGGCGGGGCGGGCAAGTCGGCCATGTTCCCATTGCATATTTGGCTGCCCGACGCGATGGAGGGGCCCACGCCCGTTTCGGCGCTGATCCATGCCGCGACGATGGTCGTGGCGGGGGTTTACCTGGTGGCGCGGTTGTTCCCGGTCTATGTCTTCGTGACGCCCGACGTGCTGCACATGATCGGCTACGTGGGGGCGTTCACGGCCCTATTCGCCGCCGTGATCGCCATTACCCAGACCGATATCAAGCGCGTGCTGGCCTTCTCGACCATCTCGCAGATCGCCTACATGATGGTCGCCCTCGCCATGACGGGGCTCACGGCGGGGATGTTCCACCTTTTCACCCACGCGTTCTTCAAGGCGCTGCTCTTTTTAGGCGCGGGGGCGGTGATCCACGCCGTGCACACCAACGAAATGGGCGGCATGGGGGGCTTGCGCAAGTACATGCGCGTCACGCACATCACTTTCCTGATCGCCTGCCTGGCCATCAGCGGCATCTGGCCTTTCTCGGGCTTCTTCTCCAAGGACGCCATCCTGCACGCGGCGTGGGAGCACGACAAGGTGCTGTTCTTCACGCTCTGGATGGTGTCCGGGCTGACCGCGTTCTATATGTTCAGGCTCTATTTCAATATCTTCTGGGGCAGGAAGACGCAACGCGATCACAAACCGCATGAGGCGGGTTGGACCATGCTCATCCCGTTGATGGTTCTGGCGGCGCTGACCTGCGTGACGGGCTTCTGGCCCTTCCCCGCCCATGTGGCGTGGGGCATCGCGGCGATGGGCACGACGGCGGCGGTAATCGGCATCGCGCTGGCGATGTGGCTCTACAAGAATGGGGGCGAGCGTCCCGCGCGGATTGCCCAACGGATGGGTGGGTTGTACATCGCCGCGCTCCATAAATTCTACATCGACGAGGTGTGGATGTTCGTTACCCGAAAGGTCGTCTTCAACTGCGTGTCGCGCCCCATCGCCTGGTTCGACCGCCATGTGGTGGACGGGGCGATGAACGGTATCGGCTGGTCGACCTCGCAATTGGCGGCGGCGATCAAGGGATTCCAATCGGGCAAGGTGCAGTTCTACGCCTGGATGTTCGTTTTCGGAACGCTGGTTATCACGGTTTTGGCTCTATTCCTGTAAGCATATGAATATTCTCTCTTTATTTCCCCTTATACCCCTCCTGATGCTCTGCACGCTTCTGGCCGTGCGCGGGCAGAGGGCCATACGGACCATAATGGTCGCGGGCTCGTCGCTGCTATTGGCCCTGGCTATCGGATTGAGCGTCGCGGCCTTCGCCGGGTTGCTGCCCGGGGCCGGGGCCGGGATGCGCCTGGTCAGCGACACGGTCTGGTACGCCCCCCTGAACATCCACTACGCGGTGGGTGTGGACGGGGTTTCGATCCTCATGCTGCTGCTCTCGGCGGTGGTGGTCTTTACCGGGGTGTTCTCCTCGTGGAATATGCCGCGGGAGTACTTCCTATGGTTTTGTCTGCTCTCGGTCGGGGTGTTCGGGTTCTTTATCTCGATCGACCTGTTTTTGATGTTCCTCTTCTACGAGGTGGCCCTGATCCCGATGTACCTGCTGATCGGCGTGTGGGGCACGGGGCGCAAGGAGTACTCGGCCATGAAGCTGACTTTGATGCTGATGGCGGGATCGGCGTTCCTTTTGGTGGGCATCCTGGGCATCTACTTTACCTCGGGGGCGACCACGATGAACATTACCGAGCTGGCGGGCAAGATGATCCCCATGATGCACCAGTACTGGATCTTCCCCGCCGTGTTCCTCGGCTTCGGGGTGCTGGGCGCGCTCTTCCCCTTCCACACCTGGTCGCCCGACGGCCACGCCAGCGCGCCTACCGCCGTGTCGATGCTCCACGCCGGGGTGTTGATGAAACTGGGCGGGTACGGCTGCTTCCGGGTGGCGATCTGGCTCATGCCGCAGGCGGCCGCCGAACTGTCGTGGATCTTTTTGATCCTGACGGGTATCAGCGTGGTCTACGGGGCTTTCGGGGCCGTGGTGCAGACCGATTTGAAATACATCAACGCCTACTCCTCGGTGAGCCACTGCGGGCTGGTGCTGTTCGCCATTTTGATGCTCAACCGCACGGCCATGACCGGGGCGGTGTTGCAGATGCTCTCGCACGGGCTGATGACCGCCCTGTTCTTCGCGCTGATCGGGCTGATCTACGGGCGGACCCACACGCGCGACATCCGCGAGATGGGCGGGCTGATGAGGGTAATGCCCTTCGCGTCGGTGTGCTACGTGATCGCCGGCCTCGCCTCTCTCGGGCTGCCGGGGTTGAGCGGCTTTGTGGCCGAGATGACGATCTTCGTCGGCTCGTTCATGCATCCCGACACGTTCCACAGGGTGCTGACCATCGTGGCCTGCTGCTCGATCGTGATTACCGCCGTCTACATCCTGCGCACCGTGGGCAAGATACTCTACGGACCCGTTGTCAACGACGGCCACCTGGCGTTGACCGACGCCACATGGTATGAAAAAGTGTCGGCCGTCGGCTTGATCGCCTGCATCGTCGCATTGGGCGTCTGGCCCTCGGCGGCGAGCGATCTGATCGGAGTAAGCATTGAACCCATAATCTCCCGCCTGCTATGATGGATTTCAGTAACTTCTTGATGCTGCGGCAGGAGGGCTCTCTGGTGGCCGTGCTGCTTATCCTGCTGATATACGATATTTTCGCCCCCGAAAAGCCGCGCCGGAACCTCCACCTGGCGGCGTGCGTGCTCTTCGGTTTGCATATGGTCGCGGGCTTTCTGCCCCAACCCGCCGGGGCGGCCTTCGGGGGTCTGTACCTCTCGTCTCCCATGACGGCCATGATGAAGAACATCCTCAACGCGGGGACCTTTATCGTGCTGCTGCAATGCGGCGCGTGGCTGCGCCGGGAGGATACGGTAATCCGGCAGGGCGAATTCTACGTCGTGCTCTTCTCCACCCTTTTGGGGATGTACCTGATGGTGTCGGCGACCAACTTTATGATGCTCTACGTCGGCATCGAGACCGCGTCGCTGCCGCTGGCCTGCCTGGCCGCGTGGAATAAACACCGTGAAAAATCGGCCGAGGCGGGGGCGAAATACATCCTGATCTCGGCCCTCTCGTCGGGGATTATGATGTTCGGCCTCTCGTACCTCTACGGGGCGACCGGGTCGATGTACTTCGCCGATGTGGCCTCTAACCTGCACTGGAGCCCGATGCTGGTGCTCGGCTTCGCGTTCTTTTTGGCCGGGCTGGCCTTCAAGGTCTCCCTGGTCCCGTTCCACCTCTGGACGGCGGACGTCTACCAGGGCGCTCCCACCCCGGTGACGGCCTTTTTGTCGGTGGTCTCCAAGGGCGCCGCCTGTTTCGCGCTGATCTTCGCGCTGTACGGGGTGTTCGGGCATATCGAGGCCGTATGGCACGGCCTTTTGTGGGGGCTCTCGGTGCTGACCATCGTGGTGGGCAACCTGTTCGCCATGCGCCAGAAGGAGCTGAAGCGCTTTTTCGCCTACTCGTCGATCTCCCAGGCGGGGTATATCCTGCTGGGCGTGATGGGCAGCTCTGAGGCGGGCATGGCCTCGGTGGTCTACTACGTGCTGGTCTATCTGTTCTCCAATTTGGCGGCCTTCGGGGTAATCACGGCGGTGGAAAACCGCACGGGGCGTACCGATATCGCGGCCCTCAACGGCTTTTACAAGCTCAACCCGAGGCTCTCGTGGGTAATGACCCTGGCGGTCTTCTCGCTGGCGGGGATTCCTCCCTTCGCGGGCTTCTTCAGTAAGTTCTTTATCTTCGCGGCCGCGGCGGCGGAAGGGGATTACCTACTGGTGTTTATCGCGTTGGTCAACACGGTCATCTCGCTCTACTATTACCTATTGATCGTCAAGGCCATCTTTATCAATCCGGCCGAGGAACACCCCGTGGGGCGCATCCGCACGGACGGGTACAACAGGCTGTCGATCGTTTTATGCACGGCCGGTATCCTGCTGGTCGGGCTGATCAGTTGGTTCTACAACGGGATCGCTGGGGTCAGCTCCGGGTTAATGCTGTAAAGTTGGGACCCGAATGCCCAGTTTTTCGCCGACCCTGAGCAGCATATCCTTTACCGTCGCCTCCATATCCCATTGGGGCTTCCAGCCCCACTCCGCCCGCGCTGAAGAATCGTCGACCGAGGCGGGCCAGTACTTGGCGATCTCGCGGCGGAAGTCGGGTTTGTAGTCGATCGAAAAGTTGGGGATGTGCTTGCGGATCTCGGCGGCGAGGTCCTCGGGCGTGAAGCTCATCGCCCCGACGTTGTAATCGCCGTGGTGGCGCAGTCCCGGGCGGTCGGCTTCCAGCAGCTCGACCGTGGCGCGCACGCAGTCGGGCATATAGATCATCGGCAGGCACGCCTCCCCGCTCAGAAAGCAGGTGTAGCGGCCGTGCTTCAACGCCTCATAGAAGATCTCGACCGCGTAGTCGGTCGTCCCGCCGCCCGGCAGGGTCTTGTAGCTGATTACCCCCGGGTAGCGGATGCCCCGCAGATCGAGGCCCGACTTGCGGTAGTAGTAGTCGGCCAGCATCTCGCCCACAACCTTCGTGATCCCGTACATCGTATTGGGCTTGAGGATCGTATCCTGGGGCGCGTTGTAGAGCGTGGACTGGGGACCGAACACGGCGATCGAGCTGGGGACCATCAGCCTGTCCAACTTGCGGTCTATGGCGATGTTGATCACGTTCAACAGTCCCGTCATGTTGACGTGCCACGCCAGGTCGGGGTTCTGTTCGCCCCTTGCCGAGAGGATGGCGGCCAGGTGGACGATCGTGTCGACGTTGTGCCTCACGACGATCTTCTCCAAGGCGTGGCGGTCGGTCGCGTCGACACGCTCGAAGGCGTTGTCGGGGAACAGTCCGTTCACATCGCCGTTGATGTCGGACAGCACCACGTTCTCACGTCCGTAGCGGCGGTTGAACTCCTCGCTCAACTCCGAGCCGATCTGACCCAGGGCGCCTGTTACCAGAATCTTTTTCATGCAAGTTGTACGTTTAGCTCTTTACCGACCTTGATAAACGCCTCCACGCAACGGTCGAGGTGCTCCCGCGTGTGGCCTGCCGAGACCTGGACGCGGATGCGCGCCTGGCCCTTGGGCACGACCGGGTAGTAGAATCCCGTCACGAAGATCTCCTCCTGCTGCAATCTGGCGGCGAAATCCTGCGAGAGTTTGGCGTCGTAGAGCATGACCGCGCAAATGGCCGACTGGGTGGGTTTGATATCGAATCCGGCAGCGAGCATTTTATCGCGGAAATACTCCACGTTGGCGGCCAGGCGGTCGTGGATCTCGTCGCTCTCGGCCAGCATTTTGAACAGCTCGATGCCCGCGCCCACCACGGCGGGGGGCAGCGAGTTGGAGAACAAATAGGGCCGCGACCTCTGGCGCAGCATATCGACGATCTCGCGGCGGCCGGTGGTAAATCCGCCCACCGCGCCCCCGAAGGCTTTTCCCAGGGTCCCGGTGATGATGTCCACCTCCCCGCGCAGGCCGTACAGCTCGGTAATCCCGCGCCCCGTCTTGCCGAGCACGCCAGCCGAGTGGCACTCGTCGACCATAACCAGCGCGTCGTATTGCCGGGCCAGCGCGCAGATCCTGTCCAACGGCGCGGCGTTGCCGTCCATCGAGAAGACCCCGTCGGTCACGATGATCCTGAAGCGCTGCTCCTGCGCCTTTTTCAGGCACTCCTCCAGCTCGGTCATGTCGGCGTTGGCGTAGCGGTACCTTACCGCCTTGCACAGCCTGACCCCGTCGATGATCGACGCGTGGTTCAGGCTGTCGGAGATGATGGCGTCCTGCTCAGTGAACAAAGGCTCGAAAACGCCCCCGTTGGCATCGAAGCAGGCGGCGTAGAGGATGGTGTCCTCCGTGCCGAAATAGTCCGAAATGGCGGCTTCAAGCTCCTTGTGCAAATCCTGGCAACCGCAGATAAAACGCACGGACGACATGCCGAAGCCCCGTTCGTCCATCGCTTTTTTGGCCGCGGCGATCAGCCGGGGGTTGTCCGACAGGCCGAGGTAGTTGTTGGCGCAGAAATTCAGCACGGGCTTATCCGCTACCGTGATCTCGGCCCTTTGCGGCGAGGAGATGACGCGCTCGGTCTTGTAAAGGCCCGCCTCTTGGATGGCCTGGAGCTCCTCCTGCAGGTGTTTTTTGATCTTTCCGTACATAGTCTTCTATTTTTTCGGCTTTAAAAACCTCTTCGCCAGGAATTCCCGTACAGGTACATCGTAAAACTTCAAACAAAGATAGGCTAAAACCACGCTCCCCGCAACAACTCCCGCCGCACCGGGCAAGGATTCCTCAAAACTCAGGCCGTTGTTCTTTACCCAGGCGTAATAGAGGTAGATGAAGGGGTAGTGCACCATATACAAGGGATAGGAGATATCCCCCAGGAATTTGCATATCCGGGTGGTAAATTGATCGGTGACCTTCCCCGACGCCCCGAGGCAGACCAGCAGCGGGAAAAACACCAGGCAGCACACCGTGTCGTAGATCCCGTTCATCCACAAATGTTCGGCCCCGCCGATGCGCGGCACGGCCAGCAAAGCGACCACCGCCGCACCGCACACCCAGAAAGCCGCCCGGACGCGGGGCACGGGCCTGAAGACGCGGGAGAGCAGCAAACCGGCCGAAAACGAGAACAGCAAACGCAAAGAGCCCCCGGTAAACTCCATCCCGGTAAGCGAATAGCCGATGCAAAGGTCGCCCAAAGGCCCGAAGATGGCGAACGCCGCCAGCCCGCACCCGGCCAGCAGGACCAGCACGGCGAGGGCAGCGGTGGAGAATTTGCGGATGAACAAGGCGTAGAGGATATTACCTATATATTCAAAGAACAACGACCAACTCGGCCCGTTCAGGGGGAACATCTCCCCCACCCCGCGGATCTCGTTCCCGGGCGTGGAGGGGATCAGCAGCATGGTCAAAAGCGTGGCCAGCAGCAAAGCCCCCACGCCCACCTTCGACACGTCCCACACCGGGCAACCCTGGGTGTAGAATATGGCGGCGCCTATCAAAGCCCCCATCACCACCATCGGGTGCAGGCGTATGATCCGGCGCTTGATAAACTCCCAGGTCTTCATCTTCCCCCAGCGGTCGTTGTAGGCGTAGCCCACCACGAATCCCGAGAGAATAAAGAAAAAATCGACCGCCAGGTAGCCGTGGTTGATCCTCTGGTCGAGGTGGCTGGTGGCGAAAGCCTCGAAAATATGGAAACAGACCACTGTAAGGGCGGCAACGCCGCGCAGTCCGTCGAGTATGTCGTAATGGGGTTTGGTGTCCGCGAACGCAGATTTAGGGATGGAAGGGTTGGGCATCGGGCAAATTTCGGTTTATAAAACTCCTGCCCTTCAAAGATACGAGGATTTTAATTTATTAAACAACATTTCCAGCACGGAAATGGTGTCATATTGCGCCTTATTTTCTGCAATATACTCCTCAATGTAGCTTATGCGATGTTTGGTCAGCGGGTGTGTGCTCATAAACTCGGAGACTTCATACTTGCTTACAAGGGCCGGCGAATGCTCCTCGAGCGAGCGGAAGAGTTCGACCATCCCCCGGGGGTCGATGCCCGCCTGCCTCATCGATTCGAGGCCCGTCATGTCGGCCTCGCGCTCCATGGCGCGCGAATATTGCAGGTCCTGGAAAACGTAGATATTCTGGAATACGGCCGCCGTAACGCCCCCCGCGTCCCCGAACAGCAACGAGATAAAGAAATACCCCGACAGGGTGCGGAAAAGGCTCTTCAGCGAGTGCTGCGCCTCCACGTGCGCGCTCTCATGCAGCAGCAACGCGGCCAGCTCCTCCGGCTTCTCCATGTCCTCCAAAATGCCGGAGTAGACGGCGATGCGCCCGCCGGGCACGGCGAAGGCGTTCCGCTGCTGGGATTTGAGGACCGTGATCGTGTAGCGGTAGTTGCGCTTACCGGGGATGGCTTCGAAGAACTCCTGCACCAGACGGCTTTGGAGCGTATCCTCTTTGGCCAACGTGGTAAGCTGCCCATAGGCCGACTCGCCGATGGCCTGCTCCACGGACAAGGGGACTTTGGTCGCGGCGTACTCCGCCACACCGGGCACGACCACCACAAAGGCGAATACTCCGAAGCCCAACAGGAGCAGGAAAGCGGCGACGACCCATTTCCACCGGCTCGACACGACCGCCACCATATCCCTTTTGGCGAAGGCGTGGTAGGGGTACATCCGCCCCAACGCGGCGACAAACTCCCCGTCTTCCACCTCGAGGGTCTGGTGCGGAAAGGCACCGTAGCTCAACCGGATCTTGTGGCTGAAATCGATGTCGTTCTTTACGATCTGCGACACCTCCCAACGGACGGCCTGCGTTTCATTCCCGGATTCATCGAGTACCCGGATCTGAAAGGAAGATCCCCCAAGGCTTACCCGGCACGGGTAGGCCCTGGAGGATAATCCGTTGAAATATTTTCCTGTAAATTCGGCGGTCAACGTTAGAAGATAAAGTTGAAATCCAGGAAGTCGAGCATGCTGTCCCCGGTAGCGTCCTGGTAGTCCTCTTCGGTCTGGACGATGTTGTCGGTATCGAGCTCTTCGGGAATAATGATGTTTTCAGCCAGGAAATTCATGACGCGCACCTGCGCCCAGGCAAACCCGAGGCCCAGGGTAAAGATAATAAGGAGCATATTGACGATCTGCAGCCTGAATACCTTACCGGCCGTGGCTTTGGAATCGAGCTGGTAGATCTGGCCGTTGTGCTCGGCGTAGGTGTTCTTGTAGTAGAAGCTGAACAGTTCGGCGGTGTACCAGAAAGAGTAGATACCCAGGGTTACAATGGTCAGCAACATTCCTTTGAGGTTGAGCAAAAAGAAATCCAACCCGTCGCCCTTGAAGCCGAGGGAGATGTTGCCGAAACGGATATGCTTGAAGATGTAGGAGCGGAGCTTCATCTCAAACCAGGAGCCGTAAATACCCAACGTTATGATGGTCAGACCGATCCCCTTGGCATACAGCTCGATCAGTTCGGTCAAACTGCCCCGGTACCCGAAATGGATCGAGCGCCAGGAGGTTTTGGCCAACCGGTAACGCATCGTGCCGTGTATGGCAATGGGCAGGATCAGTAAAAACCCGACGATGTAGATGATAAGCCCTACGGCCTCCAGCTTTATGAGCGTGAAAAGGAACAACAGCGCCACAATGGCGATGATAAAAAGGATCGCCCGGATAAAGCCCTTGAAGATCTCCTTCCCCGTGCCGTGGAAGGAGAAATGGTCGTCCGACATGGTAAAATTCTGGTAGTAGTACTTCAAATACTTTACCTTGGCCCACGGGTAATACAACCCCAGGGTTATCACCGTAAGGATGGTGTTGACGATGGTCAGCCCGAACAGGGTGCTGCCTTTCCCTTTAAAAGCGAGTAGATTTCTTCTTTCCATTGATTTAATGTTTGGTTTGGGTTAATTAAACGCAAATATAATAAACAAATGCCCTAACAATCAACAATATTGATAAAAAATAATTATATTTGACATATTGACTTCTAACCCGGGATCGCTGCCGTGATAAAATTCCGTTTTTTATTCCTGCTCGTTTGCGTTTGCGCGTTCCATTCCCTCAGGGCACAGAACGACACGGGAAGCGAGATCGTGTCCCATTCCAGGCATATCCTCATGGACGGGAACAAGCTCATCAGCACGGACAGCGTGGAGGTAATGATCTACGACCAACGGGGAGAGGACCGCGCCCGCATCCGGGTACACTACTCCAAAGGGGACGGGGTCACGGTCCACTACGCGCTGATCGAGGACAGATACGGGAGGGTGGTGCGCAAGATCAGGCGCAGCGAGATTACCGACGCCAACTACCTCTCCAACTCGTCGCTCTACCAGGACGATTTCCTCAAATCGTTCGAGTTGAAGCACAACGTCTACCCGTACAGGGTCAAATACGCCTATACCGTTACCGAAAACAAGTATTTCTACGCGGGCCACCTTCCCTACCTGGGAAAGACCCCGGTCAAAAAGGGGGTGTTCGTGGTGCGGACGGCGGCAAACCGTCCCGTGAAATACAACCGGCGCAACATCGCGGAGCCCGGGATCGATACGGCGGGCAATCAGGTTACCTACACCTGGCATTACAGCCACACCTACCAAAAGCCCGATATTTACATGCCGGAGGAGTGCTCCACCGCCCCGTCGGTAACGGTGCTCCCCGTCGATTTTACCTACGGCGTGGCGGGCAACTGGGCGAGCTGGTCCTCGTTCGGCAATTACATCTGGCGCCTGAACGCCGGGATGGACAAACTTCCCGACACGGAAAAAGCGAAGATCGACCAACTGCTCCAGGGCGTGGAGGATAAGAGGGAGCAGGTTAGGATCCTTTACCACTACCTGCAGGACTACAACCGCTACGTCAACGTCAAGCTGGGCGTCGGGGGCCTGAAAAGTTATCCGGCCAGCTACGTTTGCGCCAACCGCTTCGGGGATTGCAAGGCCCTGAGCAACTACATGGTCAGCATACTCAAACACGCCGGGATCGAAGCCTATTACACCCTGGTCGAGCTCTCCCGCACCGTACCTTACATAGACGAGTCCTTCCCCGACCAGGTATTCGACCACGTCATCGTAACTGTCCCGCTCCAAAACGACACGCTCTACCTGGAGTGCACCTCCACGAAAGAGCCTTTTGCCTACCTGGGGACCTATTTGCAGGGGCGCAAAGCCCTGCTGGTCAAAGAGCGCGGGAGTGAGCTGATCGGCCTGCCGGCCTTGACTCCCGGCCAGGTCGCGTGCACGACGCTGCTGGAGGCCGACCTCCGGTCGGGACAGAACGCCAAAATCACGATGGACGCGGTCGCGCGGGGCGGGGATTTCGAATTCTTCAACGCGCGATCGGAAATCTCGACACGCAACCTGACCGAGATCTTTATGAGGAATTACCTCTTCCGCGGCACGTTCGAGCTGGGGGATTACCAATTCCACAAAACCGACCGAGACAGCGACTCCATACGCCTGACCGTGAGCGGCGAGATCAGGGATTTCTACCGGCAATACGGGAAAAACGTCTCGCTGCAGCCCTTCGCCTTCTACCTCCCCGTTTTCGAGGAGCCCGGTGTGCGCCACTCGCCCGTCAAGCTGGACTACCCCCGAAAAGAACACTATACCGTCCGCTACCGCCTGCCCGAGGGTTTTTCCGCCCCCACCCCGCCGCCTGTAACCATCGAATCGCCCTACGGCTCTTACCGCAGCGTATCGCAATGGGAGCAAGGGACGCTGACCGTGAACAAAACGCTGATCCTCCACGCGGGCCGCATCGAAATCGAGGATTATCCCCAATTTTTCAGTTTCATTACCCGGATCCGCAGACAAGAGAACTCTTCATATAACCTGGAAATAAGATGAAAAAACTTGCCGTTACCGCCATCCTCCTCTTTGCTTTCGCATACTCCCGGGCACAGTACAGCGATGTGTACGGGCAGGTTTCGCTCGACGAGCTCTCCATGACCGAATACCCCCTCGACAAGGAAGCGGAGGCCCTCGTGATCTTCGACCAGGGGTACTACCGTTTCGAGCGCGAAGAGAACGGCAACTCGGTCTACTTCGAACTCAACATGACCGTCCACTCGAAGATCAAGATCCTGCACGAGGCCGGATTGGAATACGCCAACCTGGAGATCCCCTACTACTACGAGGCCGGCTCGCCCAACAACATGGAGTGGGTTACCGTCGAGGGCACCGTCTACAACATGGTCGACGATCAGGTCGTAAAAACGCCTTTGGGCAACAGCCACATCTTCGAGGAGAACCCCCTGAAAAACCGCTTCCTGAAAAAGGTCGCCTTCCCGAACGTGCAGGTCGGGTCGGTCATAGAGTACACCTACACGATCAGGACCAGGCGCTTCTTCAACCTCCGCCCCTGGCATTTTCAGAGAACCATACCGGTCAGGAGCAGCATCCTGACCTACCGGGCGGGGCCTTTCTACGAGTACGCGTTCATTTTGAAGGGGGCCAGCAAATTCGACGTGAGGGATTACCAGGAGGACGTATTCGACACCCAGTTCCTCTCGATGAAATACAGGAACGTGACCTATAAATTCGGGATGAACAACCTGACCGCCTTCCGCGACGAGGAGTTCCTTCCCAACACGAACGACTACATGGCCACCCTCTACTTCGAGATGGCCAAATACTACGTCTACTCGACGGGGCTTTACCAGGAGGTCATGTCGACCTGGCCCGGCCTGTGCGGCGACCTGATGAAGGACGCCGACTTCGGCAAGTACGTCGCCTCCGTGGCCAAGGATGGGGGCAAATTGCTTCCGCTCCTCGGGCTGGAGGGCAAAACGGAGCTGGAGAAGCTAAAAATCATTACCGATTACGTCAAAGGCATGTACTCCTGGAACAAGTACTACTCGATCTTCGCATCGAAAAAGAGCAGCGCGCTGGCCAAGGAGAAGACCGGGACGGTCGGGGACATCAACCTCTACCTGATCGGGCTGTTGAAGGCGGCAGGCCTGAACGCCGAGCCGGTCGTGCTGAGCGTACGCTCCTCGGGAAGGATATACAAGGCCTACCCCTTCCTCTCGTTCTTCAACTACGTGATAGGGAAGGTCGAGATCGACGGGAAGAGCTACTTCGTCGACGGGGTCAACCCGCTGACCAAATTCGACGAGGTCTCCCCCGAGTGCGCCAACGTGGAGGGATTGGTCGTGGCCAAAAGCGACAAGGAGCAATGGGTGCCGATCCTGCAAAACAAGATCTCCACCGAGCACAACCAGGCCGATATCGTCATACAGCCCGAGACGGGGGATATGACCGTCGAGCTGACCCGGACCACGCAGGGCAACCACGCCCTGGAGGAGCGGACCAAGTACAACGGCATCCGGGAGAACCTCAAAGGCCCCTACCAGCGCCATCCGGGGGCGGTACTGAAGGAGGCCTCGGCCGAGAATTTCCAGCAGACCGACAAGCCCTTCATTACCCGCTACCGGTACGAGATAACCGGCGGGGAGAGCTCCCCCGGGAAGATCATCCTCAACCCCTTGCAGCACCTCGCCCCGGCGGACAACCCCTTCAAGCAGAGCTCCCGCCGCCACCCCGTCGACCTGGAGTACGCCATCAGCGAGAGTTTTACCGCAAAGGTCCATATCCCCGAGGGCTACCGGATCGAATACCTCCCAAAAAGCACCTCGGAGAACGGCGGGGGCATGAAATACAGCTATTCGGCGGTCGTGGACTCCCAGGGCAAGGTAATAACCGTTACCGGGGAGTACTCGTTGGCCAACTTCTTCGAACCATCCGTATACTTTATGCTCAAGGGCTTCTACGGGGAGATCGTCAACAAGTTCTCCGACGCGATCGTATTTGCCAGGACGGCGGCGGAATAGGGCCTCTCACAAAAAAAACAACGAGACCCCGGCCACGCTGATCAAAGCCCCCAGCACCTCGACGCGGGTTACCTTTTTCCTGTACAGCAAAATGTGCGGCAGCAGGATGATGATCGGCGTGGTGGCCATGATGGTCGAGGCGACGGCCGTGCTGGTGTACCTAACGGCCATCAACGAGCCCGACACCCCGAGGAAAGAGCCGAAAAACGAACCCGTGAAGACGCTACCCATCGCTTTGCCGCTGCGTCCGGCCTGAAGGAAAGCCCTGGCGCGGCCGCTTAAAACGATGATCAGCGCGAAGCCGAGAACGCCGGTCAGCACGCGGATCTGCGTGGCGGCGAAGGGGATGTACTCCGCCACGGCGCTACCCTGCGCGGCAGCCTCGTAGCAGGCCATCCCTTTTTTACTCAACACCAACCCGAGGCCCTGCCCCAGGGCCCCGCCGATCCCCATCAAAACGCCCCGCAAGGGGATCTTCAGGTTCAGACCCAGGCCGCCGGGCTTGTCGGGCACCGCGACGGTCACGCTGCTGGCCGTGGCGACCAGGGTTTGCTGCGGGGCCGAGGCGCCCGCGCGTTTGAGCACCGAGATCGCGATCCCCAACAGGGTAACCAGCATACCCAGGGCGGCCTGGAGCGAGAGCTCCTCCCCCAGCAGCATCCACCCGAACAGGGCGGCGAAGGGGGGCGCGAGGGTCATCAGAAGTTGGGAAAAACGCGCCGTGATCAGCGTATAGGCGTGGAAAAGGCACATATCGCCGAACACGAAGCCCACCAACCCCGAAAGCACCATCCACAGCCAGGTCTGCGGGTCGGTGTGCGCGGGCAGCGCCGACCCGGTGGTGACGAGCAGCAACCCGCCCAAGAGCAAAGCCGCGAAGACCAGCCGCCACAAATTGACGGACAACGATCCGATCCGCCTGCCCGCGTACTCGAAACACAACGCCGATACGGTCCACGAGAAGGCGACCGCTACGGCTATGACCTCGCCCAGGTAGTGCACCTAACGCTTCTTCTTTATGACATACGTTTTGTCGTCGTTCTTCAACACCCGGTACATGAATTTGTTGAAGGCGGGGTACTCCTCCACCGAAACGAGCCCGGTTTTGGGGGTAAATTCCCTAACGGCCTTCAGGATGCCTTTTTTGGAGGTGTCGAAACGGACGCTGTACGAGGCGTTGGCGCAATCCAGCACCACGTCGGCGGGCTTCTCGGCCAGCTCCATCCCCTCGGGGATCTTTACCTCGATCGTCTCGATCGACTTGTCTCCGCTGTAATAGGCCCAGTTCAGGAACGGGTATTTGCGGGTCTCGAGGGCCAGCTCCTCCAGCGTGCCGAAGCTATCGGTCCACACCAGTTTGAAGATCTTCATGTCGGTTACGTTCTGCACGATATTCTCCGCGACGACCTTGTATCGGTAGACTACCGAATCGGCCAGGTTGTCCAGGTTGCGGAATTCGAGGCCGGAGAGCGTAACCCGGGTGCGGTAGTCCGAAGCGGCAACCTCGCTGAACGATTTCTTCCGCTCCTCGGCGCCCATATCGGCGTAACTCTCCCTCATGTAGGCGCCCCGCGAGCCGTAGTTCATGCTCAGAAAATCGACCTTGTAATCGTCGTCTTCCAGTTCGACCGTCTTGCTCCTCACCACGATGTTGGGAATCTGGTGGATCTGGCTCACAGTTTTCAGGACGTCCTGCGTCCCGGCCCCGGGCTCCCTGATGGAGAGCAGCTTGGACTCGGTCAGCGACTCCGCGAACATGGCTCCGAAGGGGAGGTAATTGCTGGTCAGTTCCAACAGGTAATGCTTGCCGTCGACGCTGAGCTCGGCCATCGCGTGGTTGAAGGCGTTGGAGGGGAGGGTCAACGTGTTGTCGGCGTTGTTGCGGGTCAGCACCAGCGCGACGTTGGCGTCGATGCCCGACTCGCGGCACATGGCGGTAAACAGCGTGGCCACGTCCTTGCAGTCCCCCAGGTGGGTCGAGAGGGTCCTCGAAGCCTTCTGGGGTATCTGGTTGTCCTGCATAAAGGTGGCGTTCAGGTACGAGGTGTTCTTGATGATGTACTCATAAAAGAGCTTGGCCTTTTTAAGGTCGCTCGCGTCCTCGCTGCCCTTGAGTATCTGGGCGATCGTGCTTTTGAGCACGTAGTCGGCCCTGAACTTGTTGGCGGTAACGTCCTGGTACCACTCCCGCACGAATTTCCAATCGGGGTAGTTGCTGTACAACAGGGTCGGCGCCACGTCCTGCAGGCTGGGCATCACAGGCTCCGCTTTGACCGAGGCCTGGTCGGTAAGTTCCCACTTGTAGAGGATCCTGTCGTCCTGCTCGGAGACGACCGGGTCCAACTCCCCGTTGACGAACTTGTAGGTAAATTTCATATCCCGGGGCATGGCCATCATGTGGCGGACGTGCATCGTGGGGAGCGTATACCTGAAACAGCACCCGCCGTCGAACATCCGCGACAGCTTGCCGTAGTAATAGGTTTTTGTACGGTAGTTGAGGTGGAGCACGTCGCCGATCTCGAGTCCCGTGAAGACGATGTGGCCGTTGTCCGCCTCGGCCTTGACCTTCTGGCCGTTGGGCTTGATGACCTCCATTTTGTCCAGGGTAATGTTCTGGCCCGTGTATGCCGTTACCATGTACTCCTTCCACGTATCGACGCCCGCCTGATTGAGGATCTTGACCGCCAGTTGGGTGCGCGACTCGTTGGCCCCGCCCGGATGGTAGAGGATGTCCTCGCTCAGCGTGACGATGATCGAATTGTCCTCGGGGTAGTCCGCCGCGCTTCCGGCTTTGGCGATCAGGGCCTCCAGGTCGTTCTCGGGGAAATACTCCTCGAACTCCTTTTTCGCATCCAGGAGCCTGAGCTGCTGCAGGGAGTTGAAATGCCCGGGGAAGTAGTACAGCGCCTTCTCGTAGTTGGCCACCGCGTTGGCCTTATCGCCCTTCTCCTTGTAGGTATTGGCGATAAAGAAGTAGGCCACGGCTTGATAGGGCACCAGTTTAAGCAGCTCGCCCCCCACGGCAAGGGCTTTGTCGTAGCGCTGCATGTTGAACAGAACCTGGGCGTAACCCAAGTAGTAGCCCGAGGCGTAGGGGTGCTTTTTGATCCTCTCCTCGTAGAGTTTGAGCGCCTTGTCCACGCCCCCCTCCTTCATGTAGATCGAGGCCAGCACCTGGGCGGCGCTTTCGTTGTAGTACTTCTTGTTGTAATCCTCGATGATCTTCTTGGCCGCCTTGGTGTCCTTGAGGGTGTTTTCGGTAATCCGGTACAGGTCGTTCATCTTGGAGTAGTCCTCGGGGTGTTTGCGGTACTGCTCCCGGGCGAGCTCGAGTACCTTCTTGGAATCGTTCTCCTGCGAGGCGAGCCACTCCTCCACGTCGATCGCGAATTCGTTGCGCCCGTAGGCGTCCACCAGCTTTTTGAGCATCTTTTTCACGTCGCTGATCTTCCCGGCGCCCTGGGCTTCGGAGATCAGCAACCTCATCCCCCAGAACGAATCGGGGTCCTTGGTCTTGACCGCCTCGGTTTCGCGCGTGGCGTAGGTTTGGTTCTGCGACCTGACGTAGCCTTCCGACAGCTTGATGTGGAGCAAACTCGAGCCCGGATTTTGCTCCTGGAGTGCGGTCAGCAATTCGATGGCCTCGTCGGTCTTGTCGGCGATCAGGTACTGCTCGGCCAGCATGATCCGGTAGAGCATGTTGCCGCTGTCGGAGGCGATGAGCTGCGATATCTCTTTTTCGGGATAGAATTCCAGCATGGCCGGCATCTGCGTCGAAGCGTCCTTGGTGTATTGCGCGTATTGGTGGCTGTGCCCCAAACCCAGCACCGGATAGCCGTCGCCGTCGACCAGGCGGGCGTAAAAATTACTCGTGGAGACCTCGCCCGCCCCGAGCTGCAACAGGATCCTGTTGGCGCCCTTGTTGAGCTTGACCTTCGCCCCGTAGAGGTCGGTGCCGCAGTTGCGCTCGCTCTCCACGCTCAACACCAAAGCGTCGTTTACCCACGCCTTGAGCGATCCCGAAACGCCCACGCTGAGGATTACCTCGCGGTCGTCGGGGCTGGTCACGAAGGTCTGCGCGTAGATGATCGCGTCGGAGGTCGTCACGTAGAAATCGGGGCGGTACCAGCCGTCCAACTGGTTTACCCCGGGATAGAACCACGAGACCTGCGCCCCGGTAATGCCCTCGAACTTGTCGCTCGTTTTGGCCTTCTCCACCGCGCCCCAGTTCTTGTTGAAGCCCCCGCCCGAGGTGTTGTCGAAACTCCCGAGAACCTCCCAATCGTAGAGCACGCCCGGCGCGCGGAAATATTTTTTGGCCGTCTCGAAATCGTTCAGCCCCATGTAGTGGTAGCCCAACGCGCCGTCGATCACCGTTTTGAGGTAGCCGTTCATTACCGGGCTCTTCTCCAGCTTCTGCAAAAAAGCGAGCTTGTCCTGCTCCAGCGCGGCGCGGGAGGTAAAGGCGAAGGGCATGTGGCTGCTCGCGTAAAGCAGGGCGTTGGCCTTGGGCGTCCCGTCGTAGGATTTGCTCAGGTTTTGGAAAGCCTGCTCCGTTTTCCCCTCGAATTCATCCAGCAGCGCCAGGCTCAGGTAAGCGTCCGAACTGGTCTGCTTGTCGGCCGCAGCCTGGTTGAAATACTCCCGCGCCTCGGCTCCCTTGTTGTTCAAAAAACTATCCCAGCCCTTGTCGTACGCGCTTTGGGAATACGCCGCCAACGGCAGGATGGCTGAGATCAAAACAATCAGTCTATTCTTCATTTCGATGGGGTTAACGGATTAATGAATCGGATGGTAAAAATACGATTATTTGGATAAACCGCAACACGGTGTGCTATATTTCACTACATTTGTGTTCATTCTGCAAAACTTAACCTGTAAATGGCTTCGCCGAACAAAAAACCTAAAAAAAAGGATAACCGATGGATAGGCGAGACATTGCCTATCATGCTGTTCCAGGTATCCTGCGTAGGCTCCGTGTTCACGTTGCTGTATATGGGCGTGAAAGCGAGAAAACGCTCGTGGATCATACAATTTTTCATAGCGCTCGCATTGCTCGCTGCGAGTTTGGCATCCGGCAACGACAACTTCTGGACGGCGGCATTCCTGGGGGTGGGAGTCTACTCCCTGGTATTTATAGCAATGAACGTCAAAGAATTCATTGACCGGACCGGACTCGAAAGCAGCGGCACTCAAAAGCAACCGCCCACCCCGCAGGCCGCGTCCGACAAGGGGACCCAAATGATCGCCGACCTTCTCAAATGGAAAGGCGAGATCGAATCTCAGAGTTTGCGCGGCGACATAGACCAGATCGTAAGCCTGTCGAAGATAGTCCTCCAGAAGAGCGGCGCCGAAACCGACCTGTTTTTCAGCCGCTACGACGCCGTGCTCAACAAATTGCTGCACAAATACGACGAGATCGAGAACACCCGCCTCGATACCGAGGAGATGGCCAAAACGATGAAGCTGATCGCCGACGGCATCTGCGACATCGCCAAGGCCATGCGGCAGGATGTGAACAACATGTACAAGCAGGATTTGCTCGACATCAACGCCGAAACGTCGGTCTTCCTGCGCGAATTGCAAAAGAAGGGATTACTCGAACCATAACCAACCCAACCATGAGCAACGAACTCCAACCTACCGTTGAAGGGCAACAGCCCGACCCGACCGCCGAAGAACTCGCGGTAATCGAGAAGTATAGGAACTCGATCGATTTCTCCCAACCCGACCAGGTGGTCGTCTACGGCGCGGCCGCGCAGAACCGGATGACGACCTTCGCCGACTCGGTGCTCAACAACGTCCGCGACAAGGACATGGGCGAAGTGGGCGGTCTGCTCTCCAACCTGGTGTCGGGGATCCGCACCTTCGACAGGGCGGCCTCGACGCGCAAAGGCATCGCCAAATGGTTCGACTCGATCAAAAAGCAGATCCGGCGCCTGCAGGCCGAGTACTCGAAGGTGGAGACCAACATCGGCAAGATCACGGCCCAACTCGAAAGCCATAGCCAGGCCCTGTCGAAGGACATCTTCGTCTTCAACGAGCAATACAAGGAGAACGCCGAGTACTTCAAGAATATATCGCTCTATATCGTCGCCGGCGAGGAGAAGATCAAGGAGATGCGCGAAAAGGTGCTGCCCGAGCTCATAGCCAAAGTCTCGGGCGGAACCTCGCAGATGGAGGTGCAGCAGTACAACGACCTCGAGCACCAGGTTACCCGCTTCGAGAAGAAGGTGCACGATTTGAGGCTGAGCCGGGTGATCTCGGTGCAGCTCGCCCCGCAGATCCGGCTCGTGCAGAACAACAGCGCGACGATGGTGGACAAGATACAGTCCACCCTGGTCCACACCATCCCCCTGTGGAAGAGCCAGATGGTGCTCGCACTCGGGATAGCGCACACCCGCCAGGCCCTCGATATGCAAAAGGCCGTGACCGACACCACCAACGACCTGTTGCGCAAGAACAGCCAGTTGCTCAAGGAGTCGACCGTTGAGATCGCCGCCGAGAGCGAGCGCGGCATTGTCGACCTGGAGACCATCAAGCAGGCCAACAGCGACCTGTTCCAGGCCCTGGACGACCTGCTGCGCATCCAGAGCGAAGGCCGCCAGAAGCGTCTGGCCGCCGAAGTCGAGATCAAAGGCATCGAAAACGAGCTCAAAAACCGCCTGCTCTCGGGAAAGCAGCAGGCATAACGGTTGTAACCCGGCAAGACGAAAGCTACCCTGTATTCCAGGGTAGCTTTTTGTTTGGCAACATTAAAAAAATCAGTGCCGCTGTGGGGGTTTTGTGATTTTTATTATATTTGTATATATCCCTTTTCTAAGCCTACGACTATGGAAACGAGATTGCTCTTGCTCGGCTGCGCCTGCATGGTGTGGACGGTAGCGGTCCAGGCGCAACAAAAAACCGCGTTGCCCGATAAAACGTACACCTTTACCGACAACTTCGAACCGGCCCAGGGACAGGACGGCGCTTTTTTCAGCACCTCCTTCTCGGTCACGGTCAGTTACAAGAACACCTATCCCTCGCCGACCCCGGAGGTAACCATCAACGCGGGCAGCTTCCGGCCCTCGGCGGCGACCAGGTACCGCTACCGGGGGCGGATCTACACCCCGGCGGAGACAAAACAGCCCGACGCGTTCCGTTTTATCTCCGGCGACGCCGTACGCGGGGCCTTCGCAAAGGTTACCGTGGTCGCCTGGATGGGCCAAACAAGGATCGCGAGCAAAGAGGTGTCGATGAGCTCCGGCGCCTCCCTTCCCGGCTACCCGACGCTCCCCCTGGCGGTCGAGGGCATGAAAAAATACCAGGCCACCGTCAACACCTGGGAGCCCGATCCGAACATCGTCAAAGAGGGGGCGGCCATATGGTCCAGCCTGCGGTTTACCGTCGAAAAACCGGTAAGCACCGGGAGAAGCCCCTCGATCGAACAGGCGATAGGGAGCTACATGGCGGGGGCGGACAAGACTGCGGATACAGATAAACAGCAGCAACAGCAACAGCAACAACAACAGCACGGGACCCAGACCACCACGCAGCAAACGGCGGGTCGTCCTTCGCCGGGGACCTCCGGTTCATCCGCTTCCGGCTCGTCTGACGCCGACCGCGAGCAACAGCTTCAGCAGACGCGCCAACGCCTGGAGGCGATGCAACAACAGCAGCAGGCGATCCAGGCGAATTACAACCAGGCCGCCTCCTCGATGGCGGGCGTGATCGGGGGCACGTACGCCACCGACCACCAGAAGAATACGGCCATAGCCCAATCCGCCGGACAGATCGCAGGTACGGTGGCCGGCCAGACCGGCAGCATGGGCGCGGGGATAGGCGCGGGCGTGGGCGTCGCCGTCCTCGGCTCGATGCTGGGAAGCTCGCAGGAAAGCCGCGCCCGCAAGGAGGCCGAAGAGGCCGAGCGCAGGGCCGAAGCCGAGCAACGCCGCCTGGAGGCCGAGATCGAGGCCATGCGCGTCGCCGCGAACCGGGATATCCGGCGGTTGATGCTCTCCGAATTTACCGAGACCGGTATCCCCCTCTCGTCGCACAAAGCAGCCAACGGCGTCTACTACTATTTCGCCTACCGGATCGAGCCGGGCATGGTCGAGTCGGCGCGGCCGAAGATCTTCGTGACCAACCTCTTCCCGGTATCGAGGTACTCCGACGGCTCGTGGCCCTTCACCCACGCCGTCAAAAAAGAGATCCTCGCCGCCGGGGGACAGGGCCAGGTGGTGCTTACCGGGATGTACGACAGCGAGGAGCTGGGCCGGGCGTGGCACGAGCAATTCCTGGGGATGGCCGGCGCGTCGGAGGTAAGCGTCGAGCAGTTCTTCTACCAGGGCAAACAAAGTCCGGCGGGCGGCATCGCGGCCGGATCGCCCGCCGCCCCATCCCCCGTCTCTTCGGACGATTTCTGGGAAATGGGCTCCGCGCCCAAACCCGCAAGCTCCACCGCAGACGACGACTTTTGGAATCAATAGCCATGAAAACCATCCGGATCTTTGCGCTTTTCGCACTGCTGTGCTGCGCAGCCATGACCGCCCGTGCCCAAAGCGACCTGAAGGCGCGTATGGAGTACGAAAAAGCGGAAGAGGCCTACTCGCAGGAGCGGTACGAGGCCGCCCTGACCCACCTTAACGCGACCGAAAAACTTCTGGCTAACTACGCCCCCCGCATCGCCCACCTGAAGATCATAACCCTCGACAAGCTGTGCGACTATTACGGCAAGGACAACGATCCCCGGCTCAAGGAACTCTCCGGGTGCGTGACGGCCTACATGAAACATTGCGAGAAGCACCCGAAAGACGTGGTAATGGAGAAATTCAGGGAGGTCTACGCCATCGAGGAGAAGATCGCATTGGCCAGGGAAGGGGGAAATAACCTTTCGCCGGAGCAGTTGGTCGAAAAGTTCGATGCCGCCGTGCGGGCAGGCAACCGTGCGGAGGCCCTCATGTATTGCAAGGCACTTGCCGCAAGGGGTAACGCCGTGGCCATGTCCAATCTCGGCACATTGTACTACGAGGGCACCGGCGGAGTGGAAAAGAACGTCCCCGAAGCCATCGGGTGGTACGAAAAAGCCGCCGCCCAAGGCAACGTGGAGGCTATGTGGGGATTGGGAACCATCTACCTGAACGACAATAAAACGCAACAGGGCCTCGGCTGGATGGAAAAAGCGGCCATGGGCGGGAAAGCGGAGGCGGCTTACTACGCCGGCCTTCTGTGCTACAACGCGGACGATACGGCCAATGCCCTGAAATGGTTCGAGAAGGCCGCCCAAAACGGAAACACAGATGCGATGTATTACACGGGCGTATTATACGACGCGCAAAAGAATCCGGCCTCGGCCCTGAAATGGTACGTGAAAGCCGCCCAAAACGGGAATGTCGACGCGATGTATTCGGCTGCCATGAAGTACTATTACAACGACCCCGCCGTGTCGGGGCTGGCGAAGAAAGAGGCCAAACAAAAGGCGAAGGAGTGGTTCGGGAAAGCCGCCGCGAAAGGACATGAAGAGTCAAAAAAAATACTGGTATTGTTTTAATCCGGAAATCTGATGAAAAAGATAATCCTTTTATTGACCCTGGCGTTGGCCGCCCAGGTCCTCTACGCCCAAAGCGACCTGAAGGCGCGCCTGGAGCTGGAAAAAGCCGAAGAAGCCTACTCGCAGGAGCGGTACGAACCGACCCTGTCGCATATCGAAGCCGCAGAGAAGCTGCTTGGCGGCTACTCCCTGCGCATCGCCCACCTGAAGATCATAACCCTGGACAAGCTGTGCGATTACGCCGACCCGCAAAGCGCAACCTTTGTCCGCTTGCAGGGGGAGGTGAAAAAATACATCGCCAACGCCGAGAAGAACAAGAAAACCGTCGTGATGGAGAAGTTCCGCGAGGTGTACGCCATCGGCGAGCGGGTGGATAAGGAGGGGCAGGCGCAGGCGGCTTGGGCGAAAGTCGACCCCAGCGATGAGGGCGCAGTAAGGTCGTTCGCAGCGCAATACGCCGGCAGCGCCATCGCCGACCGGCAGGCTGACCGGCTGAACCGGCAGGCCCGGGCGACGCGGGCTATTGCCGGTATGGGCGGAGCGGGTATCAGCCAGGCTGACTATCGCGCCGCCGCCGGGATATTGGAAACGGCCCTGGCCAACGGCGATCTCTCCGCCGCCGCGAAACTGGGCGATATGTACCGCAACGGGTACGGCGTGAAGTCGGATTACGGCCGCGCGCTGGAGTACTACCTCATGGCCGCCGAAGGGGGCGACGCGGAGAGCATCCGCCGTCTGGCCGACTTCTACCGCACCCGGCTGTTCGATTACCCCGAGGCGGAAAAATGGTACACGGTCCTTGCCGACCGTGGCGACGCGCAGGCGATGCTCTCCATCGGCAAGCTCTATTACAAAGGGGAGGACGAATCCCGGTTTTACCGGAAGAACGACCCCGAAAAGGCGCAGCCCTGGTTTGAAAAGGCTGCGGCGCTGGGCAATGCCGACGCCGTGGCCAACCTGGGCCATATCAAGTACAGCGCAACGAGCTGGACCTTTACCAAGACCGGCGGCGAGGCCAGGGACCTGTACGCCGAAGCGATAGAGAAGGGCAGCTCGGACGGTTTGTACTACTGGGGCTACTACACGCTCAAGCATCGCGGCTTATGGGGCAACAAAAGTGAAAAAGAGGCCCTGGAACTGGCATTGAAAGCGGCAGAGATGGGCAACACGGGCGCCATGTGCCTGGCCGCGTCGATCTACTATTACGACAAGGACGTGACCAAGCCGTTGGAGTGGCGAATGAACGCCCTGAAGGCCGATACCGACATCCCCCAGGTCTATTACGAGATAGGGCTTTATTATTACAACGGTTCGCGCGGACTGCCCAAGAGCACGCAGAAAGCGATACCCTGGTTCAGGCTCTTCTCGCGGATGTGCGACCAGCCCAAGAAAGTAGGGGAGTTATCGGCGGCCTCGGTGCTGGAGAAGGAGAATGTTACCGACGACCCCACCCAAACGTTCGATGAGCTGCGCAATGCGGCGTGGGCGCAACTTTTGGCCGACATCGGCCGGAAATAGGATGTGATCGGATAAGTGCCTGTATTACATTCTTATCTTTGTATTACTTTCTGCAATTTTTCATCCCGCATCAAACCAGACTGCGGCAAAAAGGCTACCTTTGCGCCGAATAGTCAGCGTTTGCAATAAGCGATGGATAGGAGGGATAGAGTGACGTCCGGCTATAAAGTTTACAGGTGACCGGTATTTCGCCATGAGCGGATTCCACTCCCTAACGTTCGACTACTAATCGGATATGATCTTTCGCCGTTTAACGCCCTGTTTGTTCGCCGCTGCCGCTTTGTTGGTATCGCCTTTCTGCGCCGCTGCCGCCGAAACGGGGAAAATTGCCCGCGGGGTGGTCAGCGACGCCTCGGCGCAGCCCGTAGCCGGGGCGACCGTCCTGGAACAGGGCACCTACAACGGGGTGGTCACCGATGCGGCAGGCGCCTTCTCGATCCCGGTCCGTGCAGGCGCGTCACTCGAAATTTCATACATAGGATATAAGAAACAGGTCGTGCCGGCCGCCTTCGACACCCTGATAACCGTTACCCTCCTGGAAGAGGTGGTTGAAATGAACAGCGTGGTGGTAACGGCCCTCGGTATCGAGCGGGAGCGCGCCTCGCTGGTCTACGCGGTCGATAGGATCGGGGGCAACGACTTGCGCCGGGTAACCGACCCCAACATCGCCGTCGCGCTGGCAGGCAAGTCCGCCGGGGTGCAGGTCGCCCGCAGCTCCTCCGGGGCGGGGGGCTCCTCCAAGATATCGATCCGGGGCACGCGCTCGGCCGCCTACGACAACCAGCCCATGTATGTGGTCGACGGGGTGCCCATCCTCAACGACAGCCCCGAGCAGGCCTACTCCGCCATAGGAGGGACGGCCAACGCCGGGAACAGGGACGGGGGCGACGGCATCTCGAACCTCAACCCCGACGACGTGGAGAGCATTACCATCCTCAAAGGCGCCCCAGCGGCCGCCCTTTACGGCAGCCAGGCCGGCAACGGGGTGATCCTGATCACGACCAAGAAGGGGAGCGCCGGCAAAACATCGGTCTCCCTCTCGACCAACCTTACGATAGACCAGGCGTTCAGCCTGCCCGCCTTCCAGAACAGCTACGGGGTAAGCGACGTGATCGAGAGCTGGGGCGCGCCCCTGGCGGCGGGGACGGGCGGCGACAACCTGCGGGACTTCTTCCACGCGGGGGTTACCTCGATGACCTCCTTCTCGCTCACGTCGGGCAACCAGCGCGAGCAGCACTACTTCTCCTACGCCAACACCACGGGCCGGGGTATCGTGGGCGACCACCGCACGGTGCGGCACAACCTCAACTTCCGGCAAAGCACCAATTTGATCCACGGCCTGCTGAAGGTCGACGCCAGCGTCTCGCTGATGCGCCAGAACACCACCGACAAACCCACGCCGGGAGGCTTTTACATGAACCCCCTGGTGGGCCTCTACCGTTTCCCCAGGGGGGAGGATATCTCGTATTACCGCGACAATTACAGCCTGGACAACGTGGAACGCAACATGTACCTGCAAAACTGGCACACGTCGACCACCGACTTCGAACAGAATCCCTGGTGGGTAACCAACTCCATCCGCAGCCGCGACCAGCGCTCGAGGGCGATGGCCACCGTGACGGCCGAGATGAACGCCACCCACTGGCTGCGCCTGCGGGCCCGAGGCAGCGTCGATTACATCGACAACAAGGTCCGACAGGAGTTCGACGCCTCGACCGCCACGGCCCTCTGCGGCGAGAACGGCCGCTACATCGAGGGGGACTACGGCGAACTGCTCTATTACGGCGAATTCCTGGCCTTCGGCCAATGGAAAAAAGGCGAATTTTCGATCAACGCCACACTGGGAACAAGCATCCAGGACCTGCAGGTCAACTCCCTGAGGATGGACTCGAAGAACGCCTCTTTGTACCACCCCAACATCTTCACGGTGGCCAACATCGTCATGAGCGGCGCCGCGCAGGTCAACCAGCAGATCGACGCGGGCAAGCAGATCCAGTCGCTTTTCACCACGGCGGAGATCGGCTGGCGGGATATGCTTTTCCTCGATATGACCGCCCGCAACGAATGGAGTTCGGGGTTGGCCTATACCAAATACGCCCGCAGCGGCTATTTCTACCCCTCGGCCGGGATTTCGTGGCTGGCCGAGCGCACGCTCGAATTGCCCGCATGGATCAGCCGGGCCAAGTTGCGCACCGCGTTCAGCAACATCGGCAGGGACGTACCCAAAGAGGTAACCCAGCCCACCCCCGATTGGGGGGTCTTCGCGGGCGGCGGGCTCTGGGGCCCCATCGCCGCACCGGTAACGGACTCCAAAGGCCGGTCGCTGATCGAGCCCGAAGTGACCCGTTCGCTGGAGATCGGGACCGAACTGGGCTTGTTTGAAAACCGGATACTGGCCAACGCCACCTACTACCACTCCAACACCTACAACCAATATTTCCAGCTCCCCTCGGAATTCGGGGACGCCTACGGCTACCGGATCGTCAACGCGGGCAACATCCGCAACCTGGGGCTGGAGGTCGGCATCACGGCCGTCCCCGTGCTGAAAAAGGATTTCATGTGGAAGAGCATGCTCAACTACGCCCACAACCGGAACAAAGTGATCCGGTTGCACGACAGGATATATGAATTCGTCTACGGCCCCACCAGTTTCTCCTCGACCTACGCGATGAAACTCCAAAAAGGGGGCTCGGTGGGCGACATCTACGGCAAGGCTTTCCAGCGGGACGACAACGGACAGATCGTCTACCAGGCCACGGGCAGCAACGCCGGCCTGCCCGGCATCACGGGCGACGGCAACCTGGCCTTCGTGGGCAACTGCGCCCCCCGCTTCAACATGGGCTGGATCAATACCTTCGACTGGCGGGGGCTGAGCGTGTCGGCCCTGGTCGATTTCCGCTCGGGGGGCAAAGTGCTTTCCCAGACCCAGGCCGAGATGGACGCCTACGGCGTCTCGAAGGTGACCGCCCACGCCCGCGACCGGGGATATGTGGAGCTGGAGGGCCGCAGGATCGAGGACGTCAAGGGATTCTACCGTATGGTAGGCGGCCGCGCCGGGGTGACCGAGTATTATATGTACGACGCCACCAACCTGCGCCTGAGGGAGCTGTCCCTCTCCTACTCCATGCCCAAAAAGTGGGTCGAGCGCACCAAAATATTCAGCAAGGTGCAATTCTCGCTCGTGGCGCGTAATTTGCTCTTCTTCTACAACGCCGCCCCCTTCGACCCCGACCTGGTGCTCTCAACGGGCAACGACAACCAGGGGATCGACGTGTTCGGCATGCCCACCACGCGCAACTGGGGCTTCAACATCAAACTGGAGTTTTAAGCCATGCGACACCTATCCTGCATATTGCTTCTGGCGCTCATCTCCTCGTGCACAGGCAACTTCAACAGTATCAACACGGATAAGGCGGGTGTGGACAGCACGCAACTCTCCTACGACTACTACACGACGGTCTCCAAACTCAACATCATCCAGCAGGGGATCTACTTCAACTACGATTTCGGCAGCGGGCGCAACTGGCCTTTCCAGACGATCCAGAACCTCTCGGCGGACCTGTTCAGCGGCTTCATGCACTCGCCCAAGCCCTACAACCAGGGCAGCCACAACTCCGACTACAACCTGCAGGACAACTGGAACCAGACCGCCTGGACGATGACCTACCAGTACATCTTCCCCCAGGTCTACCGGGCCGAGAACGAGACGCGCACCGCCTACCCCGCCCTTTTCGGCGTGACCAAGATACTCAAGGTGATGCTCATGCACCGCATCACGGATTTGTACGGCCCCATCATCTACTCCCGCTTCGCCGACCCCCAGGGCAACTACCTGCCCGATTCGCAACAGGAGGTCTACGGCTACTTTTTCCAGGACCTCGACTCGGCCGAAACGGTCATCAAGAGCCACCTCGCCATGGAACCTACCGAGGCGACCAGGCGGCAGGACGCGATCCTCAACAATGCGGACCAGATGCTCGACGGCCAGTACGCCTCCTGGCTCAAACTGCTCAACTCCCTGCGCATGCGGCTGGCCATGCGCATCTCCATGATCGACCCCTCCACCGCCGAAAGCCAGTTCATCGGGGGTCTGACCGACCCTTACGGTTGCTTCGAGGGCATGGCGCAGGGGGCGGCCATGAAGACCGGGACCAGCTACACCAACCCGCTGGGGGAGATCAGCCGGTCGTGGCACGAGGCGAGCATGAACGCCAACATGGAGTCCTGGCTGGGGGGCTGGAACGACCCCCGGATGGTGCTGATGTTCGACCCGTGCACCGACTTCCAGGTGCAGGGCGGCGGAGAGGTCCTTATCGCAGGGCAATACCACGGCATCCGGCAGGGCACCTGCTTCCCCCACACCTACTACTACAACCTATCGGCGGTCAACATCTCCACCCAGACCGACGCCGTGCTGCTCCACGCTGCCGAGGTGTGGCTGTTGCGCGCCGAGGCCGCCCTGCGCGGCTGGACCACGGAAGATGCCGGATCGTGCTATGAAAAGGGCGTGAGGGCCTCTTTCGAACGCTGGCGGGCGGGCGAGGTGGATACCTACCTGGCCGACGAGAACAGCACGCCTGCCGATTACCGGGACGTGATCGATCCGGCGCTGGACATCGCCGCGCAATCCGACCTGACCGTCCGATGGGAAGAGTCCGACACGCCCGAGCGCAAGCTGGAACGGATCGTCACCCAGAAATGGATCGCCCTCTTCCCCGAGGGGTGCGAAGCGTGGGCCGAGCAACGCCGGACCGGCTACCCGAAACTCTTTCCGGTCCTCTTTAACAACAGCCAGCAAACCATATCGACGCAGACCATGATCCGCCGCATCCCCTTTCCCGGCGGCCTTGCGACCTCCAATCCCCCGCAATACCAGGCCCTGGTCACGGCGCTCGACGGCGCGGACAACGGCGGCACCCGCCTGTGGTGGGATACCGGAAGGAATTTCTAAAGCCAATCCCGCTAAAAATGTCAAAAAAACTCTATCCGCTTTGAGTTTTTCCCTTTTTGGCATATCTTTATAATTCAGTATAGCGAATTGAATTTGCTGACGGCAACAACGACATGCGCACCATGAGGACGATAACTTCCATATTCCTTTGTTTGGGTTCCGCTTGTGTTGTCTTTCAGGGTTGCGAGCCAGGAAATTACCAGGAAGCCCGGCGCAGGTACGAAAACAGGGAGTGGCAAAAGGCACAAACGGTAACTTTCGATGTCGACGTTTCGCAGAGCGACACAAAGACGTCCATGATCCTGGCGGCCGGCGCCCTGTTGAAGGGGTTCAGCGCACAGGAGGTAACCGAATACGGCTTTTATTACGGATATGAATCGGTATCCACGCCGGAAGAATACGTGAGTAAATTCACAAAGAAGGTCGTTTCCGATGGTACACCCACGAAATTTTCCGCCTCCGTCGACTACGACAGCCGGCAGGGGGTACGGTTCTACTGTGTGGCCTATGTTGCCGCACTCGGAAAAGTTTTTTATTCGGACGAAAGCCGTTACCTGGTCATGGGATACAGGATAACGGTCAACACATCTTCGGACTTTACCGGGCTTACGTTCGAACGCGCAACCGTTTACGGCGACTGCGATGTGGAGGAGCCCGTGCTGTTCCCCATAACCGAGCGGGGATTCTGTTATATAAACACCCACAATCGGCCGGGCGTCTCCCCCACCCTGACAGTAAACGACGGTACGGTCGAGGCAGGAGGGGGAAGCGGCGAATTCAGCGCCACAATTACCGGATTACAGCCCGGCGCCGCGTACAAAGTCCGCGCCTATGCGACAAATTACCAGGGAACAACGTACTCGGTTTCCTACGTGACGTTGCCGATGTATCTGAGCCAGGCGTTCGTCCCTTCCGTGTTTTTGCTGCCGGACATGTACGACCCCATGAAGGTTACCGCGTCGATCTCCCGTGACAACGGGTATATGATAACGGAAAAAGGGTTCTGCTACAACACGGCGGGAATAACGCCCACGATCAACGACACGAAAGTTGCGGACGGCGGGACAGGGCTCGGGGATTTCGAGTACTCATTTTCGGGGAAGCCCCCGGGAAGATACCATGTGCGGTCTTACGCCGTCAATAAGGCCGGAACCGGTTATTCGGCAACTACCCAGACGATAACGGTTCCATAAAAGCAACGCGAAAAAAGCGACAGGAAAAACCGCCGGACGGGAGATCACATCCCGAACCGGTAGCCTATCCGCGATTCGGTCAGCAGCAGGGTGGGCGCGGCCGGGTCGGGTTCGATCTTCTTGCGCAGGCCGGCGATGAAGACCCTCAGGTTCTGGCTCTGGTCGGCGTAGGTAAGGTTTCCCCAGATCTCCCGGATGATCTGCTTGTGGGTAAGCACACAGCCCCGGTTGCGGGCGAAGAGCGACAGGATGGAGTACTCGGTGGAAGTCAGGCGCAACGCCTGCCCCTCCCTGCCAGTTTATGCCGGCCCTGTCTGTTGATCTGCAAGCCTGTAACTACGATTCTATCCGCCACTGGTCATGCCAGCGTATGACCGGCCTGTCCTGCTCGAAAGTTACGGGGAGCCAGATGTACCGCCCGTCGATCGCGTTGTCGGGACGCCACCTGTCGCCCAGGTAAAGCAGCGTGCCCGGCTTGCCCTGGACCGGGAGGATGTAGGTGCTCTGCGAATCGTAGGTCGTTTCGGTTTTATCGCCCACGCAGGGGTTGCCCAGTTCGGTCCAGGGGCCCCATATCGAGGGGGCGACGGCGCTGCGCGCGGCGTTCGGCTGCCAACCGGTGCAGCCGGAGCCTATGTAGTAGTATTTGCCCTCCTTCTTGAACAGCGCGGAGGCCTCCATGTAGCGGTTGATGAAAACACGGACGTACCGGCCAGTATGGGATAAGTAGTCATCCGACAACTCCGCGATATGCAGCGTGCTGTTCGATTCTGAGGAGTAGATGTGGTAGGCTTTCCCGTCGTCGTCGACGAAAAGGGTCATGTCGCGCGCCATCTGGCCCGTCTTCACGTCGCGCCCGAGAATGTTAAGCGAATCGGGGTGCTCGCCCTCGAGGTTCCCCCCGAAGAGGTTCCTGTCGAGCACTTCCTGGCGTACCGGCTGTTTGTGGAGGGGAAGCACGTTTTCAGGGTAATGGCCCGGATTGACGCGTCCGGCGCGCAGGAACGTGTAAGGCCCCGTGATATGGTCGGCGACGGCGACCCCGCTCATCGCCCCGCCATACCCCATGCCCTTGGGTTCCAGGTGGAACCACATGACGAATTTGCCCGTACGCTCATTATGGATCACTTTGGGGCGCTCCAAGATACAGCCCCTGACGATAAGGCTTTCCGGGTCGTCGCTCACGTGCAGGGCGATGCCTTCGTCCGTCCAGTTGTACAGGTCGGTCGACGAATAGCAATGCACCCCGACCTGCGCGGTATTTCCTTCCGTACCCTCGGTTTTGTGCTCGCCGAACCACCAGTAACGCCCATCGTGGAACAGCATACCTCCGCCGTGGGCGTTGATATGCACCCCGTTGTTGTCCTCCCATATCTCGCCGGGATAAAACGCGTCGTATCTCTTTCGGGCGGAATCCTCCGCCAACCGCATCCCGCGCTCGGCCTTGTAGTAGCGCGTCAGGGCCTCGATGTAGTAGTAGTCGGCGTAGTTGATCGCCGCATCCACCTCCGAGCCTTTGGGCCAATGCCCGGTCGAGTGGACGAGGAAAGAGGGTTTGAGCTTGCCGCCCAGGAACTCCGGCGTGGAGAGCTCAACCAACATGGATCGCGCATCGTCCCTGTACTTCTCCGCCCGGGCGGGGTCGTCCTCGAGTTGGGAGAGCTCCAGCAGGGCCGAAGCCACGATAGCCGCCGCCGAAGCGTCCTTGGGCTCGTCGGGGATGTTGGGGGCGTCGAAATCCCAGTAGGGGACGTACCTACCCTCGGGCAGGCGGTCCAGGTAGAGGTCGGCGACCTTTTCGGCGAAGCGCAGGAATTTTTTATCCCCGGTCTCGCGGTAAACCACCGTGTAGCCGTAAATGGCCCATGCCTGACCCCGCGCCCAGAGGGTGCTGTCGGCGTAGCCCTGGTGGGTAACCCCCTTGATGAAATTTCCGGTCAGCGTGTCGTAGACCGTTACGTGGTAGTTGCCGCCGTCCTCCCTGAAACTGTTCTTCATGGTGGTTTCGGCGTGCTTGGTGGCGATTTCGTACAAATGTTCCCCTCCCCCGTTGCGCGCGGCCCAGTAGAGCATCTCGAGGTTGATCATGTTGTCCATGATCGTGTTGTGGGGCCAGTTGTTGGGCTCCACCTCGCGGGGCCACGAAAGGATGGTGCCCACCGTGGGGTTGTAGAGCGTGGCCAGGGTGTTGGCCGCGTCGATCAGCACCTTTTTATAGGCCGGATCGCCCGTCAGCCGGTAGCCGTTGCCGTAGCTGCAAAAGAGCTGGAATCCCAGGTCGTGGTCGTAGGCTGGAAGCCCGGTCAGGGGCTCGAGCAGGGCGGTATAGTGCCGGGCGGTTTCCCGGTCCTTTGCCGAGCCCGTATGCTCGTAGTTGTACCACAAGATACCCGGCCAGAAGCCCACCGTCCATTCGCATATATCGACGGGGACCAGGTTCCACGCCGTTTGCGAATCCAGGATGTTGCGCGGCATTTGGTCCGCGTAACCTATTTCCGAGATGGTCCTCTCCACCTGGGCGGCGCAGTAATCGAGTTGTTTTTCGACTTCGAACTGCCTGCCGCTCCGGGTGCATGCGCCCAGGGCGGCAACGGCCAGGGCTATTGCCAGGCAGGGTTTGATCTTGTGCAGTGTACTCATATCCATATCTTTATCTTCATCCGGGTTACAGTTTGCCGTAATCCGTCGCTTTCATTTTTCTGGTTTTTCCGGCCACGGTCAACGTGACCGGTCCGTCGCATGTAAAGTAATATTTCCCGCCCCTAAACTCCACGATGGCCGAGGTGTCGCTTTGCGAGGCCACCGTAACGCCGTAGGCCGAGATGCGGGTTCCTTTGCCCAGGAAAAGGACAAAATCATTGCCCTGGCGGCTTACCACCGCGTAACGCGCCTGGACGGTAATCCCGTCGTGGCTGACGATCTCACTTTGTGGGGAGGAGAAGATGCGGTCGGTGCGTCCCGTGCGGCTCTCCACGGTGATCCCCACGAAAGAAGGCGACGCGCCCCGGGGCGAGAAGGAGGCGATCGAAGAGATCGACCGCTCCCCGTCGCACGGTTCGAACACCGCGGCGAAAGGCGCGTCCCAGGCCGCCCCGTGTTGCCGGGCAGCCAACGTGAGGTAAGGCTCTTTGTCGACCTGGTAGGGCAGCCCGTGTCCCTGGCGGAAAGCCTTGCAGGGCGGCGCCTTGATGGAGAACACCTCGCGCCCCGGAGAGCCTTTCATCCAGAGGTTCATGCAAATACCTGTCCCGTCGGGCATATGCATCTTCCACACGGCCGTGTAATCGTCCGCGGTTTTGGCCGAACGCTTGTCCCACATGTAATCCAGGGCGAAAAGGTGCCCTCCTGCGAATGCCATCTCCGCGCTCGGTTCCAGGGCGAGCGGATTGCCATGCGCATCGGCGAGGACCATCTCCTGCCCCAGGTTGTGGTAGAAATAGTCGTGGAATTTATCCCCGCCCTGCTGCCTTTTGGAGTGAAAGATGTCGATGTAGTAGCCCGACCGTTCGCCCGTGCTCACGATGCCTGTCAGGCGGTTCTGGTCGCTGCGGGTCTCGGGCTCCAGGAAACCCACCTCGCAGAAGGTCATGCCCGGATAGTAGCCCGATTTGCGTCCGGGGGCCGGATAGCACCCCAAAAGGTCGAAGGGATGGTCGGAAAGCATCTCGGGGTATTTCGACACCCCGTCCACCATTACCGTGTTGTGGGCCGGGAATTGCGAGTAGTACTCCAGGTAGGGTTTTTCGAAATAGGTGGAGCCGATCCCCGACTCCGCACCCAGCACATACCCTTTGCCGTAGAGCTCGATAGCCACCCCGTTGGAGTGGGCGTGGTTGCCGTAGGAGGCGTATTGGGAGATCATCAACCCGTTCTCGGGGTCGTCGTATTTGTTGCGCTGCACCAGCCAGCTCACGTTGGGCGCGTAAAAGGTCGGGGTGGCGTAATCGGTTATGCGGCCGGGATTTACTTCCGGGTCGAGCGCCAGGGGCCGGGTGGTAAACAGCGACTCGATCTGGGGATCGGGTTTTGCCTTGCTTTGCTGCTGAGTGCCGCCGTTCAAAAAGAGGTACATCGCGGTAAATTCGGCTTCCCGCTCCCGGTCCCCGTATTTTTGCGCCATGCGGACCATGTCGCCCGCCGCCTCTGGGCTCAACGGGCCGTAGTAGGTGTCGCCGAAAGCCGTGGTCTGCCCGTTGGGGAAGAGGTACTGGGGCAACACCTTGACTGCGTCGTACATGACCGGGAGGTAGGGCAACAGGTTCTGGTCGAAGGTGTTGTCGTAGTCGCGAATAAAGTTGGTCATGTCCCGCGTAACGCCCACCGCATAGCCCGGACACTCGTTCCAGATGCCGTTTTGGGGGTCGTAGCCGTAAGCCGCGAACTTTTGGAGCGACCACTGGCGCGCGGACGAGCGGTTCAAAATGTAGTCGATGTAATACCCCCGCCCCTTGCCGTCGGGGTATTCGCCGTTATCCTCCAGCACCATGGCCACCTTGAGGATGAATTTGGCCTGGTGGAGGTTCCAGTTGTTGTGCGGCACGCCGTGGGCGATGGTCACATCGATCCACTTCTTCAAAGCAGCCTGGTAGACGGCGTGCTTTTCGGGATGGCTCCGCGCCACATAGCCGTACAAAAAGTCGTAGGCGTAGGCCAGATGGTTCAACACCCGCTCCTGGATTACCTCGAAGGTCGACATGCCGACCAGCGTCTGGGCGTGGCCGTGGGCCAGATCGACGGGCACGTTGCGGTAATAAATCCCCGTCAGGTAGGTATCGATAATGCCGTAGGCGAAACGCGCATACTCCTCCTTGCCCGTCAGCCACCAGAGGAACGCCGCGTCGCGGGCGTGTTTGAGGATCTCCTCGTTGACGCTCTCGATCGCCCCGCCCGATACGGCGGATTGCTCGACCCACTCCAGCGGGGGGCCTTCTTTGTCCGTGTTGAGGAAATACACCCCCCGGGTGTCGTCCATGTAGGGGACGATCTGCTCGAGTTTGGGGCGCTTGTAAGGCGATCCGACCCCGCGCGTGCTGCCGAAACGAACGGTCGGGACAGGGGCCTGCCCATCGGCGTGGGAGTAGACCCCGCCCCGGATGTAGACGTCGGTGGCGCGGCTTTTCCAGTACATCATCAAACGCGAGAGCATCCAGTCGGGCTGCTTTTCAGTGCGGGCCACGTAGGGGTCGATCCGGTTTTGGATGCCGTCGAGCACCTCTTTCGCCCAGGGTTCGGCCGCCAGGGTGCGCTCCAACTCCGGTTTTTGTCCGTCGGAGGTCATCAACCGGGGATGCCCCTGCGGCAGGTCGGCGGGCAGGGGGATATCCTGCCCATAGCCGGAGTTCCACCCTGACAGGGCGGCCCAGAGAGCCAATATTTTAATGCCGTTTTTCATCTTATCGCTTCAAATCCCAATAGACCACGTAACGCTGGCGGTGGATGCTATACAGCGGTTTGAGGGTCTGCCCGTCCGCGGTGCTGAATTCCAAAGGCTTTCCATCCACCTGACGCAGGGCCTGCTGCAAACCGCCCGCCCCGATCTCCAGGGTGGTGGACAACCCTTGCGGGATGCGGTAGTCATAGGTGTAATAATCGTTGTAGAGCGCGGGGTCGGAGAAGGGTGCGGGAGGCGCCATCCCCTCACTGCCCAAGGTGCCCGCCAGCACCAACGGGCCATACATTACGGCGGCTTTTGCCGGGTCGTCGTTGGCCGCGGCCAACCGCAGCGCCATTTTGTAGCGTACTTCGACCCTGTCGCCGTCCGCCCACCTGCGCTTGACGGGAATGTATCCCTGCGCGGAGGTTTTCACGGCCCACTTGCGCCCGTTGACCCTGACCTCGACGCCTTGAGCCCACTCGGGATGGCGCAGTTGCAGGGTAAACTCATGGGGCGGTCCGGTTTCCTCCGTCCCTATGGTCAGCCTTACGGTCTCCTCCTGGGGGAAGGCGGTTTCGAGTTTAACGGTCACGTTCCTCTCCTTCCAGGTCAACACCGAAGGGATGAAAAGGTTAAGCATCAGCTCGTCGGAGGTATGGTACCAAATCGCCTCGCCATACTTCGAATGGTTCTCGAAACCCGTGCCCACGCAGCACCAGAACGAATTTTCGGGCGTGCTGTACACCTTGTGCGCACCCGGGGCCAGGGGCAGGAAGTAGGCCACCATGCCCGACGAGGGGTCTTGCTGGCCCAAGATGTGGTTGTACAGCGCCCGCTCGTAATAATCGGCGTATTTCGCCTCGCCGCTCCAGCAAAACAGGTGGCGGGTCAGCTTGAGCATGTTGTTGGTGTTGCAGCTCTCCTGCGTGTAGCCGGTCAGGTTCTCCGATATTTTTCCGGGGGCGATGAATTTCTCTTTGGTGCTGTTGCCGCCCGTGCAGTAGGTCTGGGTGGAGACCACCTCGTCCCAAAAATAGGTGGCGATCTTCTCCGAGCGCTTGTCGCCCGTCAACTCGCAGCAGCGCGCCTGGGCGGTTACTTTGGGGATAAAGGTGTTGGCGTGCTTGCCGGCCAACTCGTTCTTGCCTTCTGCCAGGGGGTCGATCACGTCGTTGTGGTAGAAGTACCGGGCCAGCCACTCATGCTGCTCCTCCCCTGTGATCGCATAGAGGTTCCAGAACGCCTCGCCTACCCCGCCGAATTCGTTGCGGAGCATCAGCCTGCGCTGTTGATCGGTCAAAGGCGACAGTTTTCCGTATGCCCACCCGGCCATATCCGTGGCGATGTCGAGAGCCTGCTCGTTGCCGCAATAGAGGAATTGGTCGATCAGTCCCGCAAACAGTTTATGAAGCGTGTACCAGGGCGCCCAGACCCGCTGCCCGGCAATGTTCCGGTCGATCAGGTTTTCAGGCCACGCAGCCAGGAAACCGTTCCCGCCGTGCGTCTTTAAGGCCTCCTGCACTTGCGCGAGCCCCTGGACCAGGCTGTCCGACTTGGCCTTGTAGCGCTGCTCGCCCGTCGAGGCGTACAAATATGACAGGGCGCTGAGTATATGCCCCGTGGTGTGTCCCCGCAGTTCGCAGTCCAGGGACTCCCAGCCGCCCAGTTTTTTGACGGTAAAGTATCCGCCCTCGTTGCCCGCGTAGATGCCCGCCGATGTGCGGAAGCTATGCAGCAGGCGGTCGACCGGGAGCGAGATCAACCACGCCGAGGTGCGCTCCATGTTTTGTTTGAAAGGCGAATCCAGCAACCTGACGTCTGCCAGGTCGAACGCGTACGCCCTGACAGGGCACTCCGCAAAGAGGGGCATATGTCCGTGGTGCTGCCCGGGATAGGCCGACTGCGCGGCGGCGGTAAGCCCCGGGAGCAAAAACAAAACCGCTATCGCGTACCTCCTCATCAGAATCTGATCGTGCGTTCGTATTTCTTGATCTCCTTTTGCGCGGCGGCCGGGGCGAAATGCACGGCGAATCCCCCGCTCGCCTTCACGCTGAACTCCATGCGTGTATTCCCGTCGACCAGATGGCGCGACACGCGGACTTTGGTGCGCGTGGCAGCGGTATCGTCGTCGGTATAGACCGAGGCGATGTATTTGCGGCCCGGCTCCAGGAAATCGGGCGAGAGCGCCATCTCCCGGGCGTCGTTGTTGGTAATCCCGCCCACGAACCACTCGTCGCCGCTCCTGCGGGCGACCAGAGCGTACTCCCCGGGTTGGCCGCCGATGGGTTGCGTTTGATCCCATACGGTCTGCACCCGGTCGAAAAATTCGATCTCCGGCTCTCCGTTGTAGGCCGAGGGCTTGTCGTACCAGTAGAGGAATTGCAAGGGGCTGTAATAGATTACCGACAGGGCCAACTGGTGGGCGTGCGTGGTCTTGATGCGGTTGTTGTAGTAGCAGACGGTGTAGTCCCCCGCCCCGGCCAGAAAGCGCGTGAAAGGCAATATGGTGTTGTGGGTCGCGTCGGGCATCTCCTCGTTGCCCCGGATGCCCTCCTGGGTCATCAGGTTGGGGTAGGTGCGGCTGAATCCCGTGGGACGGTATTCGTCGTGGATATCGACCATCATGCCGTATTCGGCGCACTTGGCCACCGCCTCGTGCAGCCATGCGGTCCATTTCTGGCTGCCCACCTGCACGAATCCGAATTTGATCCCCTTGATACCCCATTCTTTGTAGAGGGGCAGGATTTCGTCCAACTGCTGCGCCAATGCGCGTTGGTTGACGTAGAGGGTTACCCCGATACCCTTTCCGGCGGCATAGGCGGTCAGGGCGGGGATATCGAGATCACGCTGGGGGCTGACCGTGGTCGCGTCGGAGGCCATCTGCATCTCAGGGCCGTACCATCCCGCATCGAGGTGGATGTATTGCAGGCCCCTTTCGGCAGCAAAATCCACGCATTGCAGGGCGTCTGCCTGGGTAAGGCTCGCCACGCGGATTACCTTGCCGGGCTTGATCCACGAGGTGTCCTCTATTTTGCACTCCGGATTGAGGTTCAATATCATATCGTTGCCGGCGATCAGTTCCGCCGGGTTCTTTGCCGCCCTAATCACGCGCCAGGGGGTGGAATAGGGCGAGATCACGTTCACGCTGTCGTAGAGCGAGGCCCGCAGCGTGTTGGGTTTGTCGGCGCAAAGGCTGAATTTCATGCGGGCATAATCGACCATTTGGGCCTCCATAAGCGACACGGTCAGCCCGTTGGCCAGTTTGAGGGTCAGCGGCCGTTCGCACTCGTCGGTCCACCCCTCCAAAGGCAGGTAGTGGTAGGGCCCCTGCGCCCAACGCTCGTACCAGGCCATTGCGCCCGGCTCGAAAGCGAATTCGGTCAGCTCGCCTTTGATGTTCAAAAACAGCCCGTTGGCCGTTTCGGGGAAGTGGTAGCGGAAGGCCACGCCCTCGTTGTAGGCCCTTATGACCAGGTCCATGTTGTAGTACCTGCGCTTGTCGTAGCCGTTTTCCTCCCCGGCCTGGGCGGCGCCCTTGACAAAGCTGAGGGTCAGTTCGTTGTAATGGTCGCGGATGACGCTTCTTTCGCCGTAGACCGGGGTCCGACTCCGGTCCTGCGAGCGCCTTTGCTCGCCTTGGAGAAGCAAATTGTCGCTCCACACGGCGCATGTGTCCTCGGGGATGCCCAGCGCCAGTTCAAAAAGCCGGTTGTCGATCTGAACGCCCAACCGCGATTCTGTGATCACGGGCAAACCCTCATAGAAGAGCTCGTAATAGATCCCCGCCGCACCGTTTTCCGCCTTTTGGCTGAATACGAAGCGGTATTTCCCGTCGGGGGAGGTAATCTCCGTCGTGGTCTTTGCGTACCCCGCGACGAAAAACAGGCACATTAACGATACGATTCCAACTCTCAGGTTCATGGCTATTCTGTGATATAAAAACTGCGTTCCACGGCGTGTGCCGTTTGTACTTTTTCGCCCTGCGTGCGGCCGTACTGCCACGCCGCTACGGTCACTTTGACCGGGAATTTCGCCCGGGGCGGGATGGCTGTAAAATTCAGGATATCGCCTTCGACCTCCGCCGGGCCCTCTTTGACGTAGAAACTTACCTTCATGCCGCTGTCGGAAGAGGCGGCCAGCCGTACGCTTTTCGTACCCGCCATGACATCGGCAGGCTGCGGGAAGTCGATCGTTTGCGGCCTTCCTTCGGTCAACGGGTAGGGAATACGGATATTAAGCTGCTGCACGGCGCTTTTGTACTCCTTGCCGCCGTCGGCATGGGCCAGCAGCCAGATATCTCCCGTGCGCCGGGGGTTGTCCAGGCCCATGCGGTAAAAACTTACCCGAAAGGTCGTGTCGTTCACCTTTTCGACCGGGCCGCAGATGCGGTCGATCATAATACCCGGCCCCGGCTGCGGGTCGAGCCTTTCGCTCCTTTGCTCATCGGTGGTGTAGGCCGCGCCGACGCTGAAAGTCAGCCCATCCTCTCCGGGCCGGAAGGGTACGGCGTAACGGGCATGGAGCTTTTCGACATAGGTAAGCAACTTACCGTGTTGGGTTATGCCTATGAAGCACTCTTCCTTTCCCCTGACCGAGGCGTAGCACTTCTCGGTGGTTCGGGCCATCGCACGGTCGAAATACCAGAACGCCTCGCTCCTGTCGCCTTGGTACCGGGCATAGGGCGCGGCCTGGGCATTGGGCAGCGAATCTTTGCGCCAACGGTCGGCCAGCCACCCCGAAGCGGGGTCGACGGGTTTCAACGCCCCGCCCTTTTCCGGCAGGCGGTACCTTACAGCCGCGGCGATGAATTGCGCGAGGTAATCGACCAACTGGTCCGAGTGGTCGAAATGGCCGCGGCCGGGGTCGGCGAAGAACGAGACCGGGGCCTTGGGATGCTTCTCCATGTAGGGGAAGATGGGGTCCAGCCGATCCTCCCACCACTCGAATTCGGCCATGACCATCAATCCCGGCACACCGTCCGTCGAGCGCCCGCCCCAATCCAGGTTGGGTCGTCCGCAACCCGTCAGGTTGGTTTGAGGGGCGTCGCCGTGTACCGAGAGCAGCGCCAGCGTCCGGTCGGGATGCCAGGCGGCAAAACTCCACGGCCAGGTCGCGTAGGCCGAGTGGCCGATGGGTACAATGGGCGCCGTGGCCACTTCGCCGTAGCCCGACGCCGAGGCCAAAGCCGCCAGAACGCCGTCCAGGGCCTCCATCGAGCCCGATGCCGGATCGAAAAGCATATCCAGCCCGGGGGTGATCCAAAGCTCGGCCACCCCCAGGCGGGACATCTGTTTCCGGAAAGTAGGATGCTCGAAAATACCCTCCTCGGACATGTTGTGCATCCCCACCACCACGGCGCGCACCTGCCTGCAATCCTCCGGTATCCAGAGGAAAGCCCGGGGGGCTTTGCCCGTCTCGGGGGACACATATCCGGGCACCTGGGCCGACCATTGCCACACCGCCCCGTGCGCCCACAAAGTACAGGCGCACAGCAGCAGGGTGGAAAGGATTCTGCGGATCAGGGTCATGGCAGGGTTAATAAGGTTTCGATCGATTTGTTAGAGCTCGGGGCCCCGGTAGTGCATCAGCGTACCGAATCCCAAGGCGTCGTAGCCGCCGCTGGTCGTGCCGAAATCGCCGCCTCCGCCCTCGGGACGCATCTCGTCGGCGAATTTCTTGGGCCATACCACGTCCACGCCTTTGATGTAAGCGTAATGGTTGTAGATCAGCTCCCATCCCGGGCGTCTTCCACCCCTGCCGTCTGCGGATACCGCCGTCATCACGTCCTCGGCGATGTTGTTGCCGTTCTGCCAAAGGCGGACATAGCGGGTAAAGGGCATGGTAAAGGAGTTGTCGTTCGCGTTGAAGTTGTAGCGCGCGGTGTACTCGCACAGGGAGAGGATCGCGTTGTTGTTGTATGCGAACAAATCCTCGCCCATGTTGTAGGCCATCTGGCAGAAGGCGCCGTAGAGCGACATTACCAGCAAAGCGTGGCCCTGGTCGCGGCCCATCTCCTGGCCCTGTCCCATGCGGATGTTCTCGAAGATGTGGGTATCCACGATCCCGTAGCGGATGGCGCCGTTGCCCACGCCGTTCTTGAAGTAATGGAACGCGCGGCTGACCATCTCGTTGTCTTCGCACAGGATGCCGATGGCCAGCACGCAGTTCATGTTGGCCACATCCCAGTTGCACCAGTAGTGCGACGCGACGGTGTTGTTGTGGCGGTCCAGAAAGTCAACGGCCAGGGTGCCGAATACGCTCTTGATCCACACTTTATAGGCTTCGAAGTCGGCTTCCGCCCAACCCTGGTAGTCGCGCAGGATCTCGGCCGCGTTGGCGAACTGGTAGCCGTAGAGGCCCGAGCCCAGGTACTTGTTCGAGTCGCCGCTGATCAGTTTGCAGGTCGAGGCCCACGCGTTGAGGATCCTCACGGCGGCATCCGCATAGCCGGTGTCGCCGGTCAGCCTCCACAGAAGGCCCATCTGGTAAGCCGATGCCACGTCGTACATCGCGTCGGCATAGTTCTCCGGATCGGGCTCCTCGCGCGAGTTGCCGCCCCGGATCAGTTTCGCATGGGCGTTGGGCTGGTAGGTCTTGCTCACGCGGACCGAATTGTTCTGCAAATCGGTCAGGGCGGTGGTCCAGGGTTTTTTGCTGTCGTCCAGCTTACCCTGGATGTAGGTAAAGTCGGCTTCCGTGTGCAGGGCGCAGGGGTGGTTGTAGGTGTATTCGTTGATCACGAATCCCGCCGCGCCGCTCAGGTCTATGGTACCGTCCTTGATGGGGCTTTCGCAGCCTGACGACAGCATGGCCGACACTCCCACTGCAAGGCATGATATGATTTTTTTCATCTGTTTTTCGTTTTTTGGGTTAACCCCGGCGCGGATTTGTCGCCGCGCCGGGGAAGATCGTTGCTTATTCTGCGGCGAGGAACGCGTCGAGTTCGGCTTTCGTCTTGAACGACCTGAACCAGTAGACCTTGTAGGTGTTCAGGCCCGACGCTGCCGGGTTGGTGCCCTGCGGGAAGTCGGCCAGTTTGTACTGGAAGGTCTGGTTGGTGGCAAAGCTGATCAGCGGATTGGTTACCAGGTCGGCAGCCGGCTTGTCGCGCAAGCCCAGGCTCAGGTCGGCGAAGTAGACCACATTGCCGTCCTTGGTGGCAATGTGCTGATCCGAGCTGTTGAGGTTGTTGTTGGTATTTTTCCAGGTACCGTACGAGGTGTCGACCGTCTTGTTGCCGCCGGTCATCCTGTTCAGGTTGGTCTTCAGGGCGACGAACGGGAAGGCCGACACATCGAAGGTAAAGGTCTTGCCGGGTACGCGTTTGAAGTCGCCCCTCCAGTTGGTGCCGGAAGCCGCCATGGTTACCAGCATCGTGCTGTCGGCAGCCTGGACCACATAGGTGGAGTTGGCCGTGACGCATTGCCACATGCTGGCGCGCCCGGGGATAAACGTGTCGTTGTACTTGCCTACCGCAGCCTTCAGGGTCATGGTCTGCACGTCGGGATCGTCCATCTCCTCGGGTCCGGGGGCGGTGGCGGTAATGGTTACCTCGCCCTCCTTGTAAACCGTGACCACACCGTCTTTGACCGACATGATATCCTCGTCGGAGCTCTCCCAGACGATCGAGGTGCGGGTCGCGTTGGCGGGCGTATAGCTGAACTTGATGTCGAAGATCTCGTCGATCGCCAGTTCATACGCGTGGGCGGTCAGGGTAACCGTCTCGGCCGGTACGCTCTTGATCACATCGATCGAAATGGTCTTGGTAACCCCGCTCCCGTCGGTGGCGGCGGCGGTAATGACCACCGTACCGTTCTTCAGGGCGGTAACCACGGCGTTTTTCGAAGTGCTCGCCTCCACGGTGGCTATCGTGGGGTCGCTGCTGCTCCACTTCATCTTGTAGTAGGTCGCGTTGGCGGGGTTGACGGTGGCTTTGAGTTTGAGCGTTTCGCCCACGTAAACCTCCGGTTCGCCCAGTTCGCTGTCCACGGCGATCGCGATGCTGCTCACGGGGACCAGCTGGTCTACCACGGTCAGGGTAAAGATTTGGGTGGCCTTGGTGGCCGAGCCGACCAGCGGTTTGACCGTGATCTGGGTCGAGCCCACCTTGAGGGCCGAGATTACCCCGGCGGACGATACGCTGGCGATGGTCGGGTCGTCGGAGCTCCATACGACCTCCTTGTTGGTCGCGTTGTCGGGGCCGATCGCTACCTGAAGGGTGGTGTCGCGGCCGAGCAACAAAGGAAGGACGTTGTCGGTAATGTCTACCGAAAGGGCCGAGATCGTGAAGTTTTCCGGGATCACGGGCGATTTGTACTCCTCGTCACAGGCCCCCAGCGTCAGGGCGAAAGCCAGGCCGAGAAGCCAAACGATGCCTTTTTTCAATGTGTGTTCCATATTTTTCATGGCACTTTGTGTTTTTACGGTTTCTTAGTTCCAGTCGGGGTTCTGGCCCAGGTTGGGGTTCATCTGGGTCTGGTCGGCGGGCAGGGGATAGAGGTAGTGCTGCTCTTTCCACTTGCGGTTGGTCTCCAGCAGCAAACGGCCGTTGGCGGCTTTGACCTGGGTGGCGCCGTTCCATTGCGAGTAGTACTCGTTGGCGGGACTGGAGATGAATTTCACGCCCGTCAGATCCATCGACATCTCGGTCACGGCGGTCTTCCAGCGCTTGAGGTCCTGCAAACGGAAGCCCTCGCAGAACAACTCGACGGTGCGCTCGCGGCGGATCTCGGTCTGCATGTTCAAGCTGTTGTTGCTGACCAGAGCGTTGGAGAGCCTGGGCATCTCGGGGTTGATCCTCGAGCGGACCAGGTTGAGCGAGAGGTTCAGATCGCCGTCCGAGATGGCGCCGTCGCGCTCATAAACGGCCTCGGCATAGGTAAGCAACACCTCGGCGTAACGGATTATCGGGTAGTCGTACCCCTCCTGGTTGTCGGTAACCTGGCGCTCGGCAGCCCACTTGTGGTTGTGGTAGCCGCTGTTGACCCTCGGGTTGAAGTTTTTGTAGGCGGCACCGGCCTGGTCGGTCGCGTCGCCGGTCCAGTTGATGCGGCAGCCGGGATTGTCGTTGCTCCAGAAATACTTGCCCGGGGTCATCAACGTGTTGGCCATGCGGTTGTCGCGGTTGGTAAACTCGGAGGTCATGGTGGCGTAGTTGCTGTTGTTGCCCGTATCGAACGGCAAACCGGTGGTGCCCACCAGGTACATGTCGGCCAACTTGGAGGTAATCCACCATACATTGGACTGCGCGGTGTGGGTAATGTTCTTGCCGATGGGCGAGATGGTCTGGTCGTGCCTGCGGGCGAAGATGTACTCCTTGTTGGAGCTCTTGTTCACGTTGGCCGGGTTCGACTTCTCATCTTCGAGGATGAACATGTAGCGGTAGGCCTCCGTGGCGAGGGTGGCGGGCTTGAAAAGCTCGTACTGCCTGCTGTCGATTACCTGCTTGGCGGCTTTGGCCGCGATGTCGAGCAACTCGGCGCCGCGGGCGGCGTTGCTGCGGTACTTCTGCCAGGTTCCTTCAAAGAGGGCCACGCGTGCCAAAAAGGCCTGGGCGCCGCCCCGGGTAATGCGTCCCTCGTCGCCGGCTGCCAGTTCGCCGGCAAGCGGGAGGCTCGGGATGGCTTCCCGGAGGTCCTGGATGATGAAGTCGATGACCTCGCCGCGGGGGTTGCGGGGGGCGTTCATCTCGGGTGCGTCCACGTCGATCGGGGTCTTGACGATGATCACGTCGCCGTACAGTTGCACCAGGTCGAAATAGCAGTACGCCCTGAAGAACTTCGCCTCGGCGACGTAAACCGCGATGTCGGAGGGGTTGGAATAGGAGGGCGCGTGTGCCAACAGCAGGTTGGTCCGCCGGATGCGCTTGTAGTTGTCGGTATAGTTGGCGTCGGTGGCGGGGATCGAGTTGGTCCCGTTGCTGTAAACGTCCTTCACGCTGGAGGTAACCAGATCGGAGCGCAAATCGCTGAACGGCCCGTCGAACACGTTGTTGGAGATGTCTTTCGGCCAGCCGTAGAACTGGTTGGCGAACAGCTTGTATTGCCCGCTGTTCTGCCACATGGTGTCGTCGCCCAACTGGTCCAGGGGGCTCAGATCGAGGCACGAACAGAGCACGACGCCCAAGGCGAGGCTGAATGCTGCTTTAATATGTGTTTTGAACTGTTTCATCTTGTCGGTCGGATTAGAAAGTAAGGTTCACGCCAAAAGTGTAGATCCTGTTGAAAGGATAGCGTTCGGTGTTGGATACCGTGCGCTTGGTCTCGGGGTCCCATCCGTCGTTGATCTTGGATATCTCCCAGAGGTCCGATCCGGTAAAGTAAACCCTCAGCATGCTGATCCCGCCCATCTTTTTGAGCCAGCGGTCGGGAAGCGTGTACCCGAAGGTCAGGTTCTTCAACCGCAGGTAGGCGCCGTTCTCCACCGACCAGGAGGAGGCCTGGTAGTTGTAGTTGTTGATCACGGTCTGGTTGGTGTAGGGCGGGTAGTGGTTGTTGGGCGTTTCGGGGCTCCAGACGTTGCCTACCGATTGGTCGGTGGTGTTCAGGTAGCTCGACCTGAAGGGGATGCGCCACGTGTCGCCGCCGTCGCTGCGGAAGATGGTCCTCAGGGCCACACCCTGGAAGATGGCCGACAAATCGAAGCCTTTCCAATCCACGCCCAGGTTGAACGAGTAGCTGATCTCGGGCGTGTCGGTGCCCAGGTAGACGTAGTCGTCGTAAGTGAGTTTGCCGTCCTTGTTGACGTCCTCGTACATGTGGTCGCCCACGCGCAGGACGCTCTGGCCCGGTATACCGACCGAGTTGCCGTCGAAATACTTGTTGTAGTATTGCAGGCGCTGCTCCTCGTTCTGTATCTTGCCCGCGTAGCGCAGCCCGAAGTAGGAGTTGAGCGGGTAGCCCTCCATGGTGCCCATAAAGCCCGAGGTCTTGACCGTGGAGCCGTAGATCTTGTAGAGGTTGTTACGCGCGAAAGAGAAGACCCCACCCACATGGTAGCTCCACTCGCCGATCTTATCCCGCCAGTTTCCGGTGGCCTCCCATCCGTACGCCTTGAAGCGGCCGATGTTGCTCGTGGGGGCCTGGTCGCCCAAAATACCGGCTACCTGGGGCGTCAGCAGCATGTTGTTGTTCCATTTCAAAAAGCCGTCGACCGAGCCGGACAAACGGTTCCTCAGCACGCTGAAGTCGATCCCCGCGTTGTAGTTCTCGATGCGCTCCCAGGTCCGGTCCAAGCTGGCCACTTTTCCGTCGGTGTCGATATACGACGCCTTGCCCGAGCCGAGGTAGGCGCCCGAGGAGGAGGAGAAGTTATACAACTGCGTACCGTCGTAGAGGTCCACGCCGCCCGGGTTACCTACCACGCCGTACGAGGTCCTGATCTTGAGTTCATTGATGAAATTCACGTTCTTCATGAAATTCTCCTGGCTGATGCGCCATCCCGCCGAAAAACCGTAATAAAAGTTCCAACGGTTCTCTTTCTGAAATTTGGACGAGCCGTCGTAACGGGCATTGGCTTCCAACAGATACTTCGACTTGTAGTCGTAGTTGGCGCGGGCGAAGAAGGAGCTTACCGCCTGGTGGTTGCGCTGTCCCCGTTTGTCGCTCAGGCTGACAACGCCCTCCCCGTTGATCACATCGAGTTCCGATTGGATGTCCAGAACGCTGGCACCGGCTTTCTCGTACTGCTTGTAGTTGTACTCGTAGCCTCCGGTAGCCGTCAGGGTGTGCTTCTCTTTAAAGGTATTGGTGTAGGAGAGGTAAGACGACGCCGAGTAGATATCGGTCTGGGCGAAGGTCTTCTCGTAGGAGCTTTTGGCCTGGGTCGGGTTGGTCTGGACGACCCTGTCGCCGGCGTAGTTGTACCACGTGATGGCGTTCTCCTGCTTATCGCGCGTGGCCACCGAGTTGCTGTAACCCAGCACGGTGTTCCAGTTGAGCTTGCTGGCGAGCTTGAACTTGAGCGTTTCGCTGACGCTGAAGCTGCCGACCTTGAGTTTGTTGTCGCCGCCCAGTTCGGCCGCCCAGTTGGGCAGGATCTGGCCGCCCCATCCGTAGGGCTTGCCATCGATCGTGGAGGCGGGAAGGCCCGGCTGGGGTACCGAGGGGGTAAACACCCGCGAAGCCTGGGTGGGGGATACCTGGTCCTGGCGGCTGTAAGAGATTACCGACTCCAGTTCGAAGCGTTTGGAGATCTTCAGGCCGTTGTAGGAGCGCAGCGTGAAACGCTGGTTGTTGTTGTTGCCCCAGCGCAGCGTCCCCTCGTCGTACATGTAACTGCCCGTGATGCGGTAAGTGGCCATTTCGCCGCCGCCCGAAACGCCGATGTCGTGCTGGGTGGAGTAGGCGTTGCCCCACAGGATGTCGGTCCAGTTGGTGTCCATGAAGACGAAATCGAGCACGTCGGTAAATCCTCCGGGGATGGGGTGCTCGTTGTGCCTGAGGTCGATGTAGGCGTTCTTGTTGGCCAATGCCAGGTCGGCGTACTTGACCCACGCGCTGGAGGGGTTGCCGTCGTTGATCATGGTGGTCTTGATGCCGTTCATCCAGTCGTCGAAGCCCATCATGCGGGGCTGCAGGCCCAACACTTTAAGGGAGTAGGAGCCGTTGTAGGTAACCTTGGCCTCCCCTTTGTGCGCTTTTTTGGTGGTAACCAGCAACACGCCGCCCGCACCCCTCGAACCGTAGATGGCGGCCGAGGCGTCCTTCAAAAAGCTGACGCTCTCGATGTCGTCGGAGCTGATGTTGCGCATCTCGCGGTAGCTGTCGAGCATGACCCCGTCGACGATTACCAAAGGCTCGGGGGAGTTTACCGAGACCGAGCCGCGCACGTTTACCGCCCAGCTCTCATCGCCCGGGGCGGCCGACGAACGGGTAATGAACACGCCCGGCACCTGGCCCTGCATCGCCTGCAAGGGGCTGGCCAGCGTTCCTTTCTCCTGGAACATCGTTTGGTCGATCACGGCGATCGCTCCGGTAAGGGTCTCTTTCTTGGAGGTGCCGTAGCCGACGACCACGACCGCGTCCAGGCTCTGGGCGTCTTCGGTCAGGGTAATCTCCAGGCGGCTCTGGTTGCCGATGGTCTGCGTCATGGTTACATAACCCAGGTAGCTGACCGTAAGTTGGTCGCTTCCCGCGGGGATGCGGATGGTAAAGTTACCCGTCAGGTCGGTCGCGGTCCCAGTGCTGGTGCCCGTAACGACTACGGTGGCACCCATGACGGGGGCGCCGTTCGCGTCGACAACCTTACCCGAAATGCTCCGCGCGGCCGCGGACGGGCTTTGTTGCTGTGGCTGCTGGGCATAAGCGGAAGAAGGAGCCGACACAGCCGCTCCCAAAAGGAACAGGGCCGCCCCCACCGCTCTGACACCACATTTTGATTTAAGGTAAATACCTTTCTTCATAAGTTTGATTTTAGGTTAGAAACTTTTCATGCACGCGTTGGTTATATTCCCCCGGCCTGAAAAATCGCCTCCGGGTCCAACACAAAGGTAGGCCGGGCCGAAAAAGGGGAACGCCACTTTTTGGAACAACTTTGAGGATGATTTGTCACATTCCATCCCCTGCACCAATCCTCCCGCACACCATACATCCCTCTCCGCCGTACATGAAAGATCGTTTTGCCGCCGCCTCGCGCAATGCCCTCAGGCAGGTTCCGGGGCGGCATTGTGTTACATTTTATACCGTTTTGATTTACATTGCAATATACTGCAATTGATTCGGACTTTCTATCTTTGTATTTGTATTTTTAATGTTTTCTACGATGAAAAAGACTATTTTGTTTTCCGTGATCCTTATAGCGGCCCTGGCTTCTGCCCGGGCGCAGATCAACATCCACTCCCTACCCCGCGAACTGCTCTACGCGCGGCACAACGACGACTTTACCGTATGCGTGCGCACGCCGGGGGGCGAGTGGCAGGACTTGTACGAGTACCGTGTAATGGTCGACCTGGACAACCCGCAACCCGCCTCGCTCGTGCAGTTCGACTTTACCGGACGTGTGGAGGTGCGCGTCAAGGTAAATAACGGGATGGTCAACGACGTACGGATAAGGCCCGCGCGGCAGAATGTCGCCTTCAAGCGCAAGGACAATGTCGTTTATTTCACACTCGACCGTCCCTCCAAGCTCTCGCTAGAGATCAACGGCGACAGGCTGCACAACCTGCATGTCGTGGCGCGGGCTCCCGAAACCAACGTCCCGAAAGAGGGCGATCCGGGGGTGGTTTACTTCGGCCCCGGGCTGCACAAACCCGCTGAGGCGACCAAAGGAGAATACAGGGTTCCTTCCAACACGACCGTCTACCTTGCCCCCGGGGCCGTGGTGCAGGGCACGGTGTTCGTTTGCGACAGCGTGGAGAACGTACGCTTTCTGGGCCGCGGGATCGTGCTGGAGCCTAACCGGGGCTTCCAGATCGAGTGGAGCGAAAACGTGAGCATCGAGGGCATCACGGTCATCAACCCCACGCATTATACCGTCTGCGGGGGTCAGAGCAGCGGGATCACGGTCAAAGACCTGGTCTCGTTCAGTTGCCGGGGCTGGAGCGACGGCATCGACATGATGAGTTGCCAGGACGTGTCGGTAAGCGACGTATTCATGCGCAACTCCGACGACTGCATTGCCCTGTACGGCCACCGTTGGAAATACTACGGCGATGTGCGCAACGTGACCGTTACCGACGCCATCCTCTGGGCCGACATCGCCCACCCGATCAACATCGGCCTGCACGGCGATACGAGCTTCGAGGGCAACATATTGGAAAACATCACTTTCCGCCGCATCGACATCCTCGAGCACGACGAGGACGACCGCAACTACCAGGGTTGCATGGCCTTCAGCGTGGGCGACCACAACCTGGTGCGCAACGTGTTTTTCGACGACGTGAGGGTGGAGAACATCCAGGAGGGCCAGCTCGTGAACATGCGGGTGGTCTACAACGAAAAGTACTGCACCGGGCCCGGCCGCGGCATCCGCGATGTAACCTTTCGAAATATCCGTTACGACGGGCAGGGCGAGAATCCTTGCGTTATCGAAGGGTACGATTCCGCCCGCATGATCGAAAACGTGACCTTCGAGAACCTCGTTATCAACGGCAAAAAGGCACGCAAGGCAAGCGACGCCGGCATCCGCATCGGGAACTTCACAAAGGAGATAACCTTCAGGTAGGCTATCCGCAATAGGCCGCCATCGCTTCGCGAACGGTTTTCCGGGCGGCCAGGATGTGGTTTTCCACCGTGCGCTTGCTCAACGAGAGCATTTCGGCGATCCGGTCCGCGGGCATGCCGTCGAAGCGGGTAAAGATGTAGACGGCTTTTCTTTGCGGGGAGAGTTTTCCGACCTGCTCCAACTCCATTCGGGCGATCCCGGCGGCGTCTACCGCCTCCTCAACTGCGTTGTGTTGCAGCACCTCGTCGATGGTCTCGACGGACACCGTGCGGTTGCGGTATTGCTGCCGGAGGTGGTCGTTGAGCAGGTTTCTGGCAATGGTAAAGAGCAGCGCCCCGATGCCCTCCTTTCTCAGCCGCTTGCCGTAGCCGAGCAGCCTGACGAAAACATCCTGGGCCAGATCCTGCGCCTGCTGCCCGCATCCCCGCATGGAAAAGTAACGCATCAGGGGGTCGTAATAGCGTCCGTAAGCGTCTTCGATCAACCCGTACTGCTCCTGCGGCCCGAAAAGGGGCCGGGCGGAAACAGTGTCGAAAGGTCGGTCGTTAAGCATACCCAAAGGTAGCCAAGCCATCCACGGGCCATGCTCACGATTTGTAACAAATGTAGTGACCGAACCTCACAAGAGGGTATACATCAACGCCAAAGCGTGTTACGCGTCGTCCGGTTCGCCCTTGCCCTTGAACTGCGCGGCGTAATGCGAGGGGGTCGAACCGAACATCTCCTTGAAATACTTGGTAAAGTATTTCGGGGTGTTGAAACCCACCATCTCGGCGATCTCGGTAACGGGCAACTGGCTTTTCTGGAGCAGTTGGGCGGAGCGCTTGAGGCGGATCGTGCGGATAAACTCGCTGGGAGTCTGCCCCACCACCGATTGCAGCTTGCGGTAGAGGTTCATCCGGTGCATGTTCACATCCGAGCTCAGTTGCTCGACCGAATAGTCGGGGTTGCCGATGTTCCTTTCCACGCACTCCAGGGCCTTTTGGATCAGTTGCTCGTCCAGGGAGGTAATGGTAATCGAACTGGGGTTGACCTCGATGGTCTTGCTGAACTGTTCCTTGCGTTTCTCCTGCTGGTCGATCAGCTTGCGGATGCGCAGCAACAGCATATCCAGGTTGAAGGGTTTGGCGATGTAGGCGTCGGCCCCTGCCTCGTAGCCCTCCAGCTTGTTCTCGTCCGACTGGCGGGCGGTAAGCAGGATTACCGGGATGTGGGAGGTCTCGATGTTGGTTTTCAGGTTCCTGCACATCTCGACCCCGTCCCGCACGGGCATCATCACGTCGCTCACGATCAGGTCGGGGTGCTGTTCGATGGCCGCGGCCTCTCCCTCTTTGCCATTGGCCGCCTCGACGATATTGTACAAAGGAAGCAGCTCCTGCTTGACGTAGTTTCGGAACTCCTCGTTGTCCTCGACCAGCAGCAGGGTCTTTTTCCCGGGCACCGGTTGCCCTGCGGCCTGGGCGTCCTCTGCAGCCTCGCCTGCCTGTTCGGTGGGTTCGCTTTCCGGAGCGGGCTCGGGGTCGTCCGGGCGCAGGTCGGTGGGGATCAGAACGGTAAAGAGCGTCCCCTCGCCCTCGCGGCTGTTCACGCTGACCGATCCTTCGTGCAACTGCACATACTCCTTGATCAGGTGCAGGCCGATGCCTGTCCCGGGCACCGAGGAGCCTGCGTCGCTGCCGCTCGCCTGGTAGAAGCGGTCGAAGATATGGCCTATATCGCCCGGGCTTATGCCCACCCCGGTATCGGCGATGGAGATCTCCGCCATATCCCGGCCCTCGGTGCGCACCGGGCCGTTGATGGACAAGGTAACGCTGCCGCCGCTGGGCGTGAATTTGAAGGCGTTGGACAACAGATTGTTGAGTATTTTTTGCAGTTTATTCTTATCGAAATAGATGTAGGTGCCCTCGCTCATTTCGCACACGAAGTCGAAGTTGACCATCTTGCCCGCCGCGAGCTCCCTGAACGAGGAGTAGACCTCCTCGGTAAAGGCGGTAATGTAGGCCCCGGAGAGTTTGAGGCGCTCCCCTTTCATTTCGAGCTTCCTGAAATCGAGCAGCTGGTTGACCATGGAGAGCAACTGCTCGGCGTTTCTGAGCACCATGTCGAGCTGGGACTTGACCTCCGCGCCCCCCATTTTCTTGACGATGGAGTGCAACGGGGCGATGATCAGGGTCAACGGGGTGCGCAGCTCGTGGCTGATGTTGGTAAAGAAACGGAACTTCATCTGGTCCAGCTCCTCCTGCTGGCGGAGGGTCTCGAGCTCCTTCTCCCGTTCGAGTTTTTTCTGCCCCCTCCTGAGCATAAAGAGCGAAAGGCCGTAGACCGCCGCGAGCACCAGGACCACATAGATGATCCGCGCCAGGGTGGTCCCCCACAGCGGCGGGCGGATGGTAATCTCCATGCGGGCGGGGAGTTCGCCCCAGGCTTTGTCGTTGTTGGCCGCGTAGACCGTGAAGTTGTACTTCCCGGGCTTGAGCGAGGTGTAGACCGCGCGCCCCATACCGTTGTTGGAGGTCAGCTCCACCCATTGCTGGTCCACCCCCTCGAGCTTGTAGCGGAAGAAGGTCTGCGAGGGGTTGACGTAGTTCATGCCGGCGAAGTCCAGCGCGATAAAGTTCTGGTTGTAGCCCAGCTCGATCTTCCCGGTCAGGTTGACCGGGTGCTCCAGGATCGTCCTGCCGTTGTATTTGACCCCTTTTTCGACCGGGGCGTTGAACAGCCTCAGGGCCACGAATTGGGGGGTGGAGGTTATGGTGTTGTAGACGATGTCCGGGGGCGAGACGACGTTGAAACCGTGGGTCCCCCCGAAATAGATCCTCCCGTCGCCGGCTTTGAGCACCGAATGTTCGAAAAAGCCGCTGTTCTGCACCCCGTCGTTGGGGTTGAAGTTGATCAGCTTGTACCTGTATCCGGCGGGCGTTTTGCTTACCTCGATCCGGCTCAGGTTGCTGAAGGTCGAGAGCCATATATCGCCGTTGTCGTCCTCGGCGATGCCGTAGACATTGTTGTTGGGCAGGCCCTGCGAAACGTCGATCCGCCCGGTCACATTGGAGGCGGGGTCGTAGATGAACAGTCCGTCGAAGGTGGCCATCCAGAGCAGCGAACGGCTGTCGTTGAGCGTGCAGTTGAACCTGGTGTCGGGCACGTCGATCGGGGAGTCGGTGTAGACGGCGTCCTTCTGGGGGTCGTAGCGGAACATCCCGTTGTCGGAGGCGGCCAGCAGGATCGAGTCGTTGAGGTAGTGGATGTTGCGGACCACCATCATGTTGCCGATCTGGGGAAAACGGTCGCTCAACAGCTTGATCTCGCCCGTGTGGGCGTTGAAGCGCCCTATGCCGCCATAGACGCTGATCCACAAATTGCCGCGTTTGTCCTCGAAGAAGGCCCTTACGTTGTTCAGGTTGGGGGTGGAGTTGGAATAGCTGATGTGCACCTGGGGCATCGAGTCGTACTTGTAATGGCGGATCTTCCCCCTGTCGATGCAAAAAGCGCCGTTCTGGAAAGTCCCCAGCCAGATCCGGTCGAATCGGTCGCGGAAAAGCCCGATGCACAACTCGTTGGCCAGTTCGGGGTACGGGACGGTTATGCTCCCTTTGGCGGGGTCGTAGCGGAGCAGGCCCCTGACCGTGCCGATCAATAGGGTCTCGTCTTTGTCCTCGACCAGGCACTTGATGTTCTGGTCGGGCATCGACTCGCGGCGCAGCATTTTGTTGTTGACCAAAGGGAACTTGTTCATGCTCCGGTGGTAATAGAGGATGCCCTCGGTCAGGGTGGCGATCCACACGCCGTCGTCCGGGTCGATATGCAGGGCCGTAATGTCGGTGTTGTGGGTGATCTGGTCGCCCGACACCAACGACAGATAGGGCAACTGGTCGACGGTAAAACGCTCCGTGTCGACGATGCGCAGGCCCGACTTGGAGGAGCCCAGCCACAAATTGCCGTCGGCGTCGAGGTCCATCGAGGTCAACTGGTCGCTGCCGGTCAGCGTGATCTCGGGGAAAGGCCTGACGGTGTGGTCGGCCGTGTCGTAGTGGTAGAGGGCGTTGCTGTAAAGCACCCAAAGGTTGCCCTTGCCGTCGGCCAGCATTTTGCGGGCGGCGCTCCTAAACGGGAAGCCGGTCCCGCGCTGCGATTGGGTCAGGCCGCTTTCGCGGTAGATGAAGCTACCCGATGCCGGATCCAGGCACTGCAACACGTTATTCTCGTACAGGATCCAGTAGGTCCCGCCTGCGCGGACGATCTCCACGGGGATCCGCACGGCGCCGTTGTCGCTGTACGGGGCGACTTTGGTTTCACGGAGCGAGACGGGATCGACGCAGCTCAGGTTTTTCTCCCCGTCGACGATCCAGTAATTCCCCCTGTCGTCGATAAAGAGCGTTTTTATGCCCTTTTCGGGGCGGGCGCCCTGGATCAGTTGGGGAATGTCGTAGATGAACTCATTGGAGTTGAAGTCGAACAGCCAGATCTTATCGGCCTCCTTGAGCCACATCCGGCCCTGGGTGTCGAAATAATCCTGCTGCGATCCCGTGTTTTCGTTGTAGGGGACCGCCTCGTAGTTGTAGTAATACTGGGAAAAGACGGCCCCGTTGTAGAGGTTCAGGCTCCGCGACGTGCGGATGCACATCAACCCGTTCGGGGCACGGCTGATGCTGCGCACCTCGCTGTCCGACAGGCCGTCCGAGACGTTGATCACGCGGAAAATGTAGTTATGCGCCGCAGAGGCCGTCAAGGAGGCGCTCCAAAGCAGTATGGCGGTCAGGGCCAGTAAAAACGATCTGGATTGCATAGTCGCGGGAAGATGTTCAACAACAAAATTATACAAATTTGCGGGATTCCCCGGGGATAATAAAAATATTGTCGGGATTGAGTAAACCGGCCGGCCCGAACGTATACATGAACAAAGGGCACAAAAACGATGGAATTGAAAAAAGCATACCTCTCCGTATTGATCCTGGCCTTTGCGGGAGTCTCCTGCCTGGGCGGCAAGCAGGACGGGAAAGCGGACCTTGGGGCTGAAACGGCATTTGTCCGCGTGGCGGCGGCACAGGACCGGGAGTTGGAACTGGCACTTGACGACGGCCAGAGGCCCTTCGTCGTGCTTGCCTTCGACGCCCCACAGGCCAAAGATTTCGTCGAGCGCGCCATCGATCGCTACGGGATCGGCGAGGTGCTGCGGTGGTACTTCGAGATAAGCGGGGAGGGGGAGGAGTTCCTTCCGCGCTACGAATCGGTGGCCCTCGCGCTCAAAGAGGTGGACGGCAGGCTGTGGGTCGGGTGCAGGGTTTCGCCGGACGGTCGCGGAGCGGGGATCGGGATCGTCGAGTTGACGGCATATTGCACCGACAAAGCCCTGCCGGTCGATTTCGTGTCGGTCGATCCCACCGGGGTAGATATTTCGCGGAAAATCGATACCTTAGCGGAGTTCGTCAAAGGCACCGCCTACAAAAACATGGAAATTCACTGCATCGGGGCCAAACCCGGAAAAACGACGGAATGATGAGACAAGGTATTTTAGCCGCATTTTTGCTGATATGGGCCGCCGCCGGGGCCTCCGCGCCCAACGCGTGGAAGGCGGACATGGGCGACGGGAGTTACCGCAACCCGGTAATCCACGCCGATTACTCCGACCCGGACGTCTGCCGCGCCGGGGAGGACTATTATATGGTGGCCTCGAGCTTCAACTGCATCCCCGGGCTACCCATCCTCCACTCGCGCGACCTGGTCAACTGGACGCTGGTGGGGCACGCCCTCAGGGAGCAGGTTCCCTCCCTGCTCTACTCGGAGGTCCAGCACGGCAAAGGGGTGTGGGCGCCCTGCATCAAGTACCACAAAGGGGAGTTCCTTATCTACTGGGGCGACCCCGATTTCGGGATCTACATGGTCAGATCCACCCGCCCGGACAAGGGTTGGAGCGAGCCCCTGCTCATCATGGCGGGCAAAGGGATGATCGACCCCTCGCCGCTCTGGGACGACGACGGCAGGGCCTACCTGGTTTACGCCTGGGCGGCGAGCCGCAGCGGTTTCAATTCGGTGCTGACCGTGGTGGAGATGAACGCCGAAGGGACGGCCGTCATTTCGGACCCGGTCATGGTGTTCGACGGGAATTACAACGAAAACCACACGGTCGAGGGGCCGAAATTCTACAAGCGGGAGGGCTACTACTACATCTTCGCCCCGGCGGGGGGAGTGGCCGCCGGATGGCAGCTTGCCATGCGTTCGAAGAGCGTTTACGGGCCCTACGAGTGGCGCAAAGTCATGGCGCAGGGCAAAGCCTCGATCAACGGACCCCACCAGGGCGCCTGGGTCGAAACCCCGGCGGGCGAGTCGTGGTTTATCAACTTCCAGGACATGGAGGCTTACGGACGGGTAATCCACCTCAATCCCATGCAGTGGAAAGAGGGGTGGCCCGTGATCGGGGTCGATGCCGACGGCGATGGCTGCGGGGAGCCGGTGGCCCGTTACCGCAAGCCCAAGACGACGGGAGTCGAGGCGCCCGCCGCCCCGGCCGAGAGCGATGAGTTCAACGACCCCGCACTTGGGCTCCAATGGCAATGGCAAGCCAACTACCAGCAGGTGTTCGGCTACCCCGCCGGGGAGTATTACCGCCTCAACGCATTCAACCTCGGACCCGGAACGGCTAACCTCTTCCCTGTGCCCAATATGCTTTTGCAGAAATTCCCGGCTGAGGAGTTCTCGGCCGTGGCCAAACTGCGTTTCACACCCAAGCAGGAGGGCGACAGGGCGGGATTGATCGTCATGGGGCTGGATTACGCCTACGCGGGGCTGGTCTACCGCGACGGCAAGGTGGGCGTCGGGGTCGGAATATGCGCCGACGCCGAGCTCGGCGGCACCGAGCGTTTCGACCAGGCCGCCGTAATCGACGTGCAGAAAGAGTTCTACACCAACAACATCGTCAGGGTCTACCTGGATATATTCCTCAAAGTCGAGGTTACCAAAGGCGGGATTTGCCGCTTCTCGTACAGCCTGGACGGGAAAAAGTTCGTTTCGTTGCCGGGGACCTTTACCGCCTCGCCGGGAAAATGGATCGGAGCGAAAACCGGCGTTTTCTGCGTTACCGACGCGCCGCGCGAGAAGTGCTGGGTGGACATCGACTGGTTCCGCGTGAAGGGAAAATAACAATTCGCATTGCCGAAAATTCAACGACTTACAGCAATGTGAGTCGTTTTTTTTCGTAGGGGACGGCAAAAAATATATCATCGGCCGGAAAAACAATAAGGAATATCCCGGATGAGTTGCCCGCGCCGGGCAGCGCGTTATTCCTCTGCCTGCCTCTTAGGCAATCTAACTGAAATTATTACAGCCTCGTTACAATGTAGTATATAATATATTGCACATGAACATTTTGCATTTATAATCCGTAATATTGCAATTATTTATATCGACCATTTTTTGTCAAAACCCTAATCCAAACCAAACTACTTTTAGCATACCTAAAACCCAAAATCCAACAGAATCATGAGTAAAATAGTGGTTGCAGGCGGTTCCAATACCGACATGATCATCAAGAGCGAACGCTTTCCCGTCCCGGGAGGGATCGTAGCCGGCGGACAATTCATTATGAAGCCCGGAGGCAAGGGCGCGAACCAGGCCGTGGCCATCTCCCGCATGGGGGGCAACGTGTCGTTCATTACCAAAACGGGCAACGACCTCTTCGGGAAACAGTCCCTGCAGTTGTACCGCTCGGAGGGCATCGCGACCGACTACATCTTCGCCGATCCCGAAAATCCCTCGGGCGTCGCGTTGATCATGATGGACGGAAACGGGGAGAAGTGCATCTCGATCGCGCAGGGAAGCATTAAGACGCTGTCGAAAAGCGACATCGACAAGGCGCGTGCGGAGATCGAGAGCGCCGACGTGCTGCTCATGGAGTTGGAGATCCCCATGGCCACGGCGGAGTACATTGCCCGGATCGCATCGGAAAAAGGGGTAACGGTAATCATCAACCCCTCCCCCATCCAGGTAATCGGCCCCGAGCTGCTCAAACACACCCATATTATAATACCCAACCGGGTCGAGGCGGAGTTGATGACCGGCATCCACATCAGCGACTGGGAGTCGGCCCGGAAGGCAGCCGACCGCATCCACGAGAAGGGCGTGCCGACGGTCTTGATTACGATGGGCTCCAAAGGGGTGCTGGTCCGTGAGAACGGCCGATACCACGAGATCCCGGCCGTGAAGGTCGACGCCATCGACACCGCCGCGGCGGGCGACACGTTCTGCGGTACCCTGTGCGTGGGCCTCTCCGAGGGGATGGGCGTGGTCGAGGCCGCCAAGATGGCCTGCAAGGCAGCCGCCATCGCCACGACGCGCGAAGGGACCCAGGAGTCGATCCCCTACCGCAAAGAGCTGGACAACGAAATATGAAACTAACCAATACTAACCTACATTTTAAAACCTGGATTTATGGAGAAAAAATTTGCTATGTTGATACTCTGTATCCTGGCCTGCTCTCTGACCGCCTTCGGGCAGCAGCGGCTGACGGGGAGTGTCTCCGGACCGGATGGCAGCCCGATCGTCGGGGCGACCGTGATCGAGATGGGCACCAGCAACGGCGTGGTGACCGATGCCAACGGTAAATTCGTGCTTACCGTGCCTTCGGGCGCGAAACTGATGGTCTCCTTTTTGGGTTATGTGACCCAGGAGATCACGGTCGGCACCGACACCGTGCTGGATATCAAACTTGCGGAAGACCAGCAGGTCATGGACGAGGTCGTGGTGGTCGGATACGGCGTGCAGAAGAAGGCCGATTTGACCGGTTCGGTGGCCCACGTGGGCGGCGATAAGCTCTCCAGCGTCCACGCGACGAGCATCTCGCAAGCCCTGCAGGGCGCCATGTCCGGCGTGCAGGTTACCCGGACGAGCGGCCTTCCCGGCGCGGAAGCCACCATCCGCGTGCGCGGCGTGACCACCATCAACGACTCCGATCCGTTGATCATCGTCGACGGGATCCCGGGCAGCCTCTCGATGGACGTCGAGGACATCGAGAGCATCACGGTGTTGAAAGACGCCGCGTCGGCTTCGATCTACGGTGCGAGGGCGGCCTCGGGCGTCATCCTGGTCACCACCAAACGGGCCAAGGACGGGGCGGTGAACATCGAGTACTCGGGCAGCGCGGGCTTCGTCAGGCCCACCGCCTTCCCGCAGAAGACCGACTACAAGACCTACATGTACATGGTCAACGAGGTTGCCTGGAACGACGCGGGCAACGTCCAGGGGCAGTATTACCCCGTCTACTCGAAGGAGTTCATCGACGACTACGCGGCCTACAACCGGGCCGACCCCAACACCTACGCCATCGCCGACTGGCGGCAATACATGATCAAGGACTACGCGCCGACCACCAAACACAACCTCACGGTAAACTACGGCAACAGCGCGATCCAGTCGAAGATCTCGGTGGGCTACGAAAAGACCGACGCGCTCTACGACCACCGCTCCTACACGGCCATCACGGCGAGGATGAACAACAACCTCAAGATCAACAAATGGCTGTCGGTCTCGGCCGACGCCTCCTACCGCCGGGGCATCTCCGAGAACCCGGTGGTCAACCCCCTGCGCGGATCGTATATGTACGGGCCGCTGTGGGCGCCGATCTGGTCGGACGGACGCATCAGCGCGGGCCGCGACGGGACCAACGTCTACGCCCAATTGCATGAGGGCGGCTTCGACAACACCTGGACCGACAGGCTGACCGCCAAGCTGGCCGTGAACATTACCCCGCTCAAGGGCCTGGTCATCACGGGGGTCTACGCGCCTACCGTGGGCATCACCAAAGGAAAGACCTTCTCCAAGAAAGTCCCCTATTACAGCGCCAACGACCCCACCCTTCTGGCGGGCTACATCGGCGGGCAACTGGAAACCACCCTGGATGAGGCGCGCAACGAGGGGCGCACCGAAACCATACAGTTGCTGGTCAACTACAACAAGACCTTCGGCAAGAGCCACAACCTCTCTTTGATGGGCGGCTACGAGGAGTACTACTCCTTTACCGAGACGCTCGGCGCGGGTTCCACCGGGCTCGAGCTGACCGAATACGCCTACCTGGACAGGGCCAACATCAACAGCCTGAGCGTTGGGGGCACGGCCTATGAAAACGCCTACCAGTCCTTCTTCGCGCGGGCAGGATACGACTTCAAAAACAGGTACCTCTTCCAGGCCAACGTGCGCGTCGACTCCTCCTCGAGGTTCGACAAGGACTACCGGACGGGGGTATTCCCCTCCTTCTCGGGAGGTTGGGTCGTGACCGAGGAGCCCTTTATCAAGAACCTGAACTGGAAAGCCCTGTCCTTCCTCAAATTCAGGGTCTCGTGGGGTACGCTGGGCAACGAGCGCATCGGTAACTACCCCTACCAGGCGACGATGAACTTCAGCAACGCGCTCTTCGTCAACAACGAGGGGAAAGTGGTCTCGAGCATGACGGCCGCCCAGATGGAGTACAACGTGAAGGACATTACCTGGGAGACCACCAAGACGTGGGACTACGGCGTGGACGCGGTATTCTTGAACAACCGCCTCTCGTTTAACTTCGACTACTACGACAAGACCACGAGCGATATGCTACTCAAGACCCAGATGCCCCTGTTCATGGGCTACAACAACCCCAGCCGCAACGCGGGTACCATGCGCACCAAAGGCTGGGACGTGCAGGTGCAGTGGCGCGAGACCCGGGGAGACTTCCGCTACTCGGTATCGGCCAACCTGTCGGACTACAAGTCGAAGATGGGCAGCTTGTCGGGGACCGTTTTCGACGGCGACCAGACCACCCGCGAAGGGAGCTACTACAACGAATGGTACGGCTACCGCTCGGCGGGCCTCTACTTGACCCAGGAGCAGATCGACAACAACCCCAAACTGATGGCGGTCACACTCGGCGACGTACAATACATCGATGTGAGCGGTGCCGACGGGAATCCCGACGGGAATGTCTCCGCCGACTACGACAAGGTGCTGCTGGGTAACTCGCTGCCCCGGTACATCTACGGCGGCAACCTAAGCGTGGGCTACAAGGGCTTCGACTTGTCGGTCTACTTCCAGGGCGTGGGCCAGCAGAAGAACCGCATGACGGCCTCCATGGCCTTCCAGGAGGCGGCGTGGCACAACTTCCCCAGCTTTATCGTCGGCAAATATTACAGCCACTACAACACGGCCGAGCAGAACGCCAGGGCCAAATACCCGCGCCTCTCGACGGTGGGCTACACGGGCAACAACTACGTGATGTCCGATTTCTGGCTGATCGACGGTTCCTATTTCCGCCTGAAGAACATTACCTTGAGCTATACCCTGCCCAAAAAACTCGTCAACAAGCTGAGCCTGGAGAACGTGAAGGTCTACGCCTCGGTCTCCGACCTGTTCACGCTGAACCGCTACCCCAGGGGCTGGGACCCGGAGATGAACACCAACGGCAGCTCCTACATCGCCCAGACCTACAACTTCGGCCTCGTTATTAAACTTTAATTCCTGAATGACCATGAAAAAGATATTTTTAGCGGCACTGTCCATCGGGTTGCTCTCTTTGTCGGGATGCCGGAGCCTGGACCTCTCCCCGCTGGCGGAGGGCTCCTCGGAGAACTGGTACAAGACCCAGCAGCAATTCGTCATGTCCCTGGACGACCTTTACCGTCCCGCCCTGTGGTACTGGGAGGCGAACAGGCTCTTCCACAGCGACCGTTTCACCGACGACTGGAACCAGCGCGGAACCACCTATGACTGGCCCACGGGGACCATCTCGTCCGATACCGGATGGATCGAGACCTGCTGGCTGAACACTTACAAAGCGATCACCCGGACCAACACCATCCTGGAGAACGTGAACGAGCAGAGGGGCAAAATGGACGACGCCGTGCTCGACGGTTACGAGGGCGAGGCGTGTTTCTTTAGGGCCTGCTTCTACTCCTACGTGATCTTCTTGTGGGGCGACGCGCCTTTCTACACCGAGTACCTTACCATGGACGACGCCTACCAGACCGGACGGACGGACAAGGCCGTGATCCTCGAGCAGGTGTACAAGGATTTTGACAACGCCATCGCCAAACTGCCCACTGTGTCCACGACCGATGTGCAGCGCGCCACCAGGGGCGCGGCGTACGCCTTCAAAGCCCGGACGGCCATCTGGATGCTCGACTGGGCAACCGCCGCCGCTGCCGCCAAAGGGTGCATGGACCTGGGGGTCTATTCGCTGCATGCCGACTTCGGCGAGCTTTTCCTGACCAAGACCCGGAAATCGCCCGAATACATCCTTACCCTGCCGCGCTCCAAGGAGTTGCTGGACAACGCGATCAGCGTTACCAGCATGCTCCCCCGCTACGCAGGCGGGAACTCCACGGCCCAACCCTCCTGGGAGCTGTTCTGCTCGTTTACCTGCACCGACGGCAAGCCCATCGACGAATCGCCGCGGTACGACCCCTCGCAGCCCTTCAAGAACAGGGATCCGCGCATCTCCGCCACGGTCGTGGAGTTCGGCACCGAGTTTTTGGGATTTACCTACGATCCCGGCGCCACGCAGATCAAGAACTTCGCCACGGGCGCGATGATGACCAACGACGACACCCAACTCAACCAGCAGCACGCCTCCTGGAACGGGCTAACGCTCAAGAAAGGGGTCGACACCGAGTGGAGCGAAGACCAGGCCACCGACGTGAGCGTCAGGCTGATGCGCTACGCCGACGTTTTGCTCATGTACGCCGAGGCGAAGATGGAGCTCGACGAGATCGACGCCACGGTGCTCAAAGCGGTCAACGAGGTCCGCGCCCGGGGCTACGGGGTCGGCGTGACCGAGACGGCCCTCTACCCGGCCGTTACCGAGACCAACCAGGCCAAACTGCGCACCATCATCCGCAACGAGCGCCACGTGGAACTGGCGTGGGAGAACCGCAGGTGGTTCGACCTGGTACGCTGGCGCCTGGCCGGGACGGCCATCAACCGCAACGTCTTCTCCCTGCCGCAGGCGGCCGGTTTGCAGGCCAACATCGCGTCGGGCGACTACTTCTTCCCGAAAGGCGTCCTGCCCGCGATCGACGAGGACGGCCTGGTCGACCTCTCGCCGCTCTACGCCACCGGGAAAATCCGGCAATCCTCGGAGAGGAAATTCCTCGAGCGCCAGTACCTGCTGCCCATCCCCTCCAAAGACGTGATCAATGTCGGCCTCAAGCAAAACGATGACTATTAATCCTATAACGACCATGAAAATAAAAAATACAGCATTATTCGCCGCCGCGCTGCCCTGCGTGCTCCTTTTGGCGGGCCTGGCGGGCTGCAACTCCGACATTCCCAACCCCGGCAAGGGCACGGCCACCGAGTCGCCCACCCAATGGATCGGCCACGTGTTGCCGGACTGGGAGGAGGGCTGCCTGGATATCCACGCCATCAACACGGGGCGGGGAGAGAGCACGCTCTACATCCTGCCCGACGGGACCACCATGCTGGTCGACGCCGCGGGGTCGACCATGGGGATGGACGACGACCCGATCCCCCCCACGGCGCCCAAACCCAACGGTTCGATCACTTCCGGGCAGGTAATCATCAATTATGTCAAACACTTCATCCGGCCCGCCAACACGAAGCTCAACTACTTGCTGTTGACTCACTTCGATACCGACCACATGGGCAATTTCGACACCTCCCTGCCGATGGCCCCCGCCGGTAATTTCCGTATGGGCGGCATTACCGAGGTAGGCGCGTCCCTGGCCTTCGACAAGCTGATCGACAGGGGATGGGAATATCCGAAGAACAGGGCGTCCGAAACCCGGATAGCCAACTACCGGACATTCATTAATTGGGCTAAAACGGCTTACAGCGCCACCTATGAAGAGTTCGACGTGGGCAAGAACGACCAGATCGTACTGAAGAAGAACCCCTCGAAATACACGGACTTCTCCGTGCGCAACCTCTTCGCCAACGGCTACGTGTGGACGGGCGCGGGCTCAGAAAAGAGGAACACCTTCCCCTCGGTCGAAAACATATTGGCTGCGGACCCCGCGGAGAATGTGTACAGCATCGCTTTCCACCTGAAATACGGCCGTTTCGACCTCTTCGCCGGGGGCGACCTGCAGTACAACGACAAATCGAACTACGCGTGGAAAGACGTCGAAGCCCCCGTCGCCCAGGTGATGACCGCGGTGGACGTGATGAAGGCCAACCACCACGGGACCTCCAACTGCAACAGCCAGGCGCTGCTTAACAAGCTCTCTCCCAAGGCGATCTTCATCCACACCTGGAGGGACGTGCAGGCCAACGCGGAGACCCTCGGCAGGATGTACACCGCCAGCCCCGACTGCAAGATCTTCCTGACCAACACGACCGACCCCAACAAGGAGAGGCTGAGCGCCCACCTGGCTAAGCTCAACTCCCTGGACGGCCACATCGTGATACGGGTCCAGCCCGACGAGCTGTTCACCTACTGCGTCTACATTCTGGACGACACCAACGAGAACTACATCGTCAAAAAAGCCTTCGGGCCCTACTTCAGCTTCTAAAAGACACGGAATGACACCGATCGATTACCTGATCATACTGCTCTATTTCGTCGGCCTCCTGGCCCTCGGGGGTGTGCTGGGGCGCAGGATCAAAAGCTCCAAAGAGATGTTCATCGCCGGGCGCAACTCCTCCTGGTGGCTCTCCGGGCTCTCCACCTACATGACCATCTTCTCGGCAGGCACCTTCGTCGTTTGGGGCGGGGTGGCCTACCGGTCGGGGGTGGTCGCCATTGTGGTGGGGCTTATGCTCGGCATAGCCTCTTTCCTGGTGGGGAAGTTCGTCGCCGGCAAATGGGCCAGCATGCGCATCGACTCGCCCGCCGAGTACCTGACCATCCGCTTCGGCAAGGCCACGACCCGTTTCTTTATCATCGTGGGCATGATCGGCAAGGGCGTCCACACGGCCGTCGCACTCTACGCCGTGGCCATCATGGCGGTGGCGCTCATGCCGCTGCCCGAAGGCCACCTGCTCGCCGACCCCCTGACCGGGCACCTGTCGATTACCTATGCCATCCTGATCCTGGGCCTGATCACCTTCGTTTACACCGCGGCCGGGGGCTTCCTGGCCGTGCTGATGACCGACGTGGTCCAGTTCGCGATCCTGATGGGCATGATCCTTTTGATGATCCCCCTCTCACTGAGCAACGTGGGCGGCATACAGTCGTTCATCGAAAACGCGCCGCCGCACTACTTCGCCCTGTTTACCAGCCCCTACTCCTGGGTCTGGATGGTCCTGTGGTGTTTGCTGCACGTCTTTATGATCGGGGGCGACTGGGCCTTCGTGCAGCGCTACATCAGCGTGCCGACCCCCCGGGACGCCAAGAAAAGCGCCTACCTGGTGGGAGCCCTCTATTTGATAACCCCGCTCTTCTTCTACGTGCCCGCGTTGTGCTACCGCCTGATCAACCCGGAGGTGGCCAACCCCGAGCAGGCCTATATGCTGATGAGTCAGCACGTGCTGGCGACCGGCATGCTGGGCATGATGATGGCGGCCATGCTTTCGGCCACGATGAGCATGGTCTCGGGCACGCTGAACGTCTACGCCAACGTATTCACCTACGACATCTTCAAGTCCATGCGCCCCAAAGCCTCGGACAAGACCCTGATGACGGCGGGACGCACCTTCACTTTCGCCTACGGCTCACTGATTACCCTGGTCGCCATCCTGATCCCGCTGTTCGGGGGGGCGGAGCGCGTGGTGGTGTCGGTGCTCACGCTGGTCATCTCGCCGCTGTTCATCCCCTCGATCTGGGGCTTGTACTCCCGGCATATCGACCAGAAGGCCGTCTTCATTACCATGGGCATTACCTTCGCCACCGCCATCCTGGCTAAAACGGGGCTGCTCGGCGGGTACGTCGATCAACACGCCACCTTTGTCGACGCCTTTATCGGGCTGGTCTTCCCGGTCGCCATTTTGCTGGTCATCGAGCTGGTGCACAGGCTCAGGCCCGCAGCCGCTGGATGGGACAGGCTGGCCGCCGTCTACAAAAAGGGCGACGAGGAACTCACCGAGAGCCAGAAGCAAAAGAACAGGGAGGCGGGAGCCATGTATTCCAACATGGCCTTCAAGATCCTGATGGGGACCTACGGCGCCATCGGTTTGATCATGCTGATCCTGGCGTTCGTCAACCCGGGCGACCGCGGGGATATGCTGCGCTACGGGGGCATCTTCCTCGGGGTGGCGCTGCTCGCCTTCGCGATCTATTACTTCTTTAAATTCAGGAAAAAACGCAACACCGTAAGTCGATAACAGAATGAAAAGAATGATCCTATCGACCCTGGGGGCGCTGCTCCTGGGGTTGACCATAACCCAGGCGCAGAGCACCTACCGCTCGCAGTTGCCCGCTATACAGAAGAAGGGCGCGACGGTCACGGGCGTGGTGGAGTGCGACGGCAAACCCGTCGCCGGGGTGGTCGTGTCGGACGGCTACCTGACCTCCCTGACCGACGCCAAGGGGCGGTACAGCCTCAACTCGCTCAAACAGAACGGACAGGTCTTCATCAGCGTCCCGTCGGGTTACGAGGCGTGGTGCGACGACGTGGTCCCGCAATTCTGGGCCAACCTGGCCGCCCCGGCCCTGGAGCCCGAACGCTGTGATTTCCGCCTGAAAAAGGTTGACAACTCCAAACACGTGATCCTGGCCCTGGCCGACCCGCACATCGCCAACCGCCACGACGACGTGGCGCAGTTTACCAACGGGTGTTTGCCCCGCATCCGCGAGGAGGTCGAGAAATACCGTGCGCAGGGGATTCCCGTCTACACGATGTGCCTGGGCGACAGCTCCTGGGACCGTTTGTGGTACGAGCTGTGCTTCATGATCGGCGACTTCCGGGATTTCCTCAACACGGTCGACTACCCCACCCCGCTCTACAACGTGATCGGCAACCACGACAACGACGGGGCCGTACCCGCCGGACCCGACACCGACGCGAAAGCCGCCCAGCCCTACATGGACGCGTTCGGCCCGCGCTACTACTCGTTCAACGCGGGGGGCGTGCACTACGTGGTGCTCGACAACGTGGTCTTCCTCAACGAGGGGAACACCCTGAAAAAGGACAAAAACATCGCCGGGTCGTGCAACTACAAACACCGTTTCACGCCGGAGCAGCTGGAGTGGTTGGAAAAGGACCTCTCGTACATAACCGACAAGAACACTCCGGTCGTGGTGGGGACCCACTGCCCGGTCTACCGCTACCGGTGGCTTACGGGCGAGCCCTATTTCTACGTCGACGAGGAGAACGCCAAAGAATTCCTCTCCATACTCGAAGACTACCCGCAGGTCCACCTGCTGACCGGGCACATCCACTACAACCAGACCACCCGGGTCCAACAAGGGACCAACACCGTGATCGACCACAACATCGCGGGGGCGTGCGGCGCCTGGTGGCTGACCGGATCGATAAAGGGCGGACTGAACCTCTGTCCCAACGGCATTCCGGCTGGCTTCGGGGTCTTCGCCGCCGACGGGCAGGATATCAGTTGGTACTACGCCTCCTTCGAGGACGGCCCCGAGAAACAATTCCGCGCCTTCGACATCAACGCGGTGCGCGATTACTACAAAAAATCGGGCGAGATGAAAGCCTTCCTTTTCAACTACCCCGAGTGGACCGACTTCCGCAAGAGCCCCGACAACCAGGTCTACATCAGCGTGTGGGCGTGGGACCCCCAATGGAAGATCTCGGTCAAAGAGAACGGCAAAGAGCTCCCCGTGGAGTACCTGATGCTCGAAAACCCCCAGTACAACGTCTCGTACATGCTGCCCAAGACGGTTTGGGAGGATACCTTCTCCAAAGGATACAACGCCCCCAGGACGGCCCCCATGTTCCTGGTCACCGCGTCGGGACCCGACACCACGCTCGAGATCGCCGTTACCGACAGCTTCGGGAACGTATTTACCGAGACCATGACGCGCCCCAAGGCGTTCAGCAGCACGATGAGATAAAATGACAATGCGAAATATGGAAAAGATCACACAAACCAAAGAGGTCCCCGTGGTGGGGCAATACGACGTGGTGGTATGCGGGGGAGGCCCCGCCGGATTTATGGCGGCGATCGCCGCGGCGAGGGGCGGCGCGCGCACCGCGCTGGTGGAGCGTTACGGCTTTATCGGCGGCATGGCCACCGCGGGCCTTGTCGCGCCGATCAGCGTGTTCAACTACAACGGCCGAAGGATCGTCGACGGCATCCCCTGGGAGTTTGTCGAACGGCTTATGGAGATCGGCGGCGCCGAGGAGGAGAAGCCGCTGGGCAACATTACCTTCTCGCCCGAGAAGTACAAACTCATCGCCCAGAGGATGCTCTTAGAGGCGGGAGTGACGCTCTACTACCACTCCTACCTGACCGGTTGCCGCATGCAGGGCGACAAGGTCTCCCACATCGTTATCGAGAACAAGAACGGCGCGGAAGCCCTTGCCGGAAAGTACTTCATCGACGCCACGGGCGACGCCGACCTCTCGGTCATGGCGGGCGTACCCATGCAGCCCGCGCAGAAAGTTTTGCAGCCCGCCTCGCTGATCTTCATGCTCGGGGGTGTGGACACCGACGCGCTGCCCATGATCCGCCACAGCCAACAGGGGGTCAACTACCACGACATCGCCATCCGCGACATCCTCACCGGGCTGCGCGAGAAGCAAAACGTCCCCGTCTTCGGGGGCCCGTGGTACTGCGGCATTTTGGCCAAGGGGGTGGTGCTGCTCAACATGACGCGCATGCAGGCCGATATGGCCGACAACCGCGACGCCACCAAAACGGAGTGCGAACTGCGGGAGCACGTCTTTTTGTTCTCCGAGCTGCTGCGCCAGCACGTCCCCTCCTTCAGGGACTCCTACCTGCTGGCCACGGCCGCCCAGACCGGGGTGCGCGAGACGCGGCGCATCAAGGGCTACCACACCCTCACGGCTGAGGAGTACCTCAACGCCGTGGACTTCCCCGACGCCGTCTCGCGGGGATGCCACCCGGTGGACATCCACGCCTCGGCGTCGACGCAGCAGCGTTGCGAATTCCTGAAAGACGCCGCTTTCGTCCCCTACCGCACCCTGATCGCCCCCGGTTTCCCGAACCTTCTGGTGGCGGGCAGGTCGTTCTCGGCCGACGAGGTGGCTTCGGCTTCGGTGCGCGTGCAGGCCTCGGTCATGGGCCTGGGACAGGCTGCGGGTGCGGCGGCGGCTTTGTGCGCCGGTGCGAATGCGGAGGTGTCGCAGGTTGATATCAAGCAACTCCGGGATGTGCTGGTCGGTTACGGCACCAACCTGGCGAAATAAAAGGCAAATATATGAAACAAGCGCAAATCACAAAGCCGGGCGACCTTCAATTCGCGGAGATCCCGGACCCGACCCCCGCGCAGTTGGCGGAAAATGAGATCTTATTGCAAGTCAAAACGATAGCCATCTGCGGCGGGGACATCCACGTCATGCACGGCCAGCACCCCTTTGTTACCTACCCGGTAATCCAGGGCCACGAATACGGGGCCGAGGTGGTGGCGGTAGGCAAATCCGTTACCAAGGTCAAGCCGGGCGACAAGGCCACGGCCCGCCCCCAACTGGTGTGCGGGGAGTGTGAGCCGTGCCGCAAAGGGAGGTACAACGTCTGCCAAAACCTGCGCGTGCAGGGCTTCCAGGCCCCGGGTGCGGCACAACAATACTTTGTCGTCCCCGAAGACCGGCTGGTCAAAGTGGACAATTCGCTCCCTTTCGAGCGCATCGCCCTGGTCGAGCCCTGCGCCGTAGGGGTCCACGCCACCTCGCGCACCGACCTGAAAGGAAAGAACGTCGTGGTCACCGGAGCCGGGACGATCGGCAACCTGGTCGCGCAGTGCGCGCAAATCCGGGGCGCCAAGCGCGTGCTGATCACCGACGTGAGCGACCTGAGGCTGCAAAAAGCAAAGGAGTGCGGCATAGCCCACACCGCCAACACGGAGAAAGAGCCCTTCGCCGACGCCCTCAAACGGGTCTTCGGCGGCGAGGGTTTCCAGACCGGTTTCGAGGTCTCGGGTGCGCAGCCCTGCATTACCGACCTGGTGGCCAGCATCGAAAAAGGCTGCGACATCATCCTGGTGGGCGTCTTTTCGACCCCTCCGACCGTGGACCTGGCGGTGGTCGACGAGCACGAGATCAGCATCATCGGCTCGATGATGTACCTGCACGAGGATTTCTTCCTGGCAGCCGGGCTGCTGCGCGACGGAAAAATAAATGTCGCCCCGTTGGTTACCCAACACTTCGATTTCGCTAAATTTGCCGAAGCCTACCGCTTTATCGACCAAAACCGCGAGTCCTGCATGAAGGTCGTGATCGATATGCCCGATTGACGATGAAAAAACTGAAGATACTCCTGCTTGCAGTCGCATCGGCGGCCCTTTCGGTCTCCCGTGCGGCCGACGGGTGGAATTACACCCCCGCCCCGGAGCTTACCCTGACCGGCAAGCTGGGCCCGACGACCAACCCCTACCACCGCATCGACGCGGAGCGCTATCCCGACCTTACCCAGGCCGAGAGGGGGTTGCTGATCCACTCCTCGGGTATCGCCGTGGCATTTAAGACCGACGCCGCAAGCATCGCCGTGCGCGCCAGCTACATCGTGCGCAACGACCGGGTCCACACGCCCGCCATGTCCACGGCGGGCTTCGACCTCTACGTCAAGCAAGACGGGCAGTGGATCTTCGCCGCCTGCGGGGTGCCCGGCGCCGACGGCACGGCGGTTCTGGTCAAGGATATGGATGCAAGCGACAAGGAGTGCCTTATGTACCTGCCCATGTACAGCGAGATGGGCGAGGTGGAGATCGGCGTCCCCGAGGGGGCGTCCATCTCCGCGATGCCCGACCCCTGGCGCGGGAGGATCGTGATCTTCGGGTCGAGCTTCACCCACGGGGTAAGCACGGCGCGCTCGGGAATGGCCTACCCCTCGCAGATCGCACGCCATACGGGACTGAACATCATCAATTTGGGCGTCAGCGGCAATTCGAAGCTGCAACCCGTCTTCGCCCGGATGCTGGCCGACGCCGACGCACAGGCCTTCCTGCTGGACGCCTTCTCCAACCCCTCGCCCGAGCAGGTGCGCGAGCGCCTCTCGCCCTTTATCGCCACCGTGCGCAAGGCCCACCCCGGCAAACCGATCATCTTTTTGCAGACGATCTACCGCGAGCGGGGCAATTTCGACCTCAAAACGCGCGCGTACGAGGAGCTGAAGCGCGCCACGGCCCGCGAATTGCTGGAAAAGGAGATGGCCTTGGATCCCGACCTCTATTTTATCGACATCGAGGATGTTACCGGCACCGACCACCTGACCTCCGCCGACGGCACGCACCCCACCGATTTGGGCTACTACCGGTGGGCCGAGGCGATCCGCCCCCGCATCGTGGAGATCCTGGCCCGGTACGGCATCCGTTAAACCTACGATCCATGGAGAGTAAAAAAGTCGCCGGCATCGGCGAATTATTGTGGGACGTCTTTCCCGGGGGCAAAGCCCTGGGGGGGGCGCCCGCCAATTTTGCCTACCACGCCTCGCAGCTCGGCCTCGAGGGCTACGCCGTGAGCGCGGTCGGGCATGACGCCCTGGGCGGGGAGATCCTCGACACCCTGGCCGAAAAACGCCTCGGCAGGGTCGTGGCGGAGGTGGACTACCCCACCGGGACGGTGCAGGTAACCCTCGACGACAAGGGCGTGCCCCGGTACGATATCTGCCAGGACGTGGCCTGGGACAACATCCCCTCCACCCCGGAGATGGAACTCCTGGCCCGAAGCTGCCGGGCGGTCTGTTTCGGCACATTGGCGCAGCGGGGCGCAACCTCGCGGGCCACGATCCGCCGCTTCCTCGACCTGGTCCCGGGCGATGCGCTCAGGATCTACGACATCAACCTGCGGCAGCACTATTACGACAGCCGAGTGGTGGATGAGTCCCTCGAACAGTGCAATATCCTTAAAATAAACGACGAAGAGGTAGCTATTGTGGCCCGGCTCTTCGGCCTGGACGGTTTGGGCGAAAAGGAGGTATGCCTGCGCCTGCTGCGGGAGTACGGCCTGGACATCGTGATCGAGACCAAAGGCGCCGAGGGCAGCTATGTCTTTACCGCGGACGAAACCTCGTGGCTCGACACGCCCCGCGTGCAGGTCGCCGACACGGTCGGCGCGGGCGACTCGTTTACCGGGGCCTTTACCGCGGCGTTGCTCAATGGCCAATCCCTGCGCGAGGCCCACCGGCTGGCGGTGGATGTTTCGGCTTATGTCTGCACGCAGCAGGGCGCGATGCCCGGTTTGCCCGCGGAGTTGACCGGCCGCTGACCTCTCTCTTTTTTTATCGCAAAAGAAGCCCCGCCGTTTTCACGGCGGGGCTTCCCTTTCGGTATCCGTAGGGCTTACGGCTTCTTCACGATCAGGATATCATCCAGCAGGTACCGGCTGGCGGTGGAGGAGAATTGCACCTTATCGGTCGATTTGAGGCTCGGTATGGTAAACGTGCGCTCCATCCACTGGTAGTTCGCAGCCCGGTAGTCGCCGCCGACATAGACCTCCGTGGCGGTGTCGTTGCTGTTCAAACCGCTGTTCCCCGGGTAGGTCAGAACGTTGGTCGGCACACCGCTCTCGCTGACCACGGTTACGACCAGGGCGCCCTTGCCCGACGAGGTAACGAACGGACACGCCTTGAAGGAGAGGATGCAGTCGGCCCCTTCGGCGGGCCGCGCGCTGCCCAGGGCGGGGGTCGTGATGCCTGCCGCGGCGATGGTGGACCCGGTCCCGGTCCCGATCTTGATGTAGCCCGGCGATGTGTAAATACTGCTCTCCAAGGTCCAACCGGTCATGCCGTAGTCGTTGTTCGCATTGGTCGTCGCGCCGAGTGCGGTCATGTTCGTGCTGATGCCGGTCTGGGGAGTCAACACTTTGGTAAGGCTGGTAAAGCCTGCCGGGTTCGGTTGCGCGGTCTTATCGGTCGCGTATGTTCCCGGTTCGATGCCCGATGCGCTGTTCATCGGATCGGAGCCCCAGTAGAGTTTGTCGAATCCCTGGTAGAGCACCTCGTTGGCCGCTGCGACATGGGCGGCCCGGGTGGTTCCTTCCAGGAATCCCGAGTACGCGCCGTCGCCGTCCGCGGTAAGCTTGACCCTCATGTAGTATTTCGTGTTGGGGCTGAGCTCGGTGAAGGTAAAAGCGTAAGGGCTCTTGTTGGCTGTCGGTGTCGTCCCCGAGAACATGGCATGGTTAGAGAAGGTCACGCCCGAGGCGGTAATCAGGGGATCGCCGGTCTTGCTGGCGAAGATCTGCACGGTATAGGTCGTCCCGCCTGCCTCCTCCCAGCCGAAGCAAAGGGTTCCGGTCCCTACGTTCTTGGTTACCAGGGCCACGTTCTTGGTCGTGCCGTTGACCCCGGTCGAGAAGTCCGAGTTGTACTGCTGATCGCTGGCCAGGGCTTTGACCGCAAAGCTGTACTGCGTGCCGAAGTCGAGTCCGGAGGCGTCATAGGTCAATACCGCGCCTACCGTGCCCACCTGCGTACCGCCGACCGAGATCGCGTAGCCGGTCGCGCCGTCCACGGTGTTCCAGGTCAGGGTGGCGGTGCTGAATCCGGTCGACTCCACGGCCAGGCCCGCCGGGGCGGCGAGCTTGGCGACCGCCACGCCTGCGGTGGTGCTCGAAACGACGGCGGAGTACTCCGAGTTGATGCCCCCGGCGGCGGCGACGGCCTTGACCTTGACCTGGTATTCGGTCTCGGCGTCGAGGCCCGTCATCAGGTACTCCGTTGCCGTGACGCCGGTCACTTCGGTAAAGCTGGCGTCGGTCGTTTTCTTGTGCGCCACGGTGTAGCTTACCGCGCGCCCGACTGCCGGCCAGGTCGCCTTCAACTGGGATGTGGTCTTGGAGTTGTCGTCGAAGGTCACGGTCGGCGTGGCCAGGGGCGTGCTGCTTGCGTCCAGGGTAACGACCTTGATGTCGTCCAGCAGGAAGCGGTAGGCGGTCCCTGCGGACTTGAACCAGATCTTGTCTGTGGGTTTGAGGCCCGGCAGTTCGAACCTGCGCTCCGTCCACTGGTAGTTGGCCGTCCGGTTGTCGGTGCCGATGTAGATCTTGCCGCCGTTGTCCCTCGCGTTAAGCCCCTGGTTGGCCGTGTAGGTCGTGATGTTGGTTATGTTGGTGGGCTCGACGGTGCTGGTGGGATCGGCGTTCGCTTCCTCGTGGACCACCCACACGTAGATCTCGCCGGGTGCCTCGCCGGGCGCCGAGGCGATGACGAACGGACACGCCTTGAAGGTCAAAATACAGTCGGTCCCCCCTGCCGCGAGCAGGTCGCCGGCCATGGCGACGGTCCTCAAACTGCCGTTGGCGCTCGACGATCCGAGCTTCATGTAACCCGGGCCGACATAGACGCTTGTGGCCGAGTAACGCCAGTGCTTCAGGCCGAAGTCTTCGGTGGAGAAGGCGCCGTAGTTGACCATGTTGGTGTTGGTGTTGGCGTCGGAGTTGAGCATCTCGGTCAGGCTGGAGAATCCCGCCGGGTTGCCCGTGTAGGAGAGGGGAGCTGACCCCATGGCGCTGTTCATCGGGTCGGAGCCCCAGAAAACCTTGTCGAACCCTTCGAAGAATACCTCGTCGGCGCCCGGTACGTGGGCGGCCTCGGTCGTTCCCGAGATGAAGTCCGAGTAGGCGCTGTCCTCCTGGGTCGAGTGCTTGACCCTTATGTAGTAGGTCGTGGCGGGATTAAGTTCGGTAAAGGTAAAGCGTACGGGGCCTGTTCCGCCGGTCGTTGCGCTGTACAGGGTGTTGTTCGCCTTGTAGGTCAGCGTGGGCGAGGTAAACAAGGGGCTGCCCGTCCTGTCGGCGAAGATCTGCACGACATAGGTACGCAGGGTGCTCTCGGTCGATTCATCCCAGCCGATGGTCAGGGTGTGGGGCCCCACGTTGTTCTTGACCAGGTGGAGGTTCTGGAGCTTGCCCGGCACGTTGTCCTCGACGTCCCATGTGTCGTCGATGGTAACCTGGAAGGCGGATGTATTTCCCGCCGTGACCGCGAAGCCGGCGGCATCGGTCAACGCGTTGGCGGGGATCTCCTTTTTAAGGACGTAGTCCCCGACGGTAATCTTGACCTCGAGCTTGTCGTTCGCGCCCGTGAGGGTAAAGGGATTGACGATGATGCGCGCGGCCAGGGTGGCGAGCGTCATCCCCTCGCAATTGGCTGCCGCCCGGTTGCCCGTGCCGTCCGGGGTTCCGAAATCGGCCGCCCCGGTGGTCAGGTTGAGCGTGAAGTTGCCCGCCAGCTTGGGATTCGCGGTCTCGCCCATCGCGGCGATGGATACGTTGCTTACCGCGTCGGTCAGGGCGAAGGTATTCGCAACCTCGGTCCCGGCCGTGATGCCGTTCACACCCACCTCCACGAAACCGACCACATACTGGAAATTCAGGTCACCGGCGTTGACGCTGAAGTTCTGGCTGTTGGGCGTAGTGGTCATCTGGCCGTTGGCGTACATGTATTCGTAGCGGCTGTCGTGCGACGTGCCCGTCATGGTCTGCGCCGCGCTCAACAGCAGCGGGACGGAGCTGTACGACGAGGCGGCCGTGATGACCGAGTAGGGATAATATGCGTAGAGCGAGTTGGCCCCTATGGGCGTGGCGATCCCGAGCGTACCCGAGAATGCGGCGGTGTAGGAGCTCTCGATGCCGCCCTCTTTAACGGCCGCGTCGCAGTTGACGTTGACCCCGCCCTTCCCCGACGCATCGGCGGTGTAAACGCCGATCTGGTTGCCGACCTGCCAGGGCACGGTGGAGGATGCCTTGGTTCCCTTGACCGAAAAAGCGACCAGGGCGTCCTCGGGCCCCCTGTACCGCTCGAGCTTGTCTTTGCTGCACCCCCAACTCAACAGGAGCGCCAAAATGAGGCATGACGGAATGAGTCGTTTGATTCTCATGGTTTTTGTATTTTAAGGTTAGTTTTTACCATGGCGTTGACGGGAGATATTTTTATTCCAGAATAAAAGTACTCCCTTTCGTGATACGGTTTAGACAAAAAATAGTCAAAATAAATAATCGTTAACCGGCATCGCGCTCAATTATACCACTAAATTACAACAAATTACCCAACAAACTACCTGGGCCGTTAATAATTTCAAGCAACCCTTACCAAGGCAAAATCCCTCCCCGGCCTGCACGTACAACGGCAAATTATAGTACCTTCGCCTTACCATCGACACCTTAATTAAAACACGACACGATGACACGCGCCGATTCGCTGATCCTGCTGGTCCGTTCGCTCTCCAAGAGCGAAAAACGGATCTTCAGGATGGGCAAGAAAGAGACCGATTACATCGTCCTGTTCGACATCATCGACAAAAGCGAAGTCATCTCCTCGCAGGAGCTGAAAAGCGAGTACGAAAAGAAGCGTGACGGGGGAGGCTTCAACGTGGCGGCCACATACCTATATAAGATACTGCTCGACACGCTGCTCTCCCTGCGCGAGAGCCGGGACAGCCATTACATGCTCTTCGACAGGATCATGAAGGCGCGCATCCTGTTCGAGAAATCGCTCTTCGCCGACGCCCTGGACGTGCTCGACAAGGCCAAAAAGGAGGCCGTGCGCTACGAAAACCATGTGGCCCTGCTCTACGCCTCGCGCATGGAGCTGGAGTACCTGCTCTACCTGGATATGCCCCACATTTCGGAGACCGAGCTGGTCAACAAGCACTTCGCCATCAGCGAGACCCTGAAAAACCTCCACGCCACCTGCGAGCAGTCCTCGCTCTACGAACTGCTCCGCCACCGGATCATCCACAAGGGCAAGATCCGCTCCCAGAAACAGAAGGACCGGATGAACGACCTGGTCTTCGCCGAGATGAGCCTTACCGCGTCGAGCAAAAACAGCTTCAACGCCCGCAAACTGCACCTGCTCTTCCAGTCCAACTTTCTGATGAACATCGGCGACCAGGAGTCGGCCTCCCAGTCGTTGCACGAGCTGAACACCCTGTTCGAGAACAACCCGCAGTTCTGGGAGAACCCGCCCTTCTACTACGTCTCGGTGCTCGAGGGCATCCTCGGCAACCTGCGCAACATGAGGAAATACGACCAGATGCCCTACTTCATCGAGCGGTTGAGCGGCATAAACCACCCGTCGGTCAGGTTCCAGACCCACGTCGAGGCGCTCGTTTCGCTCTACCAACTGCTGCCGTTGCTCGATAGGGGGGATTTTTCAGCCTGCAAAAAGCTCCTCGGGCGGGAAGGCCATCCCGGCCTGCACAAGACGGACCAGCTGACCCTGCTCCTGCAGTCGGAGATCTCGCTCTACACCGCCCTGACCTACATCGGGTTGCAGGACTACGCCAAAGCGAGGAAGACGCTCGCCAACCAGATCATCCTGGACAACAACATCTACACCTACCCCATCTACCGCACCATCCGCATTACCAACCTGATCGTCTACTACGAGATGGACGATCTGGAGTACGTGCGCATGGAGAGCCGCTCGCTGAAAAGGGAGATCCTCAAGAGCGGGAAGGCCTACCGCGTCGAGTTGCTGATGCTCGATCTGATGAACAAGGGCACCTTCCGTCTGATCAGCCGTGACAAAAGGGAGAAGCTGTGGCTTAAAATCGAGCCCGAGCTGGCCGAAATACGTTCCAACCTGTTCGAGAGGCAGTTGCTCAAATCGTTCGACTTCACGGCGTGGATCGAGTCCAAGGTCTGCCGCAAGCCCCTGCCGGAAGTGCTGCGAAAGAACCTTTCGTCGTTCTCCTATCCCGGGACCTCTTTCTGACGCGATCCTCTTAAGACAAGGAGGTAAAAAACAGCTTTTGCTATTATTATATGAAATGCATTTAAATGTGTAATTATTAATTATTTAACTATAAAAACAATGCCATTTGAATTATTTTTATAGGTTCCTTTTTGTCAGGACGCTGCGGCAAAACGCCGTACCTTCATCCGCAAACTGAGACCCATGAGATTCATCAGACTGTTTCCGGTAGTTTTCCTTACCCTGGCGGCGCTTGCCCTCCGGGGCCAGGGCCTGCGGGAAGAGATCGCCGCCGACCCCGACAAGGCGGGCGGGATGTACTACGCTTACACCTACGGCGACCCGGCGCGCACCCCCGCGCCCAAGGGGTACGAGCCTTTCTATATCAGCCACTACGGCCGCCACGGCTCGAGGTGGCTGCAGTTCGACAGCCAGTACACCGAGATGATGGAGCTCTTCTCCGCCGCCGACGCCGCCAAGGCCCTTACCCCCAAAGGACGGGAGGTCTACGGTTTGGTCAAACAAGTCTACGGCGACGGGATCGACCGGGCGGGCAGCCTCACACCGCTGGGCGTGAGCCAGCACCGGGAGATCGCCGAACGGATGTACCGCTCCTACCCCGGGGTCTTCAGGGGCAAGGCGGTGGTCAACGCCGAATCCACCGTGGTGGTGCGCTGCGTGATCAGCATGTCCGCCTTCTGCGAGCGGTTGAAGGAGCTGAATCCCGCTTTGCGGATCTCGCGCGAGGCCAACCTGCGGACCACGCGCTACCTCGAATTTTTCTACCGGCCCATCAACACCATAAGCCCCGAATACCTGGAATTCCTGCACAACGGCGAGTGGAAGCAACAGACCGAAAGCATCCTGCGGGAGCGGATCGACACGGCGCGGATCGCCTCCACGCTCTTCTCCGAGGCGGCTTTCGCCCGGTCGACCGACGCGTTCAAGCTGGTCAAAGGGCTCTTTTTCTTTGCCGTCGGCGTACAGAACACCGAGTTGGACGTATCGTTCTACGACCTTTTTACCCCCGATGAGCTCTACTGGCTGGACGTGTGCGAAAACTACTACTATTATACCGTGCGCGGCCCTTCGCCGCTCAACGGCAGCTACCCGCAACACTACGCCCAATCGCTGCTCCAACAGATCATCGCGCGCGCCGACCGGGCGATCGCAAACGGGGAGACGGCCGCCGATTTGAGGTTCGGGCACGACGTGAACCTGATGGCCCTGCTGCCCCTGATGCAACTCGACGGTTGGGCAACCGTGCTGGACGATCCCGAAAAGATCGCCGAAGCCTGGACCCTGCACAAAATTACCCCCATGGCGGCGAACCTGCAAATGGTGTTTTACCGCGGCAAAAAAAGCGGCGATGTGCTGGTCAAATTCCTCTACAACGAACACGAGGCGCGGATCCCCGTCGCCACCGACACGGCGCCTTACTACCGCTGGGAAGATGCCAAGGCATTCTACCTCGGGGCGATGCGGTCGGCTGAAATCAAAAACGTCAATATTTCCGAATGAATACTATCGATAAGTTTACCTACGACCGTCATGCGGTGAGCGCAGGGATCGCCCACATCGGCGTAGGCAACTTCCTGCGCGCCCACGCGGCCTATTACACCGACCGGTTGTTGAGGCTCCCCGGCCAGTCGTCGTGGGGCATCTGCGGCATCGCCCTGCTGCCCTCCGACCGGGGGATCGTCGAGGCGCTGCGCAGCCAGCAGGGAGAGTACACGCTGACCGTTTGCGGACGCGGCGGCGACGAACAGGCCTACCTGATCGGCTCGCTTACCGAGTTGCTGTGGGGCGTGGAGGACCCCGGGGCCGTGATCGAAAAACTGGCCGACCCGGCCATCCGGGTCATTACCCTGACCATTACCGAGGGGGGCTACAATGTCGATAAATTTACCGGCGAGTTCATCCTCTCCAACCGCAACGTGCAACACGACCTGCAATACCCCGACACCCCATGCACGGTCTTCGGTTTCGTGGCCGCCGGCCTGCGCCTGCGCATGAGGGGATCGGGCGGCCCGGTCACGATCCTCTCGTGCGACAACCTCCAGCACAACGGCGACACCGCCCGCCGCGCCTTTTGCTCCTTCATCGGGGTCCAGGACCCGGAACTGGCCGCCTGGGTGGGGGAAAACGTCGCGTTCCCCAACTCGATGGTCGACAGGATCACCCCCGCCGTGAGCGAAGAGGACCGCGCCCGGCTCAACCAAACCAACCAAACCGACGACAAAGCCCCCGTCTACTGCGAGGACTTCGTGCAATGGGTCATCGAGGATAAATTCGCGGCCGGCCGCCCCGGGTGGGAACTTGCGGGCGCACAGTTCACCAACGATGTGACCGCCTACGAGAACATGAAACTGAGCCTGCTGAACGCATCCCACACCATGCTCTGCTACCCCGCCTTTTTGGCCGGATACCGCAAGGTGGACGATGCAGTGCGCGATGAGCGCTTCGCACGCTACCTGCGCGGCTTCATGGACCGGGATATCACGCCCTACGTCCCCGCCCCGGAGAATACCGACCTGGAGGAGTACAAACGGACGCTCATGGAGCGTTTCGCCAACCGCTCGGTAAGCGACCAGTTGGCCCGCCTCTGCTTCGACGGCCTCTCCAAGATCCCGGTCTTTGTCACGCCCAACCTGGCCAGGATGCTGCGCAACGGGGCCGACCTGGCCCGGATCGCCTTTTTCGTTGCCGCCTACCGCCGCTACCTGCGAAAGGGCAGCGACGACAACGGGCAGCCTTACACCGTGGACGAGCCGTGGCTCTGCGAGGGCGACCGCAAACGGATCGAATCCAATGACGCGGTCGATTTCCTCGCCCTGTCGCCCTTCGCCGCGGCCGACCTGCGCGAGGACGGGCGCTTCACTTCGGTTTACCTCAAAATGGTCGCCGGGATCGAGGCCAAAGGCGTCCTCCCGGTATTAGAATCGATCATTTAAAATTGCATGTAAATGAAAACAACAAACCGTCAACCCGACGTACGCGGCCATTACGACGTCATCGTCGCCGGAGCCGGACCGGCCGGTATCTGCGCGGCGGTCGCCGCCGCCCGCCAGGGGGCGAAGGTCGCCCTGGTCGAGCGCTACGGCGTGGTCGGGGGTAACCTCACGGCCGGTTACGTCGGCCCCATCCTGGGCATGGTCTCGAAAGGCACCATGCGCGACGAACTGGTGCGCCTGTTAGGCGTCCCGGACAACGACATGATCGGCGAGACGGGCAAAGCCCACGATTTCGAGCAGGCCAAACGGGTATTGACCCAACTGATCGCCCGCGAACACATCGACGTCTACCTGCAAAGCGCGGTCTACGACGTGGTCAAAGAGGAAAACAGTGTACAGGGCGTGATCCTCGCCACCAACGAAGGCCCCATCGTGCTCAAAGGCAGGATCACGGTCGACGCCACAGGCGACGCCATCGTCTCGTACATGGCGGGCGCGGAGATCGAAAAGGGGCGCGGCGACGGGTTGATGCAGCCCGTCACGCTGGAGTTCACCATCGACGGGGTGGACGAATCGCGCGGCGTGACCTGCATCGGCGACGTGGACGAGGTCCAACTCGACGGCGAGCGCTTCCTGGACTTCTGCAAGCGCTGCGCCGACGAGGGCAAGATCCCGCAAAACCTGGCGGCCGTGCGCCTGCACCCCACCACGCGCAAGGGCGAACGCCAGGTCAACACCACGCAGGCAAACGGCGTGGACATTACCAAAATCGACCACATCTTCCCCGCCGAGGTCGAACTGCGGGGGCAGATGGAGCTACTGGTCGAATTTTTCCGCGCCCACCTGCCCGGCTACGAGAATTGCCGCTGCGTCTCGAGCGGCACGACGACCGGCGTGCGCGAAAGCCGCCGCGTGATGGGCGACTACGTGATAACGGCCGAAGAGCTGGCCCAGGGCAAGCGCTTCGACGACGCGGTGGTCCACCGCGCCGAGTTCGTCGTGGACATCCACAATCCCGCGGGCGCAGGCCAGGCCGAGGCCCAAATCCAGTACTGCGAGCCCTACGACCTGCCCTACCGCTGCTTCACGCCGCGCGGCATCGAGAACCTCTACACGGCGGGGCGCTGCATCTCCGGCACCCACCGCGCCCACGCTTCCTACCGCGTCATGTCGATCTGCATGGCGATGGGCGAGGCGGTCGGCATCGCCGCGGCGATGTGCGCCCGCAAAGGGTGCACACCCCGCACGCTCGACGTGGGCGAGCTGCAACGGACGATGGCCGCCCTGGGGATCGAACTGTTCGACTGACCAACAGCCCGGATCAGATGTACATGTTGACGATCGCCTCGTAAAGCTCCTGTTTACCGCTGGTCGTAGCCGGTTCGCCCTTCTGTTTGGCGTAGGCGGCCAGATCCTCGAGCGAGAGCTTCCCGGCCTCGAACTCCTTGCCCTTGCCTGCGTCGAAGGATGCGTAACGTTCGGAAAGCATCTTCTGGTAGGGCGATTTTTCGAGCATCCCGGCGGCGGCCAACAACGCGCGGGCGAAGGTGTCCATCCCGGCGATGTGGGCGATAAAGATATCCTCCAGGTCGGTCGAGTTGCGGCGGGTCTTGGCGTCGAAGTTGGTGCCTCCGCCCTGCAAACCGCCGGCTTTGATGACCACCAGCATCGCCTGGGTCAGCTCGTTCAGGTCGATCGGGAACTGGTCGGTGTCCCAGCCGTTCTGGTAATCGCCGCGGTTGGCGTCCATCGAAGCCAACATCCCCGCGTCGGCGGCGCATTGCAACTCGTGCTCGAAGGTGTGCCCCGCCAGGGTGGCATGGTTCACCTCGATGTTGAGCTTGAAATCCTTGTCCAGGCCGTTGGCGCGCAGGAAACCGATAACAGTCTCCGCGTCCACGTCGTACTGGTGCTTGGTCGGCTCCATGGGCTTGGGCTCGATCAGGAACCAGCCTTTGAAGCCCTTGGCGCGGGCGTAGTCGCGGGCTTTGGTCAGCATGGTGGCCAGGTGTTGCTTTTCGCGCTTCATGTCGGTGTTCAGCAGGCTCATGTAGCCCTCCCGGCCGCCCCAGAAGACATAGTTCTCGCCGCCCAGCTCGATGGTCGCGTCGATGGCGTTCTTGATCTGCAACGCGGCGCGCGCCACCACGTCGAAGTCGGGGTTGGTGGCCGCACCGTTCATGTACCGCGGGTTGGAGAAGACGTTGGCCGTGCCCCAGAGCAACTTCAACCCGGTCTCCTGCATCCGCTCTTTAGCGTACGCTACGATGGCCTTCAGGTTGGCCTCGTACTCCTCGGCGGAGTCGCCCTCGCCGATCAAATCGATGTCGTGGAAGCAGAAGTACTCGATGCCGATCTTCTGCATAAACTCGAAGCCCGCGTCCAGTTTGGCCTTCGCGGCCTCCAACGGGGTTGCGCCCGTCCAGGGGAAGGACTTGGTGCCCGACCCGAACGGGTCGCTGCCGTCGGCGCACAGGGTGTGCCACCAGGCCATCGAGAATTTAAACCAATCCTTCATCTTGCGCCCCGCGACCACCTTGTCGGCGTCGTAGTAGCGGAATGCCAGGGGATTTTTGCTTGCTGTGCCTTCGAATTCGATCTTGCCGATCGCAGGAAAATAGATTTGACGTGCCATTGTTTTATTTCAGTTTTAAGTTCAATTCATTCGTCCATTGGGTGTATGCCGCCTGAAGCGGGGCGCCCAGCGAGGAGTCAGGCTCCACGGTCCCGAGCCTGCGCAACGAGGCGAAAGCCTGCTCGCGGGAGGCGTAGAGTCCTGCCCCCAGGGCCGCGCCCCGTGCCGCGCCCAACGCGCCGTCCGTGTTGTAGAGTTCGATCTTCGCGCCGGTCAGCGTGGCCAATGCCGTGCGGAAAATGGGGCTAAGGAAGAGGTTCGCGTTGCCCGCACGGATCACCGAGGGGGCCAGACCGATCCCTTTCATGATGTCGATCCCGTAGCGGAACGCGCAGGCGATCCCCTCCTGGGCCGCGCGCAGGATGTGGGCGCGGGTGTGGCGGTTCAAATCCACATTCGACAGGCACGCCCCCGTGAAGCGGTTTTCGAGCATCCTTTCCGCCCCGTTGCCGAAGGGGAGCATGACCAGCCCCTCGCTGCCGGAAGGGATCTCCGCGGCCATGGCGTTGATCTGCTCGTAGCTCAGATCGGCGGCCACCGTGCGGCGCGTCCAGGCGTTGAGGATGCCGGTCCCGTTGATGCAGAGCAGCACGCCGTAACGGGGATCGGCTTTCGAATGGTTGACGTGCAGGAAAGTATTCACGCGCGACAACGGATCGGCCTGCGGGCTGTCGGTCACCCCGTAGACCACCCCGGAGGTCCCGCCCGTCGCGGCGATCTCGCCCGGCTCCATCACATTGAGCGAAAAGGCGTTGTTGGGCTGGTCGCCCGCCCGGTAGCTGATCGGCGTCCCCTTGGGGATGCCCAGCAGGGACTCGGTCGCGGCGTCGGTATAAGCCGTTACCCCGATCGAAGGCCCGTCTTGCGGGATCATCGACGCGGGCAGACCGTAATGCTGCGCGATAAAGTCGGCGCGGCGGTCCTCCCTGAAATCCCAGAGTATCTGCTCGGACAGACCGCCCGAGGTGGTGGAAATCTCGCCCGAGAGTTTGTAGGCGATGTAGTCTCCCGGCAGCATGAACTTGTCGGTGGCCGCAAAGACCTCCGGCTCATTTTGCTTGACCCAGGCCATCTTCGAGGCGGTAAAGTTGCCCGGCGAGTTGAGCGCGCGGGAGAGGCACTCTTCGCGCCCGATCGCCTCCAACGCCCTGGCCCCGGTCTCCACCGCGCGGCTGTCGCACCAGATGATCGAGGGCCGCAAAACGTTACCGTGCTTATCCAGGCAAACCAGCCCGTGCATCTGGTAGGTAATCCCAACGGCCCTGACCTCCCCCATGGGGTGTCCCTGCGCGGCGATCTGCCGGATCCCCTCGCACACGTAACCCCACCACATATCCGGCTCCTGCTCGGCCCACCCCGTGCGGGGCGAGGCGATGGGCATTTCCGCCGTGGGGAGCGTGGCCGAGGCCGCGCACTCCCCGGTGGAGAGGTCCAGCAAAGAGACTTTAACCGAGGAACTGCCTACGTCGATGCCTAGTGTCTTCATAAATCGTTAGTATGTAAATTTGATCGAGACAATACTCGATGGAAGCAAAGATACATCAACCGAGCGTTTATCGCTACTGATCGTTACCGATTTATTTTGCATCGAGACCGAGGCGGTCGTTTCGATGGCCGTCGCGCTGACGATATCCCTCGAGGAGGGCACCGGAATCGCGATCGTGCCCGCGCTCTTGTTGATGAGCACCACCGTCATATCGTTCGTTCCGAGGTAGGCGGTCGCCAGCAGGTTGGTGCTCGTGCTGGTCAGCTTGATACGCTGGCGCCCGGTGGCGTACTTGGCGTAGTGGGCCATCACGTAGGCGCGCTTGGTAACCTGGTTGTGGGCGATGCCGGCACTCGAACCGGTGGTCGTGTTATCCCCGATCATGCCGTAATAGCGCTTCAGGTACCAATAGATGTAACCCGTGAAGTTCTTGTCCATGCAGGCGTGCAACTCGTCCGCCAGCCACATGGCCCCGTCCCATTTGTCCCAGATGCGGGTCGACTCCTCGTTTTCGAGGTGTTCGGTCATCCACACCTCTTTGCCTTTGGTGCGGGCCAGGGGGTAGTCCTGGGGCGCTTTGCCGTAGAGGTGGCCGCCGCAAATGTCCAGGTTGGCCGCCGCGGTCGCGTCGTTGAGTATGGGGTCGGTGTAACTTTGCGTGAAGTTCAGCGACTCGGAGGCGAGCAGCTTCACGCCGGTCGTGCCTTTGACGGTCGCTCCCTGTTCTTTGACGAATTTGAGCAACTGGGCGCCGGACCACAGGCAACCGTCGTAGCTGGCGTTCCAGTCGGGCTCGTTCTGGACCGACACCACGTCCACGGTCAGGCCCTTGCCCGCCATGTAGGTCACAAAGGTATTGAGGTATGTGGCGTAGGTGGCGTATTTGCTCTCGCTCAGGTGCCCGCCAATGTTCGAGTTGTTGTCCTTCATCGAGCTGGGGGGAGTCCAGGGGGATGCGAGCACCTGGGCTCCGTAGCTTTTCGCCTTTTTGGCGATGGCCACGTCGCGGTCCCAAACCGAAACGGTGGAGCCGGTGTAGCTCTCCGTGGGGTAGATCATCATGCGGATCAAATTGTACCCCAACTGGTTGTACAACACTTCGATGTTCGCGTCGGTCAACACGGCGTCCCCAGCGGTCCACGTCGGGTTGAGCATTCCGCCGAAGCCGGTCACGGTCTGGTAGCGGGTGTTGGCGTCCAGGGTCAGGCCCATCGGGGCTCCGGCGGCCTGTACGACCGCGAGGCTCACTTTGTTTCCCGTGGCGTCGTTAGTCAGATAGACCGTCTGGGTGCGGGAGGTGGTGCCCGGGTTGGCCGGGTAGGTAAACGTGATCTGGGTATAGCTCTCAGTCAATCCCGAATTCCCGCCCTTGGTGGCCGAGAAGGCGGTAATAAAGTTGGTCTGGCCGTCGGGATCGGTCGAGATCGTCCATTTCGCCCTCGACCACTCGATGGTAAATATGGACTGGCCGGACTGGTTGCCCACATCGACGCTCTGCGCTCCGAAGCGGCAATAGCTCGTCGGCGTGTTGTCGGTACCTTCGTCTTCCCCTCCCTTACCACAGGCGGTAAACATCAACGCGAACGCGGCGGCTAAAATAATTCTGGCTGGTTTCATCATTCGTATTTCTGGTTATCGGTACAAAAGTACTTGAACAACGGCCCCCTGCAGGAGATTATTGTAACCAATGTTGTTGATTTTGAAACATCGTAGCCATACCGGATGACCGGATATTATAATCGTATCGTAATTATATTAATTTTGCAACAAGCCTCAAAACTCCCGCCCATGAAGACCAGGTTACTCTGCCTCTCCCTGCTTTCGTTGTTTTTCCTCCCGTCTGCCTTCGGCCAGAGGATACGCCTTTACAATTCGGGGCAGGGGTTGCCCAACACCCAGATCAACAACGTCTACCAGGACGGCCGGGGATTCATCTGGATCTCGACCGAGAACGGGGCCGCCTATTTCGACGGCATGCGGTTCAGCTCCTTCAGCCACGACCGCAACAAAAGCGGCACGCTGGCCGGGGAGAACGTCTCCTGCGTTCTGACCGACAGCCGGGGCACGAGTTGGGTGGGGACCTCCAACGGGATGCAGCGCTTCGACTACGAATACAACGCCTTCAGGGATTTTCAGCTTACCGCGGACGACGTGGGCCAGTGGAAGTTCTTTATCAACGACATCGCCGAGAGCCCCGACCACAAGCGCCTGGTGGCGGCCACCTCGGGCCGGGGCCTCCACGTCTTTCGGATGGAGGACTACTCGATCGACCAGCAACTGACCGGCACCCTGGAACGCACCATCGACAACGGATATGTGAGCAAGATATTTTTCGACGCCAAAGGCTATCTGTGGGTCTTTTATTCGCAGGGCGGCTTGTCCGTGCTCGATTTGAGCGACGGTGCAGCCAAAAAAGAGGTTGCCTGGGAGGAGCAGGCGGCGGGGATATCCAAGGAGGCCATGGTTTCGGCGGCGATCTGCGACGAGGCGACAGGCAACCTGATCCTGGGGACCTTCAACCACGGCATACTGATCTACGACGCCGCCCGGGGCCATATCCGCAGGGCCAAGGGGGCGTCCGCGGGAAAGTACCGGGTCCGGGCGCTGTGCAAAAGTTCCGCGCAAGACATTTTCCTCAAGGGCGACTGCGTCTGGGTGGGCACGGAGGACTCCGGGCTGCAGGTCTTCAACATCGCCCAGGAGGAGATCGGCAGGGCGAAGATCCAGAACAGCCCGGCCGACCTGGACCAGTGCAAGGTCCACTCCATCATCGAGGACAACCAGGGCAATGTGTGGGTAGGTATCTACCAAAAGGGTCTGCTAGTATTGCCCAAGTCGATGTACGGCTTCGAATACCTCGGCTTCAAAGGGCGCGAGGCGGGATCTATCAATGAGAACACAGCCTGCATTACCTCGGTCGTGCGCGACCCGGGCGGCGAGCTTTGGGTGGGCACCGACGGGGCGGGCCTGTTCCGCGTCAAGACCGACGGGTCGGTGGAGAGCTACTCGCGCACGGACGGCATCCTGCCCAACAACTCGGTCATGGCCCTGGCCCTGGACAAGAGCGGCAAGCTCTGGATCTCGACCTACATGGGCGGGATCACCACCTACACCCGTGGCGAGGGTTTCAGGGAGTTCTCCCGCCAAGGAGACCTCAAGCGCGTGGTCTGCATGGAGTACGACCGCCCGGGCGACAAGCTCTACATGGGCACCTACGGGCAGGGGATCAGCGTACTGAGCCTCAAAACCGGCGAGCTGACGCGCTTCCCGAGCCGGGAGGTGGCGGGCTGGGTCCGTTCGCTGTTGCTCGACCTCTCGGGCAGGCTTTGGGTGGGCCGGGCCGACGGCGTGCGCTGCTACGACACCCAATCGCGCACGCAACTCAACTACAACATCGGCGATATGGCCTCCGAGGCGCAGATTTTCTCCTTGTACCGGACCGATGACAACACGGTGTGGATCGGCACCTCCGAGGGGCTTGTCGCCTTCCGTGAGGACGCGGAAAAACCCCGGGTCTACACCACGGCCGACGGTTTGGCGGGCAATACGATCTGCGCCATGCAGTCGGGCAGCGACGGCAGCCTTTGGATCAGCACGGTGGGCGGGCTGTCGCGGCTCAACGCCAGGCGTGACGAGATCAAGAATTACCACGCCTACGACGGCCTCCAGGACAACGAATTCCGCTTCGGGGCGAGCTGGCAGGACCCCGACGGGAGGATCTTTTTCGGGGGGATCAACGGCCTGACATCGTTCTACCCCCACATCGTCGACCAGAGGGAGCACCCCATGCCCAAGATCTACTTCTCGGGCTTCAACGTCTTCAACCGCAGGGTCGACTACGACGAGGCGCTGGGCAAGAACAACGTCCTGGACAAGCACATTACCGAAGCCACGCGCGCCCGGCTCAAACACAGCAGCAACGTGTTTACCATCGAGTTCGCCGTGCAGGAGTACACCAACCCCCAGAAAGTGATCTACGGCTACCGCATGGAGGGGGTCGACAACCATTGGCACTACACCGACGCGGGCCATCCCCAGGCCACCTACACCAACCTGCCCAACGGGCGCTACCGCTTCCACGTCAAAGCCTCCTTTGAGGGGGGCTCAGGGGACGACGTGGTCCACAACCGGATGGAGATACGCATCCTGCCCCCGTGGTACAAGTCGTGGTGGATGTGGCTGGTCTACATCGGTTTGCTCGGGGTTTGCCTTTGGATGCTGCACGACTGGTGGATGCGGCGCAGGGTCCGGGCGGGCGAGCGCGCCGAAATGAAGCGCAAAGAGATGAAACTCAGGATGTTCACGGACCTGTCGCACGAGATACGCACCCCGCTGACGCTGGTCATGACCCCTTTGAAGAAGATGCGCGAGGCGGAGACCGACGGCAAGACCAAGGAGATGTACAACCTAATGTACCGCAACGCACTGCGTATTTTGCGCATCATCAACCAGTTGTTGGATATGCGCAAAGTCGACAACAACCAGCTCAAACTCAAGTTCAACCGCACGGACATCGTCTTTTTCGTGCGCGACATCATGCAGTCCTTCGACCACATGGCCATGCTCCACAACATCGACTTTAGGATGGTAACCAACCGCGACGCGCTGGAAGCGTGGGTCGACCAGGGCAACTTCGACAAGGTGCTGTTCAACATCTTCTCCAACGCCTTCAAGTTCACGCCCGACAACGGCTACACGCTGGTCACGCTCGAAGTCCATCCCAACCACAAGAACAGCGGCATCGCCTCCCCGATCGCCGAATACATGGAGCTGGGGATCGAGAACTCCGGCCAGAGCATCGACCCGGAGCAGATCGACCACGTGTTCGACCGCTTCTTCCAGATCGACGGCAGCGCGACGGGGGGCTCGGGCATCGGGCTCCACCTGGCCAAGATGATCGTGGGTCTCCACCACGGGACGATCTCGGCCGCCAACGTCGAGGGCGGGGTAAAGTTCACCGTGCGCATCCCGCTGGGCAACACCCACCTGTCGGCCTCGGAGATCGCCGCCGACGCCAAGCACAAGGACCTTTATTATAAGGTAAGGACCCAGCGCATCGAAGAGGCCGAGGAGTTGCTCTCCCCCTCCCTGGAGGAGGAAGACGAGCAGAAGTCCAGCCGCCGCAAGCGCAACATCGTGCTGGTGGACGACGACGCCGAATTGGGCCACTACCTGCGCATGGAGCTGGCTCCCTTCTACAACATCGAACTTTGCGACAGCGGCAGCGAGGCGTGGAAGATCATCTCGACCATGATGCCCGACGCGGTAATCACCGACCTCTCGATGCCCGGCGGATGGGACGGCCTGGAGCTCTGCCGCAAGGTCAAGCAAAACCCCTCCACCAACCACCTGCCCGTGATCGTGCTGACCTCGATGACCGACGAGGAGACCGAGCAGCGCTGCATGGACTGCGGGGCCGACCGCTACCTGAAAAAGCCCATCAGTTTGGACCTGCTCAAGGGGGCGATCCTGCAGGCGATCACCACCCGGGACACCATCCGCAGCAAGTTCCAGTCGGAGATTACCCCCGATTACCAGCAGGTCCAGATCTCCTCGCCCGACAGCAAGTTCATCGCCAAAGTGATCGAGTCGATCCGCAAGAACCTCGAGAATCCCGAGTTCAGCGTCGACGACCTGGGTCGCGACGTGGGCATGAGCCGGGTCCACCTCAACCGCAAGCTCAAGGAGAACATCAACATCTCCCCGAGCAATTTGATCAAGTCGATCCGCATGAAGCAGGCGGCCTACCTTTTGATCAACAACAAGGTCAACATCTCGGAGGTGGCCTACAAGGTAGGATTTTCGACCCACTCCTACTTCTCCAACATCTTCCGGGACTACTTCGGGATGACCCCGAAAGAGTTTGTCGTCAAATACATGGACACCGACGACAAGGAGGCCCTCAGCAAAATGTTCGAATAGCCCGGAAACGACCCCGGAACAGGGGCCCGGAAGGCCTGTAAAGAAAAAATGTTGCAAAATCGACAGAATGTGTAACGGATTTTGCCGGTATGTGTCGATATTTCTAATGATTGTGTCTTATTTTATAATTTTCCGGACGGTTTTTGACTAATCTTGCATTCGAAAGCAAGAGTGATGAAACTGTCTCTACATAACCTGATTATTTCAGCCGCGGCGGGGCTGTGCTTCTTCGCCCATACGGCGCGGGCCCAAGCCATCGGCGTCGTTTTCGAGAAAAAGGCCGGGGCCTTCGCCCTGGCGCAGGACGGGATACCCGCCGCGATCCGCTGCGACAGCTCCGACCATCCGGGAGTCCTGCTGGCCGCCGAAGCGCTCGCCAAAGATATCGAAAAGGTCGCGGGCGCCGCCCCCCAGGTCGTATTCAACGCCGCAACAGGCAAGCACCTCGCCGCCGCCACGCTGGGAAGCGGTCCCCTGGCCGAGAGCCTGCTGGCAGCCGGGGGGGTCGACCGCAAGGAGTTGGAGGGCAAGCGCGAAAAATTCATCCTCCACGCCGACGCCAACTCCCTCTTTATTCTGGGCAGCGATGCGCGCGGCACGATCTACGGCATTTACGAACTTTCGCGCCGGATCGGGGTCTCCCCGTGGCACTACTGGGCCGACGTGCCTATCGAGGCGCACAAAACCATCTGCGTGCTTCCCGGAAGCTACACCGAGGGCGAGCCCGCGGTCCGCTACCGGGGCATCTTCCTCAACGACGAAGCCCCCAGCCTGACGGGTTGGGTAAAGGCCAATTTCGGAAAGTACGACCACCGTTTCTACCAGAAGGTCTTCGAGTTGTTGCTGCGCCTGAAGGGCAATTTCCTCTGGCCGGCCATGTGGGACGCCGCCTTCTACGACGACGATCCCCAAAACAGCGTGCTGGCCGACAGGATGGGCATCGTCATGGGCACCTCGCACCACGAACCGATGGCGCGCGCCCACAAGGAGTGGGGGCGCTACGGCACCGGGCCGTGGAACTACCAGACCAACCAAAAGACGCTCGACGGGTTCTGGCGCGCGGGCATCAACCGGATGAAACACACGCAGGACGTGGTTACCATCGGCATGCGCGGCGACGGCGACGAGCCCATGAGCGAGCAGAGCAACATCGCGCTGCTGAAAAAGATCGTCGCCGACCAGCGCCGGATCATCGAGAAAGAGACGGGCAAACCCTCGTCATCCACCCCGCAGGTCTGGGCGCTGTATAAAGAGGTGCAGGAGTACTACGACAAGGGCATGGAGGTCCCCGAGGACGTTACCCTGCTTTTGTGCGACGACAACTGGGGCAACGTGCGCAGGCTTCCCGCCATCGGGGCGAGCCCCCGCAAGGGCGGCTACGGGATGTACTACCATTTCGACTATGTGGGCGGTCCGAGAAGCTACAAATGGCTGAATGTAAGCCAGGTGCAGCGCGTATGGGAACAGATGGACCTTTGCTGGCGCCACGGGGTGGACCGGATGTGGATCGTCAACGTGGGCGACCTCAAACCGATGGAGTACCCCATCCAATTCTTCCTTGACATGGCCTGGGACCCCTCGCGTTTCAATCCCGGCAACCTCATGGAGCACACCCGGGGCTTCTGCGCGGAGCAATTCGGCGAAAAACACGCCGAAGAGGCCGCGCGCATACTCAACCTGTACAGCAAATACAACGCGCGTGTAACGCCCGAGTTGCTCAACGAAAAGACCTACCCGCTGGGAAACTACGACGAGTTCAACCGCGTGACCACGGACTACCTGCAACTGGAAACCGACGCGCTGAGGCTGTACCACCTCCTGCCCGCATCATACCGCGACGCCTTCGACCAATTGGTCTTGTTCCCCGTGCAGGCCTGCGCCAACCTCTACGCGATGTATTACGCGGTGGCTATGAACCGGGAGCTTTACGGACGGGGCGACGCGCAGGCCAACCTCTGGGCTGACCGGGCCGGGGAGCACTTCAAGCGCGACTCGATGCTTTGCAGGCGCTACAACAGGGAGATCAGCGGCGGGAAATGGAACCACATGATGGACCAGACCCACATCGGCTATACCTACTGGAACCAGCCCCCGAAAAACACGATGCCCGAGGTCCGGCGCCTGCCCCGGCCCGAAAAACAAACGACCTTCGCCGAGGCGGACGGATATGTCTCGATCGAAGCGGGTAATTTCGCCCGCAAGGGAAGCGCCGTGGAGTACGTCGCCGGCCTGGGCCGTACATGCGGCGCGCTAATATTCCGAAACGGCGAGGACGCCTGGGTGGAGTACGACGCGCTCCTTACCTCGAGCGGGACGGCCAAACTGACCTTGCTGCTCTCCCCCACCCTCGATTTCAACGGCCGTGGCCTGCGCTACGGCGTGCAAATCGGCGGCCAACCCGAGCAGATCGTCAATTTCAACGGCAAATACGACGATAAATTACAGGAAAAATGGCAGGCCCAACGGATCATCGCCTCGACAACGGAGCACAATATCGCGCCCGGCCCCTGCACGATCCGCATCCGGCTGATCGACCCGGGCGTCGTGCTCCAGAAGCTGACCCTCGACACGGGCGGACTGAAGCCCTCCTACCTGGCTCCCCCGCAAAGTGAAACGGTAAAAACACAACGATAGATGGGAAGGATATTTACAACGATCTGGACGGCAGCCCTGCTGCTGGTAACGGCGGCAACCCGCGCCGAGGTGCGCCTGCCGCACATTTTCTCCGACGGGATGGTGCTCCAACGGGAGATGCCCGTCAAAGTCTGGGGCATGGCCGACCCCGGCGAGGAGCTCCGCGTGGAGCTGGCGGGCGCTAAAAAGAGCGTGAAGGCCGACAGCGAAGGCAAATGGAGCGTTACCCTGCCGGCCCTCAAAGCCGGGGGCCCCTACACCCTCAAGGCGGGCGGCATCGAGGTCAAAGACGTGTTAGCAGGCGACGTGTGGCTCTGCTCGGGCCAATCCAACATGGAACTGCCGATCAAGCGGGTTACCGATATGTTCGCCGAAGAGGTCGCCGGATACGAAAACCCGAAGATCCGCCAGATCGCCATCCCGAGGGACTATGACTTCCACGGCCCGAAAGCCGACGTGGGGAAATGTGCCTGGACGCCCCTGGACAAGAATCACGTGATGGATTTCTCAGCCGTGGCCTACTTCTTCGCCAAACAACTCTACAAAACCACCGGCGTCCCGATCGGGATTATCAACTCGAGCGTGGGGGGTTCGCGGATCGAGGAGTGGATCAGCGACGTGGGCCTCGAACCCTTCCCCCGGACGAGGAACGGATTGGAGATCCTGCGCAACGACGACTACTACAAGAAAACCAACGAGGCCTCCGCCATGCAGCAAAAACTCTGGCAGCAGACCCTCGACAAGGGCGACCAGGGCTTCAAAGGCCAATGGAACCTTCCCGGCAAGGGGGGCGACGGCTGGCAGGCCACCGGGCTGTTTTCGCAGGATTGGGCCGTGGACGCCGACCGCCAGCCCGTCAACGGGTCGGTCTGGCTGCGCCGCACCTTCTCCGCCGAGGGACTCGATTTAAACAAGGAGGCCACGCTCAGGCTGGGCTGCATCGTGGACGCCGATTTCGCCTACGTCAACGGCAAACAAGTCGGGGCGACCTACTACCAATACCCCCCGCGCATCTACACCATCCCCGCCGGGCTGCTCCACGAGGGCGAGAACACGATCGTGGTCCGCGTGGTAAGCAACGGCGGGACCGGCTCCTTCGTGCAGGACAAACCCTACAAGATCGTCCAGCAGGGCCGCGAGATCAGCCTGGAGATCGACCTAAAAGAGGGTTGGGAGTACAAACGCGGCATGACCATGCCCCCGATGGAGGGCTTCCCCTCGTTCTGGGGCAAACCCACGGGCCTTTACAACACCATGCTCGCCCCCCTGTACGGCTACGGCCTGAAGGGCGCGATCTGGTACCAGGGCGAGTCGAACGCCAGCCGCCACTGGGAGTACAAAGCCCTGCTGGAGGCCCTGACCGGCACGTGGCGCCAGGGGTTCGCACAGGCCCAACTGCCATTTCTGATCGTCCAACTGCCCAACTTCATGCAGGCCAGAAGCTATCCCTCCGACGGCTGGTGGCCGAATTTAAGGGAGGCGCAATCCCAAGCCGCCGCCGAAATCCCCCACACGGCCCTGGTCGTGACCATCGACGCCGGGGAGTGGAACGACATCCACCCGCTGGATAAGAAGACGGTCGGCGAGCGCACGGCGTGGGCCGCACGCCGGATCGCCTACGGCGAGAAACTGAGCGAGTGCCCCGTTTACGCCTCGAGCGAGATCAGGGGCGACCAAATAATCATCAGCTTCACCCCCACCTCGGGCCATCTCAAGCCAAACGACGCGCTGAAAGGCTTCGCCGTCGCGGGCGCCGACAAAAAGTTCGTCTGGGCCAAAGCGCACACCGACGGCGACAAGGTGGTGGTGTGGGCCGACGGGCTCGACGCTCCCCGCTACGTCCGCTACGCCTGGGCCGACAACCCCGAGGGGGTCGACCTGGTCAATACCGACGACATGCCCGCCTCCCCCTTCAGGACCGATAACAAATAACTGCCGACCATATGAAAGAAATTACCCAAAAAGTATCGATGGGGGAGAAGATAGGTTACAGCCTCGGCGACGGGGCGGCCAACCTGGTCTTCCAGATGATGATGATGTTCCAGTTGTTCTTCTATACCGACGTGTTCGGTATCAAGGCGACGGCTGCGGGCATGATCCTTCTGTTCGCAAGGTTCTTCGACGCCTTCGTCGATCCGGTCGTGGGCATCCTCTCCGACCGCACCCAAACCAAATGGGGAAAATACCGCCCCTGGATCCTCTGGACGGCCTTGCCCTTCGCGGTCTTCTTCGTGATGGCCTTTCTGACGCCCGATTTGACCGAGCGCGGCAAGATCATCTACGCCGGGGTGACCTACACGCTTCTGATGGCGATCTACTCCTTCAACAACACCCCCTACTCCTCGTTGGGCGGTGTGATGACCAGCGACATCAAGCAGCGCACCTCGATCTCCACCGTCCGCTTCGTGACGGCCACCGTGGCGACCTTCATCGTGCAGGGCCTGACCCTGCCCCTGGTCTCCAAATTCGGCAACGGGGATGCCGCGAACTCCAAAGGCTGGGCCACGACCATCATCCTGTTCGCTGCGGTGGCGGTCGTGCTGCTGGTAATTACCTTTTTTACCACCAAGGAGCGCATCTCGCCGCCCCAGGGGCAGAAGAATTCGGTCAAACAGGACGCCAAAGACATTATCCGCAACAAGCCCTGGAAGGCGATGTTCATCCTCACGCTGTTTTTGTTTACCACGCTGGCCTTGTGGGGCAGCAGCATGTCCTATTACTTCAACTACGTGGTCGACAAGTCCGCCCTGCTCGAATTTTTGCGCGGCTGGGGCCTTGCCGGGGGCGCCGAGGGCGGCTGGGGACACAACCTGCTGGACGCCTTCGGGCTGATCGCCAAAGAGGACCAGAGCAACGTCTTCGCCGTGGGTTTCAGCTTATTCAACATGTTGGGCCAGTTGGTTACCCTGGCGGGCGTGATCCTGTTGTCGGGCTTTTTGTCGGGCATTTTCGGCAAGCGCAACGTGTTTATCGTGTGCCTGGCTTTGACGGCCGCGGCCACGGCCATGTTCTACGTGGTCCCCGCCGAGAGGATCGGGACAATCTTCTGGATCAACATCCTCAAGAGCCTCTTCTACGCCCCCACCATCCCGCTTTTGTGGGCCATGATGGGCGACGTGGCCGACTACTCGGAGTGGGTCAACCACCGCCGGGCCACGGGCTTCGTCTTCGCCGGGATCGTCTTCTCGCTCAAGGCGGGGCTGGGTATCGGCGGGGCGATCTGCGGGGGGATCATCGACTCGTTCGGCTTTGTGGCCAACACCGTCCAGAGCGAGTCGGCCGTCACGGGCATCCGCCTGACCTCGAGCATTATCCCGGCCGCCACTTTTTTGGTGGGCGTCATCGCGCTCTGTTTTTACCCCATTACCAAGAGTTACAACCAACGGATGCAGTCCGAACTGGCTGCCCGGAGAAGCCAACAATAAAATAATAAAAGCCTGATATGAAACCTCATTTCTTAAACTCCCTGGCCGCGTTGCTCGCCATCGCCGCCATGACTTCCTGCAACGGGACCAACGGGTCCCAGCCCACCCAACCGCTCAAATCGGCATTGGAAGGCAAATTTCTGATCGGCACGGCGATGAACACCGCCCAGATCGAAGGTACCGACGCCGTCGGTCTGGGGATCATTACCACCCAATTCAACTCCGTGGTGGCCGAGAACTGCATGAAAACCGAGAAGATCCACCCCGAAGAGGGAGTCTACGCCTTCGATCTGGCCGACCGGTTCGTCGACTTCGGAGAGGCGCACGGCATGTTCATCGTGGGCCACGCCCTGGTATGGCACTCGCAGCTTCCCGCCTGGTTCACGGTGGACGCCCAGGGCAACGAGGTCACGCGCGACGTGCTGATCGCACGCATGAAAGACCACATCTTCACGTTGATGGAGCGCTACAAGGGACGCGTCCACGGCTGGGACGTGGTCAACGAGGCCTTCGAGGACGACGGCAGCTTCCGCCAATCGCCCTTCTACCGCATCATCGGCGAGGAGTACATCCAAATGGCCTTCGAGTTCGCAGCCCAGGCCGACCCTGGCGCCGAGCTCTACTACAACGACTTCTCGACCGCCGCCCCCGGCAAAAGGGAGGCGATCGTCAGCCTGGTGCAAAACCTCCAGGCCGCGGGGGTCAGGATCGACGCGGTGGGCATGCAGGGCCACATTACCATGGACTTCCCCACCCCGGAGGCCTTCGAAAAGAGCCTGCTTGCCTTCGCGGCCCAGGGCGTGGACGTGATGATCACCGAGTTGGACCTCTCGGTATTGCCCAGCGTAACGCGGAGCGCCGACATCGGCGCGAGGGTCCGCTACGACAGCGAACTGGATCCCTACACGCAGGGCTTGCCCGAGGCGGCCGCCAAAAAGTGGGAGAGCAGGCTGGAATCCTTCTTCGACGTATTCATCCGCAACAGCGACAAGATCAGCCGCGTGACGCTGTGGGGTATCAGCGACAAAGATTCGTGGCGCAACGACTTCCCCATGCTCGGCCGCACCGACTACGCCCTGCTCTACGACAGGAACGACCAACCCAAGCCCATCGTGGAGTGGATCGTCAAACGCGCAACGCAAAAATAGGGAGATGAGGTTGCTTCCCTACGCCGCTTCCGCCGCACACAGCCTGTGCGCCGCCCTGCTGGCCCTGACCCTGACGGCCTCGGCATGTTCCGGGGACGAGGGCAGCGAGAACCTGACCCCGCCGACGGTCACCCCGCCGACAGGCGATGGGAACGACGAGGTAAGTGCCAGCGAGAAACCTGTTTTCACCTCGTTCGCCTACACGGGCAACGATGCGATCTACTCCAACTACCCGCTGGCGTCGGACGAGTTCTACTCGCCCATCCTGCAGGGCTGCTACCCCGACCCGAGCATCTGCCGCAAGGGGAACGACTACTACCTGATCAACTCCTCGTTCTCCTACTATCCGGGTATCCCGGTCTTCCACTCGACCGACCTGGTAAACTGGAAACAGATCGGCCACGTGATGCACGACCAGTTGAAGCTCACAGGCCTGGGCATGGAGAACGGGGTTTATGCACCCGACATCTCCTACAACCCCAACAACCAGACCTTTTACGTGGTCACTACCCACATCGGGGGCAACCTGGGCAATATCGTGATGAAGGCCACCAACCCCGCGGGCCCGTGGAGCGCGGCGATCAAGCTCAACTTCAACGGCATCGACCCGGCCATGTTCTTCGACGACGACGGCAAAGCCTACATCGTGCACAACGGCGACCCCGACGTGAATGTCTACGGCAGCGCCCACAAGGCGGCCCGTTTGATCGAGTACGACCTTGCCACCGACCAGGTCAAAGGGGATGACATCGAGCTGGTCAGCGGCGGCGTGAACATCGCCGAGAGCCCCAGCTGGCTGGAAGGCCCCCACATCTACAAGAAGAACGGCAAATACTACCTGATGTGCGCCGAGGGCGGCACGGGCCCCAACCACCGCGAGGTAATCTTCTCGAGTCCCAACCTCAAAGGGCCCTACACGCCCGCCGCGGTCAACCCCATCCTTACCCAGAAGGGCCTGCCCTGGGGCCGCGCCGACAAGGTCGACGCCACGGGGCACGCCGACCTGGTACAGACGCCCGGCGGGGCGTGGTACGGCGTCTTTCTGGCCGTGCGCCCCAACACGGCCTACAACGCGTTGATGGGCCGCGAGACCTTCATCCTGCCCGTGGACTGGAGCGGCGAATTCCCCGTCTTCAGCGGCGGACTGGTGGCCCTGACCCCGAAAGTGAAACTCCCTGCCGGGACGACCAACCAAACGGGCAGGAACGGCTACCTGCCCAACGCGAATTTTACCTACACCGATACCTTCAACGCGTCGCAACTCTCTTATGACTGGATCTCGATCCGGGGCGCCTACACGTTCGCCTCATTGAGTTCATCCGGCGTGAAGCTGGAGCCCGCCAACGTGAAAATCGCCGGATCGAAGTCCGCCCCCTCGGCGATCTGCTACCGCCAGAGGCACAACTCGTTCAACGCCAAGGTGGGGATGCTCTACAAGCCCAAGGCGGCGGGCGATCTGGCCGGCGTGTCGTGCTTCTACAACGAGTCGAACTGCTACGTCTGCGGGCTGACCTACAAAAGCGGGGAGTACTACATGGTCCTTGAAAAGACCGACCAGGGCGTCTCCTCCGTCGTGGCGACGGCCAAAGTGGCCCTGCCCGCGGACGAAACGGTGCACCTGCGCATCCGCATGGCGAACGACGATCTTTATTTCGATTACTCGGTTACTGGGAATGCAGATAATAATTTTATAACTTTGGGGGGTAAACAATCCTCCGGTATCCTCCATTCGGGGTACGCGGGCGGTTTCACGGGCAACGTGATCGCCCTGTACGCCACCAAAGTCAACACCATCGTACCGTAAAACTTTGCACGCATGAAAACCAAACGATACCTCGTCCCGGAAGATTACATGGCCGACCCGGCCGTCCACGTCTTCGACGGCAAACTCTACATCTACCCCTCCCACGACTGGGAGTCGGGCATCGAAGAGAACGACAACGGCGACCACTTCGACATGAAGGACTACCACGTCTTCTCGATGGACGACGTGGAGAACGGCCCGGTTACCGACCACGGCGTCGTGCTCTCCACCGACACCATCCCCTGGGCGGGCCGCCAGTTGTGGGACTGCGATGTGGCGCGCAAGGGCGATAAATACTACATGTACTTCCCGTTGAAGGACCGGAACGACATCTTCCGGATCGGCGTGGCCACCTCTGACAAACCCTCCGGGCCTTTTAAAGCCCAACCCGCCCCCATGAAGGGGAGTTACAGCATCGACCCGGCGGTCTGGGACGACGGGGACGGCAAATACTACATGTACTTCGGAGGCATCTGGGGCGGCCAGTTGCAGCGTTACCGCGACAACAAAGCCATCGAGAACCCCCACCTGCCCGCCGACGGCGAGCCGGCATTGACCCCGCGCGTGGCACGTCTGAGCGCTGATATGCTGGAATTCGCCGAAGAGCCGCGCCCGATCACGATCCTGGGCGAGGACGGCAAACCGTTGCAGTCGGGCGACACGCAACGCCGTTTCTTCGAAGCCTCCTGGATGCACAAATACAACGGCGTCTACTACTTCACCTACTCGACCGGCGACACCCACAACCTGTGCTACGCCACGGGCGACAACCCCTACGGCCCGTTTACCTACCGGGGCGTGATCCTGACCCCGGTCGTGGGCTGGACCACCCACCACGCCATCGCCGAGTTCAAGGGCAAATGGTATCTTTTCCACCACGACAGCGTCCCCTCGGGGGGTCGCACATGGCTCAGGAGCCTGAAAGTCACCGGATTGGAATACAACCCCGACGGAACGATCCAAACCATCGAAGGACTGGACTAAACAAAAGCGAGCGATTTGAGGATAAAGGCACTTCTCACAGCGATTCTCCTGCTCCCCGCCCTGCTTAGGGCGGAGGACGGGAGGGGTCTGTGGCTGCCCGAAGAGGATATCAGATCCTCTTTGCTTTTTCTCGTCGACTCGACAGGAAGAGCAGGCAGCGTGAAATTTCCCGAAGGGTATGAGATTACCCTGATCCACGAGATCGCCAGATCCGAACTTCGGTGGGATGAACGCCTCGGGGCTGTATGGATTACCACATCCGAATCATCAGACATCCAGAAATACGTCTCTAAAGCCGACCTTAAATCCCTCGGACCGGAAGATTTCCTGATCCGCAGCACCGGCGAAGAGATCATGGTGGTGGGAGGCAGCGATATCGGGGCATTGTACGGAGCCTACCACCTCCAACGCCTCTCCCGCACAGGCGCCCCACTGACCGACCTCGACATCCGCCAATCGCCCTACTACGACATGCGCATCCTCAACCACTGGGACAACCTGGACGGCACCGTGGAGCGGGGCTACGCAGGCCGCTCGATCTGGTGGCAGCCGGGGATAAGCGACTGGGAGCACCAAGCCCTCTGGCGCCAGTACGCCCGCGCCAACGCCTCAGTCGGGATCAACGGCACGGTTTTGAACAACGTCAACGCCACCCCCGAGATCCTCACGCGCCCCTACCTCGAAAAAGTTCAAACTATCGCCAATACCCTGCGCCCCTACGGCATCCGTGTCTACCTCTCGGTCAACTTCTCCTCCCCGGCCATGCTGGGCGGCCTGGAAACCTCCGACCCGCTTAATCCGCAAGTGGCGCAATGGTGGAAAGAAAAAGCCGACGAGATCTACGCCCTGATCCCCGACTTCGGGGGCTTCCTGGTCAAGGCCAACTCGGAGGGCCTGCCCGGGCCGCAGGATTTCGGGCGCACCCACGCCCAGGGGGCCAATATGCTGGCCGACGCGTTGAAACCCCACGGCGGGATCGTGATGTGGCGCGCCTTCGTCTACAATCCCACGGGGACCGACCGGGCCATGCAGGCCTGCAATGAGTTCAAGCCCCTGGACGGGCAATTCCGCGACAACGTGATCGTGCAGATCAAGAACGGCCCCGTCGACTTCCAGCCCCGCGAGCCCTTCAGCCCGCTGTTCGGCGCGATGGAGCGCACGGCCCTGATGCCCGAGTTCCAGATCACGCAGGAGTACCTCGGCTTCTCCAACCACCTGGTCTACCTGGCCCCCCTTTTCAAGGAGTGCCTCGATTCGGATACCTACCAGAACGGCCCCGGCTCGACGGTGGCGAAGATCACAGGCGGGCAGGTCTTTCCCCGCCCCGTCACGGCGATCGCCGGGGTGGCCAACATCGGGCTGGACGCCAACTGGTGCGGCCACTCCTTCGCGCAGGCCAACTGGTACGCTTTCGGCCGCCTGGCCTGGGACCCGGGCATGGACGAAGAGCAGCTCGCACGCGAGTGGCTCGGCCAGACTTTTACCACCGACCCGGCATTCGTCGCCCCGGTCTCCCGAATGATGATGGAATCCCGCGAGGCCGCCGTCGATTACATGATGCCCCTGGGCCTGCACCACATCTTCGCCTGGGACCACCACTACGGCCCCGAGCCCTGGTGCGAGATTCCGGGTGCGAGGGAGGACTGGCTGCCCAAGTACTACCACAAAGCCGACTCGTCCGGCCTGGGCTTCGACCGCACGCTGGCGGGCAGCAAGGCTGTGGCGCAATACAACCCGCCTTTGGACTCGATCTTCAACAGCATTACCGCCTGCCCCGAGAACCTGATCCTCTGGTTCCACCATGTGCCGTGGGACCACCGGATGAAGTCCGGGCGCACGATGTGGGACGAACTCTGCTTTAAATACGACACGGGGGTCAAAACGGTCCGCGAATTCCAGCGCGTCTGGGAAAACCAAAAAGAGGCGGTCGACAGCGAACGCTTTGAAGAAGTGCGTGCAAAGTTGGCGATCCAGGCCGCCGACGCCGTCTGGTGGAAGGACGCCTGCCTGCTCTACTTCCAGACCTTTTCCAAACGGCCTTTCCCCCAAGGCGTTGAGCCCGCCGTGCACACCCTCGACGAGCTGAAAAAGATAAAACTCGATCTCAAACATCACAATTGACACTATGCTAAAGACATGGCGCTGGTTCGGGCGCAATGACAAAATCACACTCGATATGCTCCGCCAGATCGGCGTCGAGGGTATCGTAACCGCCCTGCACCACATCCCCAACGGGGAGATCTGGCCCCTGGAGGAGATCCTCTCCCTGAAACAGCACATCGAACAGGCGGGCCTGAAATGGTCCGTGGTCGAGAGCCTGCCGGTAAGCGAGGCGATCAAATACGGCGGCCCCGAGCGCGACCGACTGATCGAAAACTACATCGTAAGTCTCAAAAACCTGGGCAAAGCAGGAGTCAAAACCGTCTGCTACAACTTTATGCCGGTGATCGACTGGATCCGTACCGACCTGGCCCGCCCGATGGGCGACGGGACCTCGTCGCTCTACTTCGACCGGGCGCGGTTCGGCTACTTCGACCTGCACATCCTGGGACGCAAGGGGGCAGAAGAGGATTACTCGGCGCAGGAGTTGCAACGGATCAAAGCGTTGGGCAAAACCCTGACCCAAGAGGACAAGGACACATTGATCGACTCGATCATCGTCAAGACCCAGGGCTTTGTCAACGGCAACATCAAGGAGGGCGACCTCAACCCCGTGGCGCTGTTCAAGGCTCTGCTCGCGCTCTACGACGGGATCGGCAAGGAGGAGCTGCGGGCCAACATGAAATACTTCCTGGAGGCTGTCATGCCGGTTTGCGAGAAGTACGGCATCGGGATGTGCGTCCACCCGGACGACCCCCCCATGCAGGTCCTGGGCCTGCCGAGGATCGTGACCGGAGCCACGGACATCGAGTGGATACTCCGCGCGGTCGACCACCCCTGCAACGGGATCACCTTCTGCGCGGGATCGCTCAGTTCGGGCAGGCACAACGACGTGCCCGCGCTCGCCCGCACCTTCGCCCCGAGGGTCAAGTTCATCCATTTGCGCAGCACCGAGGTCTCGGAGGGCGGCGACTTCGTGGAGGCGTGCCACCTGGAGGGGCGCGGCCACCTGATCGAGCTGGTGAGGATCTTCGACAAATTCGACCCCTCGCTGCCCATGCGCGTCGACCACGGCAGGCTTATGCTCGACGACGCGGACAAGGGCTACAACCCGGGCTACTCCTTCCACGGGCGTATGCTGGCTTTGGGGCAGATGGAGGGCGTGATGGCGGTAGTGAAAGATGAAATCAAAAACAGAATGATATGAACGAGCAATTTAGCATAGCAGGAAAAATCGCCGTGATCACCGGCGCGGGCGGCGTGTTGGGCAGCAGCATCGCCAAAAGTTTCGTCTCCCAGGGAGCGCTCGTCGCCGCCCTGGACATCCGCCAGGAGGGCCTCGACGCCCGGGTCGGCGATCTGATCCGGAGCGGAAAGGCGATCGGCGTGGTCGCCGACGTGCTCGACACGCAGAGCCTGGAGCAGGCCGCGAAAAAGGTGGTCGAAAAGTGGGGCCGGATCGACATCCTGCTCAACATCGCGGGCGGCAACATGCCCGGCGCCAACATCCCCGACGAGGGCTCGATCTTCGACATGAAGGTCGACGATTGGAAAAAAGTGACCGAACTGAACCTGAACGGCACGGTCTTCCCCACCCTGGTCTTCGGCCGCTACATGGCGCAGCAACGCGCCGGATCGATCGTCAACATCTCCTCGATGGCCGCCTACTCGGCCCTCTCGCGGGTCGCGGGCTACTCGGCGGCCAAGACGGCCGTCAGCAACTTCACCCAGTGGATGGCCATGGAGATGGCCGTCAAATTCGGCGACAAGGTGCGCGTAAACGCCCTGGCCCCGGGCTTTTTCATCGGCGACCAGAACCGCGCGGTGCTGATCAACCCCGACGGCTCGTTGACCGAGCGCAGCGTGAAAGTCCTGGCCAAGACCCCGATGAAACGCTTCGGCGAGATCGACGAGTTGAACGGCGCCGTGCAATTCCTCTGCTCCGAGGCCGCCGGCTTCATTACGGGGGTGGTGCTGCCCGTCGACGGCGGCTTCAGCTCCTTCAGCGGGGTATAAGAGAGCCATTCGAAAACAAAAGAGGCCCGGAAATTTGATTTCCGGGCCTCTTTGCGTTGGATCGTCCACTACCGGGCCGAGGTGGCGTAAAGACCTATCATACAACCTGTAAAGCCTTTAGACACCTCTGTCGAGAGGAGGGTCGCGTCCTGGTCTACCGCCAGGGTTTCGAACTTCTTGCCGCCGGTCGAGTACAGGAACGCGATGGCTCCCCCGTCGCCCTCCACCTTCAGGGTAAGGGCCTTTTTGCTTTCGGGCAGGGCCACGGCGGCCACCTGCTCCACATTACCGGCAGAGGTCTTCTCGAGGATAAGCGTCCGCTTGCCGTCGAGGATCGTGACTCCGAAAATGTAATTATACCCCTCGTTCTGGAAGCAGGCCACCCCGGCCAGCTCCTTTTCCGATGCGGGGCTGAAACTCACGGCCGTTTGCGCCGAGAAGGTGCAATGCTGCTGGCGTACGGCGATAAAGGCGGGCGTCGCCTTGGCGTCGCGCAGGCTGACGGGGAGCGGCTCGAGCCTGAGCCCGTCCTTGCCGGTCGCGGCAAAGCCGTTGCCGGGGCCCCGGACCGTGAGCCACTTCATCGCAGGTTTTTCGTCCCGGAAGCGGTCCGTGTAGGAGAAATTGCCGTTGGGCAAAAAGCCCTGCCTGCCGGTAAGGTTTTTTACCCCCGCGGGCAGGGGTAGGCTGACCGCAATGGGCTCGGTCCCCCTGTCGAACACAGGGAATTCGCCGCTCCAGTCCACGGGCAGCAGGAAGGTCTCGCGCCCCGTGTTGTAAAGGTTGCCCCGGTAGGGACGACAGGCCAGAAAGACAGCGTAATGGCCGCCGTCCGGGGTGGAGACGATGTCCGCGTGGCCTGCCGAGGTAACCGGGTAGGGGCGCCCCTCATCGAGGTGGCGCTGGGTAAGGATGGGGTTGACCGGGGCGGGCGTATAGGGCCCGTCGACTTTTTCGCTGCTCAGGATCACTTCCGAATGCCAGGGGCCGGTTCCCCCTTCGGCGCACATGATGTAGTATTTCCCGCCTTTCTTATAAAGGTGCGGCCCTTCGATCCAGATCGGCTTCTCGGCGGGGTAGATCCCCCCGTCGACCATGACCTTGCCCCCGCCGGTTACCTTGTCGGTGGTGGGATCGAAATACCAGAGCCGGATGGCCCTGTGGCCGTCGTAGCGGGGCTTGCCGTCGGGCGCGTCGTTGTGCAGGATGTATCCCTTGCCGTCCTCGTCGAAGAAGAGCGAGGGGTCGATGCCGCCCACTTCGGGCAAATAAACGGGGTCGCTCCACTCCCCGGCGGGGTCCTTGGCCTTGACCAGGAAGTTGCCCCCCGCGGGACCGCCCACCAGGGTGGTTATCATATAAAAGGTGTCGTTGTGGGGGTTGTACTGGATGTCGGGGGCGTAGATGCCCTGGCTGATCCCCAGTCCGGCGACCCGGAGTTGCGAGGGGCGCGACAGAACGTGCCCCAGTTGCCGCCAGTTTACCAGGTCGGTGGAGTGGAAAACGGGCACGCCGGGGAAGTAGGAGAAGCTCGAGCAGACCAGGTAGTAGTCCCCTCCCTTGCGTGTGATGCTCGGATCGGGATAGAAACCTTGAAGGATGGGATTGTAGAAACTTTTGGCGTCCAGGGGGATGTCACGGTAGGTCTTATCGTCGCCCGCATAGGTAAAGGAGTCGAATACCGCCGGCGAGGCGGCCGAAACCGGCAGTAACGGCAACAAGGCGCAACAAAGTGAAAAAAAAGTTAAGGATCGCATGTTTTGTAATTTTAAATTCCAACTATTGGAAATAGCTTTGTACAAAGATACACCTGATGCTCAGTGCGTGTTGTCGAAGATGTATCAATAACTGTCGATTCTGAAACACACCCGCCCCCTGCACGCCTCTCGCCCCTGTTTCGTCCCTCTTATAGAAGCGCCATATTAACGTATCGAGCGGTTTTAAGATTTTTTCGACCGTGTTATAAAAGCAACAGCATTTGTTTCAATGTTGAATTAATGTTAGAATTTAATTAAGGAGTTTTGCATTGTCGAAAGGACCCGATCCTTAAGAACAATCAATCCTAACTTTTAACCAATATGTTCATGAAGTCAAACTCTACCAAAAAGCTGTTCGGGAGATTGCTGGCTGCGTGCGGTATGTGGCCCTGCCTGATCGCCCTGATCCTGGCCTTGGGCACTCACCAGCCTGCCCAGGCACAGCAAAAAGTGACCGTTACGGGACGTGTGATCGACGAGGCGGGTGATCCGGTCATCGGTGCCACCGTAGTTGTCAAAGGAGCCAACATCGGCGCGAGCACGGACGTCAAAGGGAATTACACCCTCGCCGCGCTGCCGTCGCAAACGCTGGAATTCTCCTTTATCGGGATGAACAAAGTGACCGAGGAGGTCGGCAGCCGCACCCGCATCGACGTAACCCTGCGGACGGACGCGTTGGCCATCGACCCGGTCGTGGCGATCGGCTACGGCACTATGCGCAGGTCGGATCTGACCGGCGCGGTAGCTTCCGTTTCATCGGACGCCATCGCCAAATCGGGCGCCGTATCGCTCGACCAGGCGTTGCAGGGACGTGCAGCCGGTGTGCAGATGACCACCAACACCGGGATGCCCGGGGGCGGAACCTCGATCCAGGTGCGCGGCTCGGGCTCGGTAAACTCATCCACCGGACCTCTTTATATTATAGACGGCGTAACGATCGACTCCCACACCGGGACCTATACCGACAACGCCATCTCGTCGATCAACCCGGCGGATATCGAGTCGATCGACATCCTTAAGGACGCCTCCGCGCTGGCCATCTACGGTGCCCAGGGTGCGAACGGTGTGATCCTGATTACCACCAAGAGCGGCAAGGCCGGGCAGACCAGAGTGACCTTCGACGCCCAATACAGCGTGCAAAGCATCGCCAAGTACCTGGATATGGCCGACCTGCAGGAGTACGCATACCACCACAACACCCTCTACGACATGAAGGGCTGGGGCAGGACCGACGCCTTCGCCGACCCCTCGCTGCTTACCTCGGGCACCAACTGGCAGAAGGAGATCTTCCGCCCCGCCGCTATGCAGAATTACAGCATTTCGGCCTCGGGAGGCAGCAACACCACGACCTTCAAGATCTCCGGCAACTACCTCGACCAGGACGGCGTGGCCGTGGGTTCGGGCTTCAAGCGTTTTACCGGGAATGCCGTGGTGGACACCGAGGTTAAAAAGTGGCTGAAACTGGGCGGTATGCTCAACCTGAGCGTTACCGAGCAGACCATTACCGTAGCGGACTGGGATTTGATCAACAAGGCCGTCCGCCAGGTTCCCTACATGCCTGCCCGCAACCTGGACGGCACCTACGGCGGTTCGAGCGACAGGAACGACGCAGTTGCCAACCCCTTGGCATTGGCCCAGTTGATCGACCAGGGCACCAAGAACACCGGCACGCGGACCAACGTGTACGCCGAGATCAAGCCCGCCAAATGGATGACCTTCAGGACCGAATACTCCGCCAGCCTGGGGCATAACGAAACCTACGCGTTCGTTCCCACCTACCAGTTGGGCTGGATGACGAACAGTCCCTCCACGAACACGAAGACCCAATCGAGCAACGCTTTCTGGGCGTTCCGGAACGTGTTGACCCTGAGGCACACCTTTGCCGAGAAGCATAGCGTCACGCTGATGGGCGGCCAGGAGATTACCAAAAACTCCAACAACTACCTGATGGGCAAACGCCTCTCCACCCCCGATACGCTGCGCGATCTGGACGCCGGGGACGCACTGAGCGCCACCAACGGGGGAAACACCTACGAACAGAAGTTCTCCTCCTTCTTCGCGCGCCTGAACTACTCCTACGACGGCCGCTACCTGCTGACCGGGACCATCCGCCGGGACGGTACGTCCAATTTCGCCCGGGGTTCCCGCTGGGGCACTTTCCCCTCGGTATCGGGCGCGTGGGTCATCTCCAAGGAGAAATTCATGCAGGAAGTCGACTGGGTCAATAACATGAAGATCCGCGCAGGCTACGGCGAAGTGGGCAACTCGAACGTTACCCGCTGGGCATATGTGGCTTTGATGTCGAACATCCCCACGATCTGGGGTACGGGCTACGGGATCAGCAACATTCCCAACGACAAGCTCAAATGGGAATCCACCTCCTCCTACAACCTTGGCCTGGACCTCGGCTTTTTCAAGAACCGGATCGAAGTGATCGCAGACGTCTACAAGAAAAGAACCGACGACCTGCTCCTTTTGATGAGCCCCGCGGACTACGCCGGGACCGGAGGGATCGGCAAGACCACCCTGGCGCCCTGGGCCAACATCGGCTCGCTGGAGAACAGGGGGTTTGAATTGACGATCAACACCGTCAACATCGACCGCAAGAATTTCAGGTGGCGCAGCAACTTCGTCTTCAGCACCAACAAGAACGAGATCCTCAAACTCGACACCGAAAACGCGTACATCGACCGGACCTACGACCTGTCGGGCCAGCAATACATCATCTCCCGCACAAAGGTAGGCGGAAGCCTGGGCGAATTCTTCGGTTACAAAGTGGCCGGCCGCATCAACTCGGCGAACGACCTCTACGACAGCGACGGCAACGTGAAGGTGGCCATACCCCGCAAGGGCACGACCACCGACCCGATAGACATCAAGCGCAACGGCGGACTCTGGGTGGGCGACTTCTTGTGGGAGGACACCGACCACAACGGCGAGATTACCGAAGCCGACCAGGTTTCGCTGGGCAGCCCGCTGCCTAAATTCACGGGCGGTTTGGGCAACACGTTCTCATGGAAAGGCCTGGACCTGAATATCTATTTGACTTTCAGCTATGGCAACAAAGTCTTGAACTTCCTCTCCACGACCATCTACAACCCCAACACCCGCGAAGGGATAACCAGCCGCGCGGCCAGCAACTACGCCAAGCTGAGTCTGATCGACCCGAACGGCTCGGAAGACGACATCTGGAACGTGTACGTGTCGAGCGCGCACCCCAAAATGTACCGGATGGCTTCGGACGACGTGAACAAGAACAGCCGCATCTCCTCCAACATGATCGAGGACGGCTCCTACCTGAGGATCTCCAACATCTCTCTGACCTACAACCTGCCGAGCAAATGGACCAGCAAAATGGGTCTGAACCAGGTCAAGGTCTACACCAACATCCAGAATCTTTGGACATTTACCAAATACTCCGGCTACGACCCGGAAGTGGGGATGATGCGCAGCCAGTACATGAACTACGGCCAGGACCCGCTTATGAACGGGGTCGACGTGGGCCGCTACCCCTCTCCGCGTACTTTTATGTTCGGTCTGACCATCGGATTCTAAATTCATTGAGCCATGAAGAAATTTCTTAAAATATCAATCGTTTCCCTCGCCGCGTTCGGCTTCGCAGGCTGCGACGACTTCCTCGACACCTACCCCGAAGGCAACCTCGCCGTCCAGAATTTCTACCGGTCCTACGAGGAGTGCCGCGGAGGGACGGCGTCCCTTTACAACGCACCCTGGTTTACCTTCTCCAACCAGTACTTTTTCCACCTGGGCGACATGAGGGCCAACAACCTCTTCGACCCGTGGGACAGCGGCGGCGCCTCTTTCGTGCGCATGACCGAGACGGCCGAGACGGGCCTCATCCAGAACGGATGGGCGGGACTCTACAACGTGGTCACGCAGGCCGACTACCTGGTAAACTACCTGGACAACGCGTTGAGCAACGGCGTATCCGAGAAGCAGGTCAACGCCTGCAAGGGCGAAGCGCGGTTTATGCGCGGGTTGGCCTACTGGTACCTGATGAGCACCTGGGGAGCCGTTCCCATCGTGGAAGACCCGATGGTGGCCGCCACAAATTACAGCATGTTCCCCAACACGCAGGAAGACGTGCTCCAGTATGCGATCCGCGACCTGGAATTCGCCGCCCAGTGGCTGCCCGAAACCGACAACCCCGGACGCGTAACCCGTTACAGCGCCCTGGGCGCCCTGGCCCGCCTCTACATTACCGCGGCCTGCTACGCACGGGGCAACAACTTCTCCTCCAAATGGCCGACCACTGCCGCCCAGTACTATGAGCTGGCCAGACTGGCCGCCAAGGAGGTATGCGAAACGGAGACCTACTCCCTGATGAGCGACTACGAGGAGCTGTTCCGCGTACAGAACAACAACAACTCCGAATCGCTGTTCGCCCTGCAATTTACCCCGGGCGTGGAATCCTACGGTGTGGGCAACCGCAACCAGGAGTATCTGGCGTACAGCGCCGTATTGACCGGCGGTTTGAACGCGTGGGGCAACGCCAAGTTCTGCGGCGGCGACCTGGTCGAACTGATGCACAGCCGGGGCGAGCTCAAACGCAAAAAAGGTACCTTCTTCTACTACCAGGCCCGGTATGACTACCTCGGGAACAGCGAGAAGAACACCTGGACGGATGGCTACTGGATCGTGGACAATGATGTGATACCCAGTTCCTTACCGCAGTACTGCGCACCCAAGAAGATGATCGTGGGCAGCAGCGAGGACTCGGGCGGCGTGGCGATCAACGGCAACTCCGGCCTGGCTACCCCGATGCTGCGCCTGGCCGAGGTCTACCTGCTCTACGCTGAGGCCATCCTGGGGATGAACGCCTCGACCACCGACGCCGAAGCGATCAAGTACTTCAAAAAGGTGCGCGACCGCGCGGGGCTGACCGACGCTGTCGACCAGATTACCCTCCAGGACATCTGGGACGAACGCCGTTGCGAACTCGCACTGGAAGGGCTGTTCTGGTACGACATGGTGCGCCGCTCCTACTGGGACATGAACTGGATGCTCAACTACATCAACAACCAGAAGCGCTGCCACCTCTACTATTACCTGAAAAGCCCCTACGGCACGACGACCTACCCGCAGGGTATCTTCTGGCGGGTAAAAGAGGACGGCTCGCCCGAAACGGACGGATTCGTCGTGGTCACGGCGACTGCCGACCGCATGAAGCTGCCCTACCCCGCCAACGAGGTCAGCAAGGACCCGAACCTGAGGGGGACACCCGTACCGTTCGATTTCGAATAAGCGACCATCGCCATCTTAAAACTGCATAGACCATGAAAAAAATCGATATAAAGAGAGGTTTCCTGCTTCTGCCGGTACTTCTTTTGGCCCTGGCCGGCTGCAAAAAGGACGAAGAGAGCTGCGGCCAACTGAGCGTCACACAGGTAACCCTGAACAACACCACCTCGACGACCGAGGTAATTACCGCGGCGCGCGTGGGGACCACCATCCGCATCGACGGCTCCGGGTTCAGCTCCCTGCAAGCCCTCTACTGCAACGGCTACTCGATCAACGTCAATCCCAATTACGTGACCGACGGCCACATCATCTTTACCATCTCCACCGACACCCCCGTAGGGGACGACGCCCCGGCGGACGAAGTCAACACGATCAGGCTGGTTACCAAGTCCGGCGAGCAGATCATCGACTTTACCATCCAGGGCCCCGCACCCGGCATTACCAGCGTGTCCAACACCCTGCCGAAGGAAGGGGATGTGATCCACATCTACGGCGCAGAGTTGCGCGACATCGACTCGATCGTCTTCCCGGGCCATGTCCATGCGGTCACGTACTCCAACGCATCGGACTACAAGAGCATTACCGTCACGGTTCCCACAGGCGGAACTACCACCGGCGGAGCGCTCAAGGTCTGCACCAACAACGGTACGGCGTTCTCCTACAACTACATGAACCGCAGCGACTGCGTCTTCCTGCACCAGTTCAACTGGAATAACAGTTCGACCGAGTACGGATACAGCGGCTCCGGCCAGGATGATGCGAGCTCGGGCCTTGTCAGGCTGACCGCCACCATCCCGACCACCGGCGACGGGCCCAAGAGCTACCCGACGGGTTACGCGTCGTTCGGCAACGGGACCTCTACGGCCGCCGTAGCCACCAACCAGGGGGTCATCTACTTCAAGATGGAGCAGGTCGTTGCCTTTATCAACGGCAAGGCAGGCATCACGGGCGACACGAGCTGCGACAAGTTGGCGCTCCAGGTCGACTTCTACGTGCCCTTCACACTCAACTCCGGCTACTTCACGACCAGCTTCTACAACAACGGACAAAGCGCGTACCTGGCGGCGCCCGTGGCTCCCTGGGTAACCGGATCGACGGCCACGCCCCTGACCATGGACGGGTGGACGACCGTGACCATTCCCTTGTCCACGGCGACCGGAATGAGCGGGAAAGGCCTCGCCTCCGCGGTCGGAAGCGACCAGCAGGCGTACATCAGGTTCGCCAACAGGGATTACACGACCGGCGGCGGAACCACCCTGGCCGCCAAGGCGATCCCCAACTTCATCTGGTACATCTCCAACATGAGGCTCGTGCCCTATGTGATCCCGACTAACGACGAGACCAACATCTAAGCCGGTATATTCAAAACGAAAGCTGCCCCGGTACCGGGGCAGCTTTTTTACCAGACTTACCATGAAAAAAAGATTAAGCATATTGTTGCTCGCCATCTCGGTCTGCCTCACGGCGGCCGGGCAGCAGAGTACCCTGCCGCACCTCGAAAAACGCGGGCAGGCCACCCAGTTGATCGTCGATGGCGAGCCTTTTTTGATGCTGGGCGGCGAGTTGGGCAACTCATCGGTCTCCACGCCGCACTACATGGCGCAGCGTTGGGAACGGCTCACAGCCATGGGGCTCAACACGGTGTTGGCACCCGTCTACTGGGAGCTGATCGAACCGGAGGAGGGGAAATTCGACTTTTCGAGCGTCGATCAACTGATCGCCGACGCGAGGAAGCACAATCTCAAGCTGGTGCCGCTCTGGTTCGGGAGCTGGAAGAACAGCATGTCGTGCTACGCGCCCGGGTGGATGAAGCGGCAGTTCAACAAGCGCTTCCCCTTGGCGCGCACCTCCGACGGCAAGGCCCACGAGATCCTCTCGGCCTTCAGCACCGAGAGCGCCAAAGCCGATGCCAGAGCCTTTGCCGCGTTGATGGGGCACATAAAAAAGGTCGACCAGAACGACCGGACCGTGATCCTGGTCCAGGTCGAGAATGAGATCGGCATGATCGGCAACGCGCGTGAATACGGCAAACAGGCCGAAAAAGCCTTTAACAGTCCCGTTCCCGCGCAGGTCATGGAGTACATCGTCGCCAAAAAGCAGGCTTGCCAGAAAAGGCTCTACGACCTCTGGACGGCCGGTGGCTCCAAAACCAAAGGCACATGGAAAGAGGTCTTCGGAGAGAGCCTGGACGCCCAGGAGATGTTCCAGGCCTACCACTACGGCCTTTACGTGGAGCAGGTAACCCGCGCAGGCAGGGCGGCTTACGACCTGCCCATGTACCTGAACGCCGCGCTGGACAGCCGGGGACGCAAAGCGGGGGCCTACCCCGCCGCGGGCCCATTGTCCCACCTGAAGGATATGTGGACCATAGCCGCGCCCTCGATCGATATGCTCTCGCCGGATATTTACGACCCCGGATTCTGCGACTGGATCGCACGGTACGATATGCCCTCCAACCCACTGTTCATCCCCGAGATCCGGGGAGCGAAAGAGAACGCGGCGCGGGTATTCTACGCGCTGGGGGCCCACAAGGCGATGGGATTCAGCCCCTTCTCGATCGAAGATGAGCAGCAGGGGGAAAATTACCCCCTGGCCAAAGCCTACCGCCTGCTCGCCCACCTGACCCCGGAGATCACCCTGGCGCAGGCGCAGGGGCGCATCTACGGGGTGTGGTTCGATGCGGACTCCACGCAGACGACCCTGGAGATCGGCAAAGTGAAGTTCACGCTCAAGCACGACCTGACCCTGGGATGGGACGCCGAAGCGAAGGACAAGTCCAAGTGGAGCGAGTGCGCCGCGCTGGTCATCGACCGGGGCAACGACGAGTTCCTCTTCGCCGGGACGGGCGTGGTGGTCACCATGGAGAGCCTCGAAAAGGGGAAAATGGCGGGCATTTCGGCCATCGACGAGCTGGTAATCCAACAAAACGAGGCGGTGGTATGGCGGCGCATGAACGGCGACCAGGACCACCAGGGGCGCCATCTGAGGATCCCCTTCGGCAGCTTCGGCATGCAGAACCTGAAAGTCTATTTTTGCCCCGAATGACCGTGGGCGGGTCCTGTGGAGAAATGTGTTTCATTTCCGACAGAATATGTTTCGGTATCGCCAATCATGTTACGCGGGCAATACTATATGAATCATAATTTTAAAGCCCTACGCCCCGTTATACATTAAATTTGCATCAAACCCTTTGTAACCAAACCAAGCGTATGAAACGAATATGGACATTAGTGCCGGCCCTGCTCATGACAGCGATGCTGGCCACCCAGACCGCCTGCTCCACCAACGAAGACGTGGAGAAGTTCGGCAAACCCAACGTCAACAAACCCGGCGGCGACGACAACGGCGACGATGGCGGCGATGAAGGCGGCGACGACGGCGTCTACACCCTCAAGCAACTCGCCGCGGCGGCAGGCATCCAGTTCGGCCTGGCCTGCACCCAGTCCGAGTTCAGCAACTCGACCGTCGCCGGGCTGGTTACCTCCCACGCCGACAACGTTACCTTCGGCAACGAGATGAAGAACGCCTCGATCATGCAGAGCAGCGGTTCGCTCAGCTTTACCGCCGCCGACGCGCTGCTGAACTCCATCAAGACGGCCTCGCCCAACATGAAGTTCTTCGGCCACGTGTTGGGCTGGCACTCCCAGCAGCAGACGGGCTTTCTCAACCCGCTGACCACAACGGCCGTACCCGATTACACCAACCGGAAGTTCTACACCAACTTCGAAGACGGTGTGATCCCCTCCGCATGGTGCTCGACCACGGCGAATCCTGCCGGCAGCGGCGCGTTTACCGTTACCACCGATCCCAAGCAGGTCTTCGCGGGAGACAAGGCCCTCAAAGTGGAGGTCACGATCGCGGCGGGCGACAACGACGCTTACAAATGCCGCCTGCAACCCACCGCGCCCAATGCCGTGAACGGTAAGGTTTACGCGCTCTCCTGCTGGGTCAAAGCGGCGGAAGCGGGAGGCAAGATCCGGGTTTCGACCGACGAGACGACCGGGCAATACCTCAGTTTCCTGAGCACGTCCACCACATGGACCAAATACACCTTCCCCGTTACCGCCGCCACCGTAAAAGCGGACGGCATCCTGACGCTCTACGTGGATATGGCCTCGGTAGCCAACACCTACTACGTGGACAACCTGAGCATCGTCGAGTTGACGCCCGGGGCGGGCAGCTCCGATCCGGTCAATTTGATCGGCGCCACGGACGACGGCACGTTCGAATCGGCTACCGCATACCCCTACGGCACCTGGGTCAAGAACGGCTCGAACGCCACGCCCGCCATCTCGACGACCGTAGCCCATGGCGGGACCAAATCGCTCGAGGTAACGGTCATTGCCGACGGAGCCGAATATTCGGCCCAATACATGACCCCTATCTTCCCCGTGACCGTCGGGCATACCTATTCGTGCACATTCTGGATCAAGTCCAAAAACGGTCTGGGCGCCATCCAGACCTCGAAGCGCAGCTACTCGGTCAACAACAACGCCTTCGAAAACAACTCCGAATCGGGATACTCGGGCACCACGGTACTCTCGACCGAATGGGAAAAGAAGACCGTCGAATACACCGCCCCGGCGACCATCGGCGCTGATCCCGACATCCGGAACGTGAGCTACGCGAGGCTCAGCCTCAACCTCGGGAAGTATGCCGACGTGATCTACATCGACGATGTGGTCATCATAGATAAGAACGCCGTGGTTGTCGGCGGGGACGGCGACGTTATACCCGCGCTGGGCACCTCGACCGACATCATGGGCGAAACCGTCTTCGACCGCGTGGACTACACCCTGCGCAGGTGGGTATTCGGCATGATGGAGCACTACGGCGACAAAGTCTACGCATGGGACGCCATCAACGAGACCGTCTCCGACAGCGGCGGCGCGCTGCGCAGTTCGGCCAACACCACCGCGTCCGGGCAGGTCTTCCTATGGGGCGACTACCTGGGCGGCGCGGAAGCCTTCGTGGTCAAAACTTTCAAGTATGCCCGCGCGGCCCAGTCCGACGCCCAACTTTACATCAACGACTACGGCCTGGAAAGCAACACCAAGCGCACCGCATTCGTCAACCTGGTCAACAAGGTAAAAACCGAACATCCCGGCCTGATCGACGGGGTCGCCACCCAGATGCACATCCGTTCGACCACCACCAGGCAACAAATGGACGATATGTTTACCGCGCTGGCCTCGACGGGCCTGAAGGTACGCATCTCCGAGCTGGATATCGCCATGAACCCCGACAAGACCGCCGGCTACGTCTTTGACGCAACCGCCGACGCGGCACTGGGACAACTCTACAAGAACGTGATCGAATCCTACTTCTCCAAAGTGCCCGCGGCCCAGCGCCAGGGAATCACGATCTGGGGCACCAAGGACGATATGAGCTGGCTGACCAACCAGTACAGCGGCAACGAGCAATACCCGCTGCTGTTCAATGCCGACGGCAGCAAAAAGAAAGCCTTCGAAGGGTTCTACAACGCCCTGAAGGCACAAACCACCCTCGAATAAACGCAGGGAACGACAAAAAAGCCGGAGAGGGAAACCTCTCCGGCTTTTTTATGCGCATACCCGGTCACATATACTCCTGCACGTTCTGCACGATCTGCCCGTCGAAGAGGTTGACCGTTCGGTGGGCGTAGGAGGCGTCGTGCTTCGAGTGGGTTACCATGACCACGGTCGTCCCCTCGCGGTTGAGCTCGGTCAAGAGGTTCATTACCTCGGCGCCGTTCTTTGAGTCGAGGTTACCCGTGGGCTCGTCGGCCAGGATCAGCTTGGGGCTCGCCACCACCGCGCGGGCGATGGCCACACGCTGCTGCTGGCCGCCGGAGAGCTGCTGCGGGAAGTGGCGCGCCCGGTGGCTGATGGCCATGCGGTCGAGGATCTCTTTGACCATCCGTTTGCGCTCCGAGGCCTTGATCTTCAGGTAGATCAAAGGAAGCTCGACGTTCTCCATCACGTTCAGCTCGTCGATCAGGTTGAAACTCTGGAACACGAACCCGATGTTGCCCTTGCGGAACAGCGTGCGGTCCTTCTCCTTGAGCGCCCCCACCTCTTTGTCGAGCAGGTAGTAGCGCCCCGAAGTGGGGTTGTCCAGCAACCCGACGATATTCAGCAGCGTGGACTTGCCGCACCCCGAAGGCCCCATCACGGCGACGAACTCGCCCTGTGATATCTCCAGCGACACGTCGTTCAACGCGATGGTTTCGATTTCATCCGTACGGAAGTGCTTGCTCAGGTTTTCGATCTTTAACATGGTAGTATGGTTTTAGTTTGTTATGATTTACGCAACGAATCGACCGGATTGGCCCGGGTCGCCGTCCAACTCTGCCAAAATACTGCGGCAAAAGCCACCGCAAAGGCGATCACCCCGGCCAGGGCGAAGGTGGTCCAACCGAGCGGGATATGGTAGGCATACCCCGCCAGCCACTTCTCCATGGCATACCAGATGACCGGGATAGCCAAAACAAAAGCAACCAGGACCATCCGCATAAAGCTGAGCACCACCCGCCGCAAAACCTCCCCGTCGGTCGACCCGAACACCTTGCGGATAGCAATTTCAGCCGTTCTCTGCCGCAAATAATAGGTCGCCATGGCCAGCATCCCCAACGCCGCGATCACGACGGCGATCAGGGCGAACGAGCCGATGATGGTGTAGGTGCGCTGCTGTTTGTCGTACCATTTGACCGTGGCCTCGTCCATAAAGGTGGCGGAGCGGGGCTCTTCACCGAAGAACTCCTTGTAAACGGCCATCACCTCGCGGTAGGTGGCGCCCGGGTCGTCTCCCGCGATCTTTACCGTCACATTACCGGCACGTTCCCCCTGGGGGAGGCGCCGGAAGACCGCGGGCTCGATCGGTTTGGTAAAATCGGCGAAATGGAAGTCCTGCACGATGCCAGCCAGGGGTTTGTCCATCGCGGTAACGGCCTGGTCGTCGATCCCGAGCGCCCGGGCGGCGGTTTGGTTGAGCCATATGGCGTCCGGCTGCCGTACGCCGCTCTCGTGGACCGTGCGGATGCCGAGAAGGTCCATGTAGAGCGAGTCCACGGTAAATTCCCAGTAGGTAAAACTGCCGTCGATCTCGGGCACGTTGGTAATGAGGTGCATCTGGGGCTGTATGGGGGTGCCTCCGCGCGAGAAAGCAACCTGCCCCACCCCGGGGATAAGCAGCAATTTACCGCGGAGGGCGTCGACTTGCGTCCCGTTGACGGGCCGGTTGACTACCATCACGTTTTCACGGTCGAAACCCGGATTGGAGTGGCGCATGAACCGCGTTTGCCGCATGATGGTCAGCGTGCTCGCAATCAGGATGATGGTAATGGTGTATTGTAGGCAGATAAACACCCGTGCATAGCCCTGCCTGGTCTTGCGGGTCAGCAGACCCCGCACCACGTCGATCGGTTGGTAGCGCGCGACGACCGTCGCCGGGATGATCCCCGATAAAACCCCCATCAGCGCAATACCGGCCAGGAAGAGAGGCCAGACGGGCCAGGTAAGGAGCTCCGCCACGCGGGTCGAGGCGTTGAACAGTTTGTTGAATAGCGGCTCGGCCGCGGAAGCCAGCGCCATGCCCAGCAGGAACGCGAACGCGCAGAAGAGCGTCGATTCGGCGATGTAGCTGCCCACCAACGAGCCCCGGCTCGATCCCAGCAAGCGCCTGGTAGCCGCCTCACGGGCCCGGATGCCGGACTGGGCGACCGAGAGGTTGATGTAGTTGATCATCGCGAAAAGCCACAGGGAGATCATCGCCGCCAGCAATACGCCGATAAAAGCCCGGTCGTTGCCCCGGTGGCCCCAGTTGGGGGTGCTGCCGGCGTCGAAATAGTTATCCGCCAGCGGCACAAGGCGCAGTTCAGGGGTCGGAGCGTTCTTGCTTCGGCAGAGCTCTTTCATGAAGGCCGAAATACCATCCATTTTCGCCGCCAGGTCGCTTCCCGGCGCCTGCTTGACATAGAAATAGAATTGAAAGGCCGAATAGCTGTCATACATATCCGCAGACAGGTTTTCGACCCTGAGGATGATGCCGGGAGCGGCCAGGTGGGTATTGGAGAAATCCTCCACCACGCCGGTTACCACATAAGGCGCGCCGCCTATGTCGATCGTTTGATACAGGGCCTTCTCTCCGCCGAAGAGCCGGGTGGCCAGCGAGCGGGAGATCGCCACCTCATTGGCGGCCTTCAACTGTCCCAAAGGCTCGCCCTCGACCAGAGGAAAGGAAAATACCCCGAAGAACGACGGATCGGTGTAGAGCGTCGTCTCTTCGGACGATTGTTGCCGGTAGGTCGCCGTCGCGGAGTTGTACATGACCCGGGCCAACTGGTCGATCTCGGGAAATTGCGCCTTTAAATCGTGCGCCATCGGTCCGGGCAAGGTCTGGAACAACTCTGATTTCTCTGCCCCCAACAGGAAAATTTGATCGTAATCCTTGTGGAATCTATCGACGCTCAATTCCCCCTTGACGTACAGCCCCAAAAGGATGACCACGGCCAACGACACCGCAAACCCGAATAGATTGATGGCCGTGTAGAGCTTGTTGCGCCCCAAAAAAGTGAAGTAAGATTTAAAACGGAATGCTCCCATACCCCAAAATTTATTTATGTAACGAATCGACCGGATTGGCCCGGGTCGCCTTCCAACTCTGAGAGAATACTGCGGCAAAAGCCACCGCGAAAGCGATGCCCCCCGCCAAAGCGAAGATCGTCCAACCGAGCGATATCCGGTAGGCATACCCCGCCAGCCACTTCTCCATGGCATACCAAATGACCGGGACAGCCAAAATAAAAGCGACCAGGACCATCCGCATAAACCCAAGCACCACCCGTCGCAAGACCTCCCCGTCGGTCGACCCGAAGACTTTTCTAATCGCAATTTCAGCCGTTCTCTGCCGCAAAGAATAGGTCGCCATAGCCAGCATCCCCAAAGCCGCGATCACGATGGCGATCAAAGCAAATGTCCCGATAATAGTATAAGTCTGCTGCTGGTTGTCATACCAGCCCGCCAATTCCCGGTCGACAAATCCGCTCTCCACCGGCATACCGCCACTAATTTCATTCTGCACTTCCATAACCTGGCGGTAGGTCTCCGCCAAATCCCGCCCCGACACCTTGACCAGGTACTCCCAGTTCCAGGAATTGTCATATGACGGTGAGATCAACATGGGTGGGATCTTTTTTCTCAGGTTGCCGACATGAAAATCGTTCACAATGCCCGTAAACTCCGTTATGCCGTAATGTTTTACTGGGCCGTGGCGGTCAAAGAGGTCGGTGATGCCCGAAGCCTCCAGCCATTGCCACCCTGTCCGGTTGATCCATACCGGCCGCGGCGAGGGCGCGGTAAAAAGGGTGTCCTCCGTCAAGCCCATCATCCGGAAAAAGGCCGTGTCGACCTCCAGGATGCGGAAGTTGGTCGACTCCCCGTTATCGGCCATCATTACGAAGTTGTTGCCGTCGTCCATCACCGTCCCGCGGGTGAAGGAGACGTCCTGCACGCCGTCGATCCGCATCAACCGGTCGCGCAACACCCCCTGGCGTTCGGGCCAGGTCGAGTATTTGATGTAGATCAGGTTCTCCTTGTCGAAACCCAGATCGGTGGTACGCATAAAATGGGTCTGACGCATGATGGTCAACGTGCATCCCAAAAGGACGATGGTGATGCAGTATTGGAATACGATCAAAATGCGGCTGTAAACCATCTTGGTCTTGCGGGCAAGGGTCCCGCGCACCACTTCCAGCGGTTTATGCCCCGATATGGCCAGCGCGGGGAGGATCCCGGCGATCACCCCGAGCAGGACCACGCCGAGGCATACCCATAAAAGGTTGCCCGCGTCCATTGCGGATGTCAGATTTACGTCAGCCCGCAGCAATTTGTTGAAGCCCGGTTCCGCCAACGACGCCAACACAACGCCGAGCGTCGCCGCCATGGCGCAGAAAATGACCGACTCGCCGATCAAATCCATTACTAGCCCGCCAGGGGAAGACCCCAACAACCGCCTTGTCGCCGCCTCTTTGGCGCGGAATCCCGATTGGGCGACCGAGAGGTTGATGTAGTTGAACAGGGCGAAGACCAGGATCAATACCATCGAGGCGGCCAGCACTCCAAGAAACCCCCGGTCTATGACCCTGAACGTCTCCCACTCGGCATGTCGCGTGTCGAAATGGCACTCCGTCAGCGGACGCAGGGAAAGCTGCTTGGCATACTCTTTCTGGTAAAGCCAGAAATAGCTTTTGAAAAATTCCAGCATATCAGGCATCTTGGCGTTCAGATCGCTGCCGGCTGCCGTACGCAGGTAGATCGGCCCGTAACACGAATCGTACCCACTCAGATACCATGGCCCGATATGCTCGAAACGCATGATCATATCCGGATTCTGGAAATGTGAGTCGGCAAAATCCGCAGCCACACCCGTAACGACATAGGTCAATGTGTCGATACGGAAGGTCTGGCCCATTGCAGGCCCCTCGCCGAAAAGCCGGGTGGCGAACGAGCGGGTAAGGGTTACCTCCTGCATTGTGCGCAGTTGCTGCCGGGGAGTGCCCTCCAGCAGCGTGAACGAGAAAATCTCGAAGAAAGCCGAATCGGCACACATAACCTTCTTAGTCAGCACTTTTTCCTCTGCCGTCTCCACGACAAACTCCTCGTCGGGGGAAACCCGCACGATCGTTTCGATTTCGGGATAACGGCCCGCAATATCCCCCGCGATCGGAGCGGCGAAGCTGCTCCCGTCTTCACTTTCCAGCCGCCAGATCCGCTCCTTATCCTTGTGGAACTGATCCACACTCAGTTCGCCCCGGATATAAAGCCCCAGCAGGATGACCACCGAGAGCGACACCGCAAACCCGAACAGATTAATGGCCGTGTAGAGCTTGTTGCGCCCCAAAAAAGTGAAGTAGGATTTCAACCGGAAAGAGTTCATATCTGATTACTTTAAAATTAACGTCTCATTCTCCCCGAAATTGTCATAGGAAGAGGTAATTACCTTCTCGTCGGGCTGCAAGCCTTCGAGCACTTCGTAGTACTGCGGGTTCTGCCGCCCGATGCGGATGGTACGCTTCACGGCGCGGGTGCCGTCCTGCGTGACCACGAAGATCCACGCGCCGCCCGTCGTCTGGTAGAACTGGCCGCGGGGGATGATGACCGCCTCGGTGGGTTGGCCCAGTTCGAGGTTGATGTAGTAGGTCTGGCCGGTGCGGATGTTGTCGGGGCGCTCGCCGGTAAAGACCAAATCGACCTTGAAGCTGCCGCCCCGCACCTCGGGGTAGACCTTGCGCACCTTCAACCCGAAGTTCTGGCCCTGGCGCTCGAAGGTGGCGGGCAGGTTGGTGCGCACCCGGTCGATGTAGTGCTCGTCGATCGAGGACTGTATCTTGAAGTCGGCCATGTCGTTGATCTGCCCGATGCGCTGGCCCATCGCCACGGACTGGCCCAGCACCACGTCCAAAAGGCCTATCTCCCCGTCGATGGGGGACTTGACGTTGAGGTTGTCGATCCGCTGGCGGATCAGGGTCATGTTGCGCCGCATGTTGTCGAGGCTCTCCTCCATCTGGCTGATCTGGATGGTGCGGTAGATCGAATCCTGCTTCTGCCGCTCGATGACCAGAGTGCGCCTGCGGTCGGCCAGCTCCCAATCCTCCCTGGCCTGGAGGTAATCCTCTTTGGAGATGTGTCCCTCGCGGTGGAGCTCCTCGCTCTGGCGGTACTTGCGCTCCTTGCGCGCCACGTCGATGTCGAGTTGCAGGCGCTCCTGCCTGAGGCTGAGCTTCTCCTGCTCCATGGTAACCTGGGTGTTGCGCAAAAAGTTCTGCTTCTCGGCCAGTTGGGCCTCGCTGTCCAGGATCGAGAGGTGCAACGAGGGGTTGCTCAGCACCACGATCACCTCGCCCTTTTTGACCGCCGCGCCCTCCTCGGCGACCATGTGCTCGACGATGCCGCCCTCCAAAGGGCTGAGCTGCACGACCGAGATGGGCTGCACCTGCCCGTTGATGCGGGCGTAGTCGTTGAACTCCCCCAAGACGGCCTCGCTGACGGTCAGGGTGCGCAGGTCCGCGCGCACGCTTTTCGAGTGATCGCCCAGTACGCGCCACCCCACGACGAGCAGCACCAGCGCCCCGCCCAGCAAATAGGGGATGTGCTTGGCCTTGATGCCCCTCTTTTTTTCGAGTTGAATATCCATATCTATCGATCGATCAAGGGCCGCCCCCGGTAAAACTCCACCAAACGGCTGCGCATTAAATAATTCAATTCCACTTGCAATTGCTGTGCGCGCGACTGCAAAAGCTGGTTCGCGCTGGTCTGCAGGTCCAGGGCCGAGAGGGTCCCCTGCCCGTACCGGCGCAGGTTGGCCTCGTGGGCCTGCCCGTAGGCCGAACTGCGCTTGACGGCCTGGGCGTACTCCTTGGAGAGCCCCTCCACGTCGAGCAACGCCTTTGTGATCTCGCTTTGCAACTGGCGCCGGGCCTCGGCGGTCTGCTGCCGGGCGATATCCAGGGCGTTGCGGCTGCGGTTGACCGCCGTGCGGCGCTGCAACCCGTTGAAGATGGGGATGCTCATCGTAAGGCCGATCCACTCGCCCGAGTTGTGCTTGAACTGGCTCTTGAAACTCTCCGTTTCGCCCCCTCCGGTGATGTTGCGGAAATAGTTGGTCGAATAGCCCCCCGAGGCGTATATGTTCGGGAGTTGCCGCCCCCTGGCCGCCATGTGGTCGAGTTCCGACTCCCGCAACGCGTACCCGGCGATCAATGCCTGGGGAAGGTTTTGAGAGGCAAACCCATAAACCTCGCCTGCCCCGGCATTGCCGATGTAAAACGCCCGGCCGGTATCTTTTTCTATCTCCAACGCCTCTTCCAGGGGGTAGTTCATGCAATCTTTCAACTCCAGCAGGGCGGCCTCCAGAAGGTTCTGCTGGTGGATCAGGTTGTACTCGTCGGCAGCGGCCTGGGCCTCGACCTGGGCCACGTCGGCAGCGGCCTTCAATCCCAGCTCCGCCATCCGTGCCGTCTTGGCCGCGTTGCTTTGGCTCTCTATGAGCTGCTCCCGCGCCAGCTCGACCGCCTCCTTGTAGTAGAGCGCGTCGAAATAGGCCTGCATGGTCTGCAAGGCGATGTCGTCGGCCAGCTTCTGTGCCTCCTGCACGCCGCGCAACTCGGCGATCCTGCTGGCCCTCAGGGTGTTGACGGCCGAAAAACCGTTGAACAGCGGCAGCGAGGCCGAAACCGAATAGGAGTTGTTAAAGTTGGCCGTATTGCCGTAAGTATTGGTCCCCGGGTCGATGCTGCGCCCGAAACCCCAGTTGCCCTGCCCCGAGGCCGACACGCCGGGCAGCATGGCCGCCACGGACTGGATCCGGTTCTGCCGGTAGTTGTCGTTGACGGCCTGCTGTTTTTTGATCCTCGTGCTGTTCTGCACGGCGTATGCCATGCACTCGTCCAGGCTCCACGCGCGCTGTTGTGCGGCCAGGGGCAGGGCCGCCAGCAGGCCGAGCAAAATAACGATCCATTTCATCGATAAGGGCTTCATTTCCACAATGAAGATACGCTGGAAAGGCCTTTTTTAAGGTATCAAACACCTTATTCGCTTATTATCAGTATATTAAAAAATGATCCCATTGTCTAAATTTTTGACAGATTTGGTCTTACCCGCCAAACCGCTTATATTTGTTTGAACGATGGCCGCAAAACAGGGAACCATACTGGTCGTGGACGACAACCGCAGCATCCTCTCGGCATTGGAGTTGCTGCTGGGACGCCATTTCGCACGTGTGGCCACCATCCCCTCGCCCAACCGGCTGATGGCCGCGATCGACGCCGAAAAACCCGACGTGGTACTGCTCGATATGAATTTCTCGGCCGGGATCAACAGCGGCAACGAGGGCCTTTTCTGGATGCGGGAGATCAAACGCCGGGACCCGTCGATCAGGATCGTACTCTTTACCGCCTACGCCGACTACGACCTGGCGGTCAGGGCGATCAAGGAGGGCGCGACCGATTTCGTGGTCAAACCCTGGGACAACCTCAAGCTGATCGCCACCCTGCGCGCCGCCCTGGGCCGGAAGCCGGGCGAAATGCGATCCGTCGACACGTCCCGCCCCCCGACCGAACAAACCCCGCCGGACGCTCCCGAAAACGGAGAACCGGCCGCCGGGTCCGGAGCTTTTTCCACCCTCGAGGAGATGGAGCGCTCGATGATCGTCGCGGCCATGGAGCGTTGCGGGGGCAACCTATCGTCCGTGGCCGTCCAGTTGGGCATTACCCGCCAGACGCTTTACAACAAGATCAAAAAGTATGGCATTTAAGGGGACGACCTACCGCCTGGCCGGATGGCTGGCGCTGCTCGTGACGGCCGTCGCGCTGGGCACCTACGCCGCCCTGGAGGCGTGGTACGGTTTGCTGGCGTTGGCCTTGCCCGTGGCCGCGGGCGCGCTCTGGGCCATATTCCGCCTCTTTTCCCAGAACGTGCGCAAACTCACCTTTTTGTTCGACTCGATCGCCAACGGCGACTACTCCTTCAAATTTACCGAATACGACGGGGCCGCGGCCGACAACCTGCTGAACCGGGCCCTGAACCGCATCCGTGATATGCTGGCGGCCGAAAAAGCCAACATATCGCGCATGGAGGCGTACTACAAACTGATCCTGGACAGCGTGAGCACGGGCATCCTGGTCGTCGACGACAGGGGCAGCGTCTACCAGAGCAACCGGGAGGCCCACCGCCTGCTGGGTTTGCAGGTGCTCACCCACCTGGGCCAGCTCGCCGACACCGACCCCGCATTGCCCGCCCTTTTCAAGGGTCTCCAGCCCTCCGAACACACCCAGGCCGCCTTCAACACCGAGACCGGGACGGTCAACCTCTCCCTGCGCGCCTCCGAGGTGGCGGCCCAGGGGCGCAACCTGCGCATCATCGCCCTGAACGAGATCGGGGGCGAACTGGACGAGCGCGAGATCGACTCCTGGATCAAGCTGACCCGCGTTTTGACCCACGAGATCATGAACTCCATTACCCCGATTACCTCGCTGGCCGACACGATGCTGGAGATGGACCTCCCTGCCGGGAAAACCGCCGAGGAGTTGCGCCGGGGCTTGAAGACCATCCAGGCCACGGGCAACGGCCTGTCGGCCTTTGTGGAGTCCTACCGCCGTTTCACGCGCATTCCCCAGCCGCAAAAACGCCTGTTCTACGTCAAACCCCTGCTGGAGCGCGTCGCATCGCTCAACACCACGCCCCGAACCGCCGTAACGGTCACGGCCGACCCCGCCGACATGATCCTCCACGCAGACGAGAATTTGATCTACCAGGTCCTTACCAACCTGACCGCCAACGCCCTGCACGCGGTCAGCGGAGTACCCGCCCCGAGCATAACCCTTTCGGCCCGCGTGGACGCGCAGGACAACGTAACGATCGAGGTCGCTGACAACGGCCCCGGCATCCCCGAAGAGGTCAAACCGCACATCTTCATCCCTTTCTTTACCACCAAAGAGCAGGGCTCCGGCTTAGGCCTGAGCATCTCCCGCCAGATCATGCGCCTACACGGGGGCACGCTCTCGTACACGGCGGCCCCCGGCAAAACGCGGTTTATCCTTACATTCAAATAGTTATTCGATCCAGGGATCCTTCATCTCTCGCAGCAGGGTATCGAGGCGCGACTCCATTTCGGCGTCCAGGACGGGATCTTCTCCCCAGATGTTGGCCATCTGGTAGGGGTCCTTCAGATCGTCGTACAGGAAATAGGTCTTGACGCCCTTCTTGTCCTTGCTCACGGCGAAGGTGTATTCGAGGGTCTTGATGCCCCGCTTGCCGCCCCACAGCCACGAGGGGTCGGTCCCGATGTAGAGCTGGCAGTCGGGACGCACGACGGTCTTACCGAAGAAGAGGCCCGAATAGTCCCTGCCCTCGACGCTCTTGGGGATGCCGGATTCCAGGCCCATCAATGACAACACGGTGGGCATATAGTCCGGCACGCTGATCAGCAAATCGTCCACGCCCGGTTTTATAGTCCCGGGCCAGCTCAGGATAAAGGGGATGTCGATGGATTCGGCGAAGAAGATGTTCTTGTGCATGATGCCCTGGCTACCCATCATATCGCCGTGGTCGGCGGTAAAGACCACGATCGTGTTCTTGTCGAGCCCCATTTCGCGCAGCGCGGCCAGCACCCGGCCGATCTGCTCATCCACGCCGTTGACCATCCGGAAATACTCGGGGGCCTGCTCCAGGATGCCGGGCTTGAGTTTGTCGCCCACTTTGATGTCGGGGTTGGGGCCGAACATCACGTTGGGCCGGTTGAGCACGTCTTCGGGTTTGAGGCCCGCCACCTGATTGAGCATACTGTCTGGCATCGACATAAAGTCGCTGTGGGGCGGATTGATGCCCCAGAATACTGCGAAAGGCTTATCCGGGTCCCTGTATTTGGCGTTCGCGCCTTTGAGGTAGGAGATGATCACGTCGGCCTCGTACTCGGGCGACCATTGGTTGACCACGATGGGGGCGTCCCCGGGCGTCTCGTTGGTCCAGTAGTGGGGGTGCATATGGTCGTTGAGCGTCCCGTAGGAGTACCAGAAATCGACGCCGTGCCTGCGGTCGGGCGGGCACCAGGTGTCCCAGATGACCGTATCTTTCGGGTTGGTCACCGGCGGCGAGTCGAGGTGCCATTTGCCCACATAGCCCACGTTGTAGCCGCCGCGGGCCAGCACGTCGGTAAAGCAGACGGTCTGTTTTTTGAGGTGGCACGTGCTGCGCGAGGGCATCGAGTTGCAGTTCGTGGTTACCCCGTTGGTAATGGGATACTGGCCCGTGAGCAACATCCCCCTAAAGGGGCTGCTCAACGGGTAATTCGCCGCCGCCTGCGAGAGGAACATCCCGTCCCTGGCCAAAGCGTCCAGGTTGGGCGTACTGACGGGGTCCTCGCCCAGAAAGCCCAGCGAGGCGCGGCGGAACTGGTCGGCGAAGATAAAGACCAGGTTGGGCCGCTCCCCGGCGGGGGATTCGGCGGGAGTGCCGGCTGCGTTCACTTCCAGCGACCCCAATGCGGCGGTAAGGCCCAGTAGGGCCGGTTTTGCGTATTTCATCTTATTTCGCTTTTAAATCCCTGAGCCATTGCGGCAACTCGCCGAGCCTGAGCTCCAACTGCGCCTCATAGAGCGATCCGGGCTGCACAGGCACCCCGTGGCTCTCGTCGATGAGCACCTGGCTCTGCAAAAAGGTGGTGCCCACGCCGTGGAATCCCACGAACACCGGGGGCAGGAACCTCCAGTAGGGGGTGTCCGTGGCCCAGAAGTCGAACTCCCGCTTGGGCGTGCCCGTTTCGAGGAAGTTCCAGAAAAAGAGGTCGGCCAAATGGTTGGGGTTCTCGGAGATCGCGCCCCCGGCCCTCATGCGCATAAAGCCCCCCTGGCAGGAGTCGAACAGCGTGGCCCTGGGTTGGCTGGCGTGGGCCTCGAAACAGGTGCCGGGGCCCCATTTGCAACGCCAGATTACCGCGCCCATCGAGGGCTTGGAGATCCCTACCGAGTGCCACATGGAGGGTTGGTCGTCGATCAGACCCAGAAAGACGCGCGAGGAGCCCTGCGAACGCATGGCCGAGTGGCCGACGTTGCCCGTGATCACGCAGTCGTAGCACGACACGTTGGCCGAGGAGACGATCGACCCGCACTCGACCACGTCGGTAAAGCGGCAGCGCCTGACCCAGGAGTCGACCACGCGGGTAAAGTTGAAGATCTTGTAGCCCCCGTCGTGGAGCCAGCTCTTGTGGTGGACGTACGCTTCGTGGAAGTTGCCGACAAAGGCGATGTCCTCGATGCCGACCCCTTCCAGTTTGGGGTATTTGCGGATGAACCAGCCCCACTTGCTCTCGACCTTGTGCATGACGGGCTCCTTGAACCACACCTTGTTACCTTCTATTTTGGTGATCTGGTGGTAGTCCTGCACCTGCACGCCCTTGTTGATGATGCTCGTCCAGTCCGGCTCGACGGAGTAGGGGTAAAGCTCCTCGGCGACGAGTTTCGGGTCGTTGTTTTTCAGTTCGAGGCACACCCAGTCGCCGGCTTTCAGGTTGGACGCGTCGGCGACTTGTACGCTGAAGCCGCCGCGGGGCGTGTCGCCCGTCACGTCGGTGATCTTAGCCGTCGATCCGTCGCCCTTGAAGAGGAGCAAATCGGGCGAGGTCCACATTTTGGTCGTATCGACGGCCGGGTTGGGCAGCTCCATAAAGAGCTCGGTGCCCCCCTCGCCGGAGCCCTCGCCGCGCAGGACGAGCTTGCTGCCGGAGATCGTGATCGGGGTGTCGGGATCGCCCGCCGAGTGGACGTCGTAGCGCCCTTTGGGGAAGAAGATGACGCCGGAGCCGTTCTTTTCGGCGGCCCGGATCGCTTTTTCGATCGCCTGGCGGTCGGACTTGCCGTCGTTGGGGACGGCGCCGAACTTAGTGACGTTGAATACTTTATATTTTACGTCGGGCACCCCTTGCTCGCCGTGCTTGTAGCCCGCGTAGGAGAAGTCCAGCAGGGCGGCCGGGCTGCCTGTTTTGGAGGCTTCGACGAATTCTATCCACAACTTACTCGTATTGAGGGAGTTTTCGGGGGTGGGCTGTGCGGCGTGGAGGGCAGCGCCCAGGCAGACTGACAACGAGCAGGTTGTCAATCCGGTAAAAATTAAACTCATGCGTTTCATTTTATTTGGAAGTTTTGCTGTTTTCGCGTTCGAGGGTGCGGATCAGGGCTTCGACGTAGTAGTAGTCGGCGTAGTTCAAGGGGACGTCGATCTCCGCGCCGTGGGGGATGCTGCCGACCGAGTGCATCAGTAGGAAATGGTTGTTAGTACCCGGTTTAGCAAGGTATTCGTCGGAAGAAAGAACCTTAAGCACCTCGGACGCATAAGTATAATAGTCCTTTTCGGCGTACCGGTCCAGTTCGATCAGGGCGCTGGCCGTGACCGCGGCGGCGGACGCGTCCCTCGGCTGGTCGGGGACGCCGGGGGCGTTGTAGTCCCAGTAGGGAATCTTGTCTTCGGGGATCAGCGGGCTCTGGATGATGTAGTCGGCGATCCTGCACGCCATGCCCAGGTAGACCGGGTCGAAGGTGTAGCGGTAACACAGCGTGTAGCCGTACAGGGCCCACGCCTGCCCCCGGGCCCAGGCGCTCTCGTGGGCGTAGCCCTGCGCGGTGTGCTTGTTCAGGGGCTGGCCCGTGATGGTGTCGTAGTCGATCACGTGGTAGGAGCTGTAATCCTCCCTGAAGTGGTGCTTCATGGTGGTGTTGGCGTGGGCGATGGCCACCTCGCGGTAGCGTTGGTCGCCCGTCCAGTCGGTCAGTTCGAACAGCATTTCGAGGTTCATCATGTTGTCGATGATTACCGGATAGGTCCACCCCCGGGAGGCCTGCCAGCCGTTGTTCTCGTCCCAGCTCTTGATCGCGCCCACCGTTGGGTTGAAACGCCCGATAAGCGTGTTGCCCGCCTCGACGAGCACCTCCAAAAACATCGGGTCGCCCGTCAGTTTGAATCCCGCGCCGTAGGAGCAGTGGAAAACGAAGCCCAGGTCGTGGTTGCTCGCGCTCGTGTGGTTGCGGAATTTGGCCTGGAGCGCTTCCGCGCCCTCGCGCCACGACTCCTCGCCGGTCAGAGCGTAAAATTGCCAGCAGGTGCCGGGAAAGAAGCCCTCGGTCCAGTCGAAGGTCTTCCCGGTCAGCCATTGGGTCTGCCCGTCCGGCTCCACGGTGCGCGGAATGGCGTCGGCGCGGTAGGCGTCGTCCAGCAGCAGGCCCGTTTGGACCTCGGCCCGGTCGAGCAACTCCTGGGTGTGTTGTTTGCCGGAGCAGGAAAAAAGGATCGCCAGGGTGGAGGCGATCAGGGGCAGGTGGATTCTCGGGATGATCATATTATTCGTCTTTGGTTGTGTCGGTTGGCGGGGTTTGCGCGCCCTCACGTTTGCGGTACTCGGTGGGGGTAACGCCGAACTGGGCTTTGAAGCACTTGGTAAAATATTTGGGGTCGCAGAAGCCCAGGCGGTAGGCGATCTCGGCGATCGTGGCGGCAGGCTCTTCGATCAGCGCTTTGGCCGTCCGGTTCAGGCGGATGGACAAGACGAATTCGCTGATGGACTGGCCGGTGATCGCTTTGAGCTTGTTGTAGAGCGAGGTTTGGCTGACGGTCATCTCGCGGGCGAACTGCTTGCTGGTAAACGCGTCGCTGCCCAGGTGCTCCTCGACCACGGCGACGGCCTTGTCGATAAAGCTCTGGTCGAGGCTGTTGGAGGTTACGATGTTGTAGGGCGCGGAGTGGGGCTGGCGCATGTATTTCTCCCGGAGCATACGCCGCGAATGGAGCAAATTGTTGCTGCGGGTAACCAGCAAGCGGGTGTTGAAGGGCTTGGTCAGGTAGTCGTCAGCCCCGTTGCGGAAGCCCTCGATGCGGTGCTCTACGGTGGTGTAGGCGGTCAGTAGGATGACCGGGATGTGGGAAGTGTCGAAATCGGTCTTCAGTTTCGAGCACATCTCGAAGCCCGACATGACGGGCATCATCACGTCGCTGATGATCAAATCCGGCTGCCTCTCCTTGGCGATGGCAAAGCCCTCTTCCCCGTTCTCCGCCTCGAGGATGGCGGCGAATTCGGAGAGGATGCGGGCGATCATCTGCCGGAGTTCCTGGTTGTCCTCCACGACCAATATGGTCGAGCTGTGCAGGGAGTTGGCCGCGCTCCGGGTCTGTTGGACGACGGTTTGCTCATCCTCGGCGAGCATATCCATGCACTTGGTATTGAGGCTGTAATCCTCCCCGACCACCACATTCTTATCGTCGGCGAAGTGCTCTTCCCCGAGCTCCAGCTCGGCGGTAAAGACGCTGCCCTTGTGGTGCATGGTCTCCACGGTAATCGTCCCGTGGTGCGCCTCGACGATTCCCTTGGCCAGCGAAAGGCCGATCCCCGAGCCGGGGCTGAAGGATTTGCCGGGATCGAGGTTCTCGACCTGGTAGTAGCAGTCGAAGATGTGTTTTACCTCGCCGGGGGGAATGCCGACCCCCGTGTCCGACACGCTGATAAAGACCCGGTCGTGGCCCAGGGAGATGGACAGGCGGATGATACCGCCCTTGTCGGTGTATTTGAAGGCGTTGGATATCAGGTTGTAAAGCACCTTTTGCATCTGCTTGGCGTCGAACCAGACCATGATCCTCTCCTGGGCCGAGTCGAAGGTAAATTCGATCTGGCGGAAAGCGGCGTACTCGGAGAAAGAGTCGAAGATCTCCCGGGAGAAGTCGACGATGTCGTGCTCCCTTACCTTGATCTTCAAGAAACCCTGCTCCTGCTTGCTGAAATCCAGAAGCTCGTCGATCAGGCCCTGCATCTGAAGGGCGTTGGCGTAGATGCTCGTGAGCTTCTTTTTCATGCCGAACGATACCGGAGACTCCTGCAGGAGCTGCAACTGCCCCAGGATCAAAGTGACTGGCGTGCGGAATTCGTGCGAGATGTTGATGAAGAATTTGAGTTTGGACTGGTTGGTCCTCTCGATCAGCTTCTTCTCGTTGCGCTCGATCAGCAGCTTGGCCTTCAGGAGCATCTTGGAGCGGTTGAAGACTGCCAGACGCCAGATCGCCAGCCCGGCAACGACCGCGTAGAGCAGGTAGGCCCACCAGGTCTTCCAGAAGGGGGGCAGGATGGTAATCCCGAGCGCGGTTTCCGAGAAGTTGGCCGGATGGCGGACGTCGGCGCCCCTGACCCGAAGGGTGTAGCGGCCGGGCGAGAGGTTGGTGTAACTGATCATGCGGTTCTCGGGCGCGGGCATCCATCCGGAGTCGAAGCCCTCCAGGCGGTATTGGTAGTCGATCTGGTTGGCCTTGATGAAGTTATCGCTGATGAATCCGATGCGGAGCAGGTTCTCGGAGTGGCTCAGGGTCAGGTTGGGGGTGGTAAAGAGCGACCGGGAGAGCAAACCGGAGCCGTCGCCGGGGGCGACCGGGGCGTTGTTGACGGCCAGCGTGTTGAACCGGACCCGGAAGGCGGCCGGTTCGAAAAGCAGCTTGTCGACGGGTACGCCGACCAGCCCGTTGTTGCCGCTCAGAAGCACGACCCCGTTCTCTTCGACGTATATGCCCCCGGGGGCCATCGAGCGCAGGGGGAATCCGTTGCCGGGCAGGTAGTTGTAGGCCTTTTTACTCTCCGTGTCCAGCAGCGAGAGGCCGTACTCGGTGGCCACCAGCAGGTAGCCCGTGCCGCTCTCGGCGATCGCGGATATGCTGTTGCCGCGCATACCCGTCTCGAAGCTGTCGTAGCTGGTTACCCGGCGGCTCTGCAAGTCGATCCTATCGAGGCCCTTCTCCTCGTAGCCGATCCAAAGGTTGTTGCGGCCATCGGCGTACATGCTGATCACGTTGTTGGGGGTGCGCAGGCCGTGGGAGTTGTCCAGGATCTCGACCTTTTCCTCGCCGCGGTCCAGGAGCGCGGGCAGGTCGATCACGTAGAGGTTCTCGTTCTCGCCCGCCCAGAGGTTCTGCTGCGGGTCGATGTACAACGAGGCGAACCGGCTGTGGTTTCCTTTGAGCAAAGGGGTAAAGCGGTTGGAGGCCGGATCGAGGATGTAAAGGCCGGTATGGGTGGCGGCGATGAACTTGCCGCGGTAGGGCACGATGTCGCGGAAAGTAACGTTGTCCAATTGCGGGTGCGCCGGGTCGAGGATCTTCTGGAACCTGCCCTGCGCTATGTCCAGGCGGCATAGCCCCCCCTGGTGGGTGCAGATCCAGAGCCTGTCCCGCTCCCGCTCGTAGTAGATCCGCTTGATGTTGTTGTGCGAGACGCTGTTGGGGTTGTTCTGGTCGTGGACCAGGAACTTATACTCGTTCTTGCCGGGGCGGTAGGACAACAAGCCGTTGCCCTCGGTGGCGATCCAGTAGTCGCCGCGCTTGTCCTTCAGTATCTGGCCCAGGATGGGTTGGTGGTCGCTCGGGCTGACCACGAACATATAGTTGTAGATGTCGTAGGCGGGGTTGAAACAGAACAGGCCGCCGAAATAGGTGCCGCCCCAGATCGTCCCCTGGTTGTCGCGGTAGAGCGACCAGACCGAACTGTTGGGCAACCCCGGGGAGCCGGAATGGCCGGTCCCGTAGTTGACGAAGCGGTTGGTGTTGAACGAAAACTTGCTGATCCCGGTCATCGTCCCGATCCAAAGGTCGCCCATCAGGTCCTCGCAGATCGCACGGATGTTGTTGCCCGCGACCGTCTGCGGATCGCTCTTCGAATGGAGGTAATCCGACACCTGGCCCCCGTTGTCGATCCTGACCACCCCCTGCTCCGAGGTGCCGATCCAGAGGTTCTTCCTCGAGTCGGTGTAGATGGCCAGGATGTCGTTTGCGGGGGCGTGGTAGATGAGCGACATCTTGCGGTTGCGGTCGATGCGGTAGACCTCGCCCCGGTCCGTGCCGATGTACAGCAGTTTGTCGGCGCCCTCGTGAAGGGCCATGATGTTGGCCGGGGAGTCGAGCGTGATAAAAAGGTACGCCCTGAGGCCCGACCAGTTCCAGACCGTGTTGCGGTAGCCGCACCACACCCCGGCGCTCGCAGGGGCAAGGATGGTGTAGGACGACGAGTCGGGCTGGGAAAAGCGCTCCGCATCGCAGTCGTAGACGACCAGCCTGCGGTCGACGAGCATGTAGATGCGGTCGTCGCCGCCCCGCTGGACCATGTTTACCTGCTGGTTCTCGCCGCGGCTGCGCTCCGTCATGAGCGGATCGTGACGCGTGAGGCGCAGCCCGTCGTAGGAGAAGAGGCCCTCGCGGGTACCGACCCACAAAACACCGTACTTATCCTGGCAGATCGCGCTCCCGGTAATCGGGCCCATGCGGCTGTCGCCGGGATCGACCCTATCGAAACGGATGTCCTGGGCATGTGACGCGAAGGCGGCGAAAAGCAGCAACGCGGCAACGGATATTTTGTCGGTCCATGACATAATCTTCATACGAAGCATACCCAAAAGTAACGAATCGTAATTATTGAATTAATACGCCAAACTTAAATTTGTTTGAAAGTACACCTATTCTGATTCTGAGCCCCACCACCCCTCAAAGAGGCCTGAAACAGCGAAAATAGAGTTGATTTAAAATACCTCCCTATTAATTTATAACACCCTCGCCGTAAAAAACACCGCTTATAATTTTGTATTGGGTAAGGTCCACCCCCTCCCCGCAGCAACCGAATCGCTGACTAAATATTTATGTAAAATGAGTAGAGAACTTACGAAATTGTGTTGTGCCCTGGCCCTGCTCCTGCTATGGGGGACGGCGTCGGCACAGAGTCCCGCAATCGTCGGGCGGGTCGTCGACAGCGGGAGCAATCCGTTGATCGGCGTCGCGGTCGTGGTCAAAGGGACGACCACGGGTACCATTACCGACACCAAAGGGAATTACTCCATTGCAGCCGACAGCAACCAGACGCTGCAATTTACCTACCTGGGCTACCAGACCTCAGAACAGGCGGTGGGCACCAAAACCGTGATCAACGTAACCCTGCTGGAAGACGTGCAGGCCATCGACGCGATCGAGGTGGTCAGCGACGGATTCTCGACCATCGCCCGGAGGGATTTGACCGGCTCGGTGGCCACGGCCGATATGGGCGATATCATGAAATCGAACGTCACATCCTTCGACCAGGCCATCGGGGGGCGCATCGCCGGGGTGGTGGTTACCTCGGCCGACGGCGCGGTGGGGCAGGAAGCGACCATTACCATTAGGGGCAACAACTCGATTACCCAGAGCAGCGAGCCCCTTTACGTGATCGACGGATTTCCCACCGAGGCCTCGTTTGCCAGCTCGATCAACATGGCCGACATCGAGTCGTACGATATCTTAAAGGACGCCTCCGCGACGGCTATATACGGGGCGCGGGGAGCCAACGGTGTGATCGTGATTACCACCAAGCAGGGCAAGGCGCGCAAGCCGACCGTCTCCTTCTCGGGGTCGGTCTCCCCCGGGTGGATCGCCAACAAGGCCGACCTGATGGGGCCCTACGACTTCGTGGTGCTGCAAAGGGACATCAACGAAGAGAGGGGCGGCACCTATATAGAGACCTTTAACAACAGCTACCTCAAAGACCGCACCCTGGAGGACTACAAGACCATTCCGGGCTACGACTGGCAGGACGAGGTCTACCGCACGGCCGTTACACAGAACTACAACGTTTCGTTGAGCGGGGGCGCGGCGGGCGGCACGAGGTACAACGTGACCTTCTCCGCGCTGGACCAGCAGGGGATCATCGTCAAGTCGAACTTCCAGCGCTACCAGGGCAAGGTAAGTTTGATCCAGCCCATCAACAAGTGGGCGGAGCTGAACCTGAACGTCAACTACACCAACTCGGCCATCAACGGGGTAACACCCACTGATCCCCAGGCGGCCTCCTCGCAGTCGGGGTGGCTGATCTACTCGATATGGGGCTACCGGCCGGTCACACCGTCCGGCTCGGGCGACTTGTCCGACGAGCTGTACGACCCCGATGTCACAGGGACGAGCGACTACCGCTTCAACCCCGCCGTGACCGTGCGCAACGAATACCGCAAGACGATCCGCGACTACGTCAGCTCGAACGGCGCGCTTACCTTTACGCTGACCAAAGACCTGAAATTAAAAGTCTCGGGCGGTTACATCATGAACAACTCGCGCGCCGAGTCGTTCAACGGCACCAAGACCTACACCGGATACCCCGGCTCCTCGTCGGGCAAGGGGGTGAACGGCAGCATCTACTGGTACGAGCAGTCCAACTGGCAGAACGACAACACGCTGACCTGGAATAAAAAATTCGGCAAGGACCACAACCTCAACGCCATGGGCGGCATATCGCTGGCCGGGGAGAGCAGGTCGTACAACGGTACGGCGGCCAACCAGATTACCTCCGAGACCCTAGGGCTCCAGGGCATGAATACCGGGATGTACCAGACCGTTACCCCATACCTGTACCAATGGAGACTGATGTCGTTCCTGGCGCGGGCCAACTACAACTACAAGTACAAGTACTACCTGACCGCGTCGTTCAGGGCCGACGGCTCGTCGAAATTCCCTTCCGGCAACCGGTGGGGCTACTTCCCCTCGGTGGGCGCGTCGTGGAACTTCAGCCGGGAAGATTTCGTCAAACCGGCCACATGGCTCTCGAACGGCAAACTCAGGGTCTCCTGGGGGCGCACGGGGAACAACCGGACCAAGACGCCCTACGATTTCTATCCCCAGATTACCACCACGCCGGGTAGCAGCACCTCGGTGGACTATGTGTTCGGCGGGGAGAGGATGCCCGGGTACTACTTCTCCAACATGGGGGACGACAAGCTCAAATGGGAGACCACCGACCAACTTAACGCGGGCACGGACCTGGGATTTTTGCACGACCGGATCAAGGTTACCTTCGACTGGTACCTGAAAAACACCCACGATTTGCTGCTCTACGCCGCCATGCCCCTCTCGACGGGTTACACCAACGCGATGATGAACATCGGCGAGATACGCAACAAAGGGATCGAGTTTACCCTCGAGACGGTCAACATTCTAAAGCAAAATTTCAGCTGGTCGACCTCCTTCAACATCGCCAGGAACCGCAACACGATCGAATCGCTGGTGTCGGGGCAGCAGAGCATGACCTCGACCATATCCTGGGCGCAGGAGTACAACAACCAGCCCCCCTACATCTCGGTGGTGGGCGGTCCTACCGGGCTGATGTACGGGATGATCTACGAGGGTACCTACAAGGACTCCGACTTTTTGAACGGGGTGCTCAGGGACGGCGTTCCCTACCTTACCTCGGTCAACAAGACCAGCGTGCGCCCCGGCGACCCCAAATACCGCGACATGAACGGCGACGGGGTGGTGGACGACTACGACCGCACGGTAATCGGCAGGGGCCAGCCCCTGTTCACGGGCGGCATGAACAACACGCTGAATTACAAGAACTTCGACCTGAACATCTTCATGTCGTGGAGCTACGGAAACGACATCCTCAACGTCAACAGGCTGGTGTTCGAGAACGGCATCAAGTCGAACACCAACGCCCTGAGAAGCTACAACAACCGCTGGAGCGCGGAAAACCCCGGCAGCAACATCCCCCGGGTGGGCGCGAGCGGGACGGAGATCTACTCGTCCCGGGTGGTCGAAGACGGTTCGTTCCTCAAGATCAAGAACATATCGCTGGGATACACGTTGCCGGCCAACGTGCTGAAAAAAATGAGGATCGCCACGCTGAGGGTCTACGTCTCGGCGGACAACATGTTCACATTTACCAATTACAGCGGGCCAGACCCCGAGGTATCCACGCGTCCCTCGGTGCTCACACCCGGGTTCGACTGGTCGGCCTACCCCAGGGCGAAGAGCATTACCGCCGGGGTCAACATCACTTTCTAAAACTTGCCGGAGATGAAAAAGACATTGAAAATATTCGCAGCCGGGGCGCTGGCCGCAACCTGGGTCTCATGCAGCTTTTTGGACGTGGAGCCCAAGATCATAAATCCCGATAACTTCTACTCCACCGAAAAGGAGGTAGCCATGGGATTGGCCGGGGCGTACGGACCCATGGGCCAGCAGGACTTCTACGGCATAGGCTACAACGTCTTCCTCTCGGGAGTGGATGACCTGTGCTACCAGAACCGCAACGCCACCGCCTCCGAGCAGGTGTTCTACTTTACCGCCACACCTTCCAATACCAATATTACCGACACCTGGAAGTCGATCTACCTGGGCATCAAGAACGCCAACGAGTTCATGATGGCCATTGCCGACTCGACTTTCGACCCGGCCAAGAGGTATTACGGGGAGGCCCGTTTTTTAAGGGCCTACTACCACTTCCTTTTGGCCCAGGCCTGGGGCGCGGTGCCGTTGAGGGACCAACCGACCAAATCGCCGGAGACCTCCCAGACCAACCTGGCAGCCACGCCCCAGGCCGATGTACTGCAATGGTGCATCGACGAAATGGAAGCCTGTTTACTCTATGAGGGCTTCTCCGAGGCGAACATCTCGGTAGGGGAGCAGCCCTCCCGCGTGGAGCGGACCACCATCCAGGGGATATTGGCGCGCGTGTGCCTGTTCATGGCCGGGGAGTCGCTCACGGGGATCGACAAACAGGCGATGTGGGACAAGGCCGCGTACTACGCCAAGGCGGTGATCGACAGCGGACTGCACGAGCTAAACCCGAGTTATTCCGAGCTCTTTATCGGCATGATCGAGGATGAGTACGATCCCTACCGCGAGTCGATGTGGGAAGCGGAATTTTTGGGCGACCGTTCCAGCGCGAGCGAATGGAGCAACGGGCGGATCGGCGACATCATCGGTTTGCAGAGTTCCAACGCTTCGGACACCGACTTCGGGCAGTGGACCTGCAACTACTCCTACGGGATGTACAACGGATCGCTCAAGCTGTGGGACCTCTACTGGCAGACCGACCGCACGGACGAGGAGAAAGCATCCACCACGGCCATTACCGATGAGCGCCAGGCGTGGAACCTGCCCAACTACAACTACGCGGGCAACAACGCCCTGGGGCTGGTGGCTTCTTACGACAAAACCCCCTACCCCACCGGCGTGACGGGTGTGACGACCTTCGACGACATTACCCTGGCCGCCGGCATCCGCAACGCGGGCAAGTGGCGCAGGGAGGCCATCTACGAGGGGCACATGAAGGCCAAGTCGCTCTACACGAGGATCAATTTCCCGATCCTGCGCTACTCCGACGTGCTGCTGATGTACGCCGAGGCGGCCAACGAGCAGAACGGCGCCCCCACCGAGGAGCTGTACAACTACGTCAAACAGGTGCGCGACCGGGCGGGCATCGCCACGCTCCCCTACTCCGAGTACGGCGACTTTACCGCCTTCCGCGAATGGGTCCGCAACGAGCGGGCGCGGGAGCTCTGCTTCGAGGGGCTGCGTAAGTACGATTTGATCCGCTGGGGCGAGTTCTACTACGCGGTCAGGGCCTACCAAACCGCGGTAACCGACTCGCGGTGGGGTCCCCCGTCGAACAACGCGACCCTGTCGGCAACGGCAACGGGTAAAAACGTGCAGCAAAAGCACATTTACCAGCCCATCCCCACGGCGGAGCTGCAAAGCAACGCCCTGATGAGACAAAACTCCATGTGGTAGAAACATTAAACAGCAAAGCCATGAAAAAACGATTATATACCGCGCTGATCATACCGGTCACGGCCCTGGCGCTCGCGTGCGACGTCGACAAGGAGGTCTACACGCCGGTGGACTTCGAAGTGAGGCTGAATCCCGGGAACACCTACCTGGTCGGGGAGGACGTACAGTTCGACTTTGTAGGGGACGCCAACTTCATCGTCCTGTACAACGGGACCACCGGGCATGAATACCGGTTCCACGAGAGGACCGAGGTGGCCCTCGAGGATATGGAGTACTGCAGACTGGAAATCACAGGTTCCCGGCGCACAGGCGCCAAAGCGGGGGTCACATTCTGGGTAAGCGACCAGTTCGCCGGCATCAAGGGGGGATCGGCCACCGATTTGAGCAACCTGGCGGCGGACAAAGCCACCATCGACGCGATGGTCGCCTCCGGGATGGACGGATGGGAGGGCGTACCCTTCGACAACGAGCCCGCCACGGGCACATCCTTCACCCTGACCTACGACATCTCGCACCTCGCGTCGAACTTCAGCCTGGGTATGCACTGGAACCCGGCCTACGCGCCCCCCTCGCCCTCGCAATCGGGCTACTGGATCAACCCCGTCATCCGGACCAAATTCAAGGGGTACGAGGAGCAGGAGTACCAATACCGCCACACCGAGATCCAGGTTTTGGCCATGCCCACCGAAAGGGCGCTGGACGCCTACGACATCATGATATCCTCCGACAAACCGGGGTACGTGAGGATGCCGCCGACCGGGAACAACCAGTTCGTGATGACCGGCATCGGCGGCTCGGGAACCGACCTGGGATACCAAATCGACACCTGGGTGCTCAACACCCCGCTGGCCCTGAACAGGATCGCATCCGACAAGGGCGAGAACATCAAGGGCTATTCGACCAACCTCTCGTTCTACCGGGTAAGGTATTGGGAGCCCGGAACATACACCGCAACCTTCGTAGCCACCAACGGGAATTACGTCGGGGAGAGCCGGGTGATCCGGGAGTTGACCTTTACCGTTGTGGAGCCTATATAATACAATCAAGCCCATGAAAAACAGACTATTTTTTATCGCACTGACCCTGCTGGCCGCGCTCTTCGCGCCGTCATGCCAGGACAACGACGATATCAAAAGCGAATTGGACAACCTGCGCCAAAGGATATCGGCCCTGGAACAGAACACGGGAAAGCTCAACGACAACACCCGCGCGCTGCACAAGCTGATGGCCACCGATGTGGTCATCGTGGGGGTCACACCGACCGATTACGGTTACTTTATCGAGCTGAGCGACGGAGAGCAGCTCAAGATCTACCTCGGGGAGACCATGCCCTCGCTCGTTCCCGAGTTGGGCATCGACGCGCAAGGCTACTGGGTCTTCCGCTACGTGGCCGACAAGGGAAGCTCCTCGTCAGAGGGGTACACACGCGTTTTGAAGGCCGGGCAACCCGTGCCGGCTTTGCCCCAATACAACGGGGAGTCGGCGGCCATATCCTCCCCGCTGCTTAAAATCGACGCGGACGGCTACTGGCTGATCAGCTTCGACCAGGGGGAGAGCTACGAGCAGATCGTTTTGGACGGCAAACCGATCGGTGCGACGGGCGACGCGGTCCAGTGGAGCGGCTTCTTCGCCTCGGTCGATTACGATGCAGAGAGCAGCCACCTGGATATCGAGCTCAAATCGGGGCAGAAGCTTACCTTTTTGGTAAAGGACGACTTCGGGTTTACCATCCTCGGGACGGGCGAAGACCTCTTCGGCCTGGGCGAGGCGAGGTATTACGAGGTGAGCCAGTTCGGGGTCAAAGAGGTCGCCGTGTTCGCGCCCCAGGGCTGGACGGTAAAGCTCGACGAGGAGTCGCTGATGATCAAAGCGCCCGGCGTGGCGGTCATCGACGGGCAGCCGGTCAAGATCGCCTTCGCGGCCACATCGCAGGACGGGTACATCAAAACGGTAAACTTCCTGGCCACGCTGACCGACTCCGACGCATGGGACCAGGATGCGCCCGACGCGTGGCGGTGGTTCAAAACCCAGACCTCGCAGAACGTGTTGGCCGACTTCTCCTACGCGGGCTATATGCGCGGCGAACAGGCCATTCCTGAGGCAAGCACGCTGGGATTCCAAACCTTCAACGTGAGGGATTACGGCGCGGTGCCCAACGACAACGTCTCGGACCGGGCGGCCTTCCTCGCGGCCGTGGCGGCGGCACAGGCGGCAAACGGCGGGATCGTGTACTTCCCCAGCGGGAGGTACATCCTGCACGATGAGAGCGACAACGTGGCCGCCTCGGGCGTTCCCGGGTTGGGCGGCAAGATGAGCGTCTCGATGATCATCACCGGCAACAACATCATCCTCAAGGGGGACGGGCCCAACGAGTCGGTCATCGCCATGGAATCGCCCATGCTGCCCAACGACCCGGCGGTAATGTACTCCTCGCCCACGATGATCCAGTTGAAGCACAACACGGGCGTGGTCTACGATCCCGTATTGGCCACGGTGGCCGAAGACGCGCCCGCGGGGAGCTTCGACCTGAAGCTCAGCAGCGCGACGAGCGGCAAACTCAACGCCGGGTCGTGGATATGCCTCAGGCTGATGGACGACGACACGGGATTGCTGGCCGAAGAGCTGGGAGGGTTTCCCGTCCCCGGCACATGGACCCAGATCAAAAGCGGCGTCAACGTGGAGACCTTCCACCAGATCAAATCCAAGTCGGGCAACACGATTACCCTGCACGAACCGATACTCTATCCCGTCAAAAGCCAGTACGACTGGAGCGTGCTCGAATACAGGAACTACTCCGGATGCGGGGTCGAGGACCTCTGCTTCGAAGGGAAGGCCAAAGCCGACTTCGGCCACCACGACTCCTGGGAGGACGACGGGGCCTATAAACCCATAGATTTCGTGCGCCAGACCAACTCCTGGATGCGCAGGGTAAAATTCAAGAGCGTGAGCGAGGCCTCCTCCATCATCCTGAGCGCGTGCGTCACCGTGGCGGACGTGCAGATCGAAGGGACGAACGGCCACTCATCCATCCGCTCGCAGGGCTCCTCGCGCGTGTTCATCGGCAAGGTAACCGACACCGCAGGCGGCGGGTTGGGGCAATACCACGCCGTGGGGGTCTCCAAACCGAGCCTGGGCGCGGTGATCTGGGGCTGCACGTGGGGCGTGAACTCCTGCTTTGAATCCCACGCGACCCAACCGCGCTACACGCTGATCGACAATTGCCGGGGCGGGTTCATGCCCTACCGGGCGGGGGGCGACGGCAACCAACTGCCCAACCACCTGAAAGGACTGACCATCTGGAATTTCAGCTCGATGACCGCTTCGCCAGCCTTCGTGCTGTGGGACAGCGGAGGGTACTACGTCAGACCGGTCGTAGTGGGCTTCTCGCCCTCGGCCACGCCCTTTACCCAGATGGGCCTGCTGGGGTATTCCGAAGCGATGGGAGAGAGCCTGACCGCCATGCCGTCGCTCTATGAAGCGCAACTCAAACTCAGGCTGGGGTACGTCCCCGCGTGGCTCAACTCGCTCAAATAATAAGAAACAATAAAAAACAATCCATATGAAACGGTTTTTAGTTTATTCACTGGCAGTTTTTTCCGCGATCCTGTGCGGATGCTCCGAGGATGATTCGCTCCGCAAGGACCTGGATACCCTCAAAAGCCGGGTGGACGCCCTCGAAACGCAGGTCAACGCCCTCAACGGAAACGTAAGCAGCTTGCAGGCCCTGCACCAGAGCGGCGCGAGCATAACCGACGTGACCCTCTCAAGCGACGGGGTCTACACCATCACGATGAGCAACGGCGAGAGCTTTACCCTGACCCAGGGGAGCGAAGCGCCCGTGCCCCTGGTCGAGATCGACGCGCAAGGGTTCTGGACCATCAGCTACGACGGCGGGGAAACCTACGCCCGCATCCAATACAACGGCCAGGACGCCAAGGCCACGGCCGTCACACCCCTCTTCCGGGTCAGCGACGCGGGCAACTGGCAGGTCAGCTACGATGACGGGGCTACCTACGCCGACGTGAAGGACCAGGCCGGGCAGAGCGTGGGCGCGTTCGGCAGCGTGGCGCCCAACGACAAGTTCTTCGAGAGCGTGGCCCTGGAGGACGACGTGCTGGTCATCAAACTCTGGTCGGGCGAGACGATCGAAGTCCCCGTGATGAAGAACTTCCTGTGCGTGATCGACCTGGACGGCGCAACGCCCCCCATCCGCTTCACATCGGGGCAGACCAAGACCTTCAACGTGAGCGTGAAAGGGGTGGAGAACATCTTCATTACCGCGCCCGACAAGTGGACGGCCAAGATCTCCGAGCCTTCGGGCGAGACCGAGACCACGCCCGGGACAGCCGTCCTGACCGTTACCGCCCCCATCTCCGTGGCGTCGGGCATGGCCCCGGCGGGCATGGACGTGCCGACCACCCGCGCCTCGGCCGACAACACGATGGACATCGCCCTTTTGGCCACGTCGGGCAGGTTCTGCGCCATCTCCAAGCTGGTCGTCGAGCCCATGGCGGGCTATGTGGCTCCCCCCACCGTGGAGAGCGTAACCTACGTCGAGGGCAGCAACGCCAATATAGGCGAGCTGGAATTCACGGTCGCATTGAGCAGCGACGCGACGGGGTGGAAATACATGGTCAAAGAGACGAGCGAGGCCGCTCCCCCGGTAACGGATATCGCATCCGGCGGGACCGCCATGCCGGCGGCCACGACCAGCTTGAAACTTACCGGATTGGCCGGGCTGACCGAGTACAAGCTCTACGTGGTGGCCTACGCGGGGACCACCGACGCGGTGTACAGCGACACCTACAAATCCGCCGCGGGTACCACGCGCAGCAACGTGATCGACTACTGGGAAGAGGGCATTACCATCAACGGGGTGGTCTACGACAAGAACACCACCGGGGTGGAACTGCTGACCATCCCCGCCGGCGCCGCGGCCGACGTGACCTTCGGCGGCACGGTGGGCACGGCCCGGGTCGTCTTCCTGGAAAAATCGCTCAGCGCGACCTACAACTACAAGATCGCCACCAAGCTCGATGTGAGGAACAACCTGATCCTGGTGGGCAGGTATAGCGACCAGAAACCCGTGCTCAAATGCGCGGTAAGCGCGGCGCCCCAGGTAACCATCAACAACGCCAACACCGTCGCCGGCGCTACCTTCGCGCTGGTCAACCTGGCCATCGAGAACGGCGTGGGGTATTTCGCCAACGTGGCGGGGCCCGTCTGGCCCGTCTTTATCATGCAGGATTGCAGGTTCGACTCCTTTGCGGCGCTGTTCTATTACGGGAACACGGGATCGATCATGGGGATCGACAAGTTCGTCTTCAAAAACAACATCATGAAGATGACGGCCAGCTACGCACCCATCCTGTTCAATTTGGGCAGCGCGGTCAACCCGATCAATTACAGGGATATAGAGATAAGCAACAACATCTTCTATCCCGCACCCGGGGTCACTGCGAGCGCTTCGAGCGGATTGATCAACCTGGGCAGCGGCGCGACGCTGGCCCAAACCGCATCCGACGTATGGAACGGCAAGATCAAGATTACCAACAACACCACGTACGGGATCCCATTCGGCAACGGCATAGTAAGGTACGTCGCCGCCGGGGAGCTGGATATCAGCAAAAACATCATCGCGTTGGGAACCCAGTCCGGCAACGCCTACCTCTACCTGGAATTCAGGGCGAAAGTTACCCTGGGCACGGCCAATGACCCGAATCCGGTCAACCTGACCGGCAACGTGGGCTACGGGGGCAGCGGGAACCTCGACTTCTACGGGACCGGTTCGACCCTCGAATCCTACGACGGGGCGAGCAACACGCTGGCCAAGACTGCGGTCAACCCCCTGGAGACGGCCGACGCGGCGACCGGTGTATTCAAGCGCAACGCGGCGATGAAGGCGGCCGGAACGGGCAGCTCGCTCTGCGATTAGATGAGCGTTTAATTTTGAGGCGGTTCCACAATCGGGTGGGACCGCCTCTTTTTGTCATGTTAATTTTTTTTTCAAAGGAAAAAACTTACTTTTGTGGGTTGATGCCCTCAAACGCCAAAATGTCCCGCCTCACCCGACTGATCATAAGGTTCTTGTGCGTCGCTCTGGCGATAGGTATGCCGCCGTTGAAAGCTGCGGCGCAGGAATACGTCCCGAGGAATCCGATCCTGATCATCAGTTCGTACAACCCCGATTCGCACGGCATATCCTCGACCATTTCGGCTTTCGAGAACAAATTCCGCGAACTTGGCGGCCAAGTGGCCGTCATTACCGAGAACATGAACTGCAAAAGCCTTACCGAGGCTTTCGACTGGACGGACAACCTGGGGGTAATCCTGGCCAAATACGTCGAGGACCAACGGCCCAGCGTGATCATCCTGCTGGGGCAGGAGGCCTGGTCGGCCTACCTCTCGCAAGGAGAGCGGCTCGACACCTCGATCCCGGTGTTGTGCGGGATGATCAGCTCCAACGCCGTTCTGCTCCCCAAAAAGGGCGAGGTAGCCCTCGACGAGTGGGAGCCCGAGAGCATAGAGGCCTTCACGGACGACAACCGGATCAAACAGATCGGCGGTTACGCCTACCGCTACGACGTGGCCAAAAACGTCGAGCTGATCCTCGACTTCTTCCCCCAGACGCAATACGTGGCCTTTATCTCGGACAACACCTACGGCGGGGTGGCGATGCAGGCGCTGGTCAAAAAAGAGATGGCCCGGTTCCCCTCCCTGAATTTGATCCTGCTGGACGGACGAAAACACACGACCTACTCCATCTCCGAGCACATCAGCCAGTTGCCCGACAACACGGCCATCCTGATCGGGACTTGGCGGACCGACCGCAACGACAGCTACTTCGTCAATGGGGTCTACACGCTGATGGGCGCCGGAAGGAACATCCCCGCCTTTACCCTGGCATCGACCGGTATGGGCTACTGGGCCATCGCGGGCTACGTGCCCAAATACTACAACACGGGGAGCGACCTGGCGCAACAGGCTTACAAACTGATCTCGGCCGGGCAGGGCGAGCATCCGCTCGAGTTGGTGCAACTGGCCAACGAGTACCATTTCGACGCGGTCAAGCTCAAGGAGTTCGGATTCCAGAGGAAAAAACTGCCCGCCGACTCGATCATCGAGCACGCCGAGCCCTCCTTCTGGTCGCAATACAAGTACGAGCTGAGCATCGTGATCGCCACTTTCTTCGCTTTGGTGGTGGGCCTGCTGATCTCGCTGATGATGTACATCCGGGCTTTGAGCCTGCAGCGCTACCTCGAGCAATCGGAGAAGGACCTGGTCATCGCACGCGACAGGGCCGAGGAGTCGAACCGCCTGAAAACAGCCTTTCTGGCCAACATGAGCCACGAAATACGCACCCCGCTGAACGCCATCGTGGGATTCTCGTCGGTGCTCTCCTCCGAGGCGTGCTCGGACGAGGAGATGGCCGAGTACTCGAAGATCATCAAGATCAACTCCGATTTGCTGCTGCGCCTGATCAACGACATATTGGATATCTCCCGCATGGAGTCGGGGCGCATGAAGTTCAACTACGAGATGTACGACATAGTGCCCTTGTGCTCGAGCGTGATAGCCACCTGCGAGCGGAGCGGCAAGGAGGGTGTGGCCTACGTCTTCGACTCGCCCGTGGAGAGCTTTATGCTCTGCACCGACCAACAGAGGTTGCAGCAGGTGCTGATCAACCTGGTGGGTAACGCCGGAAAATTTACCGACCAGGGCTCGATTACCCTCAAATTCGAGATCGATAAGCCCAACGACCAGTTGGTCTTCTCGGTAACCGACACCGGGTGCGGCATCCCGCCCGAGAAGCAGAAGCTGGTCTTCGAGCGCTTCGAGAAACTCGACGACATGGTGCAGGGGACCGGCCTGGGCCTGTCGATCTGCCGGCTGACCGTGGACAAATTCGGCGGCGACATCTGGGTCGATCCCGACTACACGGGCGGCGCGCGGTTCGTCTTTACCCATCCGCTTACCCGGCCGGAAACGGACTCCGAAAACGAGTAACGCCCAGCTCCGGCAGCCAGGGAAAGGCCGTTTTGGGTGGTCTTTTTGGCCAAATGCCACAACGGGGGAGACAACGGATAATCTTTTGCTATTTTTGTTGGTGTACCTTAATACCCTATGCCATGAAAAAAATCGCATTGCTTCTGGTGTTGGCCTGCATGGCCCTCGCCCTTCAGGCACAACCCTCCGTAGAACAGAGGGTTAAACAATCCCTGTACGCCATATCGCTGGCATTGCAGGAGAATCCCCTTACGGCCAAGCAGAAAGGGCAACTCGACTGGGCCTACACCCAGCACTTCGAAAAGAGGGACGCCATTTTGGCCGACACCTCCCTCTCGCAGGAGGAGAAAAACAAAGCCCTCGGCAAGCAGGGCGGGGAGAACCTGGCCGCCATCCGCGCCATTTTGACCCCCGAGCAGAATCAGGAGTGGACCGACTACCTGGAGGCTAAAAAAACGCAACAATAAGCAGGCGATGCCCGATGCTTGAAACGACCGGAAATTTCCGGTCGTTTTTGGTATAGAATACGGCCAAATGCAGCATAAACAGCATTTCGGCCGCCATTTCTTTATAACTTTGAGCAAAACGATTACGCCATGAAACTCCGATCACTACTGCTTCTTTCGCTTCTGGTTGGCTTTACCGCTCATGCGCAGGTCATCCCCGTCGAGACGGACCAGGTGGGCCTGTACTTCTCCATCGGGCCGAAAAAGAACGTGCTGACGCGCCACCTGGGGCAAAAGCTCGCCGACGCGCAGGAATTGTTGGCCGCCGCTCCCAAGGTCACGGCCGGGGAGGCCTACCCCACCTTCGGCAACGGGAACAGCGGCGAACCCGCCCTGCTGCTTACCCACGCGGACGGCAATATGACCGTTATCCTGGAGTACGTCTCCCACAGCCTCACGCAGCCCGATGAGGGGATCGCGTTGACCGAGATCAGGCTCAGCGACCCCCTTTACGCGGTCGAGGTCTCTTTATTTTATAAGGCGTACAAAAAAGACAATATAATCGAGTGCTGGAGCGAGATCAGAAACAACGAGAAGGGCGAGGTAAAACTCGAACGGTTCGCCTCGACGTGCCTGACCCTCAACGCGTCGGAATATTGGCTTACCCACTTCTACGGCCATCCCAACATGGAGCAAAACATGGTCGAGGAGAAGCTGACCAACGGCATCAAGATCGTCGACTCCAAGCGCGGGGTGCGCACCACCCAGAACGAAAGCCCCTCGTTCATCCTCTCGTTAGGGGCCAAAGCCTCCGAGACCGAGCATGAGGTAATGGTAGGCACCCTGGCCTGGAGCAACAACTTTAGGCTCGCCTTCCAGATGGACAACCTCAACTCCGTGGCGATCCTGCCCGGGATGAACGATTTCGCGTCGGACTACTTCCTCGCTCCGGGCAAAAAGCTGGAGACCCCGAAATTCATCTTTGCCTACTCACCCTCGGGCGTGGGGCAGGCCAGCCGCAACCTGCACCGCTGGGCGCGCGCGTACAGCCTCCAGGACGGCGACCGGGTGCGCGACGTGATCCTCAATAGCTGGGAAGGGGCAAGTTTCGACTTCGACGAAAAACTGATCCTCAAAATGATCGACGACGCGGCCTCGATGGGCGTGGAGACTTTCGTGCTCGACGACGGATGGTTCGGCGGCGAGAAATACCGGCGCGACAACGCGGCCGTGGGGCTGGGCGACTGGCAGGTCAACCGGGAAAAGCTCCCCGGCGGTTTGGAGGCCCTCGTGAAGAAGGCCCACAGCAAAGGGATGAAATTCGGCGTCTGGATCGAGCCCGAGATGGCCACCCCGAAGAGCGTGCTGGCCGAAAAGCACCCCGACTGGCTGATCGACGGGGGAAAGCGCGAGCCGATGTACCAGCGCAACCAACTGCTGCTGGATGTGACCAACCCCGCCGTGCAGGAGTTCATGTTCCAGGCGGTCAGCGGCGTGCTGACATCGACCAAGGGGATCGACTACATCAAATGGGACGCCAACCGCCACGTCCAGAACTTTGGCTCCAACTACCTGCCCGCGGGCAAGCAAAGCCACTTCTGGATCGACTACGGCAAAGGGTTGTACAGCGTGATGGAGAGGCTCTCCAAGGCCTTTCCCGACGTGGTATTCCAGGCCTGCTCGACCGGGGGCGGACGGGTGGACTACGGCACGATGAAGTACATGCACGAATTCTGGGCGAGCGACAACACCGACCCCTGGAGCCGCATCCTGATCAACTGGGGTTACAGCCAGGTCTTCCCGGCGATGGCCGTGGGGACGCACGTGTCCCAGTCGCCCGGCCACCAGACCAGGCACATTACCCCCATCAAGTTCCGCTTCGACGTGGCTATGGCCCAGCGCCTGGGCATCGAGCTCCAACCCGCCAACCTGACCCCGGAAGAGGTCGGGTGGGCCAAAAACGCCGTGGCCGCCTACAAGGGATTCCGCAACGTGGTCCAACTCGGCGACCAGTACAGGCTGATCTCGCCCTACCAGGGGACACAGCGCGCCTCGATGATATACGTCGATGAAGGGAGATCGCACGCGGTGCTGTTCGCCTACTCGTTCGGCTTCCACTTCCGCGAGGACATCCCGCAGATCAGGCTCCAGGGCCTCGACCCGGCTAAGAAATACCGGATCAACGAGGTGCTGCCCGCGACCCGGCCCAACGCGGCGGGCGAGGTCAAGCCCGCGTTCGCGACCACGGTCGACGGCAAGGTATTCAGCGGCGACTTTTTGATGAAGCACGGCATAGCCGTCAAGGTGCTCAACACCTATGACAGCGCCGTGCTGGAGTTGGTCGAGGTGAAGTAAAAAAAAAAGAATAACCTCCCGGGACCATTCTCCCGCAGAACGGCACGGTGCATAGCGTGCGTCAGGTTTTTATTATCGCCAGGTCCGAAACACCGCAGCGCACTGATAGTGCGTGAGGATTTTCGGGGCTGGGGATAATGAAAAGATGGCGTGCGATATGCGCCGAGACCTCAGAGGGGCAAGACTTACTCGACGGAGATTGTATAGTCGTTTTTGTACATGACCAGCACCCAATGTTCATTTACAATTGAGCCGTTACGCTGCTGCTCGAAATCGTAGGGGGTTTGCAGCAGGTTTTGCGACGCCTTGTCGAGCCTGGAGGCCAGCGAGGAGCCTTCGGTGTGCATGGCGGCGACGGTCATTTTGACCGCGTCGTAGCCCCGGTAGGCGTAGAGGCTGGGCAGGGCGTTGAAGGCGTTGATGTACTTGCGGTCGAATTGCATTACCGCCGGGTCGCTCCGGTCGGCGTAGTAGGGCGTCACGAAGCAGAGGTTGAGCTTGAAAAAGAGGTTCTTGTCGATGTTGGAGAAGCGCGCCCAACGCGACGAAGCGACCACGCTTACCGGGGCGATGCGCTGGCCCCGGGCCGTGGCGTTGTTGATGATCGAGCTGATCCGGGCCAGCAACTCGTCGGCCAGGTTCTCCTCCGAGGAGAGGACCACCAGCAGGTTCTCCCTGTCGCGGCTCAGGATGCCTTCCAGGGCCGATACGTTCATCTTTTTGGCGTACTCCAACCGCTTGGCCGCCGTTCCCGCCACGGGGACGATCTCGGCCTCGAACTCCTTATCGTTGTTGGCGGAGGAGATCAGCACGACGTTCTTGTCGCCGATCATCAGGCGGCGCAGCTTGTCGTACTTTTTAGAAGGCAGCGGGGCCAGTTGGCACAGGTTGGGGCTGGATAGTTTCTCGACCGTGGCCAGCGGGGAGATCAGGGGTATGCCCTTTGTGTCGGCGAAATTCAGCGCCGGGGCCATGCACTCCTCGTAGACGGGGCCGATCAGAAGGTCGGTCGCGGCGAAGTCCGCGCGCGAGATGACCTGTTCGACCGATTCGGGGGAGCGGCCCGTGTTGTAAACGTCCATGCGGGTGGTGTAGCCCATCGCCTTGAGGTCGCCCAATGCGATGAGCGCGCCGCGGTAAAAATCGAAAAAGTTGGATTGGGGCGCATTCTCGATTTCGATGGGCAGCATCATCGAGACACGCACTTCCTCGCCGCGGGAGAAGACCCTCTCGGCGGGCTCGGGTTTGCGGCCGAAGATCGAGGAGAGGAAACCGCCGGTCGCGCTCTCGACTGCCATCGGATCCGTTGCCTGCGCCGTGGTTTGCTGCGCCTGTCCGGTTTGCGTACTCCAGGGGGCGGGGGCTTGGCCGGGCTGGCCGGTTTGCGTGCCCTGGCCGTTAGTCTGCGTGGGCGGGGTCATCGCGACGCCCTCCTTGTTGGGAATTTTAAGGATCGAGCCCGCCCTGAGGCCGTCCTTCACGTCGTTCAGGGCCTCGATCTCGGCCTGGGGGAGGTGGTAGATGCGGCTGATCGAGAACAGGGTCTGGCCCTTCTGGACCAGGTGGTAGGTGTAGCTGTCCGAAACGGTGTTCAGCGCCTCGGCGTAGTCGCTCCACTCCCTGGCGATCTCGGGCTCGGAGGTCGTGCCCATGCTCTTTTTGCGGATCAGAAGCGTCTGCCCCAGGCTCAGGATCGCGGGGTCGAGCCCCGGATTGTCCTCCACGAGCGTGGCGACCGGAAGGCCGAACCTGCGGGCGATCGAGTAGCTGGTCTCGCCCTTGTTGACGATGTACTCCTCGAAGATGCGCGCCTGCTGCCGTTCGTTGAGCTGCTTGGGTTGCTTGGCCGGGATCTTCAACGCCTGGCCGGCCTGGATCCCCTCGCGGGCGGCCGGGTTGGCCACGTAGATCTCGTTCTGGGTAACGTCGTACAGGCGGGCCAAAGAGTAGACCGTCTGGCCCGGCTCGACCGTATGGACGTAATAGACCTCGCCGTCGACGTGCACGACGCTCGACGAACGGGTCTGGGCCTGCGCCAAAGTAAAGCTGAGGGTCAGCAGCAGGGCGGTCAGGATGCGTTTCATTTTTTCAACTCGCGGAGCTTGATCTCCGTGATTACTTTGAGGGTGTATTTGGGGAAGTCGCCGTTCATCATCCAGGCGTAGTAGCCCGAGTCCTCGCGGAAGACCTCGGCCACGCGGCGGCCCTTGTACTTGCCGAAGGCGAAGATTTCGTGGCCCTTATCGTCGTACTGGATCCGCCCGGCGTAGTCGGCGTTCTCGCCCATCGACGAGAAGGTCGCCAGCGCGTCCACGTCGTTCCCCAGGTCGGGGTAGCGGTCGAGCTGCGATTCGAGCACGTCGAGGGTGGCCAGCGTGTCGGCCTCGGCGCCGTGGGCGCCCTCCAACTCCTTGCCGCAATAGAACTGGTAGGCGGCCGAGAGGGTCCGTTGCTCCTTTTTATGGAAAATATTCTGCACGTCGACCATCTTGCGCTTCTTGAAGTCGACGTCCACCCCCGCCCGGAGGAACTCCTCGGCCAGGACCGGGATATCGAAGCGGTTGGAGTTGTACCCCGCAAAGTCGCACCCCTCGATGTAGGCGGCCAGCGATTTGGCGATCTCGCGGAACTTCGGGCAATCCTTCACGTCCTCGTCCGTGATGCCGTGGACGGCTGACGCCGCCTCGGGAATGTGCATCTCGGGGTTGAGCCGCCGGGTCTTCACCTCGCGGCTCTGGTCGGGCATCACCTTGACCAGGGACATCTCCACGATCCGGTCCTTGGCCGCATCGGTCCCGGTGGTCTCCAGGTCAAGGAAAATGATGGGGTTTTTGAGGTTGAGCTTCATTACCCGTTGATCATCATAGGCATAAGCAACATTAAAGTGTCGCTCGTTTGCTTGTCGTCGTAAACGGGTTTGAAGACGCCTGCGCGGGTCGAATCGGCCAGCTCGACCATTACCGAGGGGGTCTCGATGTTGGAGAGGATCTCGACCAGGAAGGTCGATTTGAAACCGATCTCGATCCGATCGCCCTCGTAGCTGCACGCCAGGGCCTCGTTGGCGGAGACCGAGTTGTCGAGGTCCTGCGCGGTCAGGTCGATCTGGTTGGCCTTGATCTCCAAACGGATCAGGTTGGTCGCTGGGTTAGAGCAGACGGCCACGCGGCGGATGCAGTTCAGAAGTTCGGCCCGGTCGACCAGCACGTGGTTGGGGTTATTGGCCGGGATCACGGCGTTGTAGTTGGGGTAGTTGCCCTCGATCAAGCGGCAGATCAACAGGCTGTTGGACAGGGCGAACATGGCGTTCTTCTTATCGAAGCTTACCTTGATCGGCTCCTGCTCCCTGTGCAGCACGCTGCGCAGCAGGTTGGCCGGTTTCTTGGGCAGGATAAAGGCCGAAGCGGCCTCGCCGCCCCCCTCCTGGGTGGTGTGGCGGACCAGCTTGTGGGCGTCGGTGGCCACAAAGGTCGCGCTGCCGGGCTCGATGTTGATGTACACGCCGTTCATCACGGGGCGCAACTCGTCGTCCGCGGTGGCGAAGATGCACTTGTTGATCCCGGTCAACAGGGTGTCGGGCTCGAAGTCGATCTGTTGCTTCTCCTCGGAGAGCTCGGGAAGGGTCGGGTAACCGATCGCGGGGGTGCCGGGCAGGGCCAGCGAGCCCGACTTCCAGATCATCTTGATCTCGCTGGTCGCGGCGTTGACTTCCAGGGTCAAAGGCTGCTCGGAGAACTCCTTCAACGAGTCGAGCATCAGCTTGGCGGGGGCGGCCACGGAGCCCTCCTTCTCGACCTTGTCGACCTTCAGGCTCCCGACCAGGGTGGTTTCCAGGTCGGAGGCGGTCACTTTCAGGGTGTCGCCCGCAAGCTCCAGCAAGAAGTTGTCGAGGATGGGCAGGCTGTTTTTGCTGCTGATGACTTTGCCTACGGTTTGCAGCAGGGAGAGCAAAGAGGAGGAGGATACGACGAATTTCATGGGATTATCTGTTTTTCTTTTTTACGATGGTATATTTTGCAAAAATAGCAATTTTACTCCAAACGGGCTAATTTTTCCAGGGCGGTTTCGATCATTTTATCAACAAAATTACCATAATTAGCGTTTGCGTCGTGGCGGGCCCTCTGGGCGATGATCGTGCAGATCGTGGCGGCCCGGTGGCCCATCAGTTTGCCCAGGCCGGCTAAGGCGGAGCCCTCCATCTCGAAATTGGTAATCTTCCTCCCGTGGAAATCGAACGAGGCGATCTTGTCGTTCAGGCCGAGGTCGGCAGGGGCCAGCCTGACGTAGCGGCCCTGGGGGGCGTAGAAGCCCGGTGCGGAGATGGTAATCCCCTCGGTGGTCACGTCCTTGAAATGCTCTAAAAGGCCCTTGTCCGCGTCGATGAAATAGGGCTTGGGCAGCAGGTCGCTCCATTGGGTGTGTTTGATAAAGGCCTTTTCGATCTCCAGATCGCACACCTCGTTGCGCCCGGCGTAGTAGTTCAAAAGGCCATCGAAGCCCACCGAGGTACGGGAAAATAAAAGCGTGCCGAGTTCGATATCGGATTGCAGGCCCCCGGAGGTCCCCAGGCGGACCAGCGTGAGCACGCGTTTTTCGGGCTTCACGGTGCGGCTCTTAAAGTCGATGTTGGCCAGCGCGTCGAGTTCGGTAACCACAATATCGATGTTGTCCGTGCCGATCCCGGTGGAGAGCACGGTCATGCGTTTGCCTTTGTAAGTGCCGGTTACTGTGATGAATTCCCGGTTACTGACCTTCATTTCGGTCTTTTCGAAGTAGGAGGCCACCTTCCCCACCCGGGACGGGTCGCCGACCAGGATTACCGTGTCGGCGAGCTGGTGGGGCATTAAATGAAGATGAAATATCGAACCGTCGGAGTTGATAATCAACTCGGAGGGGGGGATGATCCGGTTTTCCATGATAGAATTATTGTATAATTTGCGATAAAATTAGTTAATTTGTGCAAAATTTCAAAACCATGACACTTATCAAATCCATATCCGGGATCAGGGGGACGATCGGGGGCGAGCAGGGGGACAACCTGACACCGGCCGACGTACTCAAATTCACGACCGCTTACGCACGCTGGCTCAAAGAGATGCACCCCAACAAAAGCCTGAAGGCCGTGGTCGGCAGGGACGCGCGGATCTCGGGGCCGATGGTCCAGTCGTTGGTGCAGGGCGCGCTGATGGGCTGCGGGGTCGATGTGATCGACGCGGGGCTGTGCACCACCCCGGGGGTCGAAATGGCGGTCATCCTGGAGAACGCCGACGGCGGGATCATCATCACGGCCAGCCACAACCCCGGGCAATGGAACGCCCTCAAACTGCTCAACGAGCGGGGCGAGTTCCTCAACGCGGCCAACGGGCAGCGGATACTGGAACTGGCGGCGGACGAATCGTACGTCTACCCGCAGATCGAAGGCATAGGCAAGCTCCTTTTCGCCAAATCCTACGACCAGGAGCACATCGACCGGGTGCTGGCGCTAAAAGACGTCGACGTGGAGGCGGTCAGGGCCAAGAAGTTCAAGGTTGCCGTCGACGCGGTCAACTCGGTGGGCGGGGTGGTTATCCCCGAGCTTCTGAGGCAGATGGGCGTCGAGGTCGTCGAGTTGTACTGCACCCCCGACGGCAAATTCCCCCACAACCCCGAGCCCCTGCCCGACCACCTCAAGGAGTTGAGGGCCACGGTCGTAAAGACGGGCGCGGACCTCGGCGTATCGGTCGACCCCGACGTGGACAGGCTGGCGCTGGTGTGCGAGAACGGCGAGATGTTCGGCGAGGAGTACACGCTGGTCGCCGTGGCGGACTACATTTTATCGAAAACGCCCGGCAATACGGTCTCCAACCTGAGCTCATCGCGCGCGTTGAGCGACGTGACCCTGGCGCATGGAGGCAAGTACGCCGCGGCGGCCGTTGGCGAGGTCAACGTGGTCGAGAAGATGAAGCAGACCGGCGCCGTGATCGGCGGCGAGGGCAACGGGGGGGTCATCTTCCCGGCGCTGCACTACGGGCGCGACGCGCTGGTGGGCGTGGCCCTGTTCCTAACCCACCTGGCGCGGTCGGGCAAAACGGTGTCGCAGATGCGGGCGGAATACCCCGCCTACTATATGTCCAAGAATAAGATCGAACTGACCCCCGGCATCGACGTGGACGGGATCCTGCTCAAGATGAAGGAGGCCTACAAAGAGGAGCGCGTGACCGATATCGACGGCGTGAAGATCGATTTCAAGGATTGCTGGGCCCACTTGCGCAAATCGAACACCGAGCCCATCATCCGCATCTACACCGAAGCCAAGACCCAACCGCAGGCCGATGAACTGGCCCAAAAGATGGTCGCAAGGATCAAAGAGCTAATCTAAAAAATAACCCACTCACTATGAAAAAAATCGTTATTACCGCCGCCCTGGCCCTCGCGGCCTTTACCGCCTCGGCGCAAAAGGGCCTGCAATACGACAGCCTGAGCAACTTCGTCGGGCAAAACCCCAGCCTCTACAAAGGCCAGACGCTCTACATCAAGGAGAACGCCGCAGCCCAGGCCGCCAAGGGCTACGAGGGCTTCGGCATCTCGCCCGACTTCGACCGGGGGCCCTACGGACGCAACGTCTACGCCCCGGTCAAGAGCGCGTCAGGCACGACGGTGTCCAACTACCAGAAACTCAAGGACCAGTACGTGACCGTGACCAACGTCTACACACACACCAACGAGGCCTCCACCCGCAACGCGATCTCCAACTACCTGCAACTGGTGGACAACGACGGCGAGACCTTCTACTACGGTTACGACGCCTTTACCCCGGAGAGCTTCAACAACACCTTCGTGGTGGTGGGCTTCTTCGAAAAGTCGAAGTCGGCGCTCATCGGGCACGAATTCCTCTTCACGGGGCGCGAGACCCAGAGCGTAGAGAACTACAAGGGGTTGCGCGATTTGGCCTCAGGCAGCAAGCGTACCGACGTGAAGGCCAACACCTCGTGGCGCTGCACCGACGTGTCGATCGACGACAGCGCCAACCCCCGCGTGGTAGCCGTTTTGGAGAATCCCGACCTGGGCAAGGTCTACGTCGCGGTGGAGGACCTCCAGAACACCTCCTCGCCCAACGCCAAGTTTACCACCTCGGGTGCGGTAGCCGCCATGGCGGCCGCCGACAAGCAGCGCTCGAGTGACCAGCAAAGGGCCTACAACGACCGGCTGGCCGAGTACCAGGCGCGCTTCGGGGAGACCAACGGCAAGCTGATCGCCGACGGCAAGGTCGCCGAAGGCATGACCAAGGAGATGGTTACCCTGGCCAAAGGCACGCCCATCAATTCGAGCAACTTCAAGCAGAACAACGTCGACGTGGAGCAATGGAACTACGACGACGGCTGGTCGTTCTACTTCCGCAACGGGAAGGTCTACAAGACCAACTACGTGCCGCCCTACAAGTCGGGCTTCTCGTTGATCGACCCCAAATAGGGGAAACGGGCATACAAAAAGAGCGCGGATACCGCGCTCTTTTTGTTTTACCGGGGTCCGAAGGCCAGATACGCCGACAGGGTAACCGATGAAAGCGACATCCGGTCTTCGGATGATTCGGATTTCCAGGTGTTCCCGTGTTGGTCCGTGGCGCTTCCGATCACTCCGGCCGTCATGGCCAACTGAAAACCGATCGCTGCCTGGGAACCCAGGCGGCCCTCTATCCCTATGCTCATGCTGGCGCCGAAAGAGGTCCCGGTAAGCTCGAGCCGTTCATCCCCGATACGCATAATATCACTCAGAAAAATGGGGCCGACGCCTATACCCAATACAGGACTCCATGAAGCACCCCGGTTGCGCATCAAAAACGACGGACCTACAAAAGTGATCCTTTGGGCCTCGGATACATCGTCGGAAGAGTAGCCAAAGGGGTTGCTTAAAGAGCGGCCGAAGGAGTAACCCGAGGTGTCGCCATAGGAGATAGTATTCCTTACATGATGAACTGTCAGGACCACGCCGTATTGATCGTTGAAAAATCCGCCCACGTCCCCATGGATTACCGCCCCGAATCGCTCTTTCGCATCGAGGCTTATACCTTGGGACTCCCCTTTCCCCAACTTGAAGGACACTCCGCCGCCGACCGAGAGGCGGAATCCGCCCCGGGGAACACCCCTTTGCTGCCGGTCGGCCCTGGGTTGCTCCATATCCCGGAGGGGCGCACCGGATTGCGCGGCGGAGGGGGCAGGGGTAGTGGAAGCGGTAAGGGGCGTCGAGGGAGAGAAAACCACCTTCCCCTCCACCACCAGCGTCGACACATCCCTGAGCTGGATGGTGCTGCGCTTGACCACTCCGTCATTTTTGACCTGGTAGAGGACGGCCTGGTCTGTCAGCTCCAGGACCAGGCACCGGATGGTGTCGCCTGTGGTACGCACGATGATATCCTGGGCGGCGGAGCGCCAGGGAAACAACACGACCAGAAGAAAGATCAGGGTAAATTTTCTCATAGGCATTCAATCGGTTACTTTCCGTTCAAAGTAAAGATAACGATTTTATGCCGTTTACAGCCGGAAATCTAACCGGAAAGGGCAAACTTAACTTTGGGGATCAGAACCGGATCCTGGCCTGGCCCTCGCCCGGGGTCCAGTCGGGGCCCTTGCCGAGCAGGCTCACGGCCACGCTGTCGGCCTGGGGTGCGAGGCTGTCCCGGACCGTGATCCCATAGGGACGGCCAGTGACGTCCACCCTGAAGGTCATCACTACCCTGCCCCGGATGCGTTTGCCGTCCCGGTCGTAGAGTTTCGGGGTGTTCGCTTTGAGGTAATCCGAGAAAGCGCCCTCTCCCGCGGCGGGCTTTGCGGCGCGGGCGGCCTGCCCTTCGACCGTTATCCCGGCGACGCTGCCCGACAGGGACTCCGACAAGGCGGCCGTCCCGTCCGAAGGCTGTGCCGTATCCATCCAGGTCAGATTGGGCAACTCCTTCTTTGCGGCGGACATTTTTTGCGTGCCTCCAATATACCCGCGACCGGGGGACGCGTCGCCGCTTGCATCGAAGGAGTACAGTCCCCTCATATCGGCGGCTTTTTCCGCGCTTTGTTTGGCGTTGGCGGAGTCGGGGCGCGGGGCCGATGCGACAGCCGTGACAGCCTTGATGCCGTGCAGCTCGTCGGGGTGGAAATCTTCGGCGGCCTTCTCCAATTCGGCGGCCAGCTCCGCCTCGGTTTGGTTGGGCACGATAAGGAGGATGTCGCCGGTGTGGACGGCGGCCTGCTCCCTGCTCCGCTGCTCCTCGCGCCGCAGCATTTTTTCTTCGCGCGGGGGCAGGGTATCGGCCTCCTGTTCAGGCGAAATTATATTCAGCACGGGCGACTGGTCGTACACCTCGAAGGGGTCGGTCCGCTTCTCGGACAGGGATAGTTTGGGCTGGTCGCCGTCGGAATAGAGGGACAGCCGCCCGATCTGGAAGACGGTCAGCAGCAACGCGGCGACCATACCCCATCGCATAGCGGCCTTGGCGTTCTCCCAGGTCAGCATACCCTTCCAGCCGTGCGGGGAGAGCGTGGGCTGCACGCCTTCCGGCCCGGGGGCTTGCTGCCCGGGAATCGGTTGATCGGGGGTCTGTTGTCCGGAGGCTTGTTGTTCCTGGGCCTGCGTCCCGCCCTGCCCGTGCGCGACACGGCTTGCAAGGGCCTGGTCCAGCTCCTGCAACGCCTTGAGGTGGTCGCCCGGGGTGTTGTCGAAGCCCTCCAGCGCGTCAGCTAAGAAGGGGTCGGTCATCGAATCTCTCTCAAGCTGGCGGGCGGGGGCGCCGCGGCGAAGGCCGGATATGTAATCAATGAGTTTCAAGGCGGTGTTCGATGCAGTTCTTCAGGTTTCGCTTGCCGTTCTGTATATAGCTTTTAACGCTGTTGTAGTCGTATTTCGTGCTCTTCTCGATGTCGGCGTAGGATTGTTTTTCGTAAAAGAACAACCTGATCGACTCCCTTTGCCGGGGGGGCAGTTTTTCCATGCACTCAGAGAGCGCCCTGAGGCGTTCTTCCTCACCCTCTCCTTCCAATAGATGCACGACAAAGGCCGTTTCCATAACCGAAGCCGCGAAATCGGCGGGTTTTTCCGGGTTTTTGCGCCTCAGAACGCCCAGCGCGTGGTTGCGGGCGACCGAGTAGAGCCAGGTCCTGAAATCGCGGACCTCGAACCTTGCGACGTTCGCCGCGATGTGCTCGAAAACGTCCATCACCGCGTCCTGCGCGGCGGCCTGCTCGCCCAGATAGCGCAGGCTAAGGCCGTAGACCAGGGGAATATAGCGTTTGTAAAGCACACCCAGGGCCTCCATATCCCCGCCCGAGGTAAACTTTTCCAGCAGCTCCGCATCGCTGTGCGCTTGTTCCATTTTACAAACATACAAAAAAATTCGCACCGATTATGGAATCCGCACCCCGCCCGTATCCATTAAGCAGAAACCAACCAAAACTTTACCGATATGAAAAAACAACGCATCCTTCTGCTCGCGGGCCTTATGCTGGTCTGCTCCGCTTTCCGCCTCTCGGCGATCACCGTCAAGGGCACCGTTACCGACGAGAATAAAAAACCGCTTTCGGGCGTTTCGGTCGCGGTGGACAAGGTCAAAAAAGGCACGTTTACCGACACCAAGGGCAACTACTCGATCGAGGCCGACAAAGGGGCAGCGATTACCTTTACCTATCTCGGTTGCGAAACACAGACACTCAAAGTCCCCGACAACGGGATACTCAACGTGGTTATGCAGCCTGTCAAGGTGGAAATCTGCAATTTGGACGTCGTAGAGTGCAAGGAGGAAATAGCATACTTCCTGTCGGGCAGCGTCGCGGGGCTGAGTGCGAACAAGAGAGTGGGCAGCAGCAAGCAGGCCAAGGGGTACTTGGCGGTAGAATACGACGCCTGCATGATCGCCCCCTCGCCCGCCCCCGTCTCGGATTATTACCCCGGACAAGAGGAGCACAGCCGGATCAATGAAAACCGCTTTATCAATGTGGTGCGCCAGCCCCTATCGACCTTCTCTTTGGACGTGGACGGGGCCTCCTATACCCTTACGCGCAAGCTGATCTCCCAGGGCCGGATGCCCGAGCCGGACGCGGTCAGGGTCGAGGAATTCGTCAATTATTTCTCCTACCGCTACCCCCAGCCCACAGGCAAAGATCCCGTGAGGATCACGACGCAGAGCGGTCCCTGCCCCTGGAACAGGGAGCACACGCTGGTCAGCATCGGGGTCAAGGCGCGCGAGATCGAGGACAGGAACATTCCCGCCACCAACTTCGTCTTTCTGGTCGACGTGTCGGGTTCGATGTACGGCCGCTTGCCGTTGGTGGTCAGCTCGATGAAACTGTTGGTCAACAACCTGCGCGACAACGACCGGGTGGCTATCGTTACCTACGCCGGGGCTGCGGGGCTCGCGCTGGCCTCCACGCCGGGGAGCGATCCCCAGAAGATCCGCGAGGCCCTCGACAAGCTCACGGCGGGCGGTTCGACGGCGGGCGGAGAGGGGATCAAACTGGCCTACAAGGTGGCCCGGGAGAACTTTATCCAGGGGGGCAACAACCGGATCATCTTGTGCACGGACGGCGATTTCAACGTGGGCGTATCCTCGCCCGAGGGGCTGAAGGGCCTGATCGAGCAGGAGCGCAAGAGCGGGGTTTACCTGACCATTCTCGGTTACGGGATGGGAAATTACAAGGACAACCGTTTGCAGACCCTCTCCGAGGCGGGCAACGGGAATTACGCCTACATCGACGATTTGCAGCAGGCCAACAAGATATTGGTCAACGAGTTCGGGTCGACCATGTACGCGGTGGCCAAGGACGTGAAATTGCAGGTCGAGTTCAACCCCGCCAACGTGGAGTCGTACCGGCTGGTGGGCTATGAGAGCAGGCTGCTGCGCGACGAGGATTTCAACGACGACAAGGTGGACGCGGGCGACCTGGGCGCGGGACATTGTGTGACGGCGTTGTATGAGATCGTGCCCAAGGGATCGAAGAGCGGGATGGGCGGCGTGGATCCGCTCAAGTACCAACCGGTCAACCCCGCCCAACACGTGAGCATTATGGATGCAAGCGCTTACACCGGCGAGTTGATGACCGTCAAACTACGGTACAAGCCCGTGGACAGCGACAAGAGCAACCTGATCTCGGCCGTGGTCACCGACCGCACGGGCGGCACGGACTCCGACTACAAATTCGCCTCCGCGGTGGCCATGTTCGCCCAGGTAATCCGGGGCTCGGACTTTACCGGCGACGGGAGCATCGACAAGGCGATCAAGCTGGCGCAGGAGTCGCTGGATTACGACCCGAGCGGGTACAGGGCCGAGTTTATCCGGCTGGCGCAGACGACCAGGTCGTTGAAATAAGCAGGGGGGATAGGATGACTGAAAGGGGCGCACAATGTGCGCCCCTTTCCACTATTGCTCGATGACCGCCTTGACGGAAAAGCCGTTCCAGAAGCCGTTCCTTAGGACGAAGATATCGTCGTCGGTCGTCGTGTTGTCCGGTCCCTCGTACCACTCGATAACGTCGGTAATGTCCCAGACGATCTCAAAGCGGACGGCCGTCGCGTCTTCGGGGACATCGACGCCCTCAAAGGGAGCGATAATGCCGGTAGATATGGCACCGGTCACTCCCGCAGGTACAGCATTGGGGATAAAGTCGCTCAACACCTGGTCCTGGCCATTGTAACGTGCTACGATATGCTTATCCCCTACAAAAAAAAGTTGACCGATATGGCCTACGCCGGTTCCCAGCGAGCTGCACGGAGAAGTGCCTGTTGTGAAAGCTCCATACATTAGATCCACAATGTGGGGTTGGAAGCAGAAAATCGCAGCCGTTATGTAGCCGGGTTTCTCTTCCCTGTATCCATACGCGTCGCCCAGATCCAGGGTCCTGGATGTAAAAGCATGGGTTTGCAAATCGACCGTCGACGGCTTCTGGAAAGTGACAGTCGTAAGAATTTCTGGGGCTTCAGGCCCTATGGCACCCACATCGACAAAAGAGAATTGAAGGTAGTCGTAAAACCCCGGCTCCATTTCTTCCGCGGTTACCGTAATGGGTTTGGCAAGGTCGATCAAGACAGGATCTTCTTCGTGCCTGCTACGCATCAAGTCGCAGATATAGTAACCGCGTTCCCGCGCAATGGTCAAATGGCTGACCATGAGGATCATCTCGGTCGGGGTAAACGACCCTTTCTTCGCCCCAAGTTTGGTGTAGAATTCATCGAAGTCCTCCGTGCCCTCCACGGCGGAGGCAGCCCGGGACACAGTGCCCTTGGCGGTAGCCGAAGGGGTTCCGGTAAAGCGGTATTTGGCGGTTATTTTGCCTGAGCCATTTTTGCTGCAAGCCGTCGTCAGCCCGATTGCTGCAATAAGGGCGACGATACAAATGTGAGGGATTAAACGTTTCATGGCTCTGAATGCGATTAACCTGATTACATCGGCGAGGTTTATGATGAAGATGAAGTTCTTATTGCTCTATGACCGCCTTGACCGAAAAGCCGTTCCAGAAGCCGTCCCTTAAAACGAATATATCGTCGTCCGTCGTTTGGTTACTCGGCCCTTCGTACCACTCGACAATGTCTTCGATGTCCCAGACGATCTCAAACCTGACGGCCGTTGCGTCTTCAGGAACCTCTATGCCCTTAAAGGGAATGATAATGCCGGTAACCGTGGAATTGCTTATTCCCAGTTGCATGGTGCCGGGGATAATGTCGCTCAACCTCTTTTCATCCGCGCTGCAAGGTACGACGATATACTTATCCCCTAAGAAGAACAGCTGATGGACCCCGCCCACCTTGGTTCCAAGCCGTTTGCCGGGATTGGCGTTTTTTGTGAAGGATCCCCAGTGATAGTCCACGGCAACGGGCTGAAGTAAATTGAGCAAAACCGTTATCTGGTCGGGCGCTTTACTTACACGGGCGCTGCCCTCCTCCAAAGACGAATAGGCGTGTGTCTGCAAATCGATCCCGGACGGTTTGGGGAAAGATACGAATGAAAGCCATTCCCAATCGTTCGGGTTATCCGAGTCGTGCCTTTCCGCATACGAATCGCTGTATGTAAAGTGAAGGTAGTCGTAGAATCCCGGTTCGATCCCCTCCGCACTTACGGTAATGGGTTTGGCGAGGTCCACCATGACAATGCCCTCCGCTATCGAGTTTCCAAAACTGCGTATAAGGTCATGGCCCTTAAAGCCAAGCTCCTGCGCGATAGTCAGATTGCCGACCGCGATAACCATCTCGGTGGGGGTAAACGCGCCTTTTTTCGCCCCGAGGTTGGAGTAAAACTCGGTAAAGTCTTCCGTGCCCTGTACGGCGGCGGCCCGGGTGGTACCGCCCTTGGCCGTGCCCGAAGGAGTCCCGGTAAATCGGTATTTGGCGGTTATTGTGCCTGAGCCGCTCTTGCTGCAAGAGGTCGTAAGCCCGAATGCGGCGGCAAGGGCGACGATACAAATGTGGGGAATTAGACGTTTCATAGCTCCGGGTGCGATTGACCTGATTACATCGGCGAGGTTTCTGGGATGGTAAATGCCGGGGATACTATGCGCAAATATCTGACAATTATTGACAAAAACAAAAGTATTGTCGTAATTGCCATAAAAAACAGGGGCGCATTTTCATGCGCCCCGTATCGTTAGAATTTTTTCTCGTAGCGGTGGCAGTCGGGCTCGCCGCCGTTCTTGTCGAAGTATTTCTGGTGGTACTCCTCGGCACGCCAGAAGGTCGTGGCGGGAGTTACTTTGGTTACCACGTCGTAGCCCTTGGATTTAAGCACTTCGATCAGCTTCCAGGCGGTTTTTTCCTGCTCCGGGCTGGTGTGGAAGATCTCCGAGCGGTACTGGTCGCCCACGTCGATGCCCTGGCGGTCCAACTGGGTCGGGTCGTGGATCTCGAAAAAGAGCTTGGCCAGCGTTTCGAAGTCCACCATGTGGGGATCGAAGAAGATCCTTACCGCCTCGGCGTGGCCCGTGGTGTGGGCCTTGACCTCGGGGTAGGTGGGGTTGTCCTTGTGGCCGCCGATGTAGCCGCACTCGATCGAGCGCACACCGGGCCAGTACTTCATCATCAGGTTCTCGACACCCCAGAAACAGCCGCCGGCGAAGATCGCCTGCTCGCATCCGATAAACTCCTTCTCCATTCGCATGATTTTAGAACGTGCGAATGTATGAAAAAATTGTTATATCTCAGCGTTTTGGCGGCAATAAACGTCGTATTTGCGGATTACCTGGCCCACGAAGGCGATCGTCTCGCCGCTCCCGGTAAAGCTCCCGCACCTGACCACATCGTCGCCGTAGTACTCCGGCTGACTCTTCAGGGCGAGGTATTTGGCCACGTTGTCCCAACTGTTGGGATTTTCGCCGTACTTGGAAGCCAGCCTGCGCGCGTCGCCCACGTGGCCGATCCCCCCGTTGTAGCACGCCAGAAGGATGGCCATGCGGTCGGGGTCGGTCGAGTTTCTGGGGATGTGCAGGATGTGGCCGATCCGGTTCAATACCTTGGCGGCCACCAGCACGTTGGTCTCGGGGTCCATCAGTTGCTTGCGGTCCACGCCGAACTGTCCGGCCACCGCAGGCATGACCTGCATCAACCCGCAGGCCCCCCTCGGGGAGGTCAGGTAGGGGTCGAAACGCGACTCCTGGTAGGCGATCGCCAAGAGCAGCCTCCAGTCGAGCCCTTCGTTGCGGGCCACCTTGCGGATCACGTTGTCGAAGACCGAAACCGCGTCCTGCCCGCCCCGGTTGAGCATCTGGCGGACGATACCCGTCCCGTAGTAGAGGTCCTTCAGCTCGGCGTACTCCCTGCCTTTGGCAAAGCGGGCCAGCCAGCGCGAAAAGTCCTGCGAGAGGTCTTTGGCATCCGAAGCGAACTCCACGCGCACGGTAACGCAAGGGTCCAACTGCGCGATCTCGGCCACACCGCGCGTCAAAGCGCATCCCATGTTGGCCTCGCTGCGTTCGCAGACCACATAGTCGCAGTAGCCCCCGGCCAGCGCCTCGATCATCTCGAAGCAGTTGTCCCGGGAAAAGACGATCTCCGTCCCGGACAAAGAGTCGGCCAAAGCGTCGCAACGCCCCGAGGCCAGAAAAGCGCTCGAAACCATCATTTTACCGCCGGGGACCACGCCGTAGGGCATAGCCTGGTCGGGGCGCACCCCGCCGCGGGACAAAACAACGTAGTCGGTGGTAAAGACCTCCAGCCCTTTACCGTCTGTCGTGACGGTCATGTCGGCCGAGTCGGGGTCGGAGACGATTCGTAATTCGATGTTGCGGTTGCGGGCGTAGATGCCCAAAAGGTCGTGGAGGTAGCCGTAGCCCTCCTCGCCGAAGGTAAAGTAACCGGGCGTGGCGACGTTCATGGCCACGCTGAAATTGTTTCTTTCGGCCTGTTTACGGGGCAGGCCGCGCCCCAGGAAAAGAACCGTACCGGCAACGAGGACCGGGACGAGGAAAAACAAAATTTTACGTCGAAACATGACGGTTTTGGTTGCGGGCTGCGCACTGGCCGCAAAGGAGTTTAATCGTAGAAATTCCAGCTGAACCCGATCTTGAACTGCATCCTGTTCAAAGGATAGTGCAGGACCTGGTAGTTGCTCTCACCGATGAGCGTCTCGTTGATGCGTGCCATCTTGACTAAGATGCGCATCCGTTTCCACTTGGCCGACACGAAAGCGTCGAGGCAAAGATAATCCCCCAACTCCTTCTCCCGCTGGTTGTAGAACTGCGAGAGGGAAGGCATGAAGCCCGGAGCGTAGTAGGAGGTGTTGAAACGGCCGTCTATGCCTGCCTGGACCCTGAGTACGTTGCGTACCACATTGAATTCCAGAAAATAAGACATATACGCGCTTGCCAACGGGACGGGAATGACTGCCTGCGATGTGCTCCACTGCAGCAATACCCTGTTGTTTAAATGGAATCCACCGAAGGTGAAATCCTTGCGGGCGTACAGACCCGAAACGCTTACCTCTCCGCTCTCCTGCTGGATCACGGCGTCGGCGTTGAAATAGACCTTCCCTGTTACGACGCTCTGGTGGGCGCCCAGCTCCAGGCCCCAGTTGGGGACCGAAAGCGCAAGGTCTATCCGGGTCTCATTCTCCTTGGATAAGGAGTGCGACCACACGAAGTGGTTCGAGAAGAGGTTTTGCTCCCAGAAGCCCGGCGTCACGATCCTGTGGCGCAAAGCTCCGGAGAGGGTGGCTCGATGGCCCCGAACAAAAGCGCTCAGGGCCAAATGACCTCCGATATCGAGGTCCTGGCTGCGGTATCCGGTGGGGTGGTATTTCAAATCCGCGTCCCAATCGAGATACTTTTTGAGTTTGCCTTCCACGGAGCCGTAGACGTAGTAGTCGGTGCGGCTCCATTTTTCGCGCCCGGAGACGTACTGCTCCGGCGAGAAGGTGTAGTATTGGTGTATGTCCACGCCGGCGCCCGCGTCGATCACCCCGATGATCGCGTTGCGGTCCCAGGGCTGGAGCTGGATGAAAGCGCGGTTGGCGAATTTCGACTCGAAGATCGAGTCGGCCGTCATCACCGGGTTGTAGTACCAGTTTTCATAAAAATTCCGGTTCGTCCCGTCCATCAGCGTGGCGTTGCTTTGGGCGTAGGTGTCGCTGTATTTCTTTACCCAGCGGTCGTACTGGCTGGCCAGGCCGATAAAGAGGCTCGAACGGTCGGAGATCGAGAAATCCTCCTCGGTCAGCTTCTTCAAGGGCACGCCGTAGGACTGGACCAGGTAGTAGGTGTTGTTCCTCATGGCGGTTTTCGCGTCGTGCAACCATACAGGAACGAGGGTGGGCTGCTCCAATATTGTGTCCTGGACCCAAAAATCGTCGGTGTTGCCGCCGTTCTCGTTGTTGAGCACCGCGTTGTAGATGTAGCCCCCGTGCACGGTGTACTTCTTGCCCGTGTGGTAGGCGCTGACCGAGAGGTTCTTGTCGCGGGCCTTCTGCCAGGTATACATCCCCTTGGTGCCCCGGCTCAGGTAATCGAGCGAAAAGCCCGTCGAAGGGTTGATGTTCTGGGAGTGGATCAGCCCGAAATTCTCCTCGTAGCGGCGGGCCTGCCCCGACATGATGTAGGTCAGGCGCGTGTAGGGGGCCTTGCCGTTGTAGAACCTGACCCGCTCGGGCGTCCAGTAGTAGCTGTCGTAGGCTTGCGCGAATTGGAAATCCTCGTACCGGGGGCGGGTAAAGTAGTTCAGCGGGATGGCCGCGCCCCCCAAATTGCCGAGGTAGGCCGAGCCCACGTCGTTCTTCAAAAAGGGGTAGTCGATCTGCCAGCCCGTCTCCATCGTGTCCAGGGCGGTCATTTCGATCCGGTTGCGCCACATGTCCACGTGCCACAGGAAATGGTCCTGGGCGCGGACCGAGTCGTTGAAGAAATAGGATTCCAGGGGTTTGGGGGGCTTGCGCTTGACGGTGTCCTGCGCTGTGGGCGCGGCCTGCTCGTCCTCGTCCACCACGGGCGGGGGCGTCGCTGCCATGGTTCCGTAACCGGCACCCTGCATGACGGACGGCATCTGTGCCCAAGCGCTCATGGAGAGCAATAACACAACAACCGTTCCGAATATAAGCCTTAGCTTACACATTCAGGGCGCAAAGATAGTCAATTTTTTCTTATCAAGGCACGGACGGCCGAAATGGCCACGTACGCCGCGATCACGCCCGGGATGGCCGCGACGCCGAAAACAGCCACGGCGGCAAGGGCAAGAACCAGGAAAACGATGCGCAAAGCATTGCCTGTCCCGGAGAACTTGAGCGAGAACATCCGTAGCGGGCAGACCATCAGGAAGCACAGCACGGCCACACCCGCCGGGATCGTCCATTGGGCCAGGGAGATCGTCCCGGTGTCGAAAACATATCCGGCAGAGACCACGAAAAGGGCCATCGCGGGCGTGGGCATCCCGACGAACTCGGTGGTCTGGCTCTCGTCGATGTTGAACCGCGCCAGCCTGAGGGCCGAGAAGACGGCCAGCACGAAGGCCAGGTAGCACCACAGCCCCACCCCGCCGCTGGCCTGCCACATCGTGAAGGCGACCGCGGCGGGCGCAAGTCCGAAGCTGACCATATCGGCCAGCGAGTCCAATTGCACCCCGATCCGGGAGTATTGTTTGAGCAGCCGCGCGGCCAGTCCGTCCAAAAAGTCGAAGACCGCGGCCAAAGCCACGCACCAGAAAGCGTTCTGGAGCTCACCCCTCACCGCCATTACCGTCGCCATCGCCCCCGCGAGCAGGTTCAGCGAGGTAATCAGGTTGGGAATGGTGTACATCCTTATTTTCTCCATTGTCGAGGATTTGGTTGCAAAGGTAGTGAAAGCCGAGCGCAATTTTCAAGCTTGCTTGAAGAAATTGCCGAGGCGCATCCTACCTTCGCGGAACGCAAAGGTAGTATAAAATTTTTCGGTTGCCTTTTTTTCCATACCTTTGGAATCTCTTAAAAATACTCACTCCATCAAAATATGGCGAACAACCTATATTGCGTGATCATGGCCGGGGGGATCGGCAGCCGTTTCTGGCCTTTGAGCCGCGGCAAACGTCCCAAGCAGTTCCTCGATATCCTGGGCACGGGCAGGACCTTTATCCAGCAGACTTACGACCGGTTCAAGGCGCTGGTCCCCGACGAGAACTTCCTGGTGGTTACCAATGCGGCCTACGCGCCGTTGGTGCTCGAGCAGCTTCCCATGCTCAAGGCCTCGCAGGTGCTGGGCGAGCCCATCGGGCGCAACACCGCCCCCTGCATCGCCTGGGCGGCTTTCAGGCTGCGGGCCACCGACCCCGGATCGACGATGATCGTTACCCCGGCGGACCATCTGGTGCTAAAAGAGGCCGAGTTCCACCGGGCCGTTGCCGAGGGCGTGGAGTTCGCACAACAGAACAGCGTTCTGATGACCATAGGCATACAGCCCAGCCGCCCCGACACGGGCTACGGCTACATACAGGTAGGCGAAAAGATCTCCGGCGAGGTATGCAAAGTGAAGACCTTTACCGAGAAACCCAACCTGGAGATGGCCAAAGTGTTCATGGAGAGCGGCGAGTTTTTCTGGAACTCGGGGATCTTTATCTGGGAGACCTCCCAGATCATCGAGGCCCTTGAGATGCACCTGCCCGACACCGCCGCCCTGTTCGACGGCGCGCGCGCTTTGTACGGCACCCCCTCTGAGGCGCAGGCCATCGAGCAGATCTACTCGCAGTGCCGCCCCATCTCGATCGACTTCGGGGTGATGGAGAAGGCCTCCAACGTCTACGTGCGTTGCAGCGAGTTCGGATGGTCGGACATCGGGACGTGGGGCTCGCTCTACCAGTACTCGCCCAAGGACGAGGAGGGCAACGCGATCCGGGGCGAGGCAATGGTCTACGAGACCAAAAACTGCATCGTCCACGTTCCCGAGGGCAAGCTGGCCGTCGTGGAGGGGTTGGACGACTACATCGTGGTCCAGACCGAGGACGCGCTGATGATCTGCCCCAAGGCCAACGAGCAGAATATAAAGCGGTTTATCGACGATGTGAGGTTCTCCAAGGGGGAGAAATTCGTGTAGCCGGGGCGCGCCTTAACGTAACGGTTGCGGAGTTTTCATGGGGAATTAATTGCAAGTTAGCATTTTTTGCATTATATTTCGGCTAAAATACTCCCCATGAAAAGATCGATCATTGTATTGCTCGGGCTTGCTTTGCTGGCTGCGTGCAGCAAAGGCGGCGGCGACCTGGCCGGACGCGTCACCAGTGTCTACATATCCAACGCTCCGGCCACTTTGGCCGTCGGGGCAAAAGTGACCCTGACTTATTTCGTCAACCCGCTCGACGCCCCAGACCAGAGCGTAACCTGGAAAAGCAACAACACGAACCGGGCGACGGTCGACAGCTCCACGGGCGAGGTAACCGGCGTCGGGGCGGGCGTGGTAACGATCACCGTTACCACGAACGACGGGCGCAAGACGGATTCATGCGACATAACCATCGAGCAACCCGGGGCCGGGACCGGCATTGCAACCGCGGCCGACCTGAGGGCGTTCGCAGCGGCATGGGACGCCGCCACGACCGATGCGCAGCGCGGCGAGGTAATCAAGGCCTGGAGCGACAACGGCACATCGACCGGAACCGTCAAACTCCTCCAAAACATCGACCTGGGGGGAACGGCAGGAAATACAAGCACCTACTGGACGCCGATCGGTGTGAATCCCGATCAGGAATTCTCCGGCAAATTCGAAGGCAACGGAAAGACCATCAGCAACATGATGATCGTAAGCCCGGCATATGGTTACGCGGGCCTATTCGCAAATGTGAAAGGCACGACCATCAGTAACCTGACAATCGACGGTGCAAAGATAAGCGGTATATGCGGCCATTCCGGGACGATCGCAGCTACCATATCCAACACCAAAGTGATCGACTGCCACGTCACCAACACCACGATCACATTCAATGAAGAAACCACTCCCGAATTGGGCGGTATTGTGGGGTATATGTCTTCAGGAACAATAGACGGCTGCTCGTTCGAAGGCATCATAACGAGCGGCGCAACTGCGGTAGCACCCGGTGTAGGCGGAATCGCGGGGTCGACTGGCACACCTTGCTTTATAACCGGCTGCCATACCGGAAAATCGACCCGCCTCGAGAGCAACATCGTAGTAGGCGGTATCGTAGGCAGTGCCGGATCGGAAAACTGCACGGTTGTAGCGTGTTACTCCAACGGATCGATAAAAGGAAAATACGAGGGCGGCATTATGGGAAGCGTGATGGGACGCCACACCGCCGCGCAATACAACGTGGTAGGGTGTTACAGTTTGGTGTCCATGTCGCAAACCACCGATATAGCGTACGGATTGATTTCTACTACCACCCGCAACCACGCCTGCGTAGGGTATTGCTTCTGGCTGACCGCATCGGGAGTGCCCGCGAAGGGCATCGGATTCGGCACACAGGACGACACCAACAAACCGTTTACCTCGGCCGCCGACTTCTATACAGCCGGGACCGGCTTGATGGCCAGCATGAACGCCGGTATCCCCCGGGCCAACACGCCGG